>NZ_JACVBK010000001.1:0-1018276 GCF_014852325.1 Pseudomonas sp. PDM01
CAGGTCGACCCCAATGCGCATAAGCTTCATGTGTGGACTCCTTCTCACGGTTGACTGTGGTTCGCACCTTCAGTCTGGCACTCAAGATGCCGAGGTGAGGAGGAGTCCATCCCATTGCTTTTGGCCGATTGCCGCCTTCCGTAAATGGCAGCAATCGCCTGAGATCCGCTAGTGAGTCTTCAACCAAACACCCCCCCGCCGACATCCATCAAACGAACTCACCGCCGCACTTCAGCCACCAACAACAACGACTGCGGCACAGGGCTTTGCGGGTGCTGTGGCTCCTGCAGGCCCGTCAGTTGAAAGCCGGCCATGTCCAGCGCATTGAGCCAGCTGGACAAGGTGCGGAAGTACCACGGCATGGGTTGCCACTGTCCCTTGAACCCGGTGAACGTTTCTTGCCGCCAGCCATCCTGATAGTCGCCGGCCGCTGCGCTCCACGGATGCAGCGTCTGGATCACCAGTGCGCCGCCGGGGGCGAGCAAGGCGTTCATGGCGGTGAGCAGGGGGATGATGTCCTGGTGCAGCAGGGCGAAGTTGGCGCAGATCAGGTCGTAGTCGCTGCCGATGTCCACTTCGGCTTGCGCCAATTGTTCATAGTTCGCCAGATGCACCGGCGAAGAGCCTGCTGACCGCGCCGCCTCGACCAGCGTCGCATCGCCATCCACACCGACCCCATTGATCGCCCGTTCAGCCAGCGCCCGCAACAGCCAGCCTTCGCCGCAGCCCAGGTCGAGCACGCGTTCGGGCTGACGGCTTGCCACTGCCAGCAGGATCGCCTGGTCGGTGACCTTGAGGCGGCTTTCGATGGCGCCGCTGCGGATCGCGTCGATCCAGGATTGGGCGTTGTGGTGCCAGCTATCGAGAAGGGTCGATTCGGGGGCGGGCATGTCGATGTCCGGAGTTGTGGGTTGGAGAGAAGGATAGGGCAAGTGCGCGTGGCGCGGACGCTGTTAGTGACGCTGCATTATTTTCTGCACTCTGCCAACACCACCTGGCAGGTATCCGGCGCGCCACCGGAGCGTCCGGCGTAGCGAATGCAATTGTCCATGGATTTCTGGCGGGCCATGTCGAGGGTGGAACCCCAGGCCAAGCCACCTTCGCCGACAGTGGGCAGCGCTTTGGCGTAGCAAGGTGAGCCTGCGTTTGAGGCCCAAGTGCGAGGCGTGGCGGTGTTGCGTGCGCAGCCCGCTGTCAGCGCCAGGTTGATGGCGAGCAGGGCGGGCAAGACCCATGACCCGCATGGGCGCGCGGTTTTTCCGGTCATCCCGTGTTCCCTGTATAAAGAGGCGTGTTTGTATCCTGCAGTTTAGACGCTGTTGCGTCTGCCCTTTGCCCGGCTTGGCGCATTTGGGGGCAGTTGCCGGGAGGGCATTTTTGAACCCGTGCCTGTCCAGAAAAGTAGAAATTTTGGCGTCATGAAATATACGGTTACGCTGCCGATACGCCGCTTGCAAAGTCCCTGCCTTGATCTTTAATAGTTACTGATGGGGAACGCGTAATTCCATCAAATATTTCTTAAATATCAAGGGTTAAGTGAAAGTATCAAGTCCCGCCCGGATCTTTCTCTGATTTCACGACAGATAGCTCAAAGGATGACGAAGAAATGAAAGAGAAGCTGGCGGCCGTTATCCGAAAACTGATTTCTCCTTCATTACGTTATGAAGTCAGGAACGCGGCAACCTGGCTGCGGGACATCCTGGGGCGTGCGTGTTTCTGGAAGTGGGAGATTGCCCGCTTCAAGCTGCAGAACGACAGTCCTTACGAATTTCTCTACATCGGCAGGAAAAAGCAGCGGGAAATGGCCAAGCTGCTCATCGGCGGGAAGTCCCAGGGGCCGCCCGATACGGTCGACGACGAATCGGCACCTGCCGCGTCGCATCATGTGGTGGTGGTCAGTGAAGCGCCGTCCCCGGGGGCCTTGAATGTGCCCCTCTACCTGAGTGCCGTCGTACCGCTGGGGCGCCCCATCGAAGACATCACCGCCAAATACGATAGCGAGTTGCGTCGAAACATCCGCAAGAACCGACCGCGCTACCGGATGGTCCAGACGCTGCTGGATGACGAAATCGAAAAGGCCGACAGGGAAATGCTTCGACCTTATGCCGAAGCACGGCAAGGCATCCACGCTGCGCAGTTTCCCTCTCAGGAAGTCTTGAGAATTGCCAAGACCGTCGGCCGGCTCGACCTGATCATGCTGGAAGACGAGGTGGTTGCCTGCCACCTGGGTTGCGTCGTCACTCGGGGCGGCAAGCGCTACTGGAGCACGCTGCGTTTCGGGTACGTCGAGCCGATTTTTTCAGATGCGAAAAAACTGCGCGAGGTCAACTCGATTACCACCTTCATGGCACTTGAATGGGCCATCGACAATGGCTTCGATTATTACGACATCGGTCTTTGCGTGGCCCGTCCGGATGACGGGCTGCTGAAATGGAAAAGACGGCGCGGCGGTGATATCGATTCCTTGGGAAACCACGCGTACATGTTCGTCCGGCTGCCCAAGACCGGGAGAGCCAGATTCCTCTGGGACACGCCGCTGTTTGCTGTCGAAGGCAAGGAAATAACCTTGCACCTTGGCCTGCCGGACGGGCCAAGCGATGAGGAAGTCGCCAGCCGTTATCACGAAATGGTGTTTGGCGGGCTGCACAAAATTTACCTGTATTGCGCCAAGAGCTCGGGCGAACAGTTTCTCGACACCTTGCGCAGTCGCTATGCCAATTTGCAGACACAACCCGTCATGGAACGGATTCCATCCAGCTGAGCCATTTCCAGGACTGAATAATGACAGCGCTCGCACCTGACTTTTGACCCTGCCTGCAGGGAGGACTCTTCATGGAAAGCGATCTCTCGCCAATCAGCACGTCGACCGCTGGCAATCAAAAAAAATGGACCCTGGCCGCCTACAAAAACATGGCGAGAAAAAGACTCGCACGCAAAGCCGATATCAACTTGAAAAGCATCGCGCTGAAAAGTTGGGATATTGCGCCGGGCGAGACGACTCATTCTCCGTCGGCGTTCTTCCTGCCCGGTCAAATGGACCGCGTGACAGGGTGGGAGGCGAAGCGTTTTTATCCTTTCGAGCATCCCGCCCGCACCATGCAGGGGCTGGGCGACGTAGAACAAGGGCCGACCCGTGGCTACTTGCTCAAGGACGTCTGGATGATCGATGGCGCGCTCTACAAGGACAACGCCAGTCTGTGGCTGTCGCTCAAGCCAAGTATGTTCCCGCGCATTACCGTGGACACCGAGATCGATCGCGCCGCCGTCTACTGCACGCAAAACGGCAATACCTGGTTTGGAACCTGGTTGATGGAAGACTGCCCGACCTATTCCCTGGCCTGCGATGAAGGCGTGCCGGTGACCACCGCGCCCTCCGCCAGGTTTCCGTTGTTTACCCAGGCTCCCGCTTACGAAGACTGGTTTGGCATGAAACCGGCGCGCCTGCACAGTGCGTTTTTTCGTGAACTCGTGCTGTTCGACGACTTGAGCAACAATCGAAACAGGCATCTGCGTTACCGGGCCATGGGGGAAAAACTGCTGTCGCACGTCAAACATGAGGCTCACCCCGGCGTGTTCATTCTGCGCGGTGGCGACGGTGACTTGCGCTTTTTGCGCAATGAGCTCGAGGTCGCTGAACACCTGCGCAAGAGCAGGGGGTTCCGCGTTCTCGATCCTTTGAAAACCGATGTGCCGACCATCGTGGCGACCTGCGCCGGGGCGCGGACGGTGGTGGGGGTCGAAGGCAGTCAGCTGGTGCACGGCGTCAATGTGCTCCAGCCGGGCGGTTCGTTGCTGGCACTGCAGCCACCGAACCGTTTCGTCAGCTACTACAAGTTCCTGACGGATCGCGACAGGCAGAATTTCGGCTTCGTGGTCGGAACGCCAGAGGGCGACGGCTTCAAAATCGACATTCAAGAGGTCGAGCGCACACTGGATCTGTTCCCGTCATGACGGCCTGAGGGAACCCCGGCAAAAGACTTTCCGAACGGGTTTACGCCTGATCCCCAAACACCGGCCGGAAAAAACTCCGCTCATAGCTGAGGATGAATTTTTTATCCTCGGCATACTTGAACGCCGCGATGCAGTCCGCGTCGTTCATGGAGTCCTGCCGATAGCGCTCGTACTCGGCAAGGCTCGCAAAAGTGAACATCGCCAACGCGATGTTGTTGGCGCCCTCGGACGGCAGGAAATAGCCGTGGTGCTGGCCACCGAATTTTTCCACCAGTGGAATCCACAACTTTGCGTAGTGTTCGAATGCGCTGATCTGGTACGGGTCCAGCACGTACTTCAGGTAACAAGTGACCATGTGTTCGCTCTCTTCTACGGGAGGGTTAAACCATTCAAAGGCTGTTCAGCCATTCGGCAGTTTCGCAGATCACCTGGCTGCATGGGAGTATTCACTGAACCCTGTATCCCGTAAATGCGGGCCATCTGTGTCTATCGGCCACATCGCGAGGTTGTTACGTTTGCGCCTCTACCGTATTCGATGAGGTAAAAATGGATCTCACCGCCATCCCGTTCGGGACGACCGACTGGTCGACGATCGAACCTGTCACCCATGCCGGCCAGACCGGAAACGCCTATTGGCGAACCTGTCAGTTTGGTTCGACGCGTGTGCGAATGGTTGAATACAGCCCCGGATACCTCGCCGATCATTGGTGCTGGAGAGGTCATATCCTGTTGTGCCTGGAAGGCGAGTTGCACACGGAACTGGAGGACGGTCGACAATTCACGCTGACGGCCGGCATGAGTTATCAGGTGGGCAACAATGCTGAAGGGCATCGGTCGTTCACCACCAGTGGCGCAAAATTGTTCATTGTGGATTAAGGCGTCGGATTGAATTTCGCCACTGGCCGTAGCGCTGGGTATCTCTATGGGAGATAACCCGATCAGATTAATTCGCTTCTTGAGATATATCCCGCGCGCGTAATGTCTGCCCTGTCTGAAGTAGAGAAGGGCGGATGATGAACAGGTTGAACACAACGATCGCCAATGCGCAGCCCGCGTTGCGGCCAGCCAGCGCAGGCTGGGCAACGGTGGCAGGCTTTGCTGCAAGCCTGGTCGGCATCGGCCTTGCGCGGTTTGCATATACGCCGTTGCTTCCAGCGATTATCGGCGCCCACTGGTTTGATCCGTCCAAGGCGGCGAAAAGCTCCAGCGATTCCCGGAGCCTTTGACACCGTGAATTACTCCGATAGAAACGTGATGTATTGGCGCCGCAACCTGACCGTTTGTGTGTTCGGCTCGTTCACGACACTGGTCAGCCTGAGCATGTTGTTGCCCTTTTTACCGTTGTACGTTCAACAACTGGGCGTGACGTCGCAGGCGGACGTGGTGCAATGGTCGGCCGTGGCATTCGGCGCGACTTTTTTCGGCACGGCGATTACCGCGCCGTTGTGGGGACGCTTGGCTGATCGCTATGGCCGAAAACCGATGCTGGTCAGAGCAGCCATCGGGATGGCCATTGTCATGTCGTTGATCGGGCTGGCCCGGGACGTTACCGACCTGGTTGCACTGCGCCTCATCGCCGGGCTCATCGGTGGCTACGCATCGGCGTCCATCGTCATGATCGGGTCGCAGGTCCCGCGCGAAAGGGCGGGTTGGGCACTCGGTGTCTTGTCCACGGGAGCCTTGTCCGGCAACCTGATCGGGCCACTGGTTGGCGGTTTTTTACCTGAGCTTGTCGGTATTCGCGGCACCTTTTTCGTCGGTGGCGCAATGATTGCGGTCGCCGCCATGACCACCATCCTGTTCGTTCGTGAGGATTTCGACCGAGCGTCGGACGCCAGACAACGGGACAGGAAAAACCGGCCTGAGGGGGCCGGTTCGAAATGGCCGGTCATCGCTGCACTGCTCATGACTGCGATGATGGTGCTGTTGGCCAACATGTCGATTGAGCCGATCATCACCGTCTACATCGGCGACCTCGGCGTACCGGTTGATCATCAGGCGCGGATAGCCGGCGTGGTCATGGCCTGTTCCGCGTTGGGCAGTATCCTGACCGCCGCCAGGTTGGGGGCGCTGGCCGACCGGGTGGGCGGCTGGAGCGTGATTGTTGGTTGCCTGTTGCTGACGGCCGTGGTCATGGTGCCCCAAGCGTTCGTCACGCAATGGTGGCAACTGGCGGTATTGCGCGGCGTCATGGGCATGACCATTGCCGGGCTCCTGCCCGCGATTGCCAAGCTGATCCGGCATTCGGTCGAAGAGCACAACACCGGCAAAATCCTCGGTTACCTGCAATCGGCGCAGTTCTCAGGGCAGGTGATAGGTCCCTTGATTGGCGGCCAGATTGGCGCCCATCTCGGCTTGCATCATGTGTTCCTGGTGACGGCGGCATTGCTGGTGTTATGCGCCTTGATGAACGGCTGGGTCAGGAATCGCTACCTGGGCGACACCGTCCAGACGAACGCTGTCCAGAAAAGTGGATAACGCGCTGGAAAAATAGCCATCAAGGCGCCTGACGAACACCGTCTCTACCTCGGCGATGTCTGGTGCGAGCTCATGCACGTTGACCAACCCTTCGCGCAAAGCGTTCGCCACAACACCTCGGGGCAACAGCGTGACCCCGACGCCCGCCGACACACAGGCAATAATCGCTTCAATCGAGCCAAACTCCAGTGGCTCAGGCGCCAGGATGCCCAGGTTGGCCAGCAGGGAATCCAGGCGCTGGCGGTAGGAACAGCCGATTCGAAAAACCACCGTCTTCAGATTGTCGACCGCGGCGACCGCGTCCAGCGTGTCAATGGCACAGGATGTGACCAGCACGAGCTCTTCGCGGAAGGCTTGCTCACTGAGCAATTCCGGGTGATTGACCGGGCCCACGACAAACGCCCCTTCGAGCTTACAGTCGATGACGCCCTGGATCAGGCTGCAGGTGGTGCCGGTGCGAATCACCGGGCGAACCTCCGGGTAGGCCTTGGCAAATTTTGCGATCAGCCGTGGAAGGCGCAGCGCCAGCGTCGTCTCGAGCGTACCGATCTCGAAGACACCTTTTGGATGCCCATCATCGCGCGCAGCGCAGGATGCATCGGACAGGAGCCGGGAAAGGCGGGCGGCGAACGGCAGGATCCGACGCCCAGCCGGCGTGACCTGAACCCCTCTGGCGCTGCGTTGAAACAGCGCCACCCCGAGCTCGTCCTCCAGCGACCGAATCCTCGCGGACACGTTGGACTGCACGGTGTTCAGCTCGCTCGCAGCCTTGTTCATGCTGCCGTGGCGCGCAACCGCATCGACCACCTTCAGATCCGTGACATCCATCGAATTCACCTATCTCTAAAACCAATAACCAACCGCAAATAAACAGCGTTCAGCAGATTAGTTTTCGTGTGCGGCAAAGGCAAGCAATGGCCGACATAGGGTGCGATTTAATTCATCAAAAAAGATCATACGCATCATTAATGATCGTTTTACATGATCTTTGGCCGGGCATAGGTTGAGGGTGCAAATACACCGCAGCCAGTGGCAAATCGAGTCTTCGAATTTGAGGCTGTGGAACAACAATAACTGTCCACTGCTACACGGAGTCAACGTGAACCATGCATCCGAGTCAGCCAGAATTCGCAACCATCCCCGGTACCAGGATTTGGTATCACGGCAGCGAAGATTCGTCGCTTGTCTTACTGCCGCCACCCTTGTCCCGTACTTCACGTTCATCCTCGTCGCGGCGTTCGCGCCCCAGCTTCTAGCGCAGAAACTCTCCGCAACCAGCATCATCAATATCGGTTGGCCGCTGGGCGTCGCCTTCATCGTCGGCGCCTGGTTGTTTACCGGCCTGTACATCCTGCGCGCCAACGGCGAGTTCGATGACCTCACCGCAGAAATTCGCGAGGGGGCCATCGTATGAAACCCATTCTTCGCTACCTCATTGCGCCTTCTCTGTTGGGCACGGTCACCACGTGCGCCTCGGCCGCCGACGTCTTGCAGGCGGTGGACAAACAGCCGCTGAACATCACCGCTATCGCGATGTTTCTGGTCTTCGTGCTGACCACCCTGGGCATCACTTACTGGGCTGCCTCCAAGACCAAATCGATGGACGATTTCTACAACGCCGGCGGCGGCATCACCGGTTTCCAGAACGGTTTGGCACTGGCGGGGGACTACATGTCGGCGGCGGCGTTACTGGGCGTCACCAGCATGATTTTCTTCAACGGTTTTGATGGCGTGCTCTACTCGATCAGCTTCTTCGTCGCCTGGCCGTTGCTGTTGTTCCTGTTCGCCGAGCGCATCCGCAATCTGGGGCGCATCACCATCTCGGACATCGCCTCGTTCCGGCTCGATCAAAACCGGATCCGCACCATGACCGCGTTCGGCTCGTTGACCGTGGTCTGCTTTTATCTGGTGGTGCAGATGGTCGGAGCAGGGCAGTTGATCCAGCTGCTGTTTGGTCTTCCCTACAACTACGCGGTGATCGCTGTCGGTCTGTTGATGGCGATCTACGTCACGTTTGGCGGGATGGTCGCCACCACCTGGGTGCAGATCATCAAGGCAGGCTTGCTGCTGGTGGGCGGGACACTGCTGGCCGTGTTGGCGTTGAGCAAGTTCGGTTTTTCGTTCGAGCTACTGTTCGAAAAAGCGGTTGCCGCCCATCACGATGGCGAGCGGATCCTGCTGCCCAGCAAGCTGGTGGCCGACCCCTTGGCACTCATCTCGCTGTCGCTTGGCCTGGTCTTCGGTACCGCAGGATTGCCCCATATCCTCATGCGCTTTTTTACCGTGCCGGACGCCAAGCAAGCGCGCAAATCGGTATTCGTCGCGACAGGTTTCATCGGCTTCTTCTACCTGATCGTTGCGGTGTTGGGGCTGGCAGCCATCGTGATCGTCGGGCAAGACCCGGCCTTCTATGAGTCCGGCATTGTCGGTGGAAAGCTCATCGGCGGCGGGAACATGCCGGTGATGCATCTGGCAAAAGCCGTGGGCGGCGACCTGCTATTGGGCTTCATCTCCGCCGTCGCGTTTGCCACGATCCTGGCCGTGGTCTCGGGGCTCACCATGGCAGGCACCTCAGCGATTTCACACGACCTCTATGTCCAAGTCTTCCGCAAAAACCGTGCGGATGCGAACGACGAGCGGCGTGTGTCGAAGATTGCCTCGGTCGGTATCGGCATCGTTGCGGTGGTGCTGGGCATTTTGTTCAAGGACCAAAACATCGCCTTCCTGGTCGCGCTGACCTTTGGCGTGGCGGCCTCGGTCAACTTCCCGATCCTCGTGCTCTCGATGTACTGGAAAGGGCTGACTACACGCGGGGCGTTGATCGGTGGCATCGCCGGGCTGGTGAGCTCGGTCAGCCTGGTGATTCTCTCGCCGGCGGTGTGGGTCAAAGTGCTGGGTAATGCCGACGCCATCTTCCCCTTCGACTACCCGGCCATCATCTCGATGAACGTGGCGTTCCTGTTTACCTGGCTCGGCTCGGTCACTGATCGCAGTCGCGGCGCAGCGCTTGAACGCGAGCGTTTCGATGATCAGCTCATTCGCGCCCGCACCGGCCTTGGCGCATCGCAAGCGGTCAGCCACTAAGACGCGGCACACCTTCATCGCGATGAGGGTGTGCCGGTCATTTCCATACCCTGATTTGTGCTCTCTGCAAAAGGAGTCAGCCATGCAACTTCGAGACAATGGCTTAAGGTTTTCACCCATCACTGTCGTGCTGCACTGGGTCGTGGTGTTGTCGCTGCTCGCCATCCTCGGCTTGCAGGTGATGATCGGCCAGGCGTCCAGTGAGGCCGGGCGGATGTCGTTGGCTCACCTGCAAAACCTCATGGGGCTGATCCTGTTTCTCGTATCGATCTATCGGTTCTGGGCCAGGGTCACCGCTTACCACCCGCTGCCGGTGGGCACGCCCAATCCCATTGAAGTGATCATCAGCCGTTCCGTTGCGGTGGCGCTCGCCCTGGCTATGGTGCTGCTGCCGGTCGCGGTGTGGGCCTCGCGGGCTGCGGCCGGCGAAGGGGTGGGGCTGCCCGGAGGCTTTTCGATTCCGGCGCTGTTGCCCACCAATGCAGCGCTGAAGCAGGTGGTCGATGTGCTCTTTGATATCGGGGCGTCGGCGTTCCTGGCCGGCCTGGCCTTGCACGTGTTCGGTGCGCTCAAGAATCACTTTCTCCTGAAGAACAACACGCTCAAGCGGATGCTTGGAAAACATGTGGAGCTGTGAGCCATGAACGAAGCCAGATTCGATTTTGCAGGTAACGCCATCACTCAATTGTGTGGCGTGAAATACCCGATTTTTCTCGGCGGGATGGCGGCGATTTCCGGCCCGCCGCTCGTTGCGGCAGTCGCCAACGCCGGAGGCTTGGGCGTGGTGGGCGGCTTGCGCCTGCCACCCTTGACCTTGCGCCGATGGATACAGGAAACCCGAGCGCTGACCGACAAACCCTTTGGCGTAAACCTGGTGCCGCAGTTCGGCGGCCCTGACGTGTTTGAAGCGCAATTCCAGGTGGTCCTCGAAGAAAAACCACGACTGCTCTCTTTGTTTTACGCCGAGGCCTATTCCGCCGACATGATTCCCCGGGCGAAAGACGCGGGGTTGGTGGTCATGGTGCAAACGGGCTCGGTGGAGCTGGCGAGAATCGCGATCGCGCAAGGCGCTGACATCATCGTGGCGCAGGGCAGTGAAAGTGGCGGTCATTTGAATCGAGGCACGATAGGCATCATGCCGTTGCTGACTTCAATCCTTTGCGTTGCCGAGGGGCGGCCGGTGCTGGCGGCTGGTGGCATCACCAACGGTGACGACGTTCGGGCGCTGATGTCGCTCGGCGCGTCTGGGGTGGTGGTGGGCACCGCGTTTATTGCCACCGATGAGTCGAATGCGCACCCGCTCTACAAGCAAAAAATTGTCGAGGCGACGACGGATGACACCGAGTACCGGACCGGGTATTCGTTCGGTTGGACCTACGGCACGCCGCACCGGGTGATCCCCAATCGTGACAAGTGGAACCTGCTGCGTTTCATTGGCGGTGGCGCCCGCGCAATCGACAAACCGCGCATGGCCAAGAAGCTTTCGCTGTACGCGGGGCAGGGCGTTGGCAAGATCCACAGCGTCGTCCCCGCAGCAGAACGTGTGGCGGAGCTTGCCCTTGGCTTGTAGTAAGCCTCTCCTCGATTAACCTGTAGGAGCGAAGCTTGCTCGCGAAGGCGGTAGTGCATTCAGTTTCAATAGTGAATGTCCTGACGCTTTCGCAGGCAAACCGGAACGCCGCACCGCTCGCAACTACAGTGTCGAACTGAGTGTTTTACGCCGCCGGCCGGGCAATCTGCTCCTGCGCCAGGCCGATAAACGCGCTCATCGCCGAGGTGATCATCGAGTCGTTCCTGCGGATGAACACGGTCGAGACGTTGGCGAATTCGGCCGGTAGCGTGTGGCAGCGAATCGCATGCCGCACGCTGCAATTCTCTGCGATGGCTTTGGGCAGCAAGGTCACGCCCATGCCCGCCGCGACGCATGACAGGATGCCGTCGAGGGTGCCCAGTTCCATGATCTGGTTAGGCACCAGCCCGACTTGGTAGAACCAGTTTTCCAGGGTGGAGCGATAGAAGCACCCGGTGCGAAAGACCAGCACGGTTTGCTGGGGGATTTTCTCGATGAGCGCGGGCAGTGACTCGAAGCGGTTGCTGCTGACCAGCACCAGTTCCTCTTGAAACACCTCTTCCTGCGCCAACGCCGGGTTCTGGTGAAATCCGCCGACAAACGCGCCATCGAGTCGATGGGCTTCAATTGCCTTGATCAGCTCGACCGTCGTCCCGGTCAGCAGCGACAGTTGCACTTCGGGATATTGCTCGCGGTACTTCGTCAGCACCTGCGGCAAGCGAATGGCCGCCGTGGTTTCCATTGAGCCCAGCCGCAGCAGGCCGGTCGGAACGCCGGTGTCCGTCAACGCATTGCGACTCTCTTCTGTCAGCTGCAGGATGCGCCGCGCATAACCGAGGAAGGTCTCGCCCGCCGACGTGAGCACCACTCCGGATTTCTTGCGGATGAACAGCTCCCGATTCAGTTCGGCTTCCAGCTCCTTCACCCGCATGGTGACGTTGGACTGCACCGTATTCACGTTGACGGCGGCTGCGGTGAAGCTGCCGAGTTCGGCAACCGCGCAGAAAATCTTCAGTTGGCGCATTTCCATGATCGTCACCATCCATCATAAAAAGTGATTATGGACATATTTAACGATCACTTTACGGTCATTGTCGGTGGTTAGTAAAGTGGCCGAAACCCGGTAAAAGATGCGGATCGACCCATGACACTCACTTCGAAAATAGATCACGTCTTCGCCGGCGGCCTGGGGCTGTTGAAGCCTGAAGGGCAGCGTACGGGCATTTTCAAACAGCGCCGTTCAGGCCCCGTTCGCGTCGAGCTTCACGGGATTGTCGGTGACCAGCATGGCGACACCAGGGTTCACGGCGGTCCGGAAAAGGCTGTTCATCACTATGCGGCCGAAAATTATCAGCACCTGGCGCAGGCCTTTGCGCACTGCGCCCATGAGCTGCTTCCGGGCAGCCTGGGGGAGAACATTTCTGCGTTCGAACTCTCGGAGCGCAACGTGCACATCGGCGATGTGTTCCAGATGGGCAGTGCGGTGTTGCAGGTCTCTCAGCCACGCAGCCCTTGTTGGAAAATCAATCATCGTTTCGACGCCGAGCGTATGTCGATGCATGTCGCCAAGGAGCGAATCACCGGTTGGTATTACCGGGTGCTTCAACCGGGTTTCATTGAAGCGGGCGACCGGATCGAGCTGCTGGAAAGGCAAACGGAGCGCTTTTCCATCGATGAATTCTGGCAGGTGCAGTTGTCGCACCGGCCGGTGATCGACGACCTGCTGGCGCTGGCGGCAAGCCGTGGGTTGGCTGAAGACTGGAAGCGGCGCCTGTCGGAGCGGGCGAAGTGGCTGCAGAAAGCGCTTCAGGTCTGAAGCTGCACACACATCCAACTGTGGCGAGGGAGCAAGCGCCCTCGCCACAAACGCTGCGCTTAGCGGTGTTTAGTCTCGCGGATCAATCTGATCCAGCACCCGGTTCGCCGTGATCTCCGCCAGCATGATGCTGTTGGAAATGCCCAGCAGCGCATTACGCGATCCACCGTCCAGAAGGTCCACCAAGTGATGGACCATCACATCGACCGAGGCCAGTGTCTCGACCAGATAAACCATCAGGGTTTCGGTCGTGAGCGCTGGGTCCACGGTAAACAGAGTGCTGGGTGTGCGCGTCGTGGCTTTGATGTCGGCAGTCGACGGGAAGTGGTAGTCGAGGGCACGCTCGGCGGCCTCGTTGAGTTTGTTTGAATCGGGTTCGTATGGGGAGGCTGGATCGGTGTCTGGCGGATTGGGTGAAGGTTTGACCATGGTTCTGTCTCCAAAAACGTGGAGCCGTCACCGACTTGCGACTAAACAAGGGGTGGCAGCTGTACGCAGGTTAGTCGACCGGGGGAGACTCAAAACCGGCGCACCCGAAGGCGCCCTGCGCACAGCTACCATGAAGTTCAGGCATGAAATGACCTGACTGTCTGGATGCCAATACGCTTTGAATCACCCCCGGGCGACTAAACCCGACCACTGATGAGCAGTGGCACGAATCAAGTTACCGGGCACCCCCAAAGCGCACAAGCCGGCGGATTCTGGCGTACCCGTAGGCAACGGCGCAAGGTTTTGTAGCTTTCATCTCGTAACCACGAGCGCGCTTAAACAAGCAATCAGCAACGCTGTTTAACACCTCAAACACCTTCACCATTTCTGATCCATAAGATCATTAATCATCATTTTACATGATCCTTCTGCTGGCCTACTTTGACCCTGGCAGGCGCGCCATCGGCCGCCTGGCGCTCTCCCGACAACAACAAGAGATGGCTCTTATCCACCACCAGGGGACACCCGCCATGAGCAACCAGCCAGCAGACATCGCACACTACATTCACGGCCGCGTGACGCACGGTACTTCCGGTCGCACGCAGAACGTCACCAACCCTGCCATCGGCTCCGTCATCGGCAAAGTGGCCCTCGCCAATGCCGCTGAAGTCGACGCGGCAGTGAAGTCGGCAGCGGCCGCGTTTCCCGCCTGGTCGGCGCTGCCGCCGCTGCGTCGCGCCCGCATCCTGTTCAAGTTCCTGGCGTTGCTCAATGAACACCGCGACACATTGGCGCGCATGATCACCGCCGAGCACGGCAAAGTTTTCACCGACGCCCAGGGCGAAGTAACGCGCGGCATCGAGGTCGTCGAGTTCGCCTGCGGCATCCCGCAACTGCTCAAGGGTGACTACACCGAACAGGTCTCCACCAACATCGACAACTGGACCATGCGCCAGCCGCTGGGCGTGGTGGCCGGCATCACCCCGTTCAACTTCCCGGTGATGGTGCCGATGTGGATGTTCCCGGTGGCCATCGCCTGCGGCAACACCTTCGTACTCAAGCCGAGCCCCATCGACCCGTCGCCTTCGCTGCTGATCGCCGAATTGTTCAAGGAAGCCGGGCTGCCGGATGGCGTGTTCAACGTGGTGCAGGGCGATAAAGAAGCCGTGGATGCGCTGATCGATCATCCAGACGTCAAAGCCGTGAGCTTTGTCGGATCGACGCCGATTGCCAACTACATCTACGAGACCGGTGCCCGCCACGGCAAGCGTGTCCAGGCGTTGGGCGGCGCGAAGAATCACATGGTGGTGATGCCCGACGCCGACATCGATCAGGTGGTCGACGCGCTGATCGGCGCGGCGTTCGGCTCTGCCGGCGAGCGTTGCATGGCGATCTCGGTGGCGGTGTTTGTCGGCGACGTCGCCGATAAGGTGATGCCGAAACTGGTGGAACGCACCCGCACACTCAAAGTCCTCGAAGGCACGAACCTGGCCGCCGAGATGGGCCCGATCGTGTCGCAAGTGGCGCTGCAACGCATCACCGGCTACATCGAACAAGGCATTGAGGAGGGCGCAGAACTGCTGGTCGACGGCCGTGGTTTTGACGGCGCCCAGGCTGGCGCGAATTGTGCCGAAGGGTTCTGGCTCGGTGGCACGGTGTTCGACCATGTCACCCCCGAGATGAAAATCTACAAAGAGGAAATCTTCGGTCCGGTGTTGGCGTGCATGCGCGTGAAGGACTTTGCCGAGGCGGTCGATCTGGTCAACTCACACGAGTTCGGCAACGGCACCGCTTGCTATACCCGCGACGGTCACATCGCACGTGAATTCGCCAGCCGCATTCAGGTGGGGATGGTCGGCATCAACGTGCCGATTCCGGTGCCGATGGCGTGGCATGGTTTTGGTGGCTGGAAGCGCTCGCTGTTCGGTGACACACACGCCTACGGCGAAGAGGGCGTGCGCTTCTACACCAAGCAGAAGTCGATCATGCAGCGCTGGCCGAACAGCATCGCCAAGGGCGCGGAATTTGCCATGCCGACCTCCAAGTAAGCACCGCTTTCTGCTCCACAGGTTTGGGGTGGATGACGTGTTGGCGCGGGCTTGCACGGCATCGTTTTTCCCAGGGGGAGCGAACGCTCGCTCCCGGTTTTTTCCGCACAGGTGAACCGCTATGCCGCTGCTCAAGTTCGACATCATCCAGGGGCGCAATGACCAACAACTCAAGACCCTGCTGGACGTGACCCATCAGGCGATGGTCGAGGCCTTTGAGGTGCCCGACAGTGATCGCTACCAAAGCGTCACGCAACATCGTCCGGGGGAGTTGGTGCTGCACGACACGGGATTGGGTTACACGCGCACGACCAGCGTGGTGTTACTGACGGTGATTTCGCGACCACGTTTACAGACGCAGAAAACCGCGTTCTACCGCTTGCTGGCCGAGAGGCTGCAAGCCGAGTGTGGCCTGTCACCCGACGACCTGATTGTTTCGCTGGTGGAGAACACCGATGCGGACTGGTCCTTCGGCCGTGGAAGGGCGCAATTTCTGACCGGTGAACTTTAGGGTTTGCCGCGTGGGCCAAAGGGTCCGTTTTTACCTCTGTGCAACTGTCTTTCAGGTGATGCCATGTCCACTCAACTGCTGTCCCTTTTGAACATTCGACTGCCCGTCCTTCAATCGCCGATGGTGGGTGTTTCCACGCCCCGACTGGCGGCAGCGGTGTCCAGCGCCGGCGGCCTCGGCGCGATTGGCATCGGGGCAAGCAACGTCGAGCAGGCGCGGAACATGATCCGCGAGACGGCCGCGCTGACGGACAAGCCGTTCAATGTGAATGTTTTTTGCCACCAGCCTGCTGTCCACGACAGCGCTCGCGAGACGCAGTGGCTGACATTTCTGGCGCCGTTCTTTGCGCAGTTCGGGGCCGCGGCACCGACGGCGCTGCGTGAGATCTACACCTCATTCGTCGAAGACCCGGACATGTTGCAGATGCTGCTGGAAGAACGGCCGGCGGTGGTCAGCTTCCATTTCGGGCTGCCGCCACAACCGGCCATCGATGCGCTCAAGGCTGCGGGCATCATCCTGTTGTGTTCCGTGACCAACCTGGCCGAAGCGCAGATCGCGGAACACGCCGGCGTACATGCGCTGGTCGCACAAGGTTACGAAGCCGGGGGGCATCGCGGGGTATTCGATCCAAAACAGGATTCGCAAATGGGGACGTTTGCGTTGGTGCGTGTACTGGTGGCGGCTTGCCGACTGCCGGTGATCGCGGCGGGCGGCATCATGGACGGCGCGGGGATCAAGGCCGTCATGCAGTTGGGCGCCAGTGCCGCCCAGTTGGGAACGGCGTTTATCCTCTGCCCCGAATCCTCCGCCAACAGCGCCTATCGCGAGGCCTTGAAGGGGCCGCGCGCGCACCAGACTGCCGTCACCAGCGTCATTTCCGGACGTCCTGCCCGAGGCATGGTCAATCGCAACTTCACCTGCCTCGAAAAGGCTGGCGCGGCGCTGCCAGACTATCCACGTGCCTATGACGCCAACAAAGCGCTCAACGCTGCGGCCACCGCCCAGGCAAACACGGAGTTTGCCGTGCAGTGGGCGGGGCAGGGGGCGCCGCTGATTCGTGAGATGCCGGCCGCTGCGCTGGTGAATGTGCTCGCTGCGGAAATGAACGACTGAGTCAATCGGTCATCTGCGGCGATCCGACATTTCACCGACTGCGCAAAACGATTCAAACGCGAGCTGTACTTCAACATTAATGGCTCAGGCGCGATGAAAATCCGCCTGGCCCAGTTTCAAAAAACACGACCCCCCATACCTCTGCACGACAACCCTTATCCCTCTACGAAAATTACTTTCGCCTCGTTTGAAAATCACCTCTCGAAATGTTTTATGAGTTTCACAACCCATTCGACGTGACCCTTTCGAGGAGTACCGCATGACCCTGTCCTTCGGCTATTGGCTGCTGGTATATGCCGCCATCGCCATCATCGCGCTGATCGTTCTGATCGCCCGCTATCGACTCAATCCCTTCATCGTTATCACCCTGGTGTCCATCGGCCTGGCATTGCTCGCCGGCATGCCGCCGTCCGGCGTGGTCGGCGCCTACGAGGCCGGTGTCGGCAAGACCCTGGGGCACATTGCGCTGGTGGTGGCGCTGGGCACGATGCTCGGCAAGATGATGGCCGAGTCCGGCGGCGCCGAGCAGGTGGCGCGCACCTTGATCGACCGTTTCGGCGAGAAGAACGCGCATTGGGCGATGGTGTGCATCGCCTTTCTGGTCGGGCTGCCGTTGTTCTTCGAAGTCGGTTTTGTGTTGCTGGTGCCGATTGCGTTTACCGTGGCGCGCCGCGTGGGCGTGTCGATTCTGATGGTCGGTTTGCCGATGGTCGCCGGGCTGTCGGTGGTGCATGCGCTGGTGCCGCCGCACCCGGCGGCGATGCTCGCGGTGCAGGTGTATCAGGCGTCGGTCGGGCAGACGTTGATGTATGCGATTTTGATCGGCATTCCGACGGCGATTATTGCCGGTCCGCTGTACGCCAAATTCATCGTGCCGCGCATTCAACTGCCGGCGGAAAACCCGCTGGAACGGCAGTTCCTCGAGCGTGAACCGCGCGACAGCCTGCCGGGTTTCGGCATCACCATGTCGACCATTCTGTTGCCGGTGCTGTTGATGCTGATCGGCGGCTGGGCCAACCTGATTTCCACGCCGGGCAGCGGTTTCAACCAGTTTTTGCTGTTCATCGGCAACTCGGTGATCGCGCTGTTGCTGGCGACCTTGCTGAGCTTCTGGACCCTCGGCCTCGCCCAGGGCTTCAACCGCGAATCGATCCTCAAGTTCACCAACGAATGCCTGGCGCCAACCGCCAGCATCACCTTGCTGGTCGGCGCCGGCGGCGGCTTGAACCGGATCCTGGTGGACGCCGGGGTCACCGACCAGATCGTCAGCCTGGCCCACGAATTTCACCTGTCGCCGCTGCTGATGGGCTGGCTGTTCGCCGCGTTGATGCGCATCGCCACCGGTTCCGCCACCGTGGCCATGACCACCGCCTCCGGCATTGTCGCGCCGGTGGCCATTGGTCTGGGTTATCCGCATCCGGAGTTGCTGGTGCTGGCGACGGGCGCCGGGTCGGTGATCTTTTCCCACGTCAACGACGGCGGCTTCTGGTTGATCAAGGAATACTTCAACATGAGCGTCACCCAGACGTTCAAGACCTGGACCGTGCTGGAGACCATTATTTCGCTGGTCGCCTTTGCGCTGACCGTGGGTCTTTCTTACCTCATCTAGCTCGAACACTCCGATCGCTTTCCTCAAGGCTCATGGTCACTCATCGAGCGCGGCATTGTGCACGCCGCGGTTGAGTGCCCGTGGCGGACAGCGGTCGGCAAAAACTAAAAAAAAACATAAAAAAATGACCCAGGAGCACCGTATGTTCAAGCGAGCAATCCCCACCGCACTTTTGCTGGCCACCGGTTCGATGTGCGCACAGGCAGCCGACTCTGCCGCGCACGGTTTTCTGGAGGACAGCAAAGCCACGCTGTCGATGCGCACGTTGTATTTCAACAGCGATAACCGCGATGGCACGGCGGACCCGTCGAAAACCGAGGAGGCCGCGCAGGGTTTTGTGCTGCGCTATGAGTCCGGTTTTACCCAGGGCGCGGTCGGGTTCGGGCTGGATGCGCAAGCGTTGCTCGGTGTGACGCTGGACAGCGGCGCGGGTCGCCACGTGGGCAGCGGCATGATCCCGAGTGACGGCGACGGTGCTGCCGACTCCTGGAGCAGCTTCGGCCCCACGGCGAAGATGCGTATCTCAAAAACTGAGTTCCGCTACGGCACCTTGCTGCCGAAATTGCCGATCCTGTTGTCGAACGATGCCCGCGTATTGCCGCAGTCGTTCACCGGTGCGCAGGTCACCTCGAATGACATCGATGGCTTGATGCTGACCAGTGGCGTGCTTGAACACGCAGTCGGCCGCGCCTCGACGGACCGGACCGGTTTGTCGGTGCCGGGCGCCACCCAGGACAGCAACAAGTTCTACTTCGCTGGCGGTGACTACTACATCACCAAGGAACTGAAGGCGCAGTATTACTTCGCGCAGATGGAAGACTTCTACAACCAGAACTTTTTCGGTCTGACCCACGTGTTGCCGATCGACAGCAAAAGCTCGTTCACCACCGATCTGCGTTACTTCAACACCACATCGACGGGCGCCAACAGTTCCGCCGCCGGCCGCGCACAAGGCTACCGCACCTCGGGTTACACCGAGGACAACAACGGTGAAATCGACAACAACACCTGGGTGGCGATGATCACCTATGTGAACGGTGGCCACTCGGTGTCGCTGGGGCATCAACAGGTGGGTGACGGCAGCAACTTCGTGCAGCCCAACCAAGGTAGCCTGGTCGATAAAGGGGCGGGTGGTGGCAGTGTTTACCTGCCGACGGACCGCATGATCCAGAGCTTTACCCGCGCAGGCGAGCAGACGAACTTCGGTCAGTATTCCTATGACTTCGCGCCTTTGGGCGTGCCGGGTCTGAAAGCGTCGATCGCGTATCTGAAAGGGACTGACATCAAGGTTCGCAACGCGGGCGATCAGTCCGAGTGGGAGCGTGATATGACCCTGGACTACGTGCTGCAATCTGGGTCGCTCAAGGGGCTTGGTTTCAGCGTGCGCAACGGCAAGTCGAATACCGATGCCGGGCGTAACGTTGATCAGAATCGCTTTATCATCAACTACACCTTGTCGCTGCTGTAATCGCCCACGGGTCTTTGTAGGAGCCGGCTTGCCGGCGATTGGGCCTTGAGGTTTGGGGTGTTGTTTCGGACGCCATCGCCGGCAAGCCGGCTCCTACAAGGTATGCGTTGTGCCAGTTGCTAAGGTGTCAGGCGGGCACGGTCTTTGTAGGAACCGGCTTGCCGGCGATTGGGCCTTGAGGTTTGCGCTGTTTTTGCGGACGTCATCGCCGGCAAGCCGGCTCCTACAGGTTTGGTGGTGTGTCAGGTGAATACGGACCCTTGTAGGAGCCGGCTTGCCGGCGATTGGGCCTTGAGGTTTGTGGTGTTGTTGCGGACGCCATCGCCGGCAAGCCAGCGCCTACAGGTTTGGTGGTGTGTCAGGCGAATACAGACCTTTGTAGGAGCCGGCTTGCCGGCGATTGGGCCTTGAGGTTTGGGGTGTTTTTGCGGACGCCATCGCCAGCAAGCCGGCTCCTACAGGTTTGGTGGTGTGTCAGGTGAATACAGACCCTTGTAGGAGCCGGCTTGCCGGCGATTGGGCCTTGAGGTTTGTGGTGTTTTTGCGGACGCCATCGCCGGCAAGCCAGCTCCTACAGGTTTGGTGGTGTGTCAGGTGAATACAGACCCTTGTAGGAGCCGGCTTGCTGGCGATTCAGGCGACGCGGTGTATCTGTTACGTCGCCGTCGCCGGCAAGGTATGCGTTGTTGCTAAGGTGTCAGGCGCTGGGTCAGCAACGGCAATAGTTGTTCACACGAAGCCTCGATTTTCAGATCGAGGATGTCATCCGCCCGCGTCTTGCCCAGGTTAATCGCTATCAGCGGCTTGCCCTGATCCGCCACCGCCCGGCATAACCGAAACGCCGAATACGCCATCAACGAAGACCCCACCACCAGCAATCCCGCCGCTTTTTCCACCGCAGCCATTGCCTTGGCCGCCGTCACCTGCGCCACGTTCTCGCCAAAAAACACCACGTCCGGTTTCATTCGCTCGCCCGCGCAATTCGGGCAATGCGGTACCTGAAACCGCGCTTCGAACGCCGCGTCGAGCAGCGTGTCGCCGTCCGGTGCCTGCACCGCATCCACGCCGGCCAGGTACGGGTTCTGCGTTTCCATCAACTGCTGGATCGAATCCCGCTCACTGCGCTGCCCGCAATCCAGGCACAGCACCCGGTGCAGGCTGCCATGCAGTTCGATCACGTCGTGGCTGCCGGCCTGGTCGTGCAAGGTGTCGACGTTCTGGGTGATCAGCCCGCTGATCTGCCGGGTGCTTTGCAGGTTGGCGAGGGCTTCATGCGCCACATTTGGCTGAGCCTGACGCACCCGCGGCCAGCCGAGCATCGCTCGCGCCCAGTAGCGGCGCCGGGATTCCGGGGCGCTGAGGAATTCCTGATACATCATCGGTTGCCGGCCACGGCGCACGCCCTGGTGGTCGCGGTAGTCCGGAATGCCCGACGGGGTGCTGATGCCGGCACCGGTCAGGACCACGAACGGCTGGTCGGTCATGAACTGCTGGAGCCGGTCGAGTTGTTCGCGGGTGCGGCTGTCGAGCATGTTCAACACTCCGATGGGGCTGGGGTGTTTGAAGGGTAGCATTTGGTGATTCACCTGTAGGAGCGTGGCTTGCCCGCGAAGACGGCCTATCAGACAACGACGGTGTGCCTGAGATACCGCCTTCGCGGGCAAGCCTCGCTCCTACAGGGGCGATGTTTACTTGCGCGCTTCGAGTATCAGGTTGAACGGCGTTTCGGTAGCCCGGCGGAATGTGCTGAATCCCGCTTCCGTAAACACCTTGCGCAACCGCGCCTCACCGGCCTGGGCGCCGAGCCCGAGGCCAACTTCCTGGGACAGCGAGTTCGGGGTGCAAATGAACGTCGAGGCGGCGTAGAACAACCGGCCAACCGGGGTAACGTTGTCGTCTAGCTTGTCGTTGGCGAACGGTTCGACCAGCAGCACCGTGCCGTCCGGCTTCAGCGACTCATAGGCGTGCCGCGCCGCGCCCACCGGGTCGCCCATGTCATGCAGGCAGTCGAAATAGCAGATCAGGTCGTAGTCGTCACCGGGATAGCTTTTTGCCGTGCCCTGGAAGAACCGCGCCCGACCGGACACACCGCCTTCCTCGGCGCGCTGGTTGGCGACGGTGACGGACGGCGCGTGGTAGTCGAAACCGACGAACCGCGAGTCCGGGAATGCCTGGGCCATGATTACCGTCGATGCGCCGTGCCCGCAGCCGATGTCCGCGACCTTGGCGCCAGCCTCCAGTTTGGCGACGACGCCTTCAAGGGACGGTAGCCATTCGGCGACCAGGTGCGCCTTGTAGCCGGGCCGGAAGAACCGTTCCGTGCCGCTGAACATGCACGGATGGTGTTCGCCCCAGGGCAGGGCGCCGTTGCCGCGCATGGCTTTGACCAGCTTGTCCTTGTCATGGAAAAACGACGCGACCACCCCGATACCGCCCGCCACGTAGACCGGTGAGTCTTCGATCGCCAGCGCCAGGGCTTGTTCTTCGGGCAGACGGAACTGGCCGTCGCGGTGTTCCATGTAACCGGACGCGGCGTGGGCGCTGAGCCATTCGCGCAGCAGGCGGGGGTTGCAGCCGGTTTTCTCGGCGAGTGTTTCGGGGCTGATCAACTGACTGTCGGCCATCGCCCGGTACAGCCCGAGCTCTTCGCCGAGGATGACGTTGGCGAGCATCGCCGCGCCGCCCATGTCGTTCACCAGTTTGCCCATGAAATCGTTGAGTCTGGCCTCGTCCATCACGTGTGCTCCTTCGGCTGGATCACGGTCCAGGGGCATTCTTTGTCGAGGCATTCACCTCTGGGCAGTGGTCGTGGAAATGATCAGGACGGTGAGTACGTCCTGCGTGCAGTAAGTTTAGTCCGCAGGCCGTGGGCTGCCGGGCGGAGCGACGAAAGCCCGCATTTGCCTGATTCACACACATCCCCTGTAGGAGCGAGGCTTGCCCGCGAAGGCGGTATTTCAGACACATCCTCGTTGACTGTTACGCCGCCTTCGCGGGCAAGCCTCGCTCCTACACGGGTACGTGTGTATCGGAGTGTATCTAACGTCCTTCTCGATACATTTCCCGCAAAACCGGCTCACTGCCGAACACAGCCCAGATACAAACCTGCGATGAACTGCACAGGCCGCTTGGCACCCTATACACCGTGAAGGGGACAACAATGACCACGCTCCTGCCTGAAACCGACCTGACATCCACACCCGTTGATCGCCTGCGCGTCGACCAATACACCAGCGGCCTTATCGGCCCAAGCCAGCCGATGCTCGGCCCCTTGGCCGACGGCGGCACCCTGATCACCGGCACGCCGCCGGGCTGCTGGGGGCCGATGATTACGCCGGCCTTCGAGGGCGGCCATGAAGTGACCCAACCGGTGGCCATTGCCGGTGCCGAAATCGGCGACGCCGTGGCGATCAAGATCAAAAGCATGCGCGTCACCTCGCTGGCCACCTCGTCCGGCGTGATGAGCTTCGTTGAAGGTCGCTACAACGGCGATCCGTTCGTCGCGAAATTCTGTAGCAAATGCGGCACAGAGCACCCGGCCAGCTACGTCGAAGGCATTGGCGAAGATTCGATTCGTTGCAGCAATTGCGGCGCCGAAGTCAGCGCTTTCCGCTTCAGCCACGGTTACGTGATCGTGTTCGATGCGCAGAATCAGGTCAGCCTGACCGTCAATCAGGACATCGCCAACCAACTGGCGGGCAACGCCTCCGAGATGTCGGCACTGCCGGAGTTCGCCGCCCAGCATTCGATCCTGTCCCTGGCCCGCGCCGACATCCCCGGCGTTGCCGCGCACATGCGGCCGTTCCTCGGCAACATCGGCACCACGCCGTCGCGGGACTTGCCGGACTCGCACAACTGCGCCGATTTCGGCCAATACCTGATCGGCGCACCGCACCGTTTCGGCATGACGCGTGAGGAACTGCACGCGGCCAAGACTGACGGTCACATGGACACCAACTCGATCCGCGAAGGCTGCGTATTGATCTGCCCGGTGAAAGTCCCGGGCGCCGGTGTGTACATGGGCGACATGCACGCCCAGCAGGGCAACGGCGAGATCGCCGGGCATGCCACCGACTGCTCCGGGGAAACCGAAGTGCAGGTCGAAGTGATCAAGCACCTGACACTGGAAGGGCCGATCCTCCTGCAAAACCTCGACGATCTGCCGCCGATGGCGCGACCGATGAATGCCCTGCAACGGCAGAAAGTCCGCGAACTGGGCGAGCGCTGGGGCCAGACCGAGATCGAGCAGAGCGGCCCGATCACCTTCATCGGCAGCGGCGAGAACCTCAACGTGGCGGTGGAAAACGGCCTGAAACGTGCCGCTTCGGTCACGGGCCTGCCGTATGACGAAGTGCTCAACCGCGCGACCATCACCGGCTCCATCGACATCAGCCGCTTGCCCGGCACCGTGCGCGTGACCTTCCTGTGCCCGATGAACGTGCTCGATCGCATCGGCATCGGCCATCTGGTGCGCGAGAAATACGACCTGGCGTAACGCCCACCGGCGGCTCTGTACCGAAGTGTGTACAGACCCGCCGGCGATACAACCGCCGCGATTTTCTGCCGGAACGCAACACAGGCCCGATACACCGTTTCGGTTAACTGTGATTACGTTCTGACAACCTTTGAGATCGACATCATGCAGACTTCCAACACATCAACGAAGGCCACCGTCGGACTTGGCCTGCGTCGCGGTTTGATGAAAGACCTTCAAGCCGCCCGCGTGGGCGATTTCGACTTTCTGGAAGTCGCGCCGGAGAACTGGATCGGCATCGGCGGCGCTCATGGCGCGGCACTGCGGGGCCTGGCCGAGCGCTATCCGTTGTCCTGCCATGGTTTGTCCCTGTCATTGGGCGGACCGGCGCCGCTGGACGTCGGGTTCCTGCAAGAAGTGCGGGTTTTTCTCGATCAGTACAACGTGCCGCTGTACAGCGAACACCTGAGCTACTGCAGCGATGACGGTCACCTGTACGACCTGTTGCCGCTGCCCTTTACCGAAGAAGCGGTGCACCACGTCGCCGCGCGCATTCGTCAGTCCCAGGACATTCTCGGTCGGCGCCTGGCGGTGGAAAACGTCTCGTATTACGCCGCGCCGCAACAGGACATGGACGAGCTGACGTTCACCAACGCGGTGCTGCGCGAAGCCGATTGCGACCTGTTGCTGGACGTCAACAATGTGTACGTCAACTCGATCAACCACGATTTTGATCCGCAGGTTTTTCTGGCCGGCATCGATTCGGACCGGGTGGTGGCGATGCACGTGGCCGGGCATTTCGATGAGTCCGACACGTTGAAAATCGACACCCACGGCGCCTCGGTGAAACCGGTGGTGTGGTCGTTGCTGGCCCAGGCCTATGCTCGGTTCGGCGCGCAACCGACGTTGCTTGAGCGGGATTTCAATTTCCCTGCATTCGCGGAACTGGTTGCCGAATTGCAGACCATTCGCCGCTTGCAGGACAAGGAGGCGAACCGTGGATAACGCAAGCCTGTTTCAGCAGCAAAACACCTTGGGGCTTTACTTGCGCGACCCCGATCACTGCGCGCCGCCGGCCGGAATGGACGTGGCGCGGGCACAGGTTTATCGCGACCTTGTTTTCAATAACCTCTCGATCTTGCTCAGCGGCACTTTTCCGGTGTTGATCAAGATTCTTGGCGATGAGCGCTGGGGTTCGCTGGTGCGCATCTTCCTGCGGGACCACCGTGCGCAAACGCCGAAATTCGGTGAGATCGCCAGGGAGTTTGTCGACTTTCTCGCGTCAGAACCGCCTGCGTTGCACGAGGGGGCGTGGCCGCCGTTCATGGTGGAACTGGCGCATTACGAGTGGATCGAGATGGTGTTGCAACAGTCCGACGCCGAGCCATTGCCAGCGAGTGATGTCGGGCTGCTGCTGGATCGACCGTTGCAGGTTTCACCACTGGCCTGGCCGTTGGCGTATGCCTGGCCGGTGCAGTTGGTGGGGCCGGACTATCAGCCTGAAACGCCTCCGGCTCAGCCGACGTTGTTATTGGTTCGCCGGGCGGAGGACTGGAGCGTGAAGTTTTCCGAACTGAGCCCGCTGGCCTGGCGCTTGTTGCAGCGGATCGACGAGTTTCCCCAACTGAACGGACGTGAGCAGCTGGAAGGATTGGCCGTCGAAGCGGGGGCGGCGGGATCGCAGGGTTTCATCGACAGCGGAGCGGCGTTGTTGCGGCAGATGCACGGGGAAGGGGTGGTGAGCCCGGCATAATTCCTTGTAGGAGCCGGCTTGCCGGCGATGGCGTCCATTCAGGCGATAAATGTGTCGACTGACCTACCGCTATCGCCGGCAAGCCGGCTCCTACAGTGGAGATGCGTTTTTATTGGGCGGAGAAGAAGTACCGCGTCAGGTGAAAGAAGATCGGTGCCGCGAAGCAGATCGAGTCCATCCGGTCGAGCATGCCGCCGTGGCCCTTGATCATGGTGCCCCAGTCCTTGGCGCTGAGGCTGCGCTTGATCGCCGACATCACCAGGCCGCCCAGGAAACCCATCACCACAATCACGAACGACATCATCAGCGACTGCCAGAAACTGAACGGTGTCATCCAGAACATGCAGCCGCCAATCAGCGTGGCCGACAAACCGCCGCCGACCAGGCCTTCCACGGTTTTCGACGGGCTCACCAGCGGCGCAACCTTGTGCTTGCCGAAGAGCTTGCCGAACACGTACTGCAACACGTCACTCAACTGCACGACGAACACCAGGTAGAACAGCAGCAGCGCGTTCTGGCCCTGGAAGCCTTCCAGGTCCAGCAGTAACAGCGCCGGCGCGTGGCTGATGCAGTAGACGCAAATCATCACCCCCCACTGAATTTTGGCCGCCCGTTCCAGGAAGGCGTCGGTGTCCTGGCTCAGCACCGCAATCGCCGGCAGCAGCAGGAAGGCGTACACCGGAATCAACAGCGTGAACAGCGAATACCAGTGGGTGCCGATCAGTACGTATTGCAGCGGAATCAGGATGAAAAACGCCGAAAACAGCGCGTTATGGTCGCCAGGCCGGGTCGGTGTCAGGGTGATGAATTCCCGGAGCGCGAACAGGGAAATGAAGCCGAACAGAATGACCGTCGCGTTCCCGCCCAGCAGGTAGGACACGAAGAAAATGATCACCATCCCCCACCAGGCATTTACGCGCTGGTTGAGGTTTTCGATGGTCGAGACCGAGCCCTCTGTCGTCGCCCGCTTGGCCAGTATCCGGCCGATGATCGAAGCGATCGCCAACAGGGCGGCAATGGCGCCGAAGAACCACAAAAACTTTTCATCAAGATTCATTCCGACAACCTCACAATCGCGTCACGCGCCCGATCCAGAAACACCTGTTTTTCCTCGCCGCTGATCCGTTGCAGCGGATCGCCGATACGGATCGTGCAGATGATGGGCAGGGGGACGTGTTTGCCTTTTGGCATGGAGCGATGCAGGTTTTCCAGGTAGATAGGCACCAGGTCAACCTCAGGGAATGTCTCGGCCAAGCGAAACAGACCCGATTTGAAAGGACCGGGCAACGCCTCGCTGCCGCGCGTGCCTTCCGGAAAGATGATGATCGAATGGCCGGCGCGCACCACGTCGAAAATCGGCTCCAGTACGTTGACGCCGGGCGCGGGGTTGCGATCGATCAGCACCGCATTCAGGCCTTTCTGCGAGATGTATGACAGGAATTTGTTCTTTCCCCAGTAGTCAGCGGCCGCAACCGGTTTCACGTTCACTCGGGCTTCCGGTGGCAGGGCTGCGATGATTGCCAGGGTGTCCATATGGCTGGAGTGATTGGCGAAATAGATACGCTGGCGTGTCAGGTCCGGCGGGCTTTCCCATCGGGCCGTGACGCCGATCACGAATCGAAGAACAGAAATCAGCGCGTTACTGATCCACATGAGGATTCCCCTTCAGTTCGCGCGAGATGGCCAGGGTGCGCGTGACGCAGGTCGCGGCGGAGCCGATGGCGATGATGACCAGCGCAATCAACAGCACGTAGTGAGTGGCATAAACGCTTGCTTCGACGGCATTCAGCAGCAGCCCGACCGTCATGACCGCCATTCGGTGCTGCTTGGCCATCGGGCCGATGAAGCTCTGCTTGAGACCGATCGAACCGCCAAACACCCTGACGTATGCCGTCAATGCCGCAGCCAGCGCGGCAAACCAGCCAAGGTCAGAGTAGCCGATGGCGTAGCCCAGGCCGACAATCAGCAGGCTGTCGGCAATCCGGTCGGGGAATTCGTTGTAGAGGCTGCCGATGTCGGATTTCTTGCCGCCTTCAATCGCGACCATGCCGTCGAAGAGGTTGCACAACAGGCGCAACTGGATGCCGAGGGCGCAGAGGATCGAACCGATGACGCCCGTGTCGATATTGAGCGCGACGATGCCAGCGAGTGCGAAGGCGATGCTGGCCACGGAGATCTGATTGGGGGAGAGGTCCCTTTTCACCAACTGGTCGGTGACGTATTTGGCCCATCCCGCAGAACGCGTTTTGATGGGTCTTCTGTTTTCATCCATGTGCAATGTCCATATCAGTGATGAGGTGTTGCCGAGTACAGCACAGCGGCGAATCACCGACTGCGCCCGACAATATAAAGGCTTTCCTTAGCCTTGGTTCAGGTTCTGTAGGAGCGAGGCTTGCCCGCGAAGAACGATGACACGGTTTTCAGGTAGAACCGTGTCGAGGCCTTCGCGGGCAAGCCTCGCTCCTACAAAGGGCGGGCCGGGAGCTTTAGCTCTGCGCAGAGTCCGCCGCCTTCGCGGTTGCTCAGCGTCAACGACCCGCCGAGGGCCAGCGCCAGTTGCTGGGCAATCGCCAGGCCGAGACCGGTGCCGCCGGTGCTGCGGTTGCGAGAATTCTCCACGCGGTAGAACGGCTCCATCACGTGGGCGAGTTCTTCTTCGGCAATCCCGGGGCCGCGGTCCATCACCTTCACCGACAAGCTGCCGCCAGGTTTCGATTCCACCTGCAGTTGCGCCGCGCCGGCGAATTTGAGTGCGTTGTCCGTGAGGTTCACCAGCACGCGGCGCAAGGCGTGCGGCCGGGTGTCGATGACGGTGTCACTTTTTCCGCTGAGCTGAACGTCCTTGCCCATGTCCTGATAGTCGAACACCAGGCTGTCGAGGAACGAATCCAGATCGGTGCGACGGCTCTCTTCGGTGGCGCCATGGACGCTGCGGGCATAGGCCACGCCTTCGCGCACCAGGTGCTCCATCTCGCCGAGGTCGTTCCACAGTTTGTCTTTTTCGTTGCAGTCGTCCATGAGCTCGGCGCGCAGTTTCATCCGAGTGATGGGGGTTTGCAGGTCGTGGGAAATCGCCGCCAGCAATTGCATGCGTTCTTTGAGGTACGCCGCGATACGCGCCTGCATGGCGTTGAAGGCCATGGCGGCGTGGGCGACTTCGGTCGGGCCTTTTTCGTCCAGGTGCACCGGGTGGGTGTTGGGGTCCAGCGTTTCGACGGCTTGTGCGAGGCGGGTGAGGGGGCGAATGGCGATTCTCACGGCCAGCCAGGTGCACAGAATCATCAGCAACAGTTGGCCGAGCAAGACGACCGGCAACCAGGGCGACAACGGCACCATCGACGGACGCACGTCGATGGTGACCGGGCTGCCATCGGCCAGTTTCAGATGGACCTGGAAGTGTTTGACCGGACCGGGAATGTCCGTAACCGTCATCGGGTAATCCTTGCCGATGGCGTCCTTGATCGAGGTCATCGCGATAGGCGTATCGCTCATCGCTGTGCCGGGCGAACCTTCATCCAGCAAATAGCGGTAGTTGCGGCGATCCAGTTGTTGCAGCCAACTCATGCGTTCTTCGGCCGGCAAGCGGTCGAGGATGGCGATGGACGTTGAAACGTCGGTTTCCAGATTGCCCAGCATGGTGTTTTTCGCGCTTTCGTAGCGCTCGTAGTACTGCGCGCCGAAAGACAGGACTTGCGCCAGAATCAGACCGATCAGGAAAATCAGCGACAGGCGCGAGGCGAGGGTGCGGGGCCACCGCAGGGAAAGGTTCATGCGGGCGCCCCAAGGACTTCCACCGGCAGCGAAAACACATAGCCTTCGCTGCGCACGGTTTTGATGTAGGCCGGTTCCCGTGCGTCGTCGAGCAAGCGCTGACGCAGGCGGCTGACCAGCAAATCGATGGAACGGTCGAACAGATCGGCATCACGGCCCTGGGTCAGGTTCAGCAACTGGTCGCGGTTGAGCACCCGTTGCGGATGGTCGAGGAACACCCGCAGCAGTCGATATTCCGCGCCGCTGAGCGCGACCATGGTGCCGTCGTCATCGAGCAGATGGCGGGCCGAGGTGTCCAGGCGCCAGCGACCGAAGGCCAGCAGGCGACCGCTTTCGGTGACCACCAGGTTGGGCGGCAGCATCCGTGTGCGCCGCAGCACCGCGTTGATCCGCGCCAGCAGTTCACGGGCGGCGAACGGCTTGACCAGGTAATCGTCGGCGCCCATTTCCAGGCCGATGATGCGGTCGGTTTCATCGTTGCGCGCAGTTAGCATCAGCACCGGGGTGGTCTTGTGTTTGCCTGCGCGGATCTCGCGGCACAGCATCAGGCCATCGTCGCCCGGCATCATGATGTCGAGCACGATCAAGTCCACCGGCGTGGTCTCCAGGAACGCGCGCATCTGCCGGCCGTCCGCCACGACGGTGGTGCGCAGGCCGTTCTTCTTCAGGTAGTTGCCTACCAGCTCTCGAATCTCGCGGTCATCGTCCACGATGAGGATGTGATCGACGTGTTCCATGGGCCAAGCCTCTTCAAATAGGGAATGCGCACAGTCTATCGAGCCTTTGCCCGCTCGCCCGCCACCCTTTGTATTGCAGTGTATCTGGTGTGTCGGCGGATACACATGGACTTAAAAACCCGGAAATCCAGGGGTTTTGTATCGCTGTGTATCGGCAGGCCCCTTTGATACGTACCGATTTACACGCGCCGCTTCTCGACACAGACGAGATACCTCAGGGCCTTCTAATAGGTTCCATCGAGGCAAACCCAACCGCCTCGGCTCAATTGAACGATCTACCCATTGAAGCCTTGAGGACACCACCATGAACACCAAAGCCATCTACGCCGCTTGCCTGTTTGCCGCCCTGAACATCTGCACCCTGTCGGCCCGTGCCGAAGCCGACGTCAGCGCCAGGACCTACAGCTACGGCACGCACCTGGACATCAAGAAAGTGGTGTCGTTGACACAGGACACCACGAATGCCTGCGGGATTGTCGATGCCCAGCTGACTTACCTGGACTCCCAGAACAAAACCCAGGTGCTGGACTACCGAAAAATTGCTGACTGCAACGAAGACAACTGAGTCCTTCGCTGACCGATTGCCAATCCCCTTTGATACAGGAAGAACGCCATGAACAACGTAACCCGCTTTTTGACCGCCGCTGCCTTCGCCCTTGCCGGCGCCGCCGCTCACGCCAACGCCGCCGTTGAACAAAGCACCTGCGGCAGCAGCACCTGCTTCCAGCTGACCCCGGTGAACGAGCAGGGCGCCAACGACTTGCTGGTGCAGGACGGTTCGAGCCGTACGCCGCAAGGGCAGATGGTTGCCGAGAACGGTGGCAGCCGCACGCCACAAGGCCAATTGCTGGATGAGCAAACGGCCTGAAGTCACGCAATCCCACTGTAGGAGCCGGCTTGCTGGCGATGACGGCAGCACATTCGACATTGATGTGACTGACAAATCGCCATCGCCAGCAAGCCGGCTCCTACAGGGGACTCGTTGCCACCCTCTAATGCATTAGGTGATCCCCATGTTTCTCATCGCTTTCCTGGGCGGCATTTTGACCGTCCTCAGTCCCTGCATTCTCCCGGTCGTGCCGTTCCTGTTCGCCGGGGTCGACCGCACTCGCTCCTCGATCCTGCTCACCCTCGGCGGCATGGTCCTGACCTTCGCCCTGATCTCCAGCCTGGCCGTGGTCAGCAGTGAATGGGTGGTGCAAGCCAACAACACCGGTCGTCACGTGGCCCTGATTGTGATGGCGCTGTTTGCCCTGTCGCTGATTTCGGCACGGGTCGGCGGCTGGCTGGCACGCCCGTTCGTGCTGTTGGGCAATCGCCTCGACCCCGACACCCGCAAAATGTCCGGCCCGTTGGGTTCGGTGATGATCGGTGTCGCCACCGGTCTGCTCTGGGCGCCGTGCGCCGGGCCGATCCTCGGCGTGATCCTCACCGGCGCCATGCTGCAAGGCGCCAACGCGCAGACCAGTCTGTTGCTGGTGGCGTACGGCCTGGGCAGCGCGTTGTCCCTGGGCACCTTGATCTTCGCCGGTCGCGGCCTGGTCAATCGCTTGAAAGCGTCGATTCCGGTGACCGGCTGGTTGCGACGCGGTACCGGGTTTGCGGTACTGGCGGCTGCGGTGGTGATTTCCACCGGCGCCGACAAGACCCTGCTGGCCGGCACTTCTTCCGAGGGCGTCAGCAGTATCGAGAAAGGCGTGCTGGAAAGCGTACCGAAAGTGGTCGATTACCTGGTCAGCAAGGTCAAGGCCGATACAAGCCTGGACAATGCCCAGGGTCCGATGCCGTCGCTGTCCGGCGCCGTTGAATGGATCAACTCACCAGCACTGACCAATGAGTCGCTCAAAGGCAAAGTGGTGCTGGTGGACTTCTGGACCTACGACTGCATCAACTGCCAGCACACCCTGCCTTACGTGAAGGACTGGGCGAAGAAATACGAGAAGGATGGCCTGGTGGTGATCGGCGTCCACACCCCGGAATACGGCTTCGAACGCATCATCGCCAACGTCAAGGATCAGGTGAAAAAGCTCGGCATCACCTACCCGGTGGCCATCGACAACAACTACGCGATCTGGCGCAACTTCGATAACCAGTACTGGCCCGCTCACTACCTGATCGACGCCAAGGGGCAGGTGCGTTTCACCCACTTCGGTGAAGGTCGCTACGAAACCCAGGAGAAGATGATCCAGCAGTTGCTGGAAGAGGCGAAAGCCCCCGCCGCGTAACCCGTCAACTCAATGGCTCACAGGCTCCGCGCCGTGGGCCATTGTTCGTTTCTCCTGACTGCGCCGCCACGCCGCGGGCGGTGCGCCGAACTCCCGCCGAAATGCCCGGCTGAACGCCGTATCGGTCTGGTAACCGACCTCTTCGGCGATGCGCATCAATGAGCTGTTACTGCTGCGTAACAGGTTGGCCGCCAGCAACATGCGCCATTGCGTCAGGTACTGCATCGGCGAAATCCCAACCAGTTGCTGAAAGCGCTCCGCCAATACCGATCTTGAGGTGCCGGCGGTGCGCGCCAGTTCATCCAGTGTCCAGGCATGACAGGGTTTTTTGTGCAGCGCGTTGAGGGCGGCACCGACGATCCGGTCGCCCACACCCGCCAGCCAACCGGTCCGGCCTTCGGCCTGTTCGTGCATGTACAAACGCAGCACTTCGATGAACAACACCTCGGCCAGCTTGGCCAGTACGCCTTCACCACCGGGCCTTGGCGAGCGCGCTTCGGCCAGCGCATAACGCACCGAAGATTCCAGCCAGATCCCGGCGTTCGAGCCGCGCACATTGACCTTTACCACGGCCGGCAACCCCGTCAACAACATGCCCGCCAGCCGCGTATCGCACGCCAGATAACCGCACACCAGGCGCGTGACCGCGCCACCACCGCCATAGCTCAATTGCCGTGGGCGGCGCGCGAGCACGACGTCCAGCCGTGCACCGCTGGCCGGCGCGAGACCGGGTTTGGAGCACATGCGGTGGGCATCGCCCTGCGGAAACACCACCACATCGCCAGCCGTCAGCAATTGGGGAGGATCATCACCGAGCTCGACATAACACTCGCCTTCGGTGATCAAGTGAAAGATCACCACGCGTTCGGCGCCGGGCTCGAGAAACGGTGCGGCGGTGTCCGCGCTCGGTGACTGATAACACCAGGGGGCAGTGAACCTGGCGTTGATGAAAATCGCGCCGACCAGGCGGACGACGCGCAGGGTCTGGGACAGGGCGTCCATGGTGGTGTTCCCCTGTGGGCGGGCAGTTTTTGATTGTGAGCCTGTCGCGGTACAACGCGAAACCTCCGGACGATCGGGCAAGGTTGGCCGACGATCGGGCAGGACGCCGATGGTCAGCAGCGCGATAGTTGGCACAGGGTCTGCCGACCCTGTCATCAATAACAAAAATGAGAGGTTGCCATGCCGAAGTTCATCATTGAACGCGAGATTCCGGGTGCTGGAACACTGTCAGAAAGGGATTTGAAAGCGGCTTCGCAAAAGTCCTGCCGAGCATTGCGCGACTTGCCGGAGGTGCAGTGGCAGCAGAGTTATGTCACCGGTGACAAGCTCTACTGTGTGTACCTCTCGCCCAACGAAGAGTTGATCCGGGAGCATGCCAGGCTGAGTGGTTTCCCGGCCAACCGCATTTCCCGGGTCATGACCGTCATCGACCCCACCACGGCGGAATAAGCCAGGGGCGTTTGAACTCGTAACGGAGCGATTTGATGAGTACTCCCATTGATCTCACTGCCTTGAAAAACCGTCAGATGGCCGCCTGGGCCAGTGGCGACTATGCCGTGATCGGCACCACCTTGCAGATTGTCGGCGAGCAGCTCGCCGAAGCCTGCGACCTGCTTTGCGACGAGCGCGTGCTGGACGTCGCCGCCGGCAACGGCAACGCGACACTGGCGGCCGCGCGCCGGGGTGCCCGCGTCACGTCCACCGACTACGTCGCCGCGCTGCTGGAGCGCGGCGAAGACCGGGCCCGGGCGGAACGCCTGGAGGTGACCTTTCAAGTGGCGGATGCCGAGGCGCTGCCGTTCGAGGACGGCAGTTTCGATGCGGTGCTGTCGACCTTCGGCGTGATGTTCGCACCGGACCAGTCCAAGGCTGCCGCCGAGCTCGCGCGGGTCTGTCGTCCGGGCGGCCGGATCGGCCTCGCCAACTGGACGCCCGAAGGTTTTGTCGGCCAGATGTTCAAGACCCTGGGCCGGCACATGCCACCTCCGCCGGGGGCACAACCACCGTCGAACTGGGGTTCCGAGGCCTGGCTGCATAAGCACTTCGATGAGCACGAGTTTCTGCTTCAGGTGACACGGCGGTTTTTCAATTTCCGCTACCGTTCGGCCGCGCATTTCATCGACACGTTCCGCACCTGGTATGGCCCGGTCCACAAGGCGTTCGCGGCGCTGCCCCCCGAAGGCGCCCAGGCCCTTGAAGGTGACCTGACCGAGCTGATCAACCGCTTGAACCGCACGGGTGAAAAATCGCTGGTGGTGCCGAGTGAATACCTTGAAGTGGTGATCACCCGACGCTGAAAAACGCCACGCCCCCTGTAGGAGCTGGCTTGCCAGCGATAGCGTCCGTCCAGTTACCATCGTGTTAACTGGCAGACCGCCATCGCTGGCAAGCCAGCTCCTACAGGGGGCGTGGCGAGTTTCCGGTTTTGCGGCGTACCGGATTACTCATCCAACCGCTCGCTGTACACCACCCAGACGCTGCACGGCATTTTGTACAGCAGGTGCTCCACCGTGCTGCCGATCAGCCTGCCCAGGCCGCGATGGCCGATGCGGCCCATGACGATCACGTCGATGTCGCAGGCATCGGCGTAGCGGGTCAGGACCTTTACCGGGTTGCCCATGATCATGTGTCGTTGCTGCGGCGCGATGCCGTTGCGTTCGGCCAGTTCGTTGAAGGCTGCTTCCTGGTAGTCGAACAGGGTCCTGGCTTTGCCCGACGAGAAAAACGCCGAACCGTTGTCGAAGCCGAATTCATCGGCGCTGATCGATGACAAGTCATAGGCGTAGACCACGTCCAGCTCGGCATTACAGGCGCTGGCCAGTTTTGCCGCTTCGTGAAGAATGCGGTCGTTGAAGCTTTTGTAGTGATCATCACGATGGAACGGGTCGACCGCCGCGACGATCTTGCGCGGCAAGGCATGCGCGGCATGGCTGACGAAGTGCAGCGGCACCGGGCATTCCCGCAGCAAATGCACGTCGAGTGGCGTGAACATCAGCCTTGAGAGCATCGAATGCGGCTCCAGCGCCTTGATCAGCACGTCCATCGGCTGCTCTTTCAGGTGAATCAGGATTTCCTCCAGCGGCCGTTCGACCCACGTCACTTCAGTGGTGACGTGCACCCCGATCTTGCGCAAGGGCCGCGCCTGGTCCTCAAGCCATTGACGGTGTCGATCGACATAGCCCAGGCGCATCTGCTCCAGGGCCTTTTCATTGACCAGACTGGCGGTCGCCAGGCCCTCCAGATAATCGAACGCAACGATGTGCAGCGCCGCGTCTTCGGCCTTGGCCAGCGCTGCGGCCCTGTCGAAGGCGGGGCTGTGTTCCATCAGGGGTGAGGCGACCAGCATGAAACGTGATTGCTCAGACATGACAAACCTCCCGTGGGTAAACGAGCGTCAGGGTCATTCGACAGGCATTCAACCCTTTGAGTATTGACCATGATCAACCTGTCGTCTGGTCAGGCGGGAGTGGGGCGGGGTTATGAGGGTGGCGATTACGCCGTGAACTTCAACCTTGAGAACGACGCGATCCCTTGTAGGAGCTGGCTTGCCAGCGATGGCGGTCCGTCAGTAAAAGTAAGGGAAACTGGACGGACGCCATCGCCAGCAAGCCGGCTCCTACAGGGGATTTGTGGGGTTTTGGAATTTAAATAATCTTGGCGCCGCGTGCTTCCAGCAGTTCGCGTAATACCGAGCGATGGCAGTGCGCTTCATCTTCGCAATAGCAGCCGACGGCCAGCGAGGTGTGATGGGAGAGGGCTGCCAACAGATCCAGCAACTGGCTGGGCGCAGGCTGATTCATTTCAGCCTTGAACTTGCGCTTGAAGGCTTCCCAGGTTTTTTCATCTGCCGCCGCCTTGGCTTCGGCGACTAATTCAGCGCTGGGGGACAGCAGCGGTTGCCACACATCATAAAAATCCCGGCGGGCAAACTCAGCCTTCGGCACGCCACGAGGCGGGCGGCGTACGGTGCCTAACCGAAGGCCTTCATCGGGCAGGCGCGGTGAGCCGAGTCGTACGATATGAATAGGCATGGCTTATGGGTGCCGCGAGCCGTCAAACCATTCCATCGCCGTGCGCCAGATGCAAATCCCCAGGAAGTAGGCCGACATCAGCAACCAGAGCCCCATGACCATCGGGTTGATCACCGGATGGTTGATCACCAGCGACAAGCTGCACAGCAACCAGATGGCCGTCACAGCGATGTTGATCGGCATGAACCGGCGCACGCGAAACGGGTGCAGGAATTTCATCCGGGTCACGGTCAGCAACGCCAGGCCGATGACGGTGAGCAGGGTGATCCACGGCGACGGGGCGATGATGTACAGGCACAGCGCAACCACGTTCCACGCGGCGGGGAAGCCCTGGAAGTAGTTGTCTTTGCTTTTCATGTTGACGTTGCAGAAACAGAACAGCGACGAGACCAGTATCAGCGACACGGTCAGCAGCAGGGTGTAGTCCGGCAACGGGATGTAACGATAGATAAACAGTGCCGGGATAAACACGTACGTCAGGTAGTCGATGACCAGGTCAAGGATCGAGCCGTCGAAGCTTGGTAACACCGACTGTACGTTGACCTTGCGCGCCAGTGCGCCGTCGAGCCCGTCGACGATCAGTGCGACGCCCAGCCACAGCAGGCAATTGGTGGGCTGGTTTTCCAGCAGGGCGAGGGTGGCGAGGAAGGCTGTGACTACGCCAGTGGCGGTAAAACCATGGGCGCCCCATGCTTTGAGCCTGGCGATGTGTAGGGTGGATATCACGGGGGCGTTCTCCAGAAAGTGAAGCAAGCCAGTCATCACCCTCGTTTATCGGGGGCGGTGGCGAACCGGGTCGGGTTGCAGGTATCGACCGGAAATCCGGGAATAAGGTTCACCGTCTGTAAATCTTAGCTGGGTCGTCAAAAAATACCGTGGTGTTGGGTATGAAATCCTTCACCAAGGGAATGCCTCTGTCGGACTGCGCTTGCGTCCATTCTGGGGGCTGAAGCCGTCCTGATCTTGCGGATGTAGCCGGAGCCCATGTGGGAGTGAGCCTGCTCGCGATGGCTGTGTATCAGGCGGCGATTTTTTTGAGGGAGTACATATCCATTCCTGCGGTAACGGCGGCTATCGGTTTCGCTCTTACAGCGAGTCCCTTTTTCAAACGCCAAAAAGGAACCAAAAGGCTTTGCCCCTGACGTACGGTGGCTCGCTAAGGCTCGCCATGCCCTCGCTCCGGTCCTGCTCCGTGGGCCCGCCGCCATCGGCCATCCCTGGCCGGGGGCGGCTAACCCGGCATCCTTGCCGGGTTGCCCACTGCGCAGAACCTCCGCTCGGCCTTCCGACGGGGCAGATCAAGATCAAAAGCCAAAGCAAAAACGAGGCGGCCTGCCAGCCGACCTGGCTCTTTGCTCGTACATGTTCTCCTTCTCCGTCGCGCTCACTCATTCCGGCCATGTACACCGATCCCCTGTAGGAGCCGGCTTGCTGGCGATGGCGTCCTTCCAGCCGACCTTTCACTCACGAGTGTCCGCAACCCCCTGTAGGAGCTGGCTTGCCGGCGATAGCGTTCGTGCAGCCAATCAACAGGTGACTGACCCTCCGCCATCGCCGGCAAGCCGGCTCCTACAGGGAATCGCGTACGCTTTTGATTTTCGCCACTCATCAGGCCGAGCGTTAATAATGGATACCCACCAAAACGCTTGAACACCACAGACAGCGAAGTCAGCCAAACGGTAATGGCGCAACGGCGTACGAGGACTATCGTTGCCTGACTGGATAACTCCAACCGATGAGGACGTCGTCATGAACACCAGCGATTTGCTCGAACAACTCTTGCGAGCCGGCCAGGGCTCGATGACGCAGCAAAGTGGCGGCGCACCTCAAGGCGGTATGGGTGGCGGTCTTGGCGGGTTACTCGGTGGCCTGTTGGGCGGCGGTGGCGGTGGCGGTGCAAACGCCGGGTTGGGCGGTTTGCTTGGGGGCTTGCTGGGCGGCGGTTCGGGCATGGGCGGCGCGACCCAGACTCGCTCGGGTGGGGGCACCAACTACGCAGCGTTGGCGTCCCTGGGGATGATGGCTTTTCAGGCGTATCAGGCCTGGCAAAACAGTCAGGCGGCCGCGCCGCAACAGGCGCCGCGCACCGTGGATCTGCTCTCCGGCCCGGAAGTCGAGGACCACAGCCACGCGGTCCTGCGCGCATTGATCGCGGCGGCGAAGGCCGATGGCCGGATCGACGCCGCCGAGAAACAAATGATCAGCACTGAAATCGGCCGCCATACCGATGACCCGGAACTGCAGCAATGGCTGGATGATGAAGTCGCCCGGCCGCTGGATCCCGCGGATGTGGCGCAGTCGGCGACGGACCCGGCGATTGCGGCGGAAATGTACCTGGCCAGCGTGATGTTGGTGGACGATCAGCAAGACGCCGAGCGCAGCTACCTGGATGAGCTGGCGGCGGCGTTGCAGATAGATCCGGATTTGCAGGTGCATCTGGAGCAGCAGGCCAAAGGTGGCGCCGCTTGACCAGCTTTTTGTAGGAGCCAGGCTTGCCGGCGAAGGCGTACTGACAGGCCCCTTCGCCGGCAAGCCTGGCTCCTACAGGGGCTGCGGTGATTTCGGAATCAGAAACGTAACCCCGTGCGCTTCGGCAATCTCCAGGATTCGCGGCAAATCCTCCGGCACCCTCAGCCGGTCCACCGCCGTAAAAAACTGGCCGCCGCGCGGATCGGACACCACGCCAATCATCCTCGCGGTCGCGCTGATGTTTTTGTAGGCATGGATCGACCCACCGGGAATATGCACGTAGCCGCCGGCAGAAACGGTGGTGGACTTGCCCTCGACCGTCACTTCGACCTGCCCGTCGGTAACGTAGAAAGCCTCGTCCCACGGATGGAAATGCAGCGGCGGCCCGCCCCCTTGCACGCCTTCCTGAATGTGCATTTCAAAGGGTTTGCTCAGATCGCCGCCGGCGAGAACCGTGATCGCCTCACCCACCACATTGACCGGCCCCGGGGTTTTTTCGGGGGTGATGACGTGAACCGTTCGCATGATTGCTCTCCGGAGGATGTGCCCACTCCCGCTGAGTATATTCACTTGCCGGCGTGCCCAGTGCCCGGCCATCTGTCCGTCTGTCAGGGCAGTTTCAACCCCCGATTGAATTTTCCCCCGGCGTATCGCTCTGCTGCTCAGGCAATCACTGCCGAGATGCGGCGGCGGGTGGGAATCAAGACGTAGCAGGATCTAAAGCCTGACGCTGACAGAGCGCCTGCGTCGTGGCGGCGAGCAAGACTCGCCGCCACGACGATTATTACTTGCTGACAGCCGCCGCCAGCAGTGGCCCAGCCTGCTCATCGGTGAGTGCCGCATGAACCTCCATGCTCATCAGGTCACTCCATTGCAGCACCCATTTTTGAATCTGTACGGCATCGTCGGTTTCCGCGATGCCAAAACCGCTCGAGCCACCGACGGCATGCCAGCGCCCGAGCATCTTGACGCCGGGGGGCGGGGCACCTTGGGTCTCGAGAAAGCGCTTGATCGCGCTGTTGCGGTTTTGCGGACTGATTGACCAACTGACCATGAATAACATCTGCCACCTCCTGATAGGGATTGGCACCTGTTGCTCTTCGCGCACCTGGCTGGCGCCGGGACCACGGTCACGCCTGTTTCCCGCCTCATCCTGACGGGCTTGAATGTCTTTCTCCCTTTGAGAAGGCATAGCAGCGCGCCGGGATTCGCGTACGACCGCTGATCCTCTTTCGTGGCATTCGGGATTGTTGGGGGGGCATTCAGCCGTCAAGCGTCGCGCAGCAGGTCGTTGGCGTTGAGCAGTTCGTAGGCGATTTCCGGCCGTTTTTCCAGCCCGCGACGAATCGCGGCCGGGATCGCCTGGCGGGTTTTGCGGCACAGCCCCGGCAATTCGCCGATGGAGATGGCGATGCCGCGCATGGTGCGGACTTCGTTGAAGCCGGGGGCGATTTCGACCCGGATGCCCAGTTGTTCGAACATCCGCTGTTGCATCCGTTCGAGGTCGCTCAGGCTCTGGAGGTTTTCCAGGCGGTCGAGCAGGCGTTTTTCCTCGGTGCGGGTCAGGAACAGGATGCGCAGGTCCGCGCCCGCTTTTTCCAGCAGCGGTTCACGCTCGCAGTTGCAGGCACCGGGCGGGCAGGGTTGGCGGATCGGCATCGACGTGGTCATAGGGGTCAATCATAGAGCGCCCTTTGTGTGTTTGCCCATATGCCCCGACTCTTGCGGATGTACCCGGTCCCTGTAGGAGCTGGCTTGCCGGCGATAGCGGTCTATCCGGCGACTATTTTCTTTCAGGTGTACATATCCATTTCTGCGGTTATGGCCGCTATTGGTTTCGCCCTTACGGCGAGTCACTTGGAAAAGCCCCAAGTAACCAAGGGCTCTTGCCCCTTTCGTTCGGTGGCTCGCTAATGCTCGCCATGCCCTCGCTCCGGTCCTGCTCCGTGGGCCCGCCGCGATCGGCCATCCCTGGCCGGGGGCGGCTAACCCGGCATCCATGCCGGGTTGCCCACTGCGCAGAACCTGCGCTCGGCCTCTCGAGGGGGCGCTCAGATCAAAAGCTGAAGGCGAGCTAACGCTCGACCTGATGAGTGGTGGAAATCAAAAGCGTACGCGATTCCCTGTAGGAGCCGGCTTGCCGGCGAAAAATGTCTGGGCAACACGTTCATTCAGACAGCCCGCGTTATCGTTGGCTTCCATCGCCAGCAAGCCGGCTCCTACAGGGGGAATGCGTACGAGCAAAGAAACAGGTCGGCTGGTAGGCCGCCTCGTTTTTGCTTTGCTTTGCTTTGGTTTTTGATCTTGATCTGCCCCGTCGGAAGGCCGAGCGGAGGTTCTGCGCAGTGGGCAACCCGGCAAGGATGCCGGGTTAGCCGCCCCCGGCCAGGGATGGCCGATGGCGGCGGGCCCACGGAGCAGGACCGGAGCGAGGGCATGGCGAGCCTTGGCGAGCCACCGTACGTCAGGGGCGCAGGCGCTTGGTTACTTGGCGCTTTTCCAAGTAACCCGCTGTAAAAGCGGAACCAATAGCAGCCGTTACCACAACAACGGATATGTACACCCCCAAAAAATCACCGGCCTCAAGCCAGCATCGACATCACCCCCCCCTGACGATCAAGTTTGGCCAGCTCGTCAAACCCTCCAACATGCACATCACCGATAAAAATCTGCGGCACGCTACGGCGACCACTGCGGCCGAGCATCTCCTCAAACTTCCCAGGTTCCGATTGAACGTTTATTTCCTGTGCCGCAATGCCTCGGCTCGCCAGCAAAATCTTGGCGTTGCGGCAATAAGGGCAAGTGTCAGTGGTATAGAGCGTCACGGTGTTCATCAGCGGTTCTCCCGAATAGACAGTCGTTCAAGCATCGATGGCCGGAAAATCGATCTCGGTCAGGGCGACGTTGTTGAGGTAATTGGTCAAGGTCTGCGAGGCCACATGAGCGATCACTTCGACGATCTTGCTGTCGTTGATCCCGGCTGCCCGTGCCGCTGCGATCTGCTCGCTGCCCAGGTGGCCACGGCTTTCGGTGATCTGCCGGGCGAGGGTGGCAAAGGCATTGAGCTGTCCGCTGCGGGCGCTGAGGATGTCTTGCGCGGATAACCCGGCCTTGCCGGCAAACAATGTGTGGGCCGCGAGGCAGTAGTCGCACCCATTCACCTGGGACGTGGCGAGGAAAATCGCTTCTTTCTCGGTGGCGCTCAGTGACGTTTTACCGAGGGTCGCAGACTGTTGCAGATAAGAGGACAGCACGGCGGGAGCATGCGCCAGCGTCTTGAAGACATTGGGCAAAAAACCGATTTTTTTCTGCACGCCTTCCAGCAGCGGGCGAGTGGTGTCGGTGGCGTGTTCGAGGCTCAGGGTGTTGATGCGGCTCATGGTGGATCTCCGTAGATGACGGCGCGGTGTGCGCTGGGTACGGGGTCCATGCTAATGACGAGCGCTGGTCTATTGGCTGCAAATCGTCGATGATATGCGACTGATCGTCCAAATATGCCGCCAGGAGCCTGTCCATGGATCGCTTGTCCACCTTGCTCAGCCATTTCGGCGTCAGCGCCGGTACCTTCCACAGCGGGACCTTTTGCGGCACCACCGGTTTTGACGGTGATCAGGCCTGCGGGCACCTCCATCTGCTGCAATCCGGCGAGCTGACCCTGAAACTGGCCGATGAGCGTGCGATTGAGCTCAACACACCCACCTTGATTTTCTTCCCTCGGCCTTACCGCCACCGATTGATTGCCGCTGACACGTCCGACACACAACTGGTGTGTGCCTCGCTGACGTTCGATGGCGGTGCGGGGAATGCGCTGGCGGCGGCGTTGCCCGATTACCTGGTACTTGATCTCGATGAAGTGCCGACCATGGCCGGTACGCTGGACTGGTTGTTCAACGAAGCCTTCGGCGGCATTTGCGGTCGCGAAGCGATGATGGACCGCTTGTTCGAAGTGCTGGTGATCCAGTTGCTGCGGCACATTCTGACCAATCGCGAACAAAGCCCCGGCATGATGGCCGGTCTCGCCGACCCGCGCTTGGCTCGCTCGTTAAGCCTGATGCACGACACGCCCGGCAAGTCCTGGACTGTGGCTGAGTTGTCGACGGCGGCCAACATGTCCCGGGCCAGTTTTGCCGAACACTTTCGTCAGGTGGTGGGGCAGACCCCGGTGGATTACCTGGTGAGCTGGCGCATCAGCCTGGCCCAGAAACGCTTGCGTGAAGGCAAGTCCATTGCCCTGATTGCCGATGAAGTGGGGTATGAAAGCCCTTCGGCGCTCGCCCGGGCATTTCGGCGCAAGACCGGCGTCAGTCCACGAGAGTGGATGCATGGCGGCCAGCGTAGATAGTTTTTTGTCGCCGGTGTTTCGGCGAGGAAAAAGCAAAGCGTTCAGGCCCGTTTTCGGTAGGGCTGATGCCCATGTTTGAGTCGTTTCAAGGAGATAGAGACCCTTGTTGTGATGAGGACTAATTGTCGATTTATTGACGCCATTCTGCCTTGATTTTTATTTTAATTTATTGTTGTGACAGACCATTGACGTGCTGGCTATGTGCTTATAGGCTCCAATCAGCTGGGTAACGAATCCTTCATTCGATATCAGGAACACCCTGTGTGCAGGGAGGCGGGCTTCAATGCGTTCATCACTGGTTCTCAAATCCGTTTTGTTCTGCGTGCTCTTTAATGGTGCGGCCATTGCCACCGCACAAACGGCCAATTTGACCCGTGAAATTAACCGCATGGGCGATGCTTGCCAAGCGTATGGTCCAAAAGCGGGCATGACCGCCGCCGAGCAGGTTGGTGCCCCTTCAACCGTTGCAAACGGTCCTGGTGCGGCAGCTTCGGCCAGCGATACCAGCTTCGCTGATACAGCAAAAAATCAAATCAACAGCCTTATAGAATCCGCCACCAAGGTGGGCGCTACCGTCAATAGTTCTTCCTGTGACGGATTAATGGCGCAACTTGCCGTTGACAAGTTAACGGCAGATTCAGGTACGCAAAGTAAAGTTTTGAGTGGCGGGGATGATGCCCTCACCAATCAATCGAATGCAGTTCCGTTAGCAGCTGCCGCCTGGTTGTTTTCATCCGCGTTATTCGGTTTTGTCATGGTCGCCAACCGGCGGAAGGTGTAGCTAGCTTTTTGTTTTTGCTGGCGATTGTGTGGCGCATTGACACTAGTGATTGATATCAATTTGATCTGCTAGTGGGTTTGGCGATGTATTAGCTGAATGACGGGCTCTATTAAACAGAGTGCTATTAATTTGGCAGGCAGACATCGAGGTCGATATGTTTAACGACAACTTATTGTTAAATAAAAAACTTCCTTCGCCAGCTGTTTCCCGGCAGGCAATAGAGGCGTCAGGCCGACGAAAACCGCACGGCGTCGAACGCAAAAAACAGCCCCTTGATCGTTTCCTTGACCTAAAAATGAGCAAGAGTGATTTACCCCGGTTTTTATGCAAGACTCTTGGCAAGGCTACTTAGGCGGAGGGATCCCGATGTCGCGTTTCTGGTTACCTGTGGTCTGCGCGCTGGCAGTTATGCCCAGCATTTCCAATGCCGTCGCAAACGATGCTGCATACCGGTTGAGTCCGGGTGACAAGCTTGCCGTTTCCGTTTGGGGCGAAGAAAAGCTCAAGCAGGACGTGATCGTTCTTCCCAACGGAAGCATTACCTTCCCGCTGGCAGGGCAAGTCGATGTGGCGGGTCTCGATACCACCGCAGTCGAAGAGAAAATAGCTGCCAAGCTTGTAAAGTACATACCCGATCCGCAGGTGAGCGTTGTCGTCACCAGCACGGATGGCAATCTCGTGTACGTGCAGGGCAAAGTGTTGAAGCCAGGCAGTGTCCATTTATCAGGTCAAACGTCAGTGCTGCAGGTTTTGAGCGTGGCGGGCGGGCTCGACAAGTTTGCCGACAAGGATGAAATCAAGGTCGTGCGACTCAACGGGACCAAGCAACAGATCCTGCCAGTCAATTACAGCGATCTGATGTCCGGGCGTGACATGTCCACCAATATTCTCCTCCAGGCCGGCGATACGCTGGTCGTGCCTTAGACTTGCGCGATGCATTAAGGATTAACTTGCTTGCTCTTCGAACTACCGGGGTTGCCACTGCAACCCTGATCCTGTCGTGTTCCGGTGTGGCCCATGCGGCGACCTGGCAATCATCAATCGCGGTGCCTTCGACTGTCGAGTACGACAGCAATCCACTGTTGCTCACGAGTGGCGAGCAGGGTGTGACCCGCACCATCATCGCTCCCGAGTACGGCCTTGTCGGTACTTCCGGTCGGGATGAGTTTCAATTCGGTCTCGGTGTATACGTCGTGCGTTCTTCCGATACCGACATCGTGACGGACCGTGAAGACCCCCGATTGAAACTGGGGTGGCAGCGGGAAACCGAAACGGGCGGTTTTGGACTCACGGCCAGGTATGAAGAGAGTTCAACGCTCTCCACTGCCGTTCAGGAAACCGGCGTGGTAGCAGCCGACGGCACGCAAAAGCTGTATACCTTGGGCGGCAACTGGCATACGGCTCTCAGCGAGCGCAGTACGTTGCTCAACGAGACTGACTACACTCATGTCACTTACGACATTCCGACCCTGATCAACTACGACGAACTGGCCACCCGCTTTACGTGGAGCTACGCGTGGAGCGAGCAGACCGAGGTGTTCACCCGTTTAGGCGTCAGGCGCTATGAGCCTGAGAAGGGCTCTGCAGTGGCGTCCTCCTCAAACAGCTATACACCCACGGTCGGCGTGAACTTCCAGCTCTCCGAGCAGTTCAAGGGTACGGTGTACGCGGGCGTCAATCAGGTTTCCGGTTCGGGTGACGGCCCCAAGGGGCAGGGCGGATTGACCTTGCAATACACCGGCGAGCGGTTTGATGCAATCGTCGACGCCGGTCGCAGTACGGTCGCCAGCGGTGACGGCGGGTTCGTCGAGGCGGATAACCTGAAGGGAACATTCAGTTACGCCATCGATGAGATCCGACGCACCGGTTTTGATGCCTCCTGGCAGGACACCAAAGGCCAGACGCCGAACACTTTGCTTAATTACAGTGCCTGGATCAGTCAAGAACTCTCGCCTTTTTGGATTGCGCGCCTATCCTTCACGTACAAGGAGCGTCAGCAGGACGGCTTGCCGGATGCCAGCGCAAATATTGTCGGGATGACACTGATTTACAGTTACCCCGGTCTCTGAAATTCAGTTGTGTGAGAAATATGGCCTCTGAATACGAAATGTCGGTCAACGACTACATCGCCATCGTCAAACACCACGCCGTGCTGTTGATCGTGAGTTGCGCAGCCATACTTGGCGTGAGCATCGCGGTCGCGATGTCGCTGCCGCCCACGTTCGAGTCCTCTGGCACGATCCTGATCGAGTCGCAGCAGATCTCGCCTGAACTGGTCGCGACAAACAACGGCACCTTTGCCGATGAGCGCATCGAAGTCATTCGCCAGCGTGTGATGACCCGGGAGAATCTTTTAGCGATCATCGACAAATACAACTTGTTCTCTTCTCAAGGCCGGCAGTTGAGCGTTTCCGAGAAAATCGATGAAATGCGCAATACGATCGGGGTCACCCTGGTCAGCGCCGCGGTCAAGGGTCGCGGGGAAGTGACGATTGCGTTTCGTCTTTCCTTTGAGCACCGCCAACCAGAGATTGCCAACAAAGTGGCCAACGAGCTGGTGACGCTGTTCCTGAATGAAAACATCCGGCAGCGCACCGAGCGCGCCAATGAAAACACAGAGTTCGCAAAGCAGGAGGCGGACAAGCTCGAGGTTGCCCTGAATGCCCAGGACAGTCGCGTGGCGAAATACAAGGAGGAGCACAGCAAATCGCTGCCCGAGAATCGGGAATTGCTCACGAACATGTTGACCCGCGCCGAAAACGACCTCAAGGAAGTCGATCGTGACTACAAGGCTGCCCGTGAGGATTTGCGCTTCAATGAGTTGGAGCTTGTCGCCGCCAATGCCGGCGTAGCGACCAAGCCTGGCGTGGCGGGTGCAGCCGCTGACAAACCGCAGGATCTGGGCAGCCTCAAGGCGGAATACGTCCGTTTGCTGACGCTGTATACCGAAGCCCACCCCGATGTGCGTGCCGTGAAACGCAAGATTGCGGCACTTGAGGCGAACAAGTCGGTGGCGGGGAGTTCGGTAGTGTCCGTCAGTATGGATGTAGCGAAGGCTCAGGCGCGGATCGCGGCCACCGACGCACGTATCAAGTCGCTGGCCGATCAGAAGCAGCAGACGCAGCAGAAAATAGCCGAATACGAAGCGCAGATTATTGAAATGCCACAAGTCGAGCGCGGCCTGATCACGCTGATGCGTGACCATGACAACGCGAAAAAGAAATACGAGGAAATGCGCGCCAAGGAGATGAATGCGAGAATTTCCGAAAGCCTGGAACAGGAAAACAAAGCCGAGCGTTTTGTTCTCCTGGAGTCGCCGCTGATGCCTGAAAAACCGGTACGGCCGAACCGCAAGAAAGTGGTTGCCATGGGCTTCGTGCTTGCCCCTGTGGGCGCTGGCGCATTGGTGATGCTCCTGGAAATGCTGACTCAGCGTGTGCGCGGAGCTGAAGCCCTGGGTAGCGTGTTGGGGCGGCGTGTACTGGTTGCCATTCCCTACATTCACACCAAGGCGGAGCTGGCGAATCGCAAGAGGTGGCGAACGCGCTTGATCATCTGTGGGATAGTGGCATTCGTGATCTTTCTGGTGCTCGTGCACTTCCTCTACATGCCACTGGATCTTTTGATTTTTAAAGCTTTGGGCCGGTTTGCATAAGGAATACAGCCATGGAATTTAACAAGACCGATACCGAAGATGATGAAAAACAGTCGTCCTCGGCCCTCGTGGCCACGCCAAAAGCCATGACCGCAACCGGGCACTCTGCAGGTCTGAATGCGCTCAGTTATGTGCAAACCAAAGTTGTGCCTTTGCGCCCGGATCATCTCGAGCGTAACCGCATTGTGGCGTACAACAAGAACTCGAACATGGGCGGGGCGTTCGATCTGCTGCGCACGCAAGTTCTGAAAATCATGGAAGAAAACGGCTGGCGTACGCTTGCCATCACCTCGCCGACGCCGGAGGCAGGCAAGACGGTCCTGGCGATCAACCTGGCAATGAGCATCGCCCATCACACCACCAAGACTGCATTGCTGGTGGATTTTGACCTGCGCCGTCCGACAGTGGGTGCCTGCCTGGGTCTGCCGATGGATAAATCGCTCAATGAATACCTGGCCGACGAAGCGGAACTGCAAGAGGTTCTGGTCAACCCGACCTTGCCGCGTTTTGTCGTCCTGCCGACCCGTAAGCCGATTCCTCTCTCCACCGAGGTGTTGTCATCGCCCGCAGTGACCCATTTGATCAGTGATCTGCGTGAACGCTACAACTCGCGTATCGTGATTTTCGACTTGCCGCCAATCCTCAGCTCGGACGATGTCATTACCGTCCTGCCGAAATTCGACTGCGTCCTGCTCGTGGTCGCCAACGGCATGAACAGCAAGAAAGAGATCGAGGAAAGCCTGCATCACCTGGGCTCAGCCAATCTGATTGGTACGGTGCTGAACAAAGCCGAGCCACAAAACCGCTCTTACTACTAGCGCGTCACCCTTCGGCGCGCGGCGCGTTATGCTCCAGCGCCGACTGTCAGTGCCAAGGGTGCTTCTGCTCCCACTTCCAGGCGTGCGTCACGATCTCTTCAAGCGAGGCAAATTGAGTTTGCCAGCCCAGTATCGCGTTGGCCTTTCGGGGGTCGGCCACCAGCCGTGGCGGGTCGCCGGCACGGCGGGGCGCGTCACTGACGCAGAAGTCCTGGCCGGTGACGCGACGCACAGTGTCTATCACTTCCTGTACTGAAAACCCTTGGCCGTTACCGAGGTTGAACGCCGTGCTTGCGCCACCGGCCAGCAGATAATCCACGGCAAGTGCGTGAGCGGCAACGAGATCGACCACGTGGACGTAGTCGCGAATACAGGTGCCGTCCGGCGTGTCGTAATCCCGACCAAACACGGTGATGGATTCGCGTCGGCCCGAGGCCGCTTGCAGGATCAGTGGCAGCAGGTGGGTTTCCGGTTCATGGCGTTCACCCAGCTGTCCTTCAGGGTCGGCGCCGGCGGCATTGAAGTAGCGCAGGCACACCGATTTAAGACCGTAGGCGCGGTCGAAGTCTTCCAGTATCTGCTCCACCATCCACTTGCTGCGGCCATAAGGGTTGATGGCGGCCTTGGGATGTTCTTCGTCGATGGGCACGTATACCGGGTCACCATAGACGGCGGCGGTCGAGGAAAAAACCAAGTGTTTGACCTTCGCGCGCACCATGGCTTGTAGCAGCGTCAGCGTAGCGGCGAGGTTGTTCCGGTAATACTTGGCAGGCTCGGTGACGGATTCGCCGACCTGGATAAATGAAGCGAAGTGGAACACCGCATCAAAATGTTCAGCAGCAAAAACATCGTCCAGGGCTTGCGCGTCGGCGATGTCCAGTTCGACCAGCTTTCCGCCCGGCAAGGCGCTGCGGTAGCCGGTGGAAAAGTTGTCTGCCACCACCAGCTCGTGACCCGCACGCAGCAATTGTTTCACCATGTGCGAGCCGATGTAGCCTGCGCCGCCAATCACCAAAAACTTCATCCTGACCTCCTGGAAACTGTTCCTGTGCAAGCGGATTGCAGCGTCAGCGAGTGGCGTTTTTTCTCAAAAACAACCAATTGGACGCCTGCAGGTCGTCGAACTTGATCGTATAGCGTCCATCAACATAGGTTGCGGGCAGTTTCTTCATTTGTGCGAGCGTGCCGTTAGTAAAGAGCGTCAGGCCAGGCGGTGCCTGGAGGCTCAGCGTGCCCTCCAGAGGCTCCACATAAAACGGTGTTTTGTCGTCTTCCTTGGGGATGGCGCGGGTGCCCAATGAAATCAGCAAATCCTTCGATTGTGCGACGGGTGCGTTGTCCAGGCTCTGCACCACCACACTGGCATTCGCCGTTTTCACTTGCACCTTGATGTTGCCCAGGCTGATCGATTCGCCGCCGATCCAGCCGGTGACAGCCTGGGTACGGGGTGTATCGATGGTGTAGATGCCTTGTTTCCAGTTGCGCTTGAGCTCGCCCGTATCCGTCGTGGACTCGCTGGCATTGGCGTCCAGCAACGACTGGTCAGGGTCATGAAACACCTTGGCAGTGCTCGGGATAATGCCCGGCTGCAACCAGGCCAGTTCCGGCGTTTGTGGCATGGCGATTTGCAGCTTGCCTATCTCCATCGCCGTGCGCAGCAGTGCAGAATTGGCCGGTGACACGGGTTTGTTGAACAGGGTGTCGGGCGTCGGTGCGAAGACGTACGTCGTGTTGGCTTCGCTGACGTCACCGCGACGATAGAGCAAGGCGGCGGCGGGCAGGGTGGCCAGCATGGCGGGGTCGTTGTAGGCGTGCCAGTTATCGGCCGTTACCCAGTCGCCGTCGAATGATTGCTGGCTGTAGGCATATTGCATCAGCGCGTCCCAGCCTTGGTGGCTGGCGGTGCCGGCGACATAGAGTGGCAACGAGTGGCGGTCGGGTGTCGGGAATGGTTCGTTGTTCCACTCGGTGACGGTCAGGGGTTTGCCTGTCACCTGGCCGGCGGCGATCCAGTCGATGATGCCGTCGGAGGTGAGCGGGTTTTTCTCCAGCTGGCCCGCGCCGCCGTAGCTGTGAACGTCGATGACATCACCGCTGGTCAAGGCCGGCAATGAGCTCAGGCCGTCACCTCCCCAACTGCTGGTGGTGGCAATGGGCACCTTCACGCCGAGGTCGCGCAGATGCTGAATCATCTCTACGTTGAAACGCTGTTCCAGATCGTTAAGGAACAGTTTGGAGGGGCCATGCTCCCACGAACGCCAGGTCAGTCCTTGCGATAGATTGTGCTGGCTGGCAAAGACATCGGCCTGGTTTTTGTAGAGTTTCCAGTGCTTGGGAACTCCCTTGTCTCGCAACAGGGCATTGCCGAAGTGTTGAGTGACGTCGTTTTCGTTGGTGATCAGGACGGCGGCGATTGCCGGCTCGTCTTTGTAGGCGAGGCCGGTAAAGGGGTTTACGTGGGTCATGTAGGCTTCGGTGAAGCGTTTCATGGCCTGCTGAATGGTGATGTTTACATACGCGTAACCCTTGAGGCTGGCGTTGTTCTGCTCATTTTTTGGCAGCTCATCGAAGGCAAAAATGTTGTCCTTCGGCATAAGGGCTCGCTCGACGTGCATGTCGAGCCAGACATAAATACCTTCGTCTTTCAGGCACTTGATCCACCAGTCGATTTTTTTCAGCGACTGCGCGCTGAGTTGCTGAGTGTCATGCGTGAGGTCGCGCTCGCCAAAAATGTTCGGGCTGACCCAGGGTGAGTCATGGTGGTGCAGTCGCACGAGGTTGAAACCGAGTGCCGACAGGCGTTTGGCTTGCTGCTTGATTGCATCGTCGGACGTTTGGAACAGCGCGTAGGACGTGATGTTGGTGCCCCAGAAACGCGCCGGGGTGTTGTCGGCGAACATCAGCTGCTCGCCGGACGCTTTGACGAAACCGCGCTTGCCCGCAGGTTTTTCGCCAGCATTGAGAAACGACAGATCGACCGGTGAGGTTTTTATGTCGATGTTGTCGTTCGGCCAACGTGTCGGGTCCGTCAGGCCAAAGCGCTCGGTCAGGGTCGGGCCGAGTGTCACGTCACCCGAGACGCTCAAGGTGGCTTTGATGTTTTGCTGGCCGGGCCTGATCGTGCTTTTGTAGAAAAAAGCGCGCACCTCGGATCGGTCGCCGGGTTCAAAATAGACACTCGCCAGTGCCGGCTCAAAACGCATCTCGATGCGTCGTCCTTGTGCGTTTCCCCAGGCCCAGCCGCTGTTGTCGGGGAGCAGCACCGGTTCGCCCATTTCTGCCGCGAACAGTGCCGGGTCAAACTTGAAGACGATGCCCCCGCCCATTACACCCGACTTCGTGCTGTGCGCATCGAGGGCAAAGTTCCAGGTCAGCTTTTGCTCGCCGTCCTTTTGAATCTGCGCCGTCAAGTCGAAGTCCAGGTCTTTGTTCTGGCCTTCCAGGGAGTAACTGTGGGGGGCGTTTGCCTTGAACCGGGACGCAAAATACAACCACTCCCAGTTGCTTCCCCAGAAGGTGAATGTCGATGCCAAGACGGGGCTGCCACCGCGTGTCAGCATCGGCAGGCCGCTGCGCTCATCCACGCTCGCGACCCAGTCCGACGCCCAGCTCCTGAACGGCCAGATGGCAACGCACAGGAGCGCGATGAGCAGCAGAGGTGTGCGGCGAAACAAGCTGGGCATTGGCATTACCGAAGTTGAGGATGGGCACTTACAGCGGTTGCAGGTGAGGTTTGCCTGAGCTTGCGAACCATCTGGACATAGGCAACGCCCAGCCCGGCCACCGACCAATACACCACGGGGATTACCGTGATGCTGCTGACGGTAACGATGGTCACCAATATGCCCGCCAGCGTCGCGAAGAGCGCACGCCCCAGTCGGCGCGTCTCATCGTCCTTGTCGGAGAAAGAACGCATTGCCTTGCGCAGACCGAAGAGCACCGTGGCGAAAAAAGCCACGAACAGTGTCAGCCCGATCAACCCGACCTGCAGCGCCACGTTGATGTAGGTGTTCACGATATCGATGATGCCCTGGCCCTGAATCATGGACTGCATTTCCGGCGTGTTGCGGAAGTCGAAAGCGCCGAACAAGGGGTTGCGCTGGATCACGATCATTGCGTTATCGATCAAGCGTTGCCGGTACGTGATGTTCTCTACTTCGATCGTGCCTAAGAACGGTAGCAGGTCCAGCACTTTTTGCCCGCCAGGCACGACCGCCAGCAAGGACAGGGCGAGCACGCCGACCAACGCCAGCAGAATCAGGCGTTTGAAAGCGCTGCGGCCGGTGGCGATGAAGGTTGCGATCATGACGGCGGCCCCGATCCACGGGCCGCGCGACAGCGGTGCAAACAACCCGCCGGCCAGCAGCAGTGCGCCGAGGCGGCGCTGGAACTTGCTGCGCACGTTTTCCTGCAGATACATATAAAAGCCGATGGCTGTGCTGATCACGAAGCCCAGCGCAATCGCCTGGCCGGTCGTGGCGCTGGCGCGCAATGAACCGCCACGGTTCAGGTATCCGGACATTTCCCATTGCATGCCCAAGGCATCGATCAACGCGCTGTACAGCAGCCAGCTGCGGGCAAATTCGAACAGGCCAATAATCGACAACACCATGGAGGCGAGGACAAAGGCCAACAGTGCGTCCTTGAAGTCGCTGAGGTTTTTCAGTGCCCGGCTGGCCACGTAGTACGGCAGAAAAACTTCGATGAACATGTAGAGCACTTGGCGCAAGGTGTCGGTGGGCGTGGTTTCGCGCAGCAATAGCAGGCTCGCCAGCAGGATGTTGGCGGCCAACAGTTTGTCAGGCCAGGTCCGCCCGAATGCCAGCGTGTCTGCACGCTGGCGCAGCACAAAAAACGCCGGCAGCAAAACGCACAAGGACAGCAGGCGAATATGGTTGAGATCGAAAAAGTAGTTGATCACGCCCAAGCCTGGAATCTGCGCCGAGGCCGGCGGGACCAGAAACAGCAGAAAGAAGAACAGCGCGATGGGGTTGCGCTCGCGTTTTCCCGCGACGGTCATGATGACGGCGGCAACGGCTGCATACACCCAGAAGCTGTGCGAGACGAAGACCAGGAGCGTCAACACGAACCACAGATTGCGGCGACGCGTGAAGTCGCTGTAGGGGATAAGGTCCGCTGCAGCCCGGCGTGAAAGGGTAAAAACGATGCCGGCCAGAACCAGAATGACGGTTAACGCGCGTAAGTGCTCAGGCATGAGTTTTTAAACTTATTGAGTGGTGAGCGAAGCATAGTGGATTGCCTGATTGCGGCTATAGTAACGTTCGTGCCACAGAGTCCGGGATTGATGTTATGCCTTCAGTTGATTTATCGCCATCGTTGAGCCTGCGCAAGCGAGCGATATTCGCCGGAGCATGGAATCTCGGAGCACTTGTCACCTCTCAAGCCGTGCGCCTGGGCGGCAACCTGATCATGGCTCGCCTGCTGATGCCGGAGATGTTCGGCATCATGATTATCGCTACCACCGTTTCGGTCGTTATCCATTTGCTTTCCGATGTGGGCTTGCGCCAGAACATCATCCAGAGCCCGCGTGGTGACGATCCGGTATTTCTCAATACCGTCTGGACCGTGCAGATCGTGCGCGGTTTTATCCTTTTTGCCTTGACGCTTCTGATTGCAGGCCTGGCCTGGTTTGCGCAGGTCATCAATCTGTGGTCGCCTGGATCCACCTATGCCGCACCGGAGTTGCCGCTGGTGTTGGCCGTTACTGGCTTGTCCGCGCTCATCTATGGTTTTCAGTCGACAAAGGTCGACGTGGCCGTTCGTGCATTCCAGCAAAAGAAAGTCGTGCTCGCCGAGTTTGCGTCCCAGATTTCCGGCCTGCTGGTGATGCTGGTTATCGGCTACTTCACCCGGTCTATCTGGTCGCTGGTGGGGGCGGGTCTGGTTTCCGCCCTGGTCAGCCTGCTTCTGGGGCATTTCTGGTTTAAGGGCCCGCATAACCATCTGCAGTGGGATCGCAGTGCGCTCCAGGAGCTGGTCGTCTTCGGGCGCTGGATATTGTTGTCGTCGGCAGTGGGCGTATTGGCCATGAATGGCGATCGCATCTGGTTCGGCGGCAGCATGTCGGCCGCCGAACTGGGTGTTTATTCCATTGCCGTGCTGATTCTGGGGGCTATTACTCTCGGCGCGCAGAGGCTGGTTGGCGCCGTGGCGTTGCCAGCTTTCAGCGAGGCGGCAAGAAGCAATGACACCGTACGGCTGCGCGCTTTGTATGACCGCTTCAGACTGATTATCGACATCGCCTTGCTGTTTATTTGCGGGCTGTTGTGGGTCATCAGCCCTCTCATCATTCACTGGTTATATGATGAGCGTTATGCCGAGGCCGGCAACATGATGGCCGTGCTCTCACTGTCTTTCTTCATCTTGCGCTATGGCGTGGCGCATCAAGCCTGGCTTGCCTTGGGGCTCACGAAGTACCAGGCCATGGATAACATTATTCGCGCCATCTCGTTATGGGTGTTACTGCCGCTGCTGCTGGCCGTTGGCGGCGTGAAATATGCAATTTGGGGTGTCGCGCTGCATACGTTTCCTACACTTGTGCTAATTGTTTATGTGAACCGTCGTGTGGGGCTGTTCAATCTCAAACGAGAGCTGGCTGTACTGCCAATGGTGCTGGTAGGCGTCGGGTTTGGGGAGTTAGTGTTGGGCCTTGCCAATTGGCTTTGACTTGATTCAAGTCTTTTGCAGTCTTCAATTTCAATGTCGGGGAGCTTGAAGCATGAGTGAACTTGATTTGAATATCTCCGCGATGGGGCGCAGAGAACTCCTCCAGGCGTTCGCTCTATTGAGTCTGGGGGGGATGACATTTGGACTGCCCTCGCTCCTTGCTTCGCCTTCTTCTGAAAAAAGCGGGTTTGTCGTCGTCAACGGCTGGGTGTTGCCGGCCCAGTATTTTCGGCAAACGCGAACATGATCAAAGATTACCAATCGCAGAAAGAACTCCGCGATCATTATGACTTCTGCATCATCGGGGCCGGGCCGGCGGGCATCACGCTGGCGTTGCGCCTGGCCGGGAATGGTCGGCACGTGTTGCTGATCGAGGGCGGGGGGCACGAGTATTCGCAGCCCTCGCAAACCCTTTATGACTGCCCCTCGACAGGCCTGGATGTCTACGCACATGAAACACGCCTGCGCTTTCTCGGCGGCACGTCCAACCACTGGGCGGGGCGTTGCCGTCCCTTCGAGAAGTCAGACTTCGAAATGGCTCCTCCGGTCAAACTGCCCGGCTGGCCCATCGCGTTTTCCGAGATCGAGCGTTATCTGCCAGCGGCCATGGCTATTGTGGATCTTCCGACGGATTCCGGGTTCAAGGCCATTAATGCGTCCATGGATGGCAACGACTTTGACGCGGATCGTTTCCTGCTGAGCCCGCCGACACGATTTGCACAAAAATACGCCAAGGAACTTCAAGAGACCGAGGGGCTTGATGTCTTCATCAATTGCAACTGTGTCGATCTTGAGTTCGATGCCAAGACCGGCCGCATAGCCACCATCGTTGTGTCCGATTACGAGAAGCACCGGGAACGAGTGAAGGCAAAGCAATTCATTCTGGCGACGGGCGCCATCGAGAATGCCCGGCAGCTGATGAACAGCGAGTCCCTGGCATCCGCCGGGATTGTCAGCAAGGACGGTTTTGTCGGCAGATGTTTCATGGAACACCTGAACCTCGAACTGGGTACCTTCATTCTGGGGGAGGGGCAGAGTACCGAGCCTCGGCAGTATTTCACCACCGATGCGTTTGTCGCGCACTTTCAGTCAGGTAAAGGGAACGTTTCTGCTGCGCTGCTGGCGGAGGTCAAAGCCTATGGGCGAACAGCGGCCATCAAGGGTTTTCTGGAGACCCTCGTCTGCGACGTCGGATTGGGGCACAAGATCGATTTCATTACGAACTTCAATTGCCCTGGCGACGGGGTGATTACCACCCTCATCGAACAATTTCCCAACCTTAACAGCCGCGTCAATTTGCTCGAGGCGCGAGATGCCTTGGGGATGCGCAAGGTCAACATCAACTGGGAGCTGGTCCTCGAAGACAGGCATACCATCAAATCGATAGGGCTGGAGGTGGCGAAGTGTTTTGCCGAAACGGGGTTGGGCTTCGTCAAGCTGCATGAGTACGTGTATGACGTCTCTGTGCCACTGAAAGTGACGCCCCATGCTCATCATATGGGGACTACACGGATGGCCTCGGCGCCTGAGTCCGGTGTGGTCGACGAGAACTGCAAAGTGTTCGGCACCGAGAATCTTTACGTGGCGGGCAGCAGTGTCTTTCCTACAGCCGGTGCGAGCAATCCGACCATGCCGCTTTTACAGCTTACCCTGAGGCTGGCAGATCATCTCAATCATCAAGAGGGCCCGGCGGGCAGATATTCCTGATACTACAATCAAAAAAACCGGGGTGTACCTGGCTCTGGCACGGATGAACATCGCAGGATTTGTGAGGCTGACAGGATGATAGGGCTGGCAAGACGTGCTGTAAGTTATTACGTCAACAAAACGGGGCGGGGACGCTGGCTCTTTAAACGGTTTTGTAATCCTGACGGGTTCGAGTGGGCTCGATATCTGGCGCGCTGGGGATCACTGCATTCCGTCGGCAGCAATGTGTGGATCAATGTCGGGTGCAATATCGCTGACCCTTCGCTGGTGCGCCTCGGCAACAACATCGCTTTAGCGGATTGCACGCTGTTCTGCCACGATGGTGCCGTTTTCTTCTCCACTATCTACAACGTAAAACTCGATGCTGTCGGACCTGTCGACATCCGTGACAACTGCTTTGTCGGGCATGCTGCGATCATCATGCCGTGTGTGACCGTAGGTCCGGGCTCAATTGTCGCCGCAGGTGCTGTTGTCAGGAAAGATGTTCCGCCTGGTGTCGTGGTCGCGGGCAATCCAGCGAGGGTCATTTGTACCGTTGACGAGCTGATGAAAAAATTCGAGACGCGCTGCAACGACTATCCGTGGATGGACCTGATCAGAGAACGCAACGGTGCCTATGATCCAGGCGTGGAGCCGGCGCTGATGGCCATGCGAGTGCAGTACTTTTTTGGCGAGTCACCCAAATGATCAATACGCCCCTTGATGTGCTGGTCGTCAACTACAACACAGCGAAGCTGTTGCAGCCGATGTTTGATGCATTGCGCCAGTCAAACAGTGCGGATCTGACGCGCTACTTGATGGTGGACAATGCCTCTGCCGACAATTCGCTGGAGTGTCTGGCCTCCATTTGCCCGGAGGCGTTGCTGCTGGCCAATGACAAAAATGTGGGCTTTGGCCGTGCCAACAATCAGTTGGTTGAACACTTGCAGGGCAAGTACGCGTTACTCCTCAATACCGACGCTTTTGTTGCCGCCGACACCCTGAACAAAACCCTCGAATACATGGAGGCTCATCCTGATTGCGGCGTGCTTGGCGTTCGGCTGGTCGGACGCGAAGGCGACTTGCAACCCTCCTGCCGCTATTTCCCCACGCCGTTGAATGTCTTCCTTTCCCGTGCAGGGCTTGAGCGCTTTTTTCCGGTGGTGAAGCGGGTCGACGACATGGAATGGGATCACGACTCGGTCCGTGAATGCGACTGGGTGCCCGGCTGCTATTACCTGATTCGCCGGGAAGTCATCGACCAGGTGGGCTTGTTCGACCCGCGCTACTTCCTTTACTACGAGGAAGTTGACCACTGCAAACGCGTCAAACAGGCCGGTTGGAAGGTGGTTTTTTACCCGCATACCACGGTGGTGCATATCGGTGGTGAAAGCGCCAAAACAGTGGTTGAACTCAACGCGGTCAGTCGGCAAATACCCAGGATGCAAATCGAAAGCGAGCTGTTGTACTTCCGCAAGCACCACGGCCTGCTGGGGTTGGGCTGGCATATGTTCCTGGTTTGCCTGGGGGATCTGATTCTGGCGCTCAAGGCGCTGCTCAAAGGTCGTGGCCGAGCCGCCATCGCAGCGTGCTGGCAGCATACGCGTGCCACTTGGGCGCTGCTGCGTGAAACCCGACTCGCTACCCAACCCACACGGTAGGTCAATCAATGTTCGAGAATATACGGGCGGACTTGCGTGCCTATGGTGGTGATTGGGGCGCTCAGGGATTCTGGGTCATGCTGGTTTATCGCTTTGGGCGCTGGCGCTACGGTGTGCGCCCGGCACTGCTACGCAAACTGCTCTCCTTTATCTATAAAGTGCTCTTCAAACTGGTGCAGATCATGACGGGCATCGAGTTGCCCTGTGAAGTCGTGGTCGGGCGCAACTTCGTCATCGATCATTTCGGCGGCATTGTGATCAGTGGCTATGCGCAGTTTGGCGATGATTGCCGGATCCGCAATGGCGTCGTCGTAGGCCTGAAGAATGTGAACGAGCCGATTGCTCCGGTGATTGGCAATAATGTGGATATCGGCACCGGGGCCAAGGTATTGGGCAACATCCGCATTGGTAACAATGTCGTGATCGGGGCCAACGCCGTGGTGCTGATCGACGTACCCGACGATTCGGTGGCCGTGGGTGTGCCCGCGACCATCAAGAAAAGGAAGTCAGTAGAAACAGAGGAATACTCATGAGTTATCCGAAGGCCTGTTTCGATGGCGGCGCTGAGTGAACGTCATGACTACCGGCATGGGTGTCGTTGTGATCGGTCGTAATGAAGGCCAGCGGTTGCAGCGTTGCCTGGCGTCGCTGGTTGATGCCGCGCAGCAGGTCGTTTATGTCGACTCCGGCTCAACCGATGGTTCGGTGCCAATGGCGCAGGCGCTTGGCGTCGAGGTGGTCGAGCTGGATATGAGCATCCCCTTTACCGCTGCACGCGCGCGCAATGAAGGATTTGCCTGCGTGCAACGCGTGTTGCCTTCGCTGCGTCATGTGCAGTTCGTCGATGGTGATTGCGAGGTCGTCGGCGGCTGGCTGTCAAAGGCGCAAGCCTTTCTGGATGCGTATCCTGAGGTGGCGGTGGTGTGTGGGCGGCGCCGTGAACGCTTTCCTCAGCATTCGATTTACAACCTGTTGTGTGATCTCGAATGGGACACGCCGATAGGCGAGGCCAAGGCCTGCGGGGGCGATGCGTTGATGCGCGCTGACGCCTTCGCCGAAGTCTCCGGGTTTCGCCCGGATCTGATTGCCGGGGAAGAGCCCGAGTTGTGTGTGCGGCTGCGTGCCAAGGGCTGGAAGGTCTGGCGGCTGCCTGAGGAAATGACCCTGCACGATGCGACCATGACCCGGTTCGGCCAATGGTGGAAGCGAACCCTGCGCGGCGGCTACGCTTTTGCCGAAGGTGCTTATTTGCATGGGGCGGCCCCCGAGCAACATTGGCTGCGTGAGTCACGCCGCGCCTGGTTCTGGGGCCTGGGCATTCCGCTGGCAACTGTTCTCGCCAGCCTGGTGCTGGGAGGGGCTGGCCTGCTGTTGTTGCTGGTCTACCCATTGCAGGTCGTGCGCCTGGCCCGTCGGGGTTCGGGATCCGCGCGGGAAAACTGGTTGCAGGCATTCTTTCTGGTGCTGGGAAAATTTCCCGAGATGCTGGGGCAATTGAAGTTTCTTTTGAACAGGTTCGGCGCTCGCAAGTCCGCGTTGATCGAATACAAGTGAGACTTAAATGAATAACTGGCAACTGCTGAAAAACGCGTTTTCTTTACACGCTGGTTATTCATTGAGAGCCGTGAAAAACAAGCTCGAATTAATGATTTTAGTGGCGAAGAACTGGGCTGACCTCAAGCTGTTCACCGGGCGCATGTCGAACGCTTTGGGCAGCGCCGGTTTTGCGAAGTTGGGCGGGGATTGTGTGGGGGTCGTTCATTGGCCCTACATCAGCAAAAGCTGGAACCCTCAGGACCGACTGAGTGTGTTGGCGTCGCACTATGAGGTGGTGACGAAAAGCTGTCCGCAGCTATTGCTGTTTGGTCGAAGTGAAAGTCTGGTGTTGAGTGACTTGTCGGCCTTCGCTGCCGATTGTTCCCTGGTGCTGGATCGACCCATTTGGTTTATGCGCGAAGGCGAGTTGGTGTTGAACCTGTTTCAGGGTGATTTACGCATTGCATCGATTGCGTTCACCTTGTGTTGCACCGAGGGTGAGCTGTGTATTTTCATCGGTGCCGTGCAAGGGATTCACAAAGGGGTAGAGAGCGAACGCTCCCTGGACATTTACCGGGAGCTGACAAAAAGTTTCGAAGGTCTTCGGCCACGAAGCTTTCTGATTGAAGTCATCAAATACATCGCGACCCGGATTGGCGTTGAAAGGATCTACGCAGTAAGCGACGGGTTTCGTCATCACCGACACGCCTATTTTGGTGCTGAAAAAACCCAGGACCTGGCGGCCAATTACGATGTGATCTGGCTGGAACATGGCGCGACGCCGTCAGCGCGGGAAGACTTCTTTGAAATCCCCATGGCCCCGTCGAGCAAACCGCTTGAGAGTATCGCGTCGAAAAAACGCGCCATGTACCGCAGGCGTTACGAGTTGCTGGAGGACACGTTCAGAAAGATAGACGGTGTGTTGATTGGCAGTTATAGCCACCCGCGTGGGGCTGATTGACGTTCCAGGCCACTGAACTACTGTGGGATGCCCCGCTGTAATCATTCACCGCAACGACAGCCAAGCTTGGTGCTTATGCGTATCGCTTATTTCATCAATCAATACCCCAAAGTCAGCCATAGCTTCATTCGTCGCGAGATTCTGGCATTGGAGCGTCAGGGCTTTGAAGTGCAGCGCATTGCCCTGCGCGGCTGGGATGCGCAGTTGGTGGATGCCGAGGACGTGTCCGAGCAAGCCCAGACCCACTATGTGTTGCAGGGCGGAGTCAAAGCGCTGGCAGGGCCGGTGCTGCAAGTGCTGCGCGTTCAGCCTCGACGCTTTTTTTCGACGCTGTGGCTGGCGTTGCGCATGGGCCTGCGTGCCGATCGGCCGTGGCCGTACCATGTGATCTATTTGTTCGAGGCGTGCCGGTTGTTGTCCTGGTTACAAGCGTTCGGCGCCAGGCATGTGCATGCGCATTTCGGCACCAATTCAACCGAGGTGGTGATGTTGGCCCATGCGCTCGGCGGGCCTGCGTACAGCTTTACCGTGCACGGCCCGGAAGAGTTCGACAAACCACAATTTATCCATCTGGGCGAGAAAGTCCGGCGCGCGGCGTTTGTCGCAGCGATCAGTTCCTATGGGCGCAGCCAGTTGTTTCGCTGGGTGGAGCATGCGCATTGGGAAAAGGTCAAGGTGGTTCACTGCGGCCTGGAGCGGGCGTTTCATGAGGTTCCGGCTGTCGCTGTGCCGTCTGTGCCGCGGTTGGTGTGCGTGGGGCGCTTGTGCGAGCAGAAGGGGCAACTGTTGTTGCTTGAGGCTGCGCGAAAACTGGCGGCGCAAGGCGTGGTGTTCGAGATCGTACTGGCCGGCGACGGGGAAATGCGTGCAGAGATCGAAACCCTGATTACGCGGCATGGCTTGCAGGCGCAGGTGCGCATTACCGGCTGGATCAGCAGCGATCAGGTGCGGGCGCAAATCCTGGCGGCGCGGGCCCTGGTGTTGCCGAGCTTCGGCGAGGGCTTGCCGGTGGTCATCATGGAAGCCATGGCCTTGCGCCGGCCCGTGCTGACGACCTACGTGGCGGGCATTCCCGAACTGGTGCGTCAGGGCGAGAACGGCTGGTTGTTTCCCGCGGGCGCCGTGGATGAGTTGGCGGTGGCGCTGGCCGACTGCCTCGCGCAACCTGTCGAGGTGTTGCAGCGGATGGGCGATGCCGCGTATCAGCGGGTGCTGGAGCGGCACGATATCGATACCGAAGCAGCCAAGCTGGCTGAATTGTTCAAGGCGCACGCATGATCACGTTACTGGGTTGGCTGTTCAGTGCACTGCTGATACTCATCGTCCTGCCGGTGTGGGTGTTGTTCGTGCAGGTGCTGCTGGCCAGCCTGCCGGTGCGATCGCTTGCACCGGCGCAAGGATCGCGACCGAGGGTGGCGGTGCTGGTGCCGGCTCACAACGAGTCCTCGCTGATCGTCGCGACGTTGAACAGCATTCTGCCGCAACTGCTGGCGGGCGATCGCCTGGTGGTTGTCGCGGACAACTGTACTGACGACACGGCCGCGCTGGCCCGCGCCGCGGGTGCCGAGGTGGTGGAGCGCAGCAATGCTCAGCAGCGAGGCAAGGGGTATGCACTGGACTTCGGGGTGCGTTACCTGGCCAGCGATGCACCGGACGTGATGATTGTTGTCGATGCCGATTCGCGGGTGGGTGAAGGCTCGATTGAGCGTTTGGCACTGTGCTGCATCGACTCCGGGCGTCCAGCACAGGCCCTGTACTTGATGCATGCGCCGGCAGGCTCCGGGTTGAAAGTGCAAATTGCCGAATTCGCCTGGTGCGTGAAGAATCAGGTGCGAGCGCAGGGGTGGGCCCGACTGGGGTTGCCTTGTTCGTTGATGGGCTCGGGAATGGCGTTCGTCTGGCGGGATCTGGCGTTGATCGAATTAGCCAGTGGCCACATCGTCGAAGATTTGAAGATGGGCCTGGATTTCTGCCGAAGCGGCAAACCGCCCCTGTTTTGCCCCGGTGCGTTGGTCAGCAGTGATTTTCCGCGCAGCGACGAAGGCCTGAGCATCCAGCGCACACGCTGGGAGCATGGTCATCTCGGGGTCATCCTCAGTGATGCGCCAAGGTTGCTGTTAGAGGCTATCCGCAAAGGCAACTTGAATCTTCTGGCAATGACCGCGGATTTACTGGTCCCGCCGCTGGCCTTGCTGACGTTGCTGCTGGTGGTCGCCTTCAGCCTCTCATGGCTGGTGGTGTTGCTCGGCGGCGCGTTGGCGCCAGCCTTGATCGCGTCTTTCGGGCTCGCACTGTTGGGCGTGACTGTCTTGCTGGCATGGAGTCGGTTCGGTCGCGGGATCATCGCGTTTTCAGCCTTGTTGTATGCGCCGTTCTACGCGTTGAAGAAAATCCCGCTGTACATTGGTTTTGTGCTCAAGCGCCAGGTCGACTGGGTGCGTTCGAAGCGAGATGACACCTGATGAGCCCCTTATCCTGGCAGCAAAACTGGCAAACCATCCTGCGCAAACTCAGGGTGGTTCGCGATGCTGGCGACGAACAACAATTGATTGATGTGTTGTCCCGGTCCGAGGGGACGACAGTGCTTGGATTCGTCAATGCCCATGCCATGAACCTGGTGACGGCCAACCCCGCTTATTACGACGCGCTGTCGGCGGCCGACGTGTTGTTACGGGATGGCTCCGGCATGGCCATCCTGTATCGCCGACTCGGTCTCGAACCGGGGCTGAATATGAACGGCACCGATTTCATCCCCAAATTACTGGCCGCCTACAAGGGCCGGCGCGTGGCGTTCTGGGGGACTGAAGAGACCTTTCTGGCCAACGCGGTGCGGCATTGCGAAGCGGTGTTTGCGGTCAATGTCGTCTCTGCTCACCATGGTTTTGCAGGGGTGGATGATTACGTCAACCTTGCCCGTCAGTCACTGCCGGAACTGGTGGTGCTGGGGATGGGTATGCCCAAGCAGGAAGTCGTTGCTGCGAGGCTGGCCGCCAGTGGCGTGCCATGCCTGGTGGTATGCGGTGGGGCGATCCTGGATTTTCTCGGTGGCAAGGTGACGCGTGCTCCGCAATGGGTGCGTCGCCTCGGTTGCGAGTGGGTGTTCCGGCTGCTCAGTGAGCCCAAGCGTTTATTCACTCGCTATATCGTGGGTAACCCCAAGTTTTTGTTACGCACACTCATCTGTCGAAGTTTCTGACGTAACAGGAATTTGACGTCAGTTTTAATATTCGGGCTGCCTGAAAAGCACGTCTGAAATATCTTGCAAAACTCTGCGCCAGCATCTTTACTCACCCTTGTATTACCGACTCGGTGGATGAGTTGGAGCGTTTTTTTGTTAAGGTTGGAGACGAATAAATGACGTCAGAAAATCTTGATTACAGAGAGTGAATGGCGAGTTTCTCGCAAGAAAGACAGCTGGACGTACATTCAAAAAACAGCGCACATCATATGGGTAGTTATGGTTTGCCGCATATTTTGAAAAGCGTGGTGAGCTATCGACTCTCATTTCGAGTGTTTGATCTATTGGTTTGAAAACTCAAATGAACGCTTCTTGATGTGTGCTAATAAGCAAATGAACGCATATATATCAAAACTGATACACAAGTTAATGTCGCCTTCCATGCGATTTGAGCTAAGAAAAGCGCTCTCCTGGTTACGTGATATAGCCGCGCGCGCCTGTGTTTGGCGCTGGGAAATCGCCAGGTTCAAACTGCGGGAAGACAGCCGCTACGACATTCTTTATGTGGGCAGAAAATCCCAGCGGGAATTTGTGAAGGTGCTCTTGGGGGCTGAGACTCAGGGGGTTGATAACCTGTCGAAATCAGACCGCACGGTCGTTGTCAGTGACATGCCGACCTGGGGTGCATTGTATGTGCCGCAATACCTGAGTGCTGTCGTGCCACTGCGCAGATCCATTGATGAGATTACGGCGCGATACAACACCGAGTTACGGCGCAATCTACGCAAGAACCGGTTGCGCTACGGCATGAAGCAAGCATTGAACGATGATGAGATTGAAACGGCGGATCGGGAAATGCTTCAACCCTATGCCAGGGCCCGTCATGGCGCAGCCGCCTCGCAAATTGCATCACATGAAGTTCAGCGGGTGGCTAAAAGAGCCGGACGCCTCGATCTGGTGGTGTTGGAAGACCAGGTTGTTGCCTGCCATCTGGGGTGCGTCGTCACCCGCGCGGGCAAGCGCTATTGGAGCACCGTGCGTTTTGGCTACCCTGACGAGGTGTTTTCAGATGCCAGGAAATTACGTGAAGTCAATTCCATCACCACGTTCATGGCGCTTGAGTGGGCAATAGAAAACGGATTTGATTACTACGATATCGGGACGTGTCTGGCACGTCCGGACGACGGGCTTCTTGAGTGGAAAAGAAGGCGCGGCGGCGATGTCGATACGCTGGGAAACCATGGCTACGTGTTTGTTCGGCTGCCCAGGACCGGCGCTGCGCAGTTTCTGTGGGAGACACCGCTTTTTGCTGTAGAAGGCAAACATCTGACACTTCATCTTGGAATACCCGACGGGCCAAGTGATGAAGAAGTTGCAAATCGATATCGTGAAATGGGCTTTGGGGGACTATCCAAACTGTATCTCCATTGTTCCAGGGCGCCGGACGCCACGCTGCTCGATAACTTGCGTAGTCGCTACGCTCATTTGAAGTCGCCGCCCATTCTGCAAACTGTTCTCTGCACTTGAGATATTGAAAAGTAGTTGGCTGTAAATACTGCGCAATCATATTGCGCCGGGGGTGTCTATGTCGGAATTCAGCGCGTTGGCAAGTAGCGGCCCGGCGAAGTGGAGCCTGGCGGCTTATAAACACCTCTTTAAAACACGCCTTGCCCGGAAACCAGCATTAACGCTGCAAAGTATGGCGGTGAAAACCTGGGATATTGCGCCGGGTGAAGTCGCGTTTGCTCAACCCGCCTTCTTTCTTCCCAATCAACTTGAACGTGTGACGGGATGGGAAGAGCAACTTTTTTATCCCCATGAACATCCTCGTCGCACAATGGAAGGCATCGGTCGTGTTGAACATGGACCGACCCGGGGTTATTTGCTCAAAGATGTCTGGATGATCGATGGCGCGCTCTACAAAGGAAGCGCCAAATCCTGGTTGACGCCTGGCGTTGGCCGGCTGCCGGGGGTTCGCGTCGAAAACGAAATCGAGCGCGGCGCGTTGTATTGCACGGCGGGGGGCAACAAGTGGTTTGGCAGTTGGCTGACGGACGATTGCCTGACCTATTCACTGGCCTGCAACGAAGGCGTTCCAGTGACCACGGCTCCCTCCGCCAACATTGTTTCCACCACCAGGAACGGCATCCTTCACACCTCCGGTTATGAGGACTGGCTTGGCATGAAGCCGGTTCGTTTACGTAATGCGTTTTTTCGTGAACTCGTGATCTTTGACGACATAAGTCAAAATCGCCACAAGCATCTGCGCTTCCGTGCAATGGGCGAAAAGTTGCTGTCTCACGTCAACACGAGCGCTCATCCAGGCGTGTTTATCCTGAGAGGTGGTCGCGGCGATTTACGCTTGTTGCGTAACGAAATGGAGTTGGCTGAGCGTCTGCGTGATCGTCGGGGTTTTCGCATTCTCGACCCGGCGCTGTGCGATGTTGCGACCATTGTCGCGACCTGTGCCGGTGCAAGGACCGTGATAGGGGTCGAGGGCAGTCAATTGATCCATGGGGTTAATGTATTGCCGCCGGGTGGTTCGCTGCTGGTGTTGCAACCTCCTGAGCGTTTCATCTGCTATTTCAAGTACCTGACCGATCGTGACCATCAACACTTTGGTTTTGTCGTCGGTACTCCCGCGGGCAATGGTTTTACTATCGACCCCGATGAGGTCGAGCGCACGCTGGACCTGTTTCCGTCATCGTGCTGCTCCTACAGTTTCACCACGGATTAATAGGCCTGTTTGCCGGAGAAGGCAGATACCGTCCGTAAAAGAATGATGAAGTCGAGCCAGAGCGACCAGTTGTTGATGTACTCGATGTCTGAGTCAACCCGGCGAATCATTTGTTCTACATCTTTCGTTTCACCGCGAAGGCCCCGTACCTGCGCCAGCCCGGTGATACCCGGTTTAATGTTATGTCGCGCAAAGTAGCCCGAGACATCGGGCGAGTACTGCACGTCGTGTTGAATCGCGTGCGGGCGAGGCCCCACCAGCGACATTTCGCCCATCAACACGTTGAACAATTGCGGCAGCTCATCGAGGCTGGTTTTGCGAATAAAGGCGCCCACCCTGGTCACGCGTGGATCATTCTTTTGTGCCTGCTTGACGGTGCCGTCCGACGGCTGATGGACCACCATGCTTCTGAACTTCCAGATACTGAAAACTTCGCCGCTCCACCCCATGCGTTGCTGACGAAAGAACACGGGACCGGGGCTATCGATCTTGATCGCAAGGGCAACTAACGCCAGCACTGGCGCCGCAAAAAGCAGGATCAGGAAAGCGCCGACCTTGTCTTCGAGATTCTTCAGGAACAGTCGCATCCCCATCAGCGGAGTTTCGGACAAGGTCAGCACGGGAATGCCGGCAATCTCGCGAACACTGTGGTTGATCAACTTCAAGGCGAAAATGTCAGGCACCCAGTTAACCCTGACGTGTTTATCGAACAGGCTTAAATAAACCTTCTGGATAACTTCGGAGCCGCCCACAGGGGTCACAAAATAGACGGTACGAATGGCGTGTTTGACAACCAACTCATCAAGATCAGAGATATTGCCCAGTATCGACAGGCGTGGTGCGCCTTCCACGCCTTCCTTTGCCCAGTCATCGTCCGCGCCAATCAACACACAGCCAACGATGCGTTCACCGAGCCAGGGGTTGTTACTGATTTTCTTGTGGAGGTAGCTCGCCAACTCGCCCGAGCCAATGATCAGCGAGTTTTCCAGTTGCGTCGGGTGGGCCAGGAATTTCTTCTGCATTTCCCGTGAGGCGAGGTGCAAAAACAACTGGGCGAAATAGCCAAGAACAAATAACTCCCCAACCAATAGCCGCGAATACCGTTCGCTGGTTTTGGTCAGGAAAGCCATGGCAACGAGAAAACCAAAAGTCGCGGTCCATGCCTTCAGAAGCTTGAAGGCTTTGACAGTGAACCCGACATTGCTGCGGTAAATGGCATAGTGGTCGTACACGACGGCCAGCGCGCCAAGCAGCAGCAAGAGCATGATGACGTAGTCTTGCGAGATGAAGCCGATGTGATAATTGATCAAGAACCACGCAACACCGGTTACCGCAACGCAATCGAGACCGGCCTGAACAACGATACTGGTACTGCTTCTTCGCTGGAGAACGGAACGGGTACTGTTAGGCTCAAATATCATCTTTAGACCTCATTTGCTTTCCCTTGCGCTCGGTGATGACGAGATTCAGGTCAACACAGCCCTCATTTTGAGAGCCTCAGCGTCACCGACAAGCTGCTCATACTTGTGACAGGTTTGCACCCTCAAATGCGTAAATCCGGTGAGACGAAGACAGGTGCTGTCACTTTAGCACCACTGTGCACACATTCATTCTATAGCTACGGATTCAGACAACATCCATAAATAAAAATGCACTCGGATACAAGGTGCCGGGCAAACCACGGAGAGACGCCTGCACGGCGTTTGCCGCAAGGTCGTCTTGTTATCGCAGAGGAGAGTTGGCGTAGCGGAAGGGCGGGGGAACTGGCCCCCGTTTTTGCAATGACGGCTTTGGTTCAAGCCGTTGTCAGTTGTTCATCCCGTCTTCAATTGCGATGCCTTGCGCACGCATTTGCTGGATCAGGCCGGCGCGGGTGCCGGGGAGGTTGAGCATGGTTTCTGCGCGCAGTGCCGCCACTTCGTCGGCGCTGTAAGGCTGATAGTCGGCCGGCGTGCTTTTGCCCGCCATCCCGTCGGCACGGATCAACCAGTTGAGCAGGTCGGCCAGTTGCGCGTTGTCCAGCGCGGACTGCGACATGCCCGGTACGCGCACGAGAAACTCGCGGCCGCCCGGCACTTTCAGAAAGTTGCCGACAAACCCTGCCATCCGGGGCGTGTCATTCGCGGCAGAACCCATGCCATTGCCCAAGTGGCAACCGGCGCATTGCAGTTGGTAGTTCACGCCAACGCTGTAACCGGCCTGGGCAATCGGTTTTTGCAGTGCTTCATTGCCCGGCGCATGCCGTTGCGCCGGGTCCGGGATGGCCCTGGCATGAACGAGCGGGGCGGTCATGGCGCAGACAAGACCGAGGATGAGCAACCTACCCATAAGCAGCACCTCCACCTGTGCAGGTAAAAAACGGACCTGTAGGAGCCAGCTTGCTGGCGATAGCGTTTTCAGAGACGCCATCGCCGGAACGCCGCCCGCAGCAAGCCGGCTCCTACAAATAGCCAACCACAATTAGGCGTTAAACCGCGACGCCACGAATGATCGAAACGGTGCAGTGGTAGATGTGCGATTTGGCGGCCAGGCACCAGTTCACATCGTTGTTGTTGAACGGGCGATAGGCCGGTTCTTCACTGTCGTTACGGGTGCAGGCGCACTGCGCACAGCTCTGCTTACCGCAGCAGTCGTTGTACGAAATGATGTAATCCTTGCCGTCGGCCGGGTTGCGGCAGGTGCCGATCCAGGTCACTTGCGACACTTCCGTGCCCGGCGGACAGGACGTCACCGATCCTCCGCAGCAGCTGCACAAAAAGCCATCGATGGAGCAGTAGCGCCAGTAGTCGCAGGTGTTCGGATCGCCCGGGTCACCGGCTTTCGGGTTGTCGGCGGCCAGGGCTTTGCTGGTGCGATCCAGCGGCAACAGCAGCGGCAACGCGGCGCCGGCAACCATCAGAGAACCCATGCGCGACAGCAGTTTGCGTCGTGAGGTTGTGTCGGCAACACGACGAGTCGAACGCTCAAACAACAGATCCAGCAGTTTCATGAAAGTCTCCTGCCTTATCAGTGGCTATGGCCGTGGCTGTGGTCGTGTGCATGCGGCTGGCTGTTGAGGTATTCCTGCAGCGTCGCGCTTTTCAGGTGCTCGACTTCGAACAGGCTGTCCAGGTGCTCGCGGGAATTGACCAGGCCTTTGGCGCGCAGGGTGCCGCTCTTGTCGATCAGCGCGGCGTACGGCAGCTTGCCGATCTGGTAGGTCATGCCCACTTCAGGCCCGACCACATAAGTGGCGTCTTCCAGTTTGTGTTCGGTGATCAGCTTTTGCTGGGCGTCCATGTCGCCGTCGCTGATGAACACCACGTCGAGGCGATCGGCCTGTTCCTTGGCGATGGACTTGATCGCCGGCAGCAGCGACTTGCAGATCGGGCAGGTTGGCGAGAGGAAGAACAGCAGTTGCGATTTCTCGCCGGCATAGCCGAAGTTCACCGGGCGCCCTTTGCGGTCGGAGGCGGTGACCTGTGGCGCGGCTTCGTTGACCGCCACGCCCTTGTCCATCATCAACGCACCGGCCGGGGCCAGACGGCCGTGCAGCACACCAATCTGCCGGACCAGGCCCATGACGGCAAACGCCACGGCCACCAGCAGTACCCAGAGCAGAACGTTGGAAACGATTAAGCCTTCCATTGATCACCTACCAATCAGTTTGAGCAGAAGAGGGGAGTTCGCCAGCAAGCCATCGGCTGCGGCGTAAATCAGCAGCGCGACGGCGCTGGCGGCGACAGTCACGAAGCCGTCGAAAAAACCCAGGTCACGAACCACCGGCGAGACACTGGCCAGCAGCGCCAGCGCTACCATCGCGCTGTTGCGCAGCAGCAGAACCGGGCGCAGTGGTTGGGCCTGGTCCGGGCCGGCACAGCCGCAATCGATATCGCGACGGCCGCGCCACAGGTTGATGCCAATGGCTGCGGCATACAGTGCGATCAGGCTGGCGGCGCCCAACGCTGCCCAGGCACGGCTGACCGGTACCAGCAGCGCAAAGGCGATGGCCAGTTCAACCACCGGAATGACGCGTGCGACGGGGCGTACGGCCACGTCGGGCAGCAGTTGGTAGTCCGCCAGTTGCCGGGCAAAACGTGCCGGTGCGCGCACCTTGTGGGTCGCGGCACTGGCCAGCAGCACCGCGATGGCGAGGGCGCTGGCAATGATGAAGATCGGATCTAAGTGCATGGCCGAACCTCGGTTAGTAGCTCATGACCTGAGTCGCGGTTTTCGCGACCTTCGCCATGCTGCCGGTGAGCGTGTTGGTCTTCAGGTCGAAGATCTGCAAACCGCCTGCAACGTCGGCGCCCAGCAGCAGCGGCTTGTCGTCGCCGGTGGCCTGCATGCTCCACACCGGAACCGGTGCCTCCAGCGTGGCGACCTTCTTGTGGGTTTTCAGATCAAACGCCCAGATCAGCGGGCTTGGGTCTTCCCACTTCATCGGTTCGTGCGCGTCGTGCATCAGCACGTACAAGCGGTTCAGCTTCGGCGCGACAGCCATAAGCTGCCAGCCGCCCGGTGCCCAGCCGGCCTTCTTTTCCTCGTCGTTGGTCAGCGACCAGGACGGCAGGATTTTCGGTGCGTCGGCCGAGAAATCCACCGGGCGCACGGTGCCCGTGGTGGTGGTGAAGTAATAGGTGTCGCCGACGTTCACCGCGCGTTCCACCAGTTTTTCCGCGTTCGGGTCAAAGAACGGCGTGCGGCTGCGTGCGGTTTCCTGGCCCTGATCGTTCAGCGTGATCACTTGCAAACTACCGTCGCCGCACAGCGAGGCGAAGCGGCGATTGCCGATCGGGTAGTTGAGCACGCAACCGGGAATCGCCAGTTCGGCGGTGACGGCTTTGGCCTGGGTGTCGACCACGGTCACCGAGGTCGACGGGGTGAAGTTGTAGACGTAGACGAAGCGGTCATCACCGCTGGTCTTCAAGCCGTAGCGTTGGGTCAGCGACTCGGCGCGCTTGTTCGGAATCAGCACTTCCCAGGCCGGCGACAGGGTGGAACTGTCCCAGGCGGTCAGCACGTCGGTGCGGGTGCCACGGGTGCCGCGCGAATACCAGATGTCGGCGCTGTAGAGGGTTTTCTGATCGTGGCTGAGCGTCGAGGGCGCAGCAAAACCAGTCGGCACCATGCCGAGCACGCGCTTTTTATCGGGGTCGACCACGGTGACACGGCCCGCCACGAAACTTTCGAATTCGACGTCGACGATAAAGGCCCGATGAACTTCCGGCGGAAATGCCAGAACAGTCTGGCCGATCGTGTCAGCGGGCAGATCCGCGCTGGCATTGTTCAAACCCAGTACCAGCAGGCTGAGACTCAGCGCTGACTGTACGGTGATCCTGGTGGCTCGCATTAGGGGGAACTCCCTGAATTATTGTTCGTGCAAATCGCAAGTGCATTGGCAGATTTTTGCAGTTCGATTCTGCCTCGCTGGCAGAAGGGGGGAATTGCTGTGGCTGCCAAGCGTTTGTGTGTCTGTGCCAGTCTCGAAAAACCGGCTGAACACACCGCAATTGCAAGCCAAAACCACTGACCTGTAGGAGCCAGGCTTGCCGGCGAAGGCGTCCTTGAGTACGCCTTCGCCGGCAAGCCTGGCTCCTACAGGTTCGCGTTTAGATTCAGGTTCTTCGGCGGTTTCAGGCGGGAGTTGCGAGGGGAAGGGTGAAGGTGAACACCGCGCCGCAGGGCTCAAGGTTTTGCGCCCAGATATCGCCGCGATGGCGGCCGATGATGTTTTTGCACAGCGCCAGGCCAATGCCGTTGCCGCTGACCTTGGAGGAGAAGAAACCGTCGAACAGCTTCTCTTGCGCCTGGGCCTGAATGCCGCGACCGCAGTCTTCGATGCGCACCAACGCCACGTCGTTTTCGCGGCTGGCGTGAATGCGCAGCACCCGTCGTTCAACAGGCAGATCGCTCATTTCTTCAATCGCGTTGAACGCCAGATTAAGAATGACCTGACCGATCAGCACCTTCTCGCAGCTCACCCAAAGCGGCGCGGGACTGGCGACAATCTCGACGCGGACCAGGCTCGGATCGGCGCGCAGGCTGATGAAATAGCGGGTTTCGCGCAGCAGTTCGTTGAGGTCGATCAGCTCTTCGGCCTGCTCCAGTTTGACCACGTAATCGCGCACGCTTTTGATGATCAGCGACGCATGCTCGATTTGCCGCACAGCGTTTTGCAAACCCCAGGCGACGCCCTGATCCGTGGCGGACTCCTTGCCCAGGCGAATCACCGCGCCTTCGATGAAGTTGCGGGTGGCGGCCAGCGGTTGGCTTAGCTCATGAGCAATGGCCACGGCCATTTCACCCATGGCGTTGTAGCGCGCCAGGTATTCGAGTTTCTGCTCGCTGACCCGCCGAGCTTCTTCGGCGCGCACTTGTTCGGTGACGTCGCGAAACAGCAGCAGGTGGCCGACCAGGTCATCTTCGATCTCGATAAAACGACACGTCGCCTCATGCCAGCGCCACTCACCGTCGCGGCGTTGCAGGTGGTAGTGCACGCGGAAGGGCGCATGTTCCGGGGTCTCGCTGGCCAGCTGTTGCAGCAGCCGGCGGCGCGAATCGTCGTCGCACCATGACAGGAAGTTTTCGCCGATCAGCGTGTGTTCTTCGCTGTTGAGCAGGTGCGCGCCGGAGTCGCTGATAAAGCGGATATCACCTTCAGGACCGAGCACCGCGACACCTTCGGCAAGGTCCTGCATGAATGCCTTGAGTCGGCTTTCGAAACGCTTGAGGTCGCGCTTGACCTTGTCCTCCCTGGAGATGTCGCGGAACTGCACCATCAGCACATCGCGACCGTCCAGATGCACCAGCGTCGCGACGGCCTCGGAGAGGATTTCCACGCCTTGCTTGGAGCGATAACACCACTCGATGGCGCGCTGGCCCGTGCGCGCTGCGCCTTCCAGCCAGCGCAGGCCGACCGAGCGCCGGTACTTGGGCGCGTCGCGGGTCATGTCCGGGGCTTTCAGCGGCGTCAGTTCTTCGAGGGTAAAACCCAGCGCGTCGAGGGCGGCGGTGTTGGCCCAGAGGATCTCCTTGCTCTGCGCATCGTGAAGAATGATGCACAGCGGCATGGCTTCGATGAGGGTGAAAAAGTCGTGCGGTTTTGGCAGGTACATCGCGCAGTCCTGAGGAACCGGTGAAGGGAAAGTATGGCTTTTTATACCCGCTTGCGCGTGGGGATGCGCTCAGAGGTAACCGGGGGCGGGCTAGGGGATTCCTTTAGTGAAGAGGCTGCACGCACCAATAGTGGCGACCCGACGCGGTTTTTACACTGGACCTCAATGCAAGGGCAACGACCTCACAGCCAACAATCTTCCCTGTGAACGCGAACCCTTGTAGGAGCCGGCTTGCCGGCGATGACGTCTTCAAGAGCGCCGCCAGATTCAAGGGCCTCATCGCTGGCAAGCCAGCTCCTACAGGGAATCGCGTCGGTCGTTACCCGTGCCACATAACGCTCGCCACGCCTCCCGGCAGGCTGCGGCTAATAACAATTAAACGGAGAGAAGCCCATGCTGCGTTCAGCTGTCGCGGAGAAAGACCCTCTGCCAGGCGTCGACGGCAACACCGTCCACCGCCAGGCCTTTGAGCAGGTGCTGGCGGAAGTGCGCCAGCGTCGCGATGAATTCGACGCCGGTTCCCACGTGCCACGGGACATGATCGAGCGCTTCAAGCACGTGGGCATCTACCGCGCCGCCACGCCGAAATGCTTCGGCGGTGACGCCCTGGCGCCGGCGCTGTTCCTGCAAATGATCGAGCGTATTTCCGAAGCCGATGGCTCTGCGGGCTGGGTCGCCAGTTTCGGCAGCGCCGGCGTCTACCTCGCCGCATTGCCGCCGGAAACCCTCGCCGACATCTACGCCCAAAGCCCTGATCTGGTGTTCGCCGGAGGCCTGTTCCCGCTGCAACCCGCTGAAGCAGTCGAGGGCGGCTGGCAGGTCAACGGCACCTGGAAATTCGCCAGCGGCTGCAAGGGCGCCGACTTGCTCGGCGTGGGGATTGGCGCGGCGGGTGGCAAGCCGCGCACTGCGGTGTTCCGTGCGGACCAGGTCGAGATCATCGAAAACTGGGATGTGGTCGGGCTCAAAGGCACCGGCAGTCACGACCTGCGCGTCAGCGACAAACACGTCGACGAACGCTGGACCTTCATCCGTGGCGGTGCCGCGACCATCGACGAGCCGCTGTTCCGCTATCCGTCGATTGCCTACGCCGCGCAAGTGCTGGCCGTGGTCAACCTTGGCCTGGCCCGCGCCGCCCTCGACGAAGTCAGTCGCATGGCCGCCGGCAGCGGCATCACCGGCGCACCGAAAATGGCCGACCGCGCCTACGTGCGCATCGAGATCGCCAAGGCCGAAGCCCGACTGGCCGCCGCCCGTGGCTTCTTCTACAACGCCACCGAGCAAGTGTGGAATTCGATCCTGGCCGGCAACCCGGTCACCGCCGAACAAACCAGCCTGTTGCGCTTGTCCGCGATTCACGTGTCCCAGGCGGGCGCCGCCGTGGTGCAGAGCGCGTACAGCCTCGCCGGCACCACCGCGATTTACCTGCGCCATCCGCTGCAGCGTTACCTGCGCGATTCGATGGTGGTCACCCAGCACGCGTTCCTCAGCGAAGGCCTGTACGACGGCGCCGGCTCGGTGTTCCTCGGCGTGCCGCCGTTCCCTGGCTACATCTGAACCCACTCTTCAAGGATCAATATTCATGTCCCAGACCACCCAAGAACCGCTGCGCGTCGTCTTCTGCATCGGCATCACCCAGAACTTTTTCGACCTGCCCACCGGCGAAGGCCTGAGCGTCTGGAAAGGCTTCAGCCAGATGATGGGCTCGCTCGGCGCCATGCCCGGCATCACCGTACTCGGCGCGATGGACGATGACCGGCTGATGGTCGGCCCGTCCACCACCTCGCCATGGACCGTCTACATCATGGCCGACGTCGACTGCCACCAATCGGTGATCGATGCCTGCAACCTGTTCCGCACCACGCCGGTAAACGAGTACAGCCTGTGGCGTTACGCCAAGGTCGAAGCGCGCATCGGTCGTCCACTGACCATCCCCGATGCCGCCAGGGTGTAAGCCATGAACGAGGCCTTGTTGCAGCGTCTGGCGACGCTCGAAGGGGAGAGCCAGGTGCGCCGCTTGATGGCGCGCTACATGGACCTGTGCGATGTGCCGAGGGCGATCACCCACGTCAGCGAGCTGGCGCAATTGTTCTGCATCGACGCCGTGTGGGAAGGCGTCGGCAGCGTCACCGCGCAGACCTTCGGCCAGCACCGCGGGCGTGAGGCGATTGCGGCGTTTGTCGGCGGTTACTTGCCGCCCTCGGAGCACTTTCATCTGAACCTGCATTACCTCACCAGCGAGTCGATCCTGGTCGACGGCAGCAGCGCGGAGGGGCAGTGGATCATGCAGCAGGTGTCCACCTACGCCGATGGGCGCAGCGAGTTGTTCGGCACGCGCTTGAACATCGATTTTCGCTGTGTCGAGGGTGTCTGGCTGATCGCGCATTTCCGCACGCAACGCTTGTTCAATTCGGACCTCTTCACCTCGGAGTCGGGCGCATGAGCACGTTTATCAGCGAATTTTTACTCGGTGGCGACGGCAAGCGGGTCGCGATCAAGGACTCGATCGACATCGCCGGCCATCCGACGCGCTCGGGCAGTCGTGCGTTTGCCGATGCGGAACCGGCGCTGCGCAACGCCGACGTGGTGGACGCGATCCTCGACGCAGGCTGGCAAATCGTTGGCAAAACCAATATGCACGAGTTGGCGTTTGGCGTGACCGGGATCAACGACTGGACCGGCACGCCGATCAACCCGCAAGCACCGGACCGCGTGCCGGGCGGCTCTTCCAGCGGTTCGGCGGCAGCGGTCGCCGCCGGTCTGGCGGACATCGCCATCGGCACTGACACCGGCGGCTCGGTTCGTGTACCGGCGGCGTGCTGCGGCATTGCCGGGTTGAAACCGACTTATGGGCGAGTCAGTCGGGTCGGTGCGCATCCGTTGGCGTCCAGCCTCGATTGTGTCGGGCCGTTTGCCGCCGACATGGCGGATCTGATCGCGGCGATGCAAGTGATTTGCCCAGGCTTCCAGGTGCAGGGTTTGCCCTCTGGCAACGCGTCGGTGGGTTTTCTTGAAGTCGACTGTGACCCGCATCTTCAAGCAAGCCTCGGTGCCGCCGCCGACAGTGCAGGCTGGCGTCGCAGCCAGCTGCACCTGAGCGATTTCGAAGCCGCGTTCGCCGCCGGCCTCACCGTCATCAATTTTGAAAATTGGGCCGCATTCGGCCACCTCACAGGTAAAGGCCTGATCGGCGCGGACGTTGAGCAACGCCTGCTGGCCGCGAGTCGCACGAGTGCGGCGGACCTGGCGCAAGCGGAGAAAGTCCGCGCGCGCTTCAGCCAGCAAGTGGACGCCGCGCTGGAAGAATTCGCGGTGCTGCTGTTGCCGACGATGCCGAGCCTGCCACCGACGCTGATCGAAGCCCGCAGCGCCAGCAAAGCGGTGGCCGGCATGACCCCGTTGGTGCGGCCGTTCAACCTCAGCGGCCATCCGGCGCTGACGGTGCCGGTGGAACTGGAGGGCAGCGGATTGAAAGTCGGCCTGCAGATTGTCGGTCGTAAAGGTCAGGACGAACTGGTCTGCGCCTTCGGTGCGCAGTTGCAACAGAGCATGGCCGGCGAACGGTCGACCCCTAACAAGAAATCATAAAAAGCCATGAGGAGAACCGCATGAGCACTCATGAATACCGGCTGATCGCATCATCGAAAAGCCCCGAAGACCTGGTCCAGCACGACCGCGTCGACGTCTCGCTGTACAACGACCCGGCGCTGTTCGAAGCCGAGCTGGAAAAGATTTTCTACCGCACCTGGGTGTGGGTTGCCCACGAAAGCGAAGTGCGCAACAGCGGCGACTTCAAGACCGCGACCATCGGCCGTCGCCCGGTGATTGTGGTGCGCGACAAGAAGGGCAACATCAACGTCCTGGAAAACCGCTGCCGGCACCGTGGCGCCACGGTGTGTGAAAAACACAAAGGCAACGCCACCGGTTTCACTTGCCCGTATCACAGCTGGTCGTACGGTCTGGACGGCAAGCTCCGTGCGCTGCCGTATCCGGATGGCTACGAAGGCATTCTGGAGAAGTCCGAACTGCCGCTCACCAGCCTGCGCGTGGAAAGCTACGCCGGCATGGTTTTCGCCAGCTACAACGACGAGATCGAACCGCTGGAAGATTTCCTCGGCGGCGCCAAACACTGGATGGACCTGTTCATGAAGCAGGGCGCCGGTTTCCCGATCAAGACCCAGGGCGAACACAAGTTCAGCTTCAAGGGCAACTGGAAGATCCAGCTGGAAAACACCACCGACGGTTATCACTTCCCGATCGTGCACAAGTCGTTCATGTCGTCGGTGGATGAAGAAACCTCGGAAATGCTCTCGTTCATGACCGACGAACAAGCGGTCACCCATTCGCTGGGCAACGGCCATAGCGTGATGGTGATGGTGCCGGAACACGTCGATCTGGATCACGACGACGGCACCGAACAGTTGCAGGAACGCTTCGCTCACGTGACGGAAGAGCTGTCGAAAACCATGGAGCCTGCGCAAGTCCGTCGCATCGTGCGCTCGCTGCACGGCGCCGGTTTCAACCTGAACCTGTTTCCTAACGTCGCGATGTCGATGTCGTTCTTCCGCGTGCTGCGCCCGGTGTCTGTGACCGAAACCGAGATCCGCCACGTTGCCCTCGGCATGGACGGCGGCCCGGAAATCGCCAACCGCGAACGCATGCGCATCCACGAACACTTCCAGGGGCCGTTCGGTTTCGGCAGCCCGGACGATGCCGAGGCCTGGGACCGTGTGCAGCGCGGTTCGTACGCCGGTGTCGATGCACCGATCCTGGTCAACCGTGGCCTCAATCGCGAAATCACCGCCGAAAACGGCGACAAGGTCAGCCACGCCACCGACGAAGGCGGCATGCGCGGTGCCTATGACATGTGGAAAAGGATGATGAGCCAATGAGCAATCACGACACCCTGAACGGTTTTTCCGGCCCGTTGGCCCAGGCCATCGAATTCATCTGGCGCGAAGCCGAATTGCTCGACCACAAGAACTACGCCGAATGGGCGACCTTGTGGAGCGACAGCGGCAAGTACATCGTGCCGATCGACCCGGACACCGAGGACTTCGAAGCGAGCCTCAACTACGCCTACGACGATGCGCGCATGCGTGACCTGCGCATCGAACGCCTGACCGCCGGCTATTCACCGTCGGCGGTGGACGCGGCGAAAACCATCCGCACGATCTCGCGTTTCCGCCTGGTCGAAGCCGCCGGCGACATCGTCGAAGTCAACTCGGCGCAGTTGCTGTACGCCTACAAGCGCGGCGTGCATACGCCGTTCGTGGCCGACCTGAATCATCGCATTCGCTTCACCGACGGCGTCGCGAAGCTGGAGCGCAAGGTCGTGCGCCTGATCAACTCCACCGACAGCCTGAGCGCGCTCGGCTTCCTTCTGTGAGGGCAACATCATGAGTCGAGTAGTCCTTGTAACAGGTGCCTCGCGCGGACTGGGCGAGTGCATCGCCCGCCGTCTGCACGGGGCGGGTTATCGCGTCGCCCTGGCGGACGTGCGTCTCGAGGGCGTGCGGCGATTGGCTGCCGAGCTGGATGCCAGCGGTGCCAGTGCTGTCGCCATTGAGTTGGATGTGCGCAGCAAGGCCGACTTCCAGCATGCCCGCGACGTGCTGGTCGAGCATTGGGGCGGCTGCGACATCCTGGTGAACAACGCCGGCGTGTCGAAAGTCGCCGCGTTGATGGACATCACCCCGGAGGAGTTCGACGAGTCGATGGCAATCAACCTGCGCGGCACTTTTGTCGCGTGCCAGGTGTTCGGCGCGCACTTTGCCGAGCGTGGTTTTGGTCGCATCGTCAACATCGCCTCGCTCGCCGGGCAGAACGGCGGCACCGCCACCGGCGCGCACTACGCAGCGGCCAAGGGCGGCGTGGCGACGCTGACCAAGGTCTTCGCCCGTGAACTGGCCCCGCAAGGCGTGACGGTCAACAGCATTTCGCCGGGGCCGCTGGACTTGCCGGTGGTGCGCGAAACCGTGGCCCCGGAGCGACTGGAACAGATCCTGAAAATGATCCCGGCCGGCACCCTCGGCGACCCCGGATACATCGCCGACAGCGTGTTGCTGCTGATCGCCGACCACGCCGCCTCTGTAACCGGCGCGTGCTGGGACATCAACGGCGGCCTGTTCATGCGCTAAACAAGGCTTCACACACAACCCTGTAGGAGCCGGCTTGCCGGCGATGGCGTCCACGTTGGCGATGCAAATCTCAAGACCGGAACAATCCCTTGTAGGAGCCGGCTTGCCGGCGATGGCGTCCACGTTGGCGATGCAAATCTCAAGACCGCCATCGCTGGCAAGCCAGCTCCTACAGGGGGCCTAACAAACGTCCCAAAAATCAACCGTATTTCAGGTGATGCAATGATGAAGGTGAAGATCGAAAGGATCGTCGACGAAGCGCTGGATATCCGTTCCTTTCGCCTCGTGCGCAGTGACGGCCAGCCGCTCGACGCCTATGAACCGGGTGCCCACGTCGACCTGACCGGGCCGACCGGCGTGACCCGTCAATATTCGCTGTGCAGCCCGCCGCAGGACCGTCGCGCGTACCTGGTGGCGGTGAAAAAAGAAGTGCAGTCCCGTGGCGGTTCAGCGGCGCTGCACGAGGTGGAAGAGGGCATGGAGCTGGAAATGGGCGCGCCGCGCAACCTGTTCCGCCTCGACCCGACGGCCAGCGAACATGTGCTGTGCGCCGCCGGTATCGGCGTCACGCCGCTGCTGAGCATGGCTTATCGGCTGAGCGAAAACGGCCAGCCGTGGCGCCTGCATTATTTCGCCCGTTCGCCGCAATACGCCGCGTTCGCCGAGCTGTTGGCGAGCACGTTCGCCGGGCATGTGCAGTTCCACTACGGCATCGAGCCGGGTGACATGGATGCCACGTTGAGTGAGTGCCTGAACCACGCGGGCAGTACCGCACACGTGTACACCTGCGGCCCGGCACCGTTCATGAACAAAGTGGTGGAAGTGGCGGCGCGCAGCCGCTGCGACGATGCGATCCACCTTGAGCACTTCCAGGCCGATCCCGCAGCGAATGCCGGTCCGAGTGGCGGTTTTGAAGTGGAGCTGGCCAGTTCCGGCGTGGTGCTTCAGGTGCCGGCCAACGCGAGTCTGGTCGATGTGTTGCAGGCCCACGGTTGTGACATCGACACCGAATGCCGCGAAGGCATCTGCGGCACCTGCATCGTCGAGGTGCTGGACGGTGTGCCGGAGCACCGCGACAACTGTTTGTCGAACAAGGAAAAGGCGTCCAACAAACAGATTTGCGCCTGCGTTTCCCGCGCCGTTTCCGCCCGTCTGGTATTGGACATCTAACGCAAGGGAAGGCTGGCAAGCCAGCGCCGGAGCCTGTTGAATAGGGCCCGGCGGCCGTCGAAGGAGGAGACAGCCAAGGTAAGTAACATTTGCCGAACCGCTCGACGAAGCGGTCGAAAAATAACAATAAAATGCGTGAGGCTTTGCAGTGATGATGACTTCTTCGGCGGTTCGCAACGAGGCGTTCGAAAGCTGGCTGAGCCAGGTCAACCAGGCCTGCGGGCGTTTCGATGCCCGGGCCCTGGATACGGATTTCTACGGTGAGCTGGCGGAATATCGCAGCGGCGCGATCAACCTCAGTGTCGTCGACATGGCGCATGTGCACCTGTATCGCACCAGCAAGGACGTCAGCGTCAGCAGCGACGGCCACTATTACGCGGTGTTCCAGATGCGTGGCAGTTCCCGGCTGGAGCAGGGCGACAACCGCGCTCAACTGGGCACGGGCGACATCGCCCTGATCGACGCCTGCCGCCCGAGTGACATGACCTACAACGAGGATTCCCGACAGTTGTCGCTGATCCTGCCGCGTCAGGTGGTCGAGCGCGGTTCGCATTTCAATGCAGTCAACTGCGCCACACGCATCGCGGCCGGTACACCACTGGCGGCTATGGCCAACCGCTTGGTGCTGGATACCCGGCAGCAGGAAGGCCTGGACATGCAGGAAAGCGAAGCGGTGCTGGATGCGTTGGTCAGCCTGCTGTTGCCCGGGATCAGTGCCCGCGACAGCGGCGCGGATGCCCACGAGCGGCAGTTTCGCAAGATCATCGCCTACATCGACGAACACATCAGCGCCGAAGACCTGTGCCCCGAACTGATTGCCCGTGAGGTAGGGATTTCGGTGCGTGGGTTGTACCGGATGTTCTCCAAGCGCGGCCTGGTGGTGGCGCAATACATCAAGCACCGACGCCTGGATTTCTGCGCGGAAAACCTGCGCCGCTCACCTGACGAGCAGAAGCTCTCGGCGCTGTGTTACGCCTGGGGATTCTCTGATTCCAGCTACTTCTCCTCGGCGTTCAAATCCCGCTTCGGCGTATCGCCGGGCGCTTATCGCAAGCGCTACAGCCACAACTGACCTCTCCTGCAGGAGCCGGCTTGCCGGCGATCGCGGGGCATCAGACGCCATCAGTGTTGAATGTGCCGGCCCCTTCGCCGGCAAGCCGGCTCCTACAGTAGATCTTCGTCGTGCACATACTTTGAGTTCGCTGCAGACCCCTGTAGGAGCCGGCGTGCCGGCGATGGCGGGGCATCAGACGCCATCAATGTTGCATGTGCCGGCCTCATCGCCGGCAAGCCGGCTCCTACAGTAGATCTTCGTCGTGCACATACCTTGAGTTCGCTGCAGACCCCTGTAGGAGCCGGCTTGCTGGCGATGGCGGAGTGTCAGACGCCATCAATGTTGAATGTGCCGACCTCATCGCCAGCAAGCCGGCTCCTACAGTAGATCTTCGCCGTGCACATACCTTGAGTTCGCTGCAGACCCCTGTAGGAGCCGGCTTGCCGGCGATGGCGGCCTCATGACCGCTGCAGATCCCTCAATGCCGAGACGGCTCATCCACCGGTAAATGCAGCACTTCGCGCACCAGCATGGCAATGCTGGTCACGCCCATCTTTTCCTTGATCTTGGTCCGGTGCACATCAACGGTTTTCACGCTGATGTTCAGCTCCCGGGCGATGACCTTGCTGGCCTTGCCATCGATCACCAGCATCAACACCTCCCGTTCACGGCTGGTCAGCAGGGCGAGTTTGCCTTGCAGGTGCTGGCGTTGCTGCTGATCGGCCTGGGCATGCACGGCGGTCTTCAGCGCCGCTTGTATGCGGTCGATCATCTGCTGCGGGTTGTAGGGTTTCTCGACGAAATCCAGCGCACCGTTCTTCATCGCGGTCACCGACATCGGAATGTCGCCATGGGCGGACACGAAGATCGTCGGCAGGGTGCTGCCACGCTGGTTGAGGATTTCCTGCAGCTGAAAGCCGCTGGTTTCCGGCATGCGCACGTCCAGCACCAGGCACGCCGGTTGCTTGGGGTCGTACTGGCTCAGGAACTCTTCAGCGCCGGCAAAGCATTGCGCCTGGACGCTGACCGACTCCAGCAACCAGGCCAGCGAGGTGCGCAGGTCTTTGTCGTCATCAACGATATAAACAATCGGTTTGCGGGTTTCCATCAGGGGTTGCCACGAGATTTTCTAATTATTGTTTTCGCACGCGTGCACGCTGCGGCGGACGTCGACACCTATGTTGGCGCCTTTTAGCAGAATACCCACTGCGACGGGCCCTGACGATAAAGAAACCACCTAGTCGACTAGCGGAAAGCCTACCTCGGCATGGGGATCGTCAGAATGGTTGCGCGCCACGTCGGGCTTTAGTCTTGTTCCATCACCCACGGGCCGCGAACGCGCGGTCCTCCTGAAGGAAGGGGCACCGACATGGCCAACCTGAGCCAGCAGCAAATCGACTTTCGCAACGCCATGGCGCAACTGCCGGCGGCGGTGAACATCATCACCACCAACGGCCCCGGCGGACGCTGCGGCATCACCGCCAGCGCCGTGTGCTCGGTGACGGATTCGCCACCGACCGTGCTGGTGTGCGTCAACCGCAACAGCGCCACCCACGATGTGTTCCGCACCAACGGCCGGCTGTGCGTCAACGTGCTGTGCGGCGAACAGGAAGAACTGGCCCGACACTTCGCCGGCATGACCCAGGTGCCGATGGCCGAGCGGTTTGCCTGGGACTTGTGGGACGGCGGCGACACGGGCGTGCCGGTGCTGCGTGATGCACTGGTGCAGCTGGAAGGGCGGATCAGCGAGTGCAAGGAAGTCGGGTCGCATTCGGTGATGTTTGTGGAATTGTCGAAGGTAGGTGTGCGTGGGGAGGGCGATAGCCTGGTGTATTTCAACCGGTTGTTTCATCGGATTGAGCATGCTGTGGCGGCTTGCTGAAACACCGCGTTATCGTTCATCGCGGGCAAGCCCGCGATAGCGGTATGTCTTGTAAAAGACACGTTGAAAGAATGTATTAAATTAGGTGTTTTGATGATTTTTGTACCATTTATAGTTGCTGGGGAAATCGCTGGTTTATTGGGGTTACGATCACTGCCGGGCTAAGAAAGTCAATGTGGTAGCCGGAAGATCCATCACCAATGGCTAAATGAACCCCGCTGATGCCTTCATTCATTTGTGAGTTGATTTTGTAATCTATGTTTTGAGCTATAGCCTCGTTTACGCCGATGGCGAACTCAGTCAGCTTGAGCCCCCGAGGGCCGGCCGCTAGATCCAAAAGCTTTATGTGATCCTCGTTTTTTATTTTTAGAGACGTCACGGTGTTATCTTCAATTGATAAGAATGTATCTTCCTCCGAAATACGATCACTCAACCATTTGAGTGAGGTTTTCAAACCCTCAGGGAGTGTCGAGTTAGGCTTTCTCAGTACGGTCAGTATTCCTGCGACTTTTAACGTGCCGCTAAATGAAAATGGACATGGCTCTTGCGGGTTCATGTGAGCGTAATGGACTTCAAAGAACTCTGCCACGGACTGAACAAAATTGTGTGATACGTCTTCGGCGAGTAGTGCATAGGGTTGGGCGTGCGGGAAAACTGTGACGCGTGCATCGGCGTCGTTGCCAGTCAGAAAAAAAGATTCATTTGAATTCAGCATGTTTAACACAGACCGTTGTGTACATAAGGCATTTTCAAAATTGCTGCTCAGTAAAAGCTTCAGACTATAGAGCGCGCTGGCTACAGTTGGCTCGAACACTTGAGTTGCGCAGAAAATACTCTTCTTGTTTTCCGTGTTTTTTGCCAGTTCAAAAGTCATTTTTGCGGCATCGTTACTAAACGAAAAGACAATACTGTTTTTTGGCAGGTTTGCCAGATCTGAAATATTGGCCGTATTGAACCCTAAATGCTTGCATTCTCTGAGGAAGTCTTCTGAGTCTGCAATAATTGATGGTTTTTCGTGGCCGAAAAGTGTCGATATCATATTCGGTAGTGACATAAAACCCTCCTTGTTTTCCAATGCGCGGTAATAATGATTGCCGCGCATTGGTATCAGTTACTCTTCAGTATGAGCCCAAGCCAGCGGTGCCCATCCAAAGTTATCCGGTCCTGAAGTGATCCGATTTAGGTTTTCCTTAACGATCTCGGTGTTTTTCATTTGATCTTCCTTTTTCATTTTTGGATTTTTGCTCCCGAAACTGCTTGGGAGAGAATTAATTAATACAGATTTTTTTGATGTATTAAATGGTTTATTGGGTGTTTTTTAGAATAGTTTTGATGGTTTTTGTTCTTGGGTGCTGCAGGCAGTTATTTATGTAGGATAGATCTGTAGTCCTGTTCTGAAAATTTTATGTTTTCCATATTTTGGTTGCGGCTGATGATCTTGTGTCGTTAGGTTTATTTATGGATTTTATTTTTTTTTGCTCAATGTTCAAGTGCCGATTGAGGGTTTATATAGTGCATGCGTCAAAGAAATATCTGACAGACTTGTCAGTCCATCAGGCTCTGTTATTGGTGGACCTGACCGAAACTAACGATCCAGACCACGCCGTCCGATTACTGCTGAAAGAGATCCTTCAGGGACTTACTGAAAAAGGCTGGCCTCAAGCACAGTTACTAACAGGGCCGCGCATTGTGTCCGCTGAAGAAAATTACGGTTTGTTGGGTTATGACCCCGAAGAAGTCACGCTTGGTAGTGAACACACCCGGTGGGTCGACGAGTATTCGCTGCTGCGAACACAAACCACCAGCCAGATTCCGGCAGCACTTCTACGTGCTGCTGATGCACGGCAAGCTGGCGAGACAATATTGCTGGCCGCACCAGGTATCACTTTTCGCCGCGATAGTCGGGATCGTTGGCACTGCGCAGAACCTCATCAAATGGATATCTGGGTGTTGGGTGATCCGCAGCTTTCGACGCATGAACATTTGTTGCGCCTGGTCAACGATATCCTGAAGTCTGCCGTTCCTGAAAAGCCATGGGTCTACAGCGACAGTCCACACCACTACACCGAGGGTGGAATCGAAGTGAATGTGTTAAATGAAGGCGCTCCCGTCGAGGTGCTGGAGTGCGGTCGCATTGCGAAGTCTTTGCTAGAGCGCTTGAAGATAGATCCGCTGCGCCATGGAGGGCTGGCGCTCGGAATGGGGCTGGATCGCCTGACCATGCTACGCAAGGGCATCCCGGATATTCGCTTGCTGCGTGATCAGAACGTACGAGTGCAGGCGCAGATGCATGATTTGCATCCATGGAGTCCTGTATCACGGTTACCTTCGATTGCTCGGGATATTTCGTTGGCCGTGGCGCCAGGGCTGAGCGAGGAAGTTTTGACCGAAAGAATGTTGCAGGCGGCCGGTGATTGCTCTGATTGGATCGAGGAGATGCAGATCAAGGGACGTTGGGCGTTCTCGGATTTACCCGTGCAGGCAATTGAGCGCTTGGGGCTGCTGCCGGGTCAGGAAAATGTGCTTCTGCGTGTGGTACTGCGTGATTGTTCGCGTTCAATCACAACCGCCGAGGCAAATGCCTTGTATGGAAACATCCAGGCAGCGTTGCATGAAGGAGTGCCGGGTGCGGGGTACAAGATGGATCTTGCAAAGGGTTGAAGCCACCATTGTCGGGCTGTCCAGGCCATTACTGAGGAACCGCGTTATCGTTCATCGCGGGCAAGCCTCGCTCCTACAGGTGACCGGGGTGCCCGGACGGACGCGGTCACTGTAGGAGCAGCCGGGCGGCGTTCCGTTTGCTCGCGATAGCGGTAGATCAGGCACCGCTGCCTTCAGATGCGAAAACTCCCGACCAACTGATTCAGCCGCCCAGCCTCGCGTTCCAGCTCGGTACATGCCTGCAATGTCGATTGCAGGTTCTCCACTCCTTGCTGGTTCAGCGTGTTGATCTCGGTGATGTCCACGTTCAACGCCTCGACCACCGAGGTTTGTTCTTCAGTGGCTGCGGCGACCGATTGGTTGACGTTGTCGATCTCACCAATGCGTTGCGTCACGCTGCCCAGTCGCGTGCCGGCGAGGTTGGCGATGCTGACGCTTTCCTCGCTGTGCTGCTGGCTCTCGGTCATGGTTGTCACCGACTCACGCGCACCGACTTGCAGTGCTTCAATCATCTGCTGAATCTCCGCTGCCGAGGTTTGTGTGCGCCCGGCCAGGCTGCGCACTTCGTCGGCGACCACGGCAAAGCCGCGGCCCGCTTCACCCGCCCGTGCCGCTTCGATGGCGGCGTTGAGGGCGAGGAGGTTGGTCTGCTGGGAGATGCCTTTGATCACTTCGAGGATTTGTCCGATGTTCACGGTTTTGCTGTTCAGCGCTTCGATGTTGACGCACGACGCGCTGATTTTGCCGGACAGTTCGTTCATCACCTCAATCGTGCGCTCGACCACCTGACGCCCGTCTTCGGCCTGTTGGCGCGCGGCGGAGGCTTGCTGCGAGGCGTCGGAGGCGTTGTTCGCAATTTCCTGGGCGGCGGCGCCCAGTTCGTTGATCGCGGCGGCGACGCTGTTGGTGCGGGTCGATTGTTCATCGAAATTGCTCAGCGATGCGTTGGACGCCAGCAGCACACGCTTGGCGCCTTCGTTGACGCCGAGCGCCGCCGAAGACACCTCGCGAATGGAATGGTGGATACGTTCGACAAAGCGGTTGAACGCCGTCGCCAGTTGGCCGATTTCATCCCGTGATTGCACGGCCAGGCGTCGGGTCAGATCGCCTTCGCCCAGGGATATATCCTCCATGACTCGCGTCAGCAGTTGCAGCGGCCGGGTGATGCGATACGCCGCGTACCAGATCAACACCAGGCCAAGCAGCGCCGAGCCGCCGCCCAGCAACAGCTCAAGCGCGGTGCTTCGCACGGCTTGCGCATCGAGTTCCTGTTGCAGCGTGGTGACCGGGGCGAGCAGCACGTTCTGCGGCACGCCGACCAATACGCCCCACTGCGCCGCACCGGCAATCGGTGCCAGCGGCTCAAGCACTTTGATCTGCTGTTGATCGACGAACACTTTCGGCTGGCCCTGACGCAAGGTGTCCATCACCTCTACATTGTCCAGCGGTTGCCCGAGGCGACTGACGTCCTGGCTGTTGGCGGAAATCACCCCGCGCGGGCTGACGATGCTGATCTGCCCGTTGCCGTCGAACAGTTGGCGCGCGCTGGCTTCGCTGTTCTGTTGCAGGGCGGCGAGGTTGATGTCGAGGCCGACCACGGCGATGACCTTGTCATGGTCCAGCAGCGGGAACGCGATGCTGGTCACCAGTTTGCGGCTGCCGGAGGCCTCGTCGAAATATGGCTCCAGAACGCAGGCTTTGCGGGTGTCACGGGCACAGGTGTAGAAGGCGTTGTAGGGCGCGCCGCTGGGGCCGGGCGAGGTGTTGGCGAGCAGCGCTTCGTCGCCGATCACCGCTTGCAGTTCGCCGGGTTTGCTTTGCACCCAATACAGCGAAAAGCGCCCGGTTTCGTTGCTGCCCATGGCCGCCTGATCGACGAAACCGGCGTCGCCGCCGTCCAGGGCATCGGGTTCGAAAATGACATAAAGCCCGAGCAGGTCGGGCTTGTCGATCAGGGCCTGGTGCAGCTGGGTGCTCAGCTCCTGGCGCAGTTGTGGACGGGTAAGGTTGCCCTGATGTTGCAACTGCCTCAGGTAGAGCAGATAGCGCGACAACCCTTGGCCATATTCGTGCGTCTGCATGAAGGTGCGTTGCACCTGCATCGCTTGCACTTTGCCCAGCGCCTGCATGTGTTCCTTGGCGGCGTTGGCGAGCATTTCGCTGCTGGCCTCGGCCACTTGCTGGCTGCTCCGATGGGTTTGATACAGCGACAAACCCATCAGCAAACCCACCACCAACAGCAGGCAGAGGCCGGCGAGCAGGGCGATCTTGCTCTGAATCGTCAGGAATTTTTTGTGCATTGGAAAGGCCTTTTTCCTTGAGGCATGACACGGTCCCCTGTAGGAGCGAGCCCGCTCGCGAAAAATGTCTGGGCGACGCGTTTATTCAGGCAACACGCGTCATCGTTGACGTCCATCGCGAGCGGGCTCGCTCCTACAGGGATTGCGTGGGGGCTTAGAACGTAGTGGCGAAAATCACCTGGCTGTAGAGGTTCTTGTCGTTACTGCCCAGCTGCGTGCCACCCTCGTCGGCGCTTTTGTCTGGTTGATAGAGGCCGATCAGCGGCATCACCGTCAGGTGCTCGTTGACGTGCCATTCGGCATACAGATCGACTTCGTGGCCATCGGTATTGCCGAGGTTGCGGTCGATGGTGTCGAAGTTGAAATACATCGCACCGACCGTCAGGTTCTCCAGCGGCGAGACGGTGAACTTGACTTGCTGGATACGCGAGTTGGTGTTGAACGGGCCGGCGTAGTTACCGGCGACTTCACCCTGGAACCAGGTGCCGAAGCCACGGCTGAATCCATAGAACAGCGTGTCATAACCTTCCGAGAAACGGCTGTAGCGGTAGCTGGCATTTGGCGTCCAGGCCACGTCGGCGAAGGTCCAGCCGGCTTCCAGGTACCAGGCGTCTTCGGTGCTGGTGTGGGGTTTGTCCTGCTTGGCGTATTCGCCGGAGAGGAACAGGTTTTGCACCCCGGCATTGCCGGCTGCGCGCAGGCTGTAGGTTTTCATGCCGTCGCGTTCAAGCTGCGAAGGGGAGGCGAATTCTTCGTCGACATCGGTGGTGTCGATGTAGGTCAAGCCGACCGTGCCTGCTTCGGCGACATGCTCAAGCGTGCCGACGTACATTTCGGTTTTCGCTTGTGCGCGGTTATCGGACTTCAACCACATCAGATCGCTACGCCAGCCTTCCTTGCCTCCCAAACGCAGCACGGCAGTCTCGTCGAAGGCTTTGCGCGCCGCCAGCCAGTAGGCACCTCCGCGGTTGAACTCACCGTCGGCCAGACCTTTGCCCAGGTTGAGCGCGTCGCCATTAATCAGGAAACCATCACCGACCACGATGTTCTGACGACCGAAGGACAGGTCGACGCCGTCCTCGCCGAGCACGTCGAACAGCTTGCCCGAACGCCAGCCGAGATAGGCGTCTTCGAATTTGGTGGTGCGTTCCGAACCGTCGCTGAAGCCTGCGGCATCGCCGTCGCCCCAGGTGCCGGAGCTGAGCATGTTCGCCGCGCCATACGCGGTGCCGACACCGGCCAGGCCCTTGTCGAAGCTCAGGCCATATTTGATGTAGCCCTCGCGCCACGACGAAGAACCCGGGTCGAGGCGGCCGGACAGCGCGTAGTTTTCCTGGCTGTGGAAGATGCCGAAGACCGCTTCCAGCGTGGCGTTCAGGTGACTGTCGTCATCGGCGTAGAGTTCGTACGCGCCGGCTTGGCCGGCGCTGATCATCAGGGCAAGTGTAGAGAGACGCAGCAAGGGGGACTTGAGCATGTGTGGCATCCGTTCTTGTTCTTGAGCGCAGGTTTGCGGTCTTTTTCGATACTAAGGCGCGGAACTTTTCCGGCCTTTTGTGTGGTTGCCAAAGAGTTGGCTGTGCTTGCCAAAATGCCCGGTTTGGCAGCCTCGCCAATACGACTGGCACGCAGGGCAAAACCTGCGCATCACTGACCATCGACAATCCCTCTCAACCCTGTCGATGCACCGCTGCGTCGGCGCTCCCGTGTTGCCGCTCAATGGATGAGCGCGGATTTTCAAGGTCGTTTCCTATGTTCACCTCGCTGCGATTGCCCCTCATCGGCCTGCTCTCACTCACCCTCGCGCACACCGCGCTGGCCGCTGACTGCGCGCCCGACCAAGGGCATGGCGCCCAGGTCTTCGCCAATGAATGCGCGGTCTGCCATTCGGTGACCAAGGGCATGACGGGAATGATGGGGCCGAACCTGGCGGGTGTGGTCGGGCGCAAATCCGGCTCGCTGGAAGGCTTCAACTATTCCCAGGCCATGCGCAGCAAAGACATCAACTGGCAGGCCGAGAACATCGCGCAACTCATCACCCAACCCCAGGCCTTCGTGCCGGGGACCTACATGCCCTACATGGGCCTGGCCTCCGCGGACGATCGCCAGGCGGTCGTGTGTTTCCTCAAAGAACAACAGTAATCAGCCCGTTATCCGGCTGAACAACACGTCTGAACCAAAGGTGATTTATGAGCAACGTTGAAATCCTGCCGCAGGTTGCTGCATTTCTTGACCGCCGCCACGGCTGCTTTATCGATGGCCAATGGGTGTTCGCCGAAGGGCCGCGCATTGCCGTGGTCAACCCGGCCACCGGAAAAACCCTGTGCGAAACCCTCGACGCGCCGCTGGACGTGGTCGAGCAAGCCGTGCAGTCGTCGCATAAAGCCTTCAAGTCCGGCGTGTGGTCGGGCCTGCGCCCGGCGGACCGCGAACGCATCCTGCTGAACTTCACTGCGCTGGTAGAAGCGCATGCCGAAGAGCTGGCGCAGCTGGAAACCCTGAGCCAGGGCAAGTCGATCAACATGGCGCGCGCACTGGACCTGAACGCCACCGTGGAGTTCATGCGCTACATGTCCGGCTGGGCGACCAAGATCGAAGGGCAGACCTTTGACGTGTCGATTCCGCTGCCGCCGGGGGCGAAATTCACCGCGTTCACCAAGCGTGAGCCGGTGGGCGTGGTGGTCGGGATCGTGCCGTGGAACTTCCCGTTGCTGATCGCAGCGTGGAAGTTGATGCCGGCGCTGGCCACCGGCTGCACGGTGATCATCAAACCGGCGATGGAAACGCCGCTGACCGCCATGCGCCTGGCTGAATTGGCGCTGGAAGCGGGCATTCCGGCGGGCGTGTTCAACGTCGTCACCGGTGGCGGCGCCAATGTCGGCGGTGTGCTGACGGCGCATCCACTGGTGAGCAAAGTGTCCTTCACCGGTTCCACGGCGGTGGGCAAAAGCGTCGGCGTGGCGTGCATGGAAAACATGACGCGGTTCTCGCTGGAGCTGGGCGGCAAAAACCCGATGATCGTGCTGGCCGATGCCAACATCGAAAAAGCCGTGCAGGGCGCAATCCTCGGCGGTCTGCTGAACAACGGCCAGGTGTGTGCGGCAGCTTCGCGCTTCTACGTGCATCGCTCGATCCACGATCAATTCGTTGAAGCACTCGCCGCCGCCGTTTCGGCGATGCCTATCGGCGCAGGCATGAACGGCGAAGCGGCGATCAACCCGCTGGTCTCGCGCAAGCAGCAACAAAGCGTGCTCAAGCACATCGAGCTGGCGCGTCGCGAAGGCGCACGAGTAGTGTCCGGGGGCGAGTTGGTGGAAGGCGAGGGCTTCTATGTGCAGCCGACCATTCTGGCCGACATCGATCACAGCATGGCGGTGGCCCGCGAAGAGGTGTTCGGCCCAGTACTGGGGGTGATGCCGTTTGACGATGAAGACGCCGTGATCGCCCTGGCCAACGACAACCGCTACGGCCTGGCCGCGAGCCTGTGGACCAATGACCTCGGCAAAGCGATGAACCTGGTGCCGCGCATCGAGGCCGGCACTGTTTGGGTCAACGCCCACGTGCTGCTCGACCCGGCCATGCCGTTTGGTGGCGTCAAGCAGTCCGGCATGGGCCGCGAGTTCGGGCGTGCGGTGATCGAGGCCTACACCGAGCTGAAATCAGTGTGCATCGCCCACTGATTCACACCGTGGGTGCCGGCTTCGCCAGCTCGATACCGGCGTCACTCAGGCGCTTGAGGATTTCAAACAGCAGGTCGCTCTTGGTCACGCCGACGATTCTCGGGCTACCGACATAGCCAGTGACCGTCAGCGTGATGCCTTCGGGGGTCAGTTTGCTGAAGCGCACCATCGGCGCCGGTTTGTCGAGAATGGTCTCGTGCTCGCGGTAGGTGTTGTAGAGCAGGTCTTTCACCTGTTCGGGGTCGATGTCCAGGGGGAAGGTCAGTTCGAGTGACGCCACCCCTTGGGCGCTGCCGCCCAGGGTTACGTTGCGCAGGTTTTGCGAGATCAGCTGCGAATTGGGCACGATGACAATCGAGCGGTCACTGAGCTGGATTTCGGTGGCCCGCACGTTGATCCGGCGGATGTCGCCCTCGACCCCGCTGATGCTGATCAGGTCGCCGACTTTCACCGGGCGCTCGGTCAGCAGGATCAGGCCTGAGACGAAATTCTTGACGATCTCCTGCAAGCCAAAACCAATCCCCACCGACAACGCGCTGACGATCCAGGCCAGGTTGGTCCACTGCACGCCCAACGATGACAGCGTCAGCAGAATGACCAACGCATAGCCGATGTTGGCAAACAGCGTGGTCAGCGAAGCGCGCATGCCAGGGTCCATCTCGGTTTTCGGCAGGAGCTCCTTGTCCAGCCAGCGGCCCAGCGTGCGAATCAGGTAGATGCCGATCAGCAAGGCCAGTGCGGCATTGAGCAAGTGCCCGGGGATGATGTTCAGTTTGCGCAGCCCGGCGCCGCCGAGAATGGAAAAGACGTTGGTGAGCAGTTGCCCGAGCGTCGTGCCGACCCCGCCGACGAACAGGGTGACCAGCGCAAGCAGCAAGAGTCCGGCCCGCCCGACCCCTGAAAGAACGATCGAGATCTGCTCCAGGCGCCGGTCTTCAATACCGAGCAACTGCTTGAGCGCCTTGCCGCTGGGGCTTTTGATTGAAAAAAAGTATTCGCAGGCATCTTTGAAGCACTGCATCAGCAAATAGAAACCGGAGAGGATGAGAAAGCCCCAGACCAGTTCATAGGTGACGAACCTGGCCAGGGACACGTAACCGGTCAGGAGGGATACCAGGCAGATCACCATCGCAAGACTGGCGAGGGTGTAAAGCACGCCCGCGAACGTCCTGCCGGCTTCATAGGCTTCGCCAGACGCCACGACGGCTCTGCGGACTTTGCCGGTGCGCCACAATAAATCCACCAGAACGCACGTAACAACCAGTGCGACGACCCCTCGACCGGCGATCACGATGCCGCTGCTCATGCCGGTTGCGTTGGTAATCTGGATCATCGTCACCAGAACCAGCAGCACGCCCGCCAGAACCCGCGGATAAGGCTTGAGTGACAGCGCCACCTGATCGGCAAGCGCCGGCAGCCGCCACGACGGGTGTTTCGTGGACAACAGGGCGCGGCTCAACGCGGTGATCAACACGCAGGTGTAGGCGACTTTTTCGAATTCCTGGGAAAACGTCGACAGTGTCGGCGTCAGCGGAGCCTGGCGTGTGAAGACATAAAACAGCAGTTGCAGGGACAGGCCGACCGTCAGCACCGTGGCCAATACGGAAGCCAGCGCCAGGGAACTGCGGCGCAGGCGTCCTTCTGGCATCCGGTGAATGCAAAGCCACGTCAGCCCTCGTTCTGCGAGACGACGGCCCAGCGTCCAGATAAGCAGGGCCAGCAGCAACAGTACGCTGGTGTAGAGGCGTTGGCCCGGTTGCCAGGCCAGTTTGACGACCTCACTTGCCTGACCGAGGAACGATGCGAAGCGCTGTCGATCATCCATCGAAGGGCTCAGGATCGGTGACCAGAATTCGGGGTTCAGGACGCTTCGGGTGCTCAGGGTCAGTTCGCTTTCCAGCATGTTGCGACGGATGCCGGCAATCTGGGTGATGAGGTCGGTGGCACTCGTTTTCAGGGTGGCCAGGGTTTTCAGGGTGGCGTCGACTTTGTTTTTTTGCTCGGTGAGCGCGACCCTTTGCGCGGTGATATCGGGCTGCTCGGCCGCGGCGTCATCGCGCGGGACAGGCCCCAGCACACCCAGTTGCGCGCGCAGTTGAGTCTGCAGGGGAAGCAGCGAGGTCGAGAGGCGATCGACATCCAGCATGAACATCTGGACGAGGTCCTGCGGGGCCTCCAGCTGGCTGTAGTTATCAACCAGCGAGATCTGTTGTTTGAGGGCGTCCAGCCGAAGTTGCAACGCCTGGAGGTCGCTTGGGGAAACGCTGGGGGGCGCGGCAACCGCCCTGGGCATTGAAATGTCCGCAGGGTCTGCCGCCAACAGCATTCCGGGGCCCGCCCCGAAAAGCGTGAAAGCGACGAAAATCATGGCTTTCAGTGCATGACGCATAGGAGTGCCTGACTCTGTTGTTAGTCATTCAGCCTATGAGGTTAGGTCATCAGTCAAACCTTCGAGCAATAGTTTGTTCGGCTGCCCCCGTTGAACGGGGGCAGGGTGGACGAATCAGACGCGTTCGAACAGCACGGCGATGCCCTGGCCGCCGCCGATGCACATGGTCGCCAGTGCATAACGGCCCTGGACGCGGTGCAGTTCGTGAATGGCCTTGGTCGCGATGATCGCGCCGGTGGCACCCACCGGATGGCCCAGCGAGATGCCCGAACCGTTGGGGTTGACCTTCTCCGGGTCAAAGCCCAGTTCCTGCGCCACGGCACAGGCTTGCGCGGCGAAGGCCTCGTTCGACTCGATGACATCCAGGTCGGCGACGGTCAGGCCGGCACGCTTGAGTACCAGGCGAGTGGCGGGAATCGGGCCGAGCCCCATCAGTTCCGGCTCGACACCGGCGTGGGCATAGCCGACCAGCCGGGCCATTGGTTTGAGGCCTTGTGCGCGCACCATTTCACCGGTGGCCATGATCAGCGCACCGGCGCCGTCATTCAGGCCCGAGGCGTTGCCGGCGGTGACGCTGCCGTCCTTTTTGAAGGCCGGTTTCATCTTGGCCAGTTGCTCGGCATTGACCTCGGCGCGCACGTGTTCGTCGGTCGCAAAGGTCACGGTGCCTTTTCGCGATGCCACTTCGATTGGCACGATCTGACTGTTGAAGCGGCCTTCGGCGATTGCCCGCGCGGCGCGCTGCTGGCTGAGCATGGCCAGTTCATCCTGGGCCTGACGCGTGATGCCATAACGCTCGGCGATGTTTTCCGCGGTGATGCCCATGTGGAAACCGGCAAACGGATCTTGCAGCACGCCGAGCATGTAGTCGATGGCCTGCATGTCGCCCATGCGTGCGCCCCAGCGCGCTTGCGGCAACAGATACGCGCCACGGCTCATGGACTCGACGCCACCGGCCAGCGCCGCGCCCGCATCACCGAGCATCAGGCTTTGCGCAGCACTGACGATTGCCTGCAAACCGGAACCGCAGAGGCGGTTGACGTTGAAGGCGGGTGTCTCTTTCGGCAGGCCGGCATTCATCGCCACTGCCCGGGAGATGTAGGCGTCGCGGGCTTCGGTCGGGATCACATGGCCCATCACCGCATGGCCGATGTGTTCAGGTGCCAGCCCCGAGCGTTCGATGGCGGCGCGGCAGACGTCAGTGGCCAGTTGAATCGGTGGCACGTCCTTGAGCGAGCCGCCGAAGCTGCCGATGGCGGAACGGACGGCGCTGATAACGAAAATGTCGGATGGGTTCATGTGGGTTTTCCTGGTTCGGTCTTGTGCGCGTTTGGCGCTGTTATTGGGGGCAAGAGTCTAGGGGCGGTGGTTTGGTTGGGATAGGTCGAAAGTGCTCAAGGGGGGTGGTGTTTTTTGCCAGTTCTGGTGGGGGGATTTTAGATCGGTCTGAGTGGTTTGGGGGGGGGCATATCCGTTTCTTCGGTCACGGCGGCTATTGGTTTCGCCCTTACGGCGAGTCACTTTCGAAAAGCGCGAAAGTAACCAAAGCGCTCTTGCCCCTTTCGTTCGGTGCCTCGCTAAGGCTCGGCATGCCCTCGCTCCGGTCCTGCTCCGTGGGCCCGCCGCCATCGGCCATCCCTGGCCGGGGGCGGCTAACCCGGCATCCATGCCGGGTTGCCCACTGCGCAGAACCTCCACTCGGCCTCTCGAGGGGGCGACCACCGCCACAGCCGCCGAGGCGGCCTGAAAGCCGACCTGGCTCTTCAGTTGTACGCGTTGTCCTTTTTTGATGCGTTCACTCATTCCGCACATGTGCCCCCCCTGTAGGAGCCGGCTTGCTGGCGATGGCGTCCGTCCAGCCAATACATACGTTGACTGATCCACCGCTATCGCCAGCAAGCCGGCTCCTACACGAGGATTGGGTTCACACGACTCAAAATTGTAGGAGCCAGCTTGCTGGCGATGGACGTCAACGATAACGCGGGCTGTCTGAATGAACGCGTTGTCCAAACGCTTTTCGCCGGCAAGCCGGCTCCTACAGGGATCAGCATTTGCTTTTGCTTCTCACCACTCATCAGGCCGAGCGTTAGCTCGCCTTCCGCTTTTGATCTGAGCGCCCCCTCGAGAGGCCGAGCGCAGGTTCTGCGCAGTGGGCAACCCGGCATGGATGCCGGGTTAGCCGCCCCCGGCCATGGATGGCCGATGGCGGCGGGCCCACGGAGCAGGACCGGAGCGAGGGCATGGCGAGCATTAGCGAGCCACCGAACGAAAGGGGCAAGAGCCCTTGGTTACTTGGGGCTCTTCCAAGTGACTCGCCGTAAGGGCGAAACCGCCAGCCGCCATCACCAAAAAAACGGATATTCACACCAACCGCGACAACACCAAACCTCACTCACCCACCCGCCGCCCCGGAAAAAACAACTCAAAACACGTCACCCCCTCACTGCTGCTGACACTGTAAGCCCCGTTATGCAACTGCATGATCGTCGCCACGATCGACAGCCCCAAGCCATTGGAATGAGCCGAACGCTCGCGGGATTCGTCTACCCGATAAAAGCGCTCGAACAGCCGGGGCAGGTGCTCGGCAGGGATGGTCTGGCCAAAGTTACGCACGATCACCCGGATACCCTCAGCCGAAGGTATGGCGCGAATGACCAACTCAGAATGCGCCGCGCCATATTTGATGGCATTGGCGCACAGGTTGGCCAACGCACGGCGCAGCAGCATCGGCTCAGCCCAGATCACGCCGCTGCCTTGGGCATCGATGCTGATCCCGACATCCGCCGCCAGCCCTTCAAAATAGTCGGCCATACGTTCCATTTCGTCAGCGGCATCCAGCTCCTGGCGTTGGCTCAGGGCACTGGCCGGGTCGGTACGCGCCAGAAACAGCATGTTGTCGAGCATCCGCGCCAGACGCTCAAGCTCTTCGACGTTGGAGGCGAGCAGTTGCTGATAGGCCTCGACGCTGCGGTTCTGCTGCAACGCTACCTGGGTTTCGCCGAGCAGGTTGTTGATCGGCGTGCGCAATTCATGGGCCATGTCGGTCGAGACCTGACCCAGTTGCACGAAACCCTTGCCCAAGCGGTCGAGCATTGCATTGAGCGCGTCGATCATCGGCAGCAGCTCCCGTGGCGCGCCCTGGCCATCGAGGCGCTCGGTGAGGTTGCCGACGCCGATGCCGTGGGCATGCCGGGCCAGGCGTCGCACGGGCAGCAGGCCGCGATGCACCAGCAGATAGCCGGACAGCGCCAGCAGAATCGCCGCCACGCTGGCGAAGAGGTACACGTTGAGGCGGTAACGGGCGAGCACGGCGGTGCGCTCGGTCATCAGGCGTCCGGTGACCACCTGCAAGCTGCCCATATCGTCGGATTCGATGGTCGCCGCGACGGCCGCGAAAGGGACGCCGTCCACGCCGGGATAGTGCTGCACATCGGCCAGGCTCAACGGATGGTCCATCGACACCGGTGCCAGCGATGGCAAGGCGAGGTTGCCGGGATTGACCACCAGCAGCGGTTTTTGTCCGGGGGCGCCAATGGTCAGCAGGGCTTCGCGATTGCCCAGCATGTTCTGGAACAGCGCCGGTTTGGTCTTGATCAGCTCCAGCGTATTGCTGTCGTTGAGGAAGGTGCGCAGTTGATCGATGCGGTTCACCAGGGCCGCGTCGTCGCGGCGGATCAGCTCGCGCTCCAGGTCGCGGTACAGCGCCACGCCCAACAGGGTCAGCGAGACAAACGCGAGCAGGGCAAACACCAGCGCCAGGCGCAGTGTCAGGGAATGGCGAAGGCGACTCATGCCTGGGTGTCGAAGCGGTAGCCGATACCGCGCACGCTGTGGATCAGCTTGAGCTGGAACGGGTCATCGATTTTCAGGCGCAAGCGACGCACGGCGACGTCGACGACGTTGGTGTCACTGTCGAAATTCATGTCCCAGACCCGTGACGCGATCATCGAGCGCGACAAGACCTGGCCTTGATGCGTGGCAAACAAATGCAGCAGGGCGAATTCTTTGTTGGTCAGGGTGATCTTCACGCCTGCGCGGGTGATGCGGCGCTTGAGCACGTCGATCTGCAGGTCGTCCACCTGCAGCTGTTCTTCTTCGCGGGTGGGACCACGGCGGGTCAGGGTGCGCAGGCGCGCCACCAGTTCGGCGAAGGAAAAAGGCTTGATCAGGTAATCGTCGGCGCCCAGTTCCAGGCCCTTGATGCGGTCGGCGATGTCATCCCGCGCGGTGAGAAACAACACCGGCGTGTCGGCTTCCTTGCGCAAGCGGCGCAGAACCTCCCAGCCATCCATTTTCGGCATCATCACGTCCAGAACGATGACATCGAAATCGTGCTCCAGAGCCAGGTGCAGGCCATCGATGCCGTCCCGCGCCAGGCTGACGGAGTAACCGAGTTCCTGCAGGCCGTTGAGCAGGTAATTACCTGCCTTGGGTTCGTCTTCGACTACCAGGATATTCATGGGGTTTGTGCCTCAGCCAATTGGCGCCAGTGTAGCCGGATCAATGATCGTTGGTGCAGCCCGTGCCGTTGACCTGGTAATCGAGGACGTGCTCGCGCCCCTGGTGGTCGAGGTAGTCGAGTCGCGCCGGGATCACGCCGCATTGCTGCGAGATGTCGGTACTGGCGAGGACTTTGGCGACGTCCATGTGCACGAAGAAACCGGTCTTGTCGTGGATCACCGGCGCAGTGGTCTGCGTATCGGCAAACGCCGAGCCGGTGGCGAGGAGGGCGGCGAAACCGAGGATTAACATTTTCATGAGGTGTCTCTCTATTCAGGTTGGCTGCCGGGAATGGCCTGACAGTGAGTTCAGGTTAAACAGGCGATCCGGACAGCCGACCAACAGTTCAATGACAAAGTTGTAATGAAACCGGGCCTGGCGTTATGGCTGGCGACCGGAGGCTTCGAGGATCAGGTCGGCGATTTCTTTGGAATGGGAAACCAGCGACAAATGGCTCGACGGCAGCTCGATGGTGGTCGCGCCCATGCGTTTGGCGAGGAAGCGTTCGAGGTCCGGGTTGATGGTCTGGTCGAGGCTGGAGACTGCGTACCACGACGGTTTGCTGTGCCAGGCGGCTGCGGTGGTGCGATCAGTGAACAGGGTTTTGGCAATCGGTTGCTGCACGGCGAACAGTTGCATCGCCTTGTCGTGGGGCACGTCGCTGGCGAAATATTTGAGGAAGGCATCCTGTTTCAGGCTGACGAAACCGTCGTGTTCTTCGGTGCCGGCACGCACGGGCATGGTCGGGTATTTGGCTGACAGGGCGACGAAATCTTCCCCGGCGTCCGGGGCGCGGGCCGCGACGTATACCAGCGAGCTGACCTTTGGGTTCACCCCGGCCTCACTGACCACGGTGCCGGCGTAGGAGTGGCCGACCAACACCGTCGGGCCGTCCTGTTGGTTGAGTACACGCTGGGTGGCGGCGACGTCATCGGCGACCGAGGTCAACGGGTTTTGAACGGCGGTGACGTGCAATCCGGCGGCCTGTAACCGCGAAATCACGTCCGCCCAACTTGAGCCATCAGCCCAGGAGCCGTGTACCAGCACGACGTTGTCGGCCTTGACCGGCGCGATGTCGCCGGCCATGGCGGAGCCGGTGCCGAGCATCAGCAGGCTGGCGGCGATCAGGCAGAGTTTGTTCAATGGTTTCATGGTATCGACCCTTGTCATCATCAGTGGGAGGCGTCACCCGGTGTGGGTGACTGACGACGCCACTTTAGGAAGCGAGGGTGCTGGCTACGCTGACAACTCGATGACAAGTTTGTAATGCACGGCCATTGGGTTTTGCGGTGATCTTGCGACCGCCATCGCCGGCAAGGATTCGGTACAAACGCCGCGAACCTGTAGGAGCCGGCTTGCTGGCGATGGGGCCGGTGGGAGCACCTAACGCTGAAGGTCTTGCCTGTCCGCCTGCTGCGCAAACCATTGCAGGACCATCGCGCAAGCCGGATGAGCAACGGCTGAAGGTTGCAGGTTCAACGCGTAAATACCGCGTGTTGCCAACGGACGGCCAAACGGGATAACCAGCACCCCCCGTTCTATCGACTCTCCTGCCAGCGTCATATCCGTCATCGCCACACCCAATCCTCTCGCCGCCGCGTCCAGCGCCAGTTCATCGAGGTTGAAGGGGATGTGCCGGTAATCATCCAGCGATTTACCGCCATTGGCCGACAACCACTGAGCCCAATCATTGCGGTCCGCCGAGCGATGCAACAGCGGGAAACTCACCAGGTCTTCCACCGCTGCCAATGGCCGCGTCGAGGTGCCCAGCCCGGGCGCGCACACCGGCACCAACGCTTCCTTGAACAGGGTCAGGCTATCCGGGTCAGCGGACGGCTCGGGCAGATAGAGAATGTACGCATCACTGTCGATGGCCGGCTCCACCACTTCTGTCGCCACGGTCTCGATCGACAGCGAAACCTGCGGATGACTTCGATAAAACTCGCTCAACTTCGGCAGCAGCCAGCGAACCGCCAGCGACACATGCATGCGAATGCGGAAGGGGCGTTCCTGTGGCGAGAGGCGGTCCTCCAGGGTTTTCAGTTGCGCCAGGATATTTCGTGCGGTGCCCAACACCTGTTCACCTTCCGGCGTCAGTCGCACATGGCGGCTGTTCCTCGCAAACATCGGCACGCCAAAGTGGCTTTCCAGCAGCTGAATCTTTCGGCTCACCGCACTTTGGGTCAGGCACAGCCTGGCGGCCGCTTGGGTGAAGCTGCCCGAGTCGGAGACTTCCACCAGTGCCTGCAAGGCCTGGAGCGAAGGAACGTGGCGAATTTTATCCATGCGTTTTCTGAATGGCTCGATGATTTTATAACGTTGGTTGTATCACTACAGGCCTTATAGATTCTAGCTCTGGCGAGCGTTTTCCGGAAACGTCCATGCGATTACAGCATGTGCTCGCAGAATGACAGTCAATGAGGTGAGGCATGACCAATGAATGTGGCTGGATTGCGCAGGCGGGAAGTTCAGCCGCTCGCGGTCCTCTCAAAGGCACGGTAAAAGCCGACTGGCTGATTATCGGTGCCGGTATCACCGGGCTGAGTGCCGCGCACTCGCTCGCGCAATTGCACCCTCAGGCGCGGATCGTGATCGTCGACCGGCAGCGCGCGGCGCAGGGTGCTTCGGCGCGCAACTCAGGCTTTGTCGTATGCCACGAGCACCCGACCAGGGACGAGTTGATCGGTAACCACGGGTTCGCCGGCTACGAGGTGGACACCGCGATTTCACGGGCTGCCAGCGACGAAGCGCGCCAACGCATCGCCCGTCACGGTATCGAATGCGACTTCAGGGATTGCGGTTACTTCTTCGCGGTCAGCGACCCAGGCAAGTTGACCGATGTCGAGGGCAAACTGGCGACGCTACGCGCCGTCGGCGCCTCTGCTGAGTTTCTGCAAGGTGAGCAACTGAGCGAAAAACTCGGCACCCGGCACTACCAGGCCGCGATCTGGTGCGGTCAGGGCAACGCGCTGCTGCAACCGGCGAAGTACGTGAAGGGCTTGCTGGATGCACTGCCGGACAACGTGACCGTGTTCGAGAACACCGACATCACCGGCCTGGAGCGTCTGGGCAAAGGGCGAATTCGCGCCAATGGCATCGCTGGCAGTATCGAGGCGCCGCAAGTCCTGGTGTGCCTGAACGCGTTCATTCCTCGGTCGGGTATAGAGGACAGCGGAACCTTCCCGATGGAACTCAGCGCCAGCCTTACCCGTCCGCTCAGCGATGAAGAATTTCAGTCCATCGGCGCCGTCGAGCCGTGGGGCGTGCTCTCCACCCGGCCGCTCGGCGCCACGGTGCGCCTGACCCCGGACCGTCGCGTGATGATCCGCAACACTGCGGAGTACCGCTCCCGTGACCTGACCGACAGCGAACTGCTGCATCGGCGCAAACACCATGTGCTCGGCTTGCAACGGCGTTTTCCGTTTTTGGGCGAGCAGGACATCCAGTACACCTGGACCGGACATTTGAGCGCCTCGCGCACCGGGCAACCCTATTTCGGCAAGGTCGAAGAGGGTGTGTTTGCGGTGGCCGGCTGCAATGGTTCGGGTGTCGCGCGCGGCACGCTGTGGGGGCGATTGCTCGCCGAAATGGCCTCGGGCACCAGCTCGCCGATCCTCGAATCGGTCATGCGCAGGGCGCAACCGGGCTGGCTGCCGCCAAAGCCCTTGCTCGATATCGGTGCCATGCTTCGCATGCGCGTGGAGGCGATCAGGGCCAGAACAGAAATCTAGAAACCCCGGCGATCAAAAAACAACAAAAGCTCATCAATAAGGTGATTGAACATGCGCGCGAACACACTTCCCCTGATGGTTGTACTGACCACGTTGTCGGCCGCCACTTACGCCGATGAAGTCGTCAATATTTCCAACTGGAACGGCTACATCGCCGACGACACCCTGACCAGCTTCACCCAGGCAACCGGGATCAAGGCGACTTACGACATCCACGACAGCAACGAAGTGCTGGAATCGAAGTTGATGACCGGCAACACCGGCTACGACGTGGTCAGCCCTTCGAACCATTTTCTGTCGCGCCTGATCAAGGCCGGGGCCATTCAGAAACTCGACCGGAGCCAGCTTCCGAACTGGAAAAACCTTGACCCGGCGTTGATGAAAAAACTCGAAGTGAACGACCCGGGCAACCAGTACGGCTATCCGTACATGTGGGGCACGGCGGGGATCGGTTACAACGTCGAGAAGATCAAGGCGATTTTCGGCAACACCGATGTCACCCATTCCTGGAAGCTGTTTTTTGAAGAAGAAAACATCAAGAAACTCAGCCAGTGCGGCGTGGCGATCATCGATAACCCGACGCAAATCCTGCCAATCACCCTCAATTACCTGGGCCTGCCGCCCCATAGCCACGAACCGGCGGACTACAAGAAAGCCGAGCAGGCGCTGCTGAAAATCAGGCCGTACGTGCAGTACTTCCATGCGTCCAAGTACATCAGTGACCTGGCGAACGGCAATGTCTGCGCGGTGATCGGCTTCAACGGCGACATCGTTCAGGCGGCCGCCAGCGCCAAGGAAGCCAACAACGGCATCGACATCGCCTATTCGATTCCTGACGAAGGCTCGACCCTGTGGTTCGACATGGTGGTCATGCCAAAAAGCGCGCCGCACGAGAAAAACGGCTACGCCTACATGAACTACCTGCTGACGCCGCAAGTCATTGCCAACATCAGCAACAGCATCCACTACGCCAACCCCAACCTCACTGCGGATCAATATGTGACCCCGGCCGTGAAGCAGGACTTGGCGATCTACCCGCCGAAGAGCGTGCTGGACAAGCTGTTCACTGTCGAGGAACTGCCTGCGGCGATTGCGCGGTTGAGCACGCGTCTGTGGACCAAGTTGAAAACCAATACTTGAGGTTGATTGCCCCTTCCTTGACTGCGCGAGTCAGGGAAGGGGCAGTGTCAGCGGGTCAATCCCGGTCAACGACGCTCAAAAGCCATCCTGTAACCCTGCAACTGCTCCCACCGCGACGGCCACCACTTTGAGTCCGTGCAACGCCCCGCGCGTTCATTCAGGCGTCTTCCTGAAATGAACTGATTCACTGTTGTATGCCGCCATTCCAACCATGGCCTACGCTTATCCCGAGATAGCTGTTCAACGATCCGGATTTATGCCCGGACCGACGTTCAGCCGGCGCCCCATAAAAACAAAAGTCCCGGGAGAAAACGCATGTTCGCATCGTTACGTCGATCCACCCTTTGCCTCGCGGTTGTCGTCACTGCCGCTGTGCTCACAACGCCTGCCTTTGCGCTGGAAACCGTCAAGTTCATGGCCCCAGGTTCGGTGGGGGGCGGTTATGACCAGACCGCACGCGTGCTGGGCAAAGCCTTGATTGAAGCCAATGTGGCCAAATCCGTCACCTTCGAAAACAAGGGCGGCGCGGGGGGCACGCTGGGGCTGGCGCAGTTTGCCAACAGCACCAAGGGCGATCCGGATGCGCTGCTTGTCATGGGCGCGATCATGGTCGCTGGCATTGAGCAGAACAACCCGCAGATTACCTTGAAGGATGTGACGCCGATTGCCCGGTTATTCACTGAGTACAACGTAATTGCGGTGCGCAAGGAATCCGAATTCAAAACCCTGGACGACTTGCTGAAAGCCTTCAAGGAAAAACCGACCAGTATCGCCTGGGGCGGGGGCTCCAAGGGCTCGATCGATCACATCGGCATTGCTGAACTGGCCGCGAAAATGGGCGTCCCGGTCAACAAGGTCAATTACGTCGCTTTCGCCGGCGGAGGTGAAGTGGTTGCCCAGGCCTTGGGCGGGCAGATCAAAGTCATCACCGGCGGTTATGCCGAACTTGGCCAATACATCAGGAGCGATCAGTTCCGTGTACTCGCCATCGGCGCACCGGAGCGCGTTGCAGGTATCGACGCCCCGACGCTTAAAGAAAGCGGGTATGACGTGATCATCGGCAACTGGCGTGGTGTTTACGGTGCCGCGGGCCTCACGCCCGAGCAGCGCAAGGAAGTCACCGACGCCGTGGTGGCGGCCGCCAACAGCAAGGTCTGGAAAGACAACATCGAAACCAACAAATGGTCGCCCAACATCCTCACCGGTGACGAGTTCGGCAAATTCGTCGATGCGGAGCACGTGCGGCTGCGGGCAATGCTGGTGGAAGTGGGGCTGGTCAAGCCATGAGTCAATCGCGTGCAATCGTGCCGGTGCAACTGGCGATTGGCGTCGGTGTGCTCGCCATCAGCGCTATGTTGGGCTACGGCGCCTTTCTGTTTCCCGAGGAGATGGGGTTCGTCATCCTGGGGGCGTACGTCTATCCCTACGCCGTGGCGGTATTCCTCGCGGGCGTGGGGGTGGTTCTGTGCTTTCAAGCCGTTACCGGCGGTTTTCGCGAACTGGCCGATCACGATGACGAGTCCGCCAAAGTGGTGCCTGGCGGCAAAGCGGGGGTGGCCTGGGTGACGGGGGGGCTGCTAGGCGTTGCCGTGCTTATCAATCTCATTGGCTTTGTCCTGTCGGCCGCGTTGTTGTTTGCCTGTTCGGCGCGGGGTTTCGGCAGTCGTCATCCGCTGCGCGATCTCGCCATAGGCATTGCCCTGACGCTCCCGATTTATTGGCTGTTCAATGCCGGGCTGGGGGTTTCCCTTCCGCCGCTTGTCAACGCCTGGATCTGATTCAGGCCGCAGGAGATCAACAGGGTGGATATTCTCGCAAGCCTGGCAATGGGTTTTTCCTCGGCCCTGACGCCGATCAATCTGATGTGGGGGTTCATTGGTTGCCTGCTCGGCACCGCCATCGGCGTCTTGCCGGGCATCGGGCCGGCGCTGACCGTGGCGCTGTTGCTGCCCATTACCGCGAAGGTCGATCCCACCGGCGCGCTGATCATGTTCGCCGGTATCTACTACGGCGCTCAGTTCGGTGGTTCCACGACTTCCATTTTGCTCAATACCCCAGGGGAATCGTCTTCCATGGTCACGGCCCTGGAAGGCAACCTCATGGCCCGCAATGGCCGAGCGGGCCCGGCCTTGGCCACGGCGGCCATCGGGTCCTTTGTGGCAGGCACTGTCGCCACGGTTCTGCTGACCTTGTTTGCGCCCATTGTGGCGAAACTGGCACTGAAGTTCGGGCCTGCGGAGTATTTCGCGATTCTGGTGCTGTCCTTCACGACGGTGTCTGCGGTGCTCGGGGCGTCGATGTTGCGCGGCTTTGCATCCCTGGGGATTGGCTTGACCATCGGTTTGATCGGGCTGGACTCGACCTCGGGTATCGCTCGTTACACCTTGGGCGTCCCCGAGCTGGTCGATGGCATCGAAGTCGTGCTGGTGGCGGTCGGGCTGTTTGCGGTGGGCGAGGCGTTGTACAGCCTGCTGTACCAGAAAGAAGAGGCCTCCGGTCGACACCGCATGTCCTCGTTGTGGATGACGCGCGCCGACTGGAAGCGCTCGGTTCCGGCCTGGCTGCGAGGGACGCTGATCGGTTTTCCCTTCGGTTCGATTCCGGCCGGTGGTGCGGAGATCCCGACGTTCCTGTCCTATTCGACCGAGCGCAAACTCAGCAAGTATCCGAAAGAATTTGCCGCCAACAAAGGCGAGGGCGCCATCGAGGGCGTCGCCGGCCCTGAAGCGGCGAACAACGCAAGCGCCACCGGTTCGTTGGTGCCGTTGCTGACGCTTGGTATCCCGACTTCCGCCACGGCAGCCATCCTGTTGGCGGCGTTCCAGAACTACAACCTGCAACCGGGGCCGCTGCTGTTTGAAACCTCGGGTGCACTGGTCTGGACCCTGGTGGCCTCGCTGTACATCGGCAACGTCATCCTGCTGGTGCTGAACCTGCCGTTGGTGGGGCTGTGGGTCAAACTCCTGCAAATCCCCCGGCCTTATCTGAATGCCGGGATTCTGGTGTTCGCCACCATCGGCGTGTATGGCATGCGTCACTCATCTTTCGACCTGTTGCTGATGCTGGCAATCGGGTGGGGCGGGGTGTTGATGCGGCGGTTCGATTTCCCCGTCGCGCCGGTGATCGTGGGCATGCTGCTGGGGCCGATGGCGGAGAAACAGCTGCGTAACGCGTTGTCGATCAGCGAGGGCGACTGGACGGTGTTTCTGACACAACCGATTTCCGCCGCGTTTCTGGCGTTGACGTTGCTGGTGCTGGTGGTGCCGCATCTGCTGCATGCCAGGGGCATCAAGTTGCATGAGGATGATTGACTAACAGCCAACCGGCTTCTTCGGGTGTACTTGTTCCCCTGTAGGAGCCGGCTTGCCGGCGATAGCGTCCTTTCAGGCGATAAATATGTGGACTGACCCACCGCTATCGCCGGCAAGCCGGCTCCTACAGGGTTAGGTGTAATGCATCAACTCTCGGGGCAATGTCGATACTCGCCCCCCGTTGTTTTTGCTGATGAATACATTCGCATCAACGTTATGTCCGTTAGGCGATATCTACTGGCTTATTAGCGTTAGTCGGTAATCGGCAGGCGCGTTAGAGTCGACCCACGCCCCTCGCCACCACCGGATAATACCGATGACCCGCCCCCGTTTTTTACCCGACAACTTCACCCTGACCCTGATCGGCGTGGTGATTCTCGCCAGCCTGCTGCCCGCCAGCGGTCAGGTCGCGGTCGGTTTTGGCTGGCTGACCAACATCGCCATTGCCCTGCTGTTTTTCCTGCACGGCGCCAAACTGTCGCGTGAATCGATCATCGCCGGGGCTGGCCACTGGCGCCTGCATTTGCTGGTGTTCAGCCTGACGTTTGTCCTGTTTCCCTTGCTTGGGCTGGCGCTCAAACCCTTGCTGTCGCCGATGATCGGCGCCGACCTGTACATGGGCATGCTCTACCTTTGTGCGCTGCCCGCTACGGTGCAATCGGCGATTGCGTTCACGTCCCTGGCGCGTGGAAATATCCCAGCGGCGATTTGCAGTGCGGCGGCCTCCAGCCTGTTCGGGATTTTCCTCACGCCGTTGCTGGTGACCTTACTGCTGAATGTGCACGGCGAAGGCGGCTCGACGCTCGATGCAATTCTGAAGATCAGCGTGCAACTGTTGCTGCCGTTCATTGCCGGGCAGATCGCTCGACGCTGGATCGGCGCCTGGGTTGCGCGCAACAAGAGCTGGCTGAAATTCGTCGACCAGGGCTCGATCCTGTTGGTGGTTTACGGCGCGTTCAGCGAAGCGGTGATCGAAGGGATCTGGCATCAGATACCGCTCTGGGAACTGGCCGGACTGGTGGTCGCTTGCTGCATTTTGCTGGCGTTGGTCTTGCTGGCGTCCACCGTGCTGGGCAAGGCGTTCGGCTTCAATCAGGAAGACCGCATCACCATCCTGTTCTGTGGTTCGAAGAAGAGCCTGGCCACCGGCGTGCCGATGGCCCAGGTCCTGTTCGCCGGCAGCACCATGGGTGTGTTGATCCTGCCGTTGATGCTGTTCCACCAGATTCAACTGATGGTCTGCGCCGTGTTGGCGCAGCGCTATGCCAATCGCAAGGAAACCATCCCTGAACTCATGGCTCAGGTTGATCCTTGATCTCCGGTCTGGCTGACAACTATTGCCCGTCGACGAGGCGAGGCAGCCCCAACGGGTTGAAATCACGCAATACCTCAGGCAACAGCGCGTCCGGAAAACCCTGGTAAGCCACCGGCCGCAGGAAGCGTTCGATCGACGTCATGCCCACCGAGGTGAAGCGACTGTCCGAGGTCGCCGGAAACGGACCGCCGTGAACAGTGGCGTGCGTCACCTCCTGCGGATGGGCGAAGGCGTTGACGACGATGCGTCCGGTTCTGCGCTCCAGCACCGGCAACAAACGCCGGGCCAGTGGCAAGTCAGTTGTTTCGAGGTGCAGGGCGGCGCTGAGTTGGCCTTTGAGCGAGCGGGCAATGGCGAGCAGTTCAGCCTCGTCCTCGACGGTCACCAGCAGCGCCGATGGTCCGAAGACTTCCTGCGACAGGGTGGCTTCCTCGAGGAAACGTTGGCCGGTGACCTCCAGTAACGCCGATTGGCCGTCAACGTCGGCGCTGGCGGCCGTGCCTTCGGCGATGCGCTGCGCACCGGCGTTTTCCATCGCGGTGAGACCGTTCAGGTAAGACGCATGGATCCCCGGCGTCAGCATCGTGCGGGCTGCGGCCTCACTGACGCGCTGCACCATGGCGGCGCGCAGCGCTTCAAGGCCGGCGCCTTTGATCGCGATCAGCAGCGCGGGTCTGAGGCAGGCTTGCCCGACATTGACCAGCATGCGCTCGATAAAGCCATCGCCGATCTGCGCGCCGCGCTCGGCCAGGGCTGCGGGCAGGATGAATGTGGGGTTGATGCTGGTCATTTCGGTAAATACCGGGATGGGATCGGGCCGCAGTTGCGCACGCCGATACAGCGCCATGCCGCCTTGTTCCGAACCGGTAAACGTCACGGCTTTAATCAAAGGATGATCGACCAGCGCTTCGCCGATGGTGTTGCCGCTGCCGCGTACCATCGAGAAAACCCCCTCGTGCAACCCGTGCTCCTGCACGGCCTTTTGGATGGCCCTCGCCTGGATTTCCGAAGCGCCCGGATGGGCGTTGTGCGCTTTGAGGATGACGGTCGCGCCGGCGGCCAATGCCGAAGCGGTGTCGCCACCGGCCACGGAATAGGCGATCGGAAAGTTGCTCGCGCCGAAAATGGCCACCGGGCCGATGGCCATTTTCTGCAGGCGATGGTCCATGCGCGGGCGAGGCTGACGATCAGGTTGTGCCGGATCGATGGCCAGTTGCAGGAAGCGGCCCTTGCGCACGACCTCCGCGAACTGACGGAACTGGACGGCGGCTCTGCTCGCTTCGCCCTCAAGCTGAGCTTCTGGCAGACCCGTTTCGAGCGCGGCCCGTGCCGCCAGCTCCTTGCGGGTGGCCTCAAGATTGTCGGCAATGCTCTCGAGAAACGCCGCGCGCCGTGCGAGCGACGTATGGCTGTAACTGTCGAACGCTTCGTCCGCGAGCGTTGCTGCCTGGTGGACTTGCGCGACGCCGCCGAGGGCAAAATCCGGTTCGATCAGCGTGTTGGTCGCGGGGTTGAGCGCTTTCATCGTTCCTTCGGTGGCCGCGACATCGTGGGTCCCGATGATCAGGTTTCCTGTCAGTGTCATCATCGGTTATTCCTGCCCTTCGAGGGCGGCGACGAGTTCGTCCGTGGTCACAATCGAATGGGCAAACGTGGGGCCGTTCAACTCGTGGGCGGCGTGCATCATTTCCGGGCGGAAGGCGGCGGTCGCATCGCGCACCAGGGTGACGTGGTAACCCATTTCCGATGCATAACGGGCGGTCGCTTCGATGCAGGTGTTGGCCAGCAGACCGACGATGATCACGTGGGTGATGCCTTTTTGCTTGAGGCGAAAATCCAGGTCGGTGTTGGCGAACCCGCTCGACCCCCAATGCTCCTGCACGACGATGTCACCGTCCTTCGGCGCAAAATCCGGATGCCATTCACCGCCCCATTCCCCGCGAGCAAAGTGGTGCATGTGCATGATCTTGCACTGGGTCGGCGTTGGATGGTCCCAGCCTTCGTAGTCACCGTGTTCCCAGCGATGGTGCGGTACGATGACGACCGGAATGTCGAGGGCGCGAACCGTGCGGTCGAGCGTGCGCAGGTTGTCGAGCAGGCCGACTTGCTCGGCGATCGGCTTGATCAAGGGGAAAACCTTGCCGCCTTCCGAGAGGAAATCGTTGTACGGATCGACCAGCAGATAGGCGGTCCTGTTGAGCGGATAAAGGGCGTTCGACATGACGATGTTCTCCACAAAAGTTGAGTGATCGGTGCCGGGGACTTGCCTGGGCATCTTGTTGATATGATAATCATAGTTACAGCGAAAGAGGCAAGCCCGTATGTCGACCAACATTGCTGCTCCCGACACTCTATGCCCGATTGCGCGGGCCGAGACAGTCGTGGGCGACCGCTGGACCGTGCTGGTCCTGCGTGAGTTGTTCATGGGAAGTCATCGATATGACGAGATCCAGGCGCAGACCGGCGGCACCCCGCAAATGGTCGCTACACGCCTGAAAAACCTGGAAGCCGACGGCCTGGTAGAACGCCGCCTCTACAACGAACGGCCACCGCGCTACGAGTATCACCTCACCGCGAAAGGGCAGGCCTTCTACTCGGTGGTGTTGGCACTGCGCGCCTGGGGCGAAACCTGGTGCAAGTCGCCGGAAGAAGGGTTGGCGGTGGTGTACACCCACAAAACCTGTGGCGAGCCCGCCGGGTTAGGGCCGCTGTGCGCCCATTGCGGTGAGCTGTTGCGCCGCGAAGAGTTGATCAGTGAGCAGAGCGCGGCGTACCGCGCAGAGAGGCAGGCGCGGCGTGAGGCGTTCAAGGGCAGTCGAAGCGCGTAGCCACCCGACAGAAAAAGCAGCACGTTGGCGTGCTGCTCTGTGGCGGGTTATCCCGCAGCGAGTGCCTTACGGGCAACTTCGGCGAAATAGTGCGCCCCCGTGGCCAGCACATTGTCGTTGAAGTCATACCTGGCGTTGTGAAGCGGAGTCCCCCCTTCATCCGCTGTGTCACCGTTGCCGATAAACACGAAATTGCCGGGTACGACCTGCAGGAACGCGCCGAAATCCTCTGAAATCATCATCGGCTGGATGTCCGCATTCACCCGGTCCGGGCCAACAATTCGGGTCGCCGCCGCGACAGCGATGGGGGTGCACTTTTCCCAGTTCACGGTGGGTGCGAATTCATGGGTGTATTCGAACTCGCACGATGCGCCGTGGAGCCTGCAAATGCCTTCGCAGATTTCTCGCATGCGCCTTTCCAGCATGGCCTGGACTTCGGGCGCGTAGCTGCGCGTGTCGCCCTTGATGACGACGTGGGTTGGAATCGCATTGCGGATGCCATCGGTGATGAACTCTGTGCAGGAAATCACGGCCGGAACGCTCGGGTCGAGGTTGCGGGAAATCACCGTTTGCAGGGCCAGCACCACCTCGGAAGCGATGACGATCGGGTCAACCCCCATGTGTGGTCGTGCCGCGTGCGTGCCCTGGCCCTTGATCCGGATAACGAAGTTGTCCTCACTGGCCATGATCCCTCCAGAGCGCGTCGCGATTGTGCCGGCGGGCAACCCCGGCATGTTGTGAGCACCGTAGATCGCATCCACCGGGAAGCGATCAAACAGGCCATCAGCGATCATCGCTTTGGCGCCACAGCCGTGTTCTTCGGCGGGCTGAAAAATGAAGCGTACCGTCCCGTTGAAATCGCGAGTGGTGGTCAACAGCCTGGCGGCGCCGAGGATCATGGACATGTGGCCGTCATGACCGCAGGCATGCATTTTCCCTGCGGTTACCGAGGCGTGATGTCGCCCTGGAGCATCTTCGTGAATGTGCAGTGCATCCATGTCGGCCCGAAGCCCCACCACCGCCGGACTGTCTCCGACCTTCAAACTGGCGACCAGGCCGGTGCCGCCAATGCCCCGATGCACCTCAAGGCCCATCGACGCGAGCGCATCAGCCACGTAGTCGGACGTGTGGATTTCTTCGAAACCGACCTCAGGGTGTTGATGGAGGTGGTGACGCCAGCTGACCAGCTGCGCGTAAAACTCGTGGTCGTCGATCACTGCATGGGCTCCTGCGTTCTGTTGATCACACATTTTTTTGTAGCTGCCATCGGTGCTGACGGGCAGTGACCGCTTGCGCGGATTCACCCACGAGGCGCTCGTAGACCGACGGGGCCGTCGCACCCTCGGTACTGATGATGAGCACTCGGGAGTCTCGGTCGATGCCGACCGTTTTGGCTGTTGCCGAATCGCATAGCAGGATTTGAAGCGCTGCCAGACCGGCCACCGCCGACTCACCGGCCACCACAGGAATGTCGGTCGGACTGCCGTGAGCCAGCTGCTGCATGGCAGACACGGCGTCGTCGTCGCTGATGGTCATAAAAAAATCTACGCACGGTTCGAGGAATCGCCAGGCGAGGGGAGAGGTTTCGCCGCAGGCGAGGCCCGCCATGACCGAGTCCACCGAGCCTGTTGCTTTGGCGGGCAGGCCCTGAACCGCACTTTGGTACAGGCAATCCGCTTGCCGGGGTTCGACCATGACGAAGACGGGACGCTGTTCCTGGTAAATTTCCCAGAGGTAACTGCTGATGCCCGCTGCCATGCCTCCCACCCCCCCTTGCAGGAACACGTGGGTGAAAGGGCAGGCCGCCTGGGCATTGCCCGTGGTTTGCTCGATCAACTCGGCGGCGATGGTGCCGTAGCCTTGCATCACGTCGCGAGGGACGATCTCGTAGCCCTCATACGAGGTGTCCGACACCACCGGCCAACCGTTTTGTTCTGCCACGGCGGCGGTATGTTCCACCGACTCGTCGTAGTTACCTTCTACCCGGATGATGCGGGCGCCATACGCGGCAATGGCCGCCTCGCGCTCCGTACTCACGTTGGCATGCAAAACGATGACGCATTGGCAGCCGACGGTTTGAGCCGCAGCAGCCAGGGCTCGCCCGTGATTGCCGTCAGTGGCACTGATGACCGTGAAATCATGCAGGCGCTGCCGATATTGACCGGTGATGAGCCCTTTGGGATCAAAGGATTCATGGGGCATCAGCCGCAGAATCAGCCGGATCAACGCGATCGGTGCGCCGAGTGCCTTGAAGCTGCCCAGGGGTGAACGTGTCGATTCGTCCTTGACCCAGAACCCGGCCACGCCGAGTTCTTCAGCCATGCCCGGAAGTTCCCACAGCGGTGTCGCCTTTTGGTTCAGGTGTTCCCAACTCGATAGCCAGTCTCGTGACTCATGGGCCGCGTCGACACTCATGATGTCCTGAAGGTGTTTTGGGTAGGTGCAGCGAGAGGCGCGTGGGTTAGCGAAAAACATAGCGGTTCCTTGTAACGCTGGAGAAAAGGCGTGCGCGTTTTGGCGAGTTCCAGGGGCAGTCATGCCGTGGTCGTTCTGTAGCGCCCTAAAAACTGGCGAACGCGTTCACTGTCTGAGTTGGTAAAGAATTTTTCCGGTGCCGCTCTTTCAATGATCTGTCCTTTTTCAATGAACACGACCTCGTTGGAGACGGCGCGGGCAAATTCCATTTCATGGGTCACGATGACCATCGTGAAACCGTCCTCGGCCAGTGAACGCATCACCGCCAGGACTTCCCCGACCAGTTCTGGATCGAGCGCAGATGTCGGCTCATCGAACAAGATGACTTGCGGGTTCATCGCCAAGGCTCGCGCAATGGCAACCCGCTGCCGTTGGCCTCCTGACAGCGACCAGGGATAAGCATCGTGTTTGTGTGACAGGCCCACTTTCTCCAGCAGCGCAACCGCCTGATCATTGGCCTCTTTGCGACTGACACCCATGACATGAATGGGCGCCTCGGTGACATTCTGAAGCACCGTCAGATGGGGCCAGAGATTGAAGCTCTGGAACACCATGGCGGTTCTTGCGCGCATCGCCGCCAGTTCGCGATTGGACATGGCTTTGCCGCCGCCACTTTTAACGCCCATGCGATCACCGCCGATGTAGATTTCACCGGTATCAGGCACTTCCAGCCAGTTGATGCAACGCAACATGGTGGATTTGCCTGAGCCGGAAGAGCCCAGAATGCTGACAGTCTGTCCTCGCTCGACCTTGAGGTTGATGCCGCGAAGCACCTCAATGCCGGCGAAGTGTTTATGCAGGTCGCGGATTTCAACGACCGGGGCGGACTTATTCATGGACCAATCCTCTTTTCTGCGCTCGGCGACCCAGGCGACGAAGTAATGCCTCAACCAACAGGGTGATGGACCAATACAGTGCGATCACGAATATGAAGGGCGGCAGCGGAACAAAATATTTGGCTTGTACAGCAGAGGCCGCAGCCGTCAGATCCATCAAAGTGATGATCGACAGGAAGGCGGTGTCCTTCAGCAGGCAGACCAATTGGTTGCCAAAGAGCGGCCCGGAACGCATCACCATTTGCGGGAGGAGAATCCTCCAGTACATGTTTGAGTTGACGAAGCCGTGGGCATAGGCCGCTTCCGCCTGGCCTGCGGGCAGCGCGGTTCTCGCCGCCCGCAGGATCTCGGCGAAATAAGCACCGTGATACGTAATCAGGGCAATGAAACCCGCCGACCATACATCCAGGCTGATACCCAGGTTGGGAAGCCCGTAGTAAAGGAGGTACAGGAAGATCAGGAAGGGCAGCATTCGCATCAGGTCCAACGCCCAGCGAACAAGCCGTCGAAACAGGTTGTCCTGTCCTTCCAGCAGGAAAGCGATAACGCAGGCCAACATAAATGAGCAGGCAGACGACACGCCAAAGAGTATGAGTGTGTTCTGCAGCCCGGCCGCGAACACGTCCAGGTTGTCCCACAGCATTTTAATTCCGTTCATGGGAGCCCCTACATGGCCAGGCGCTTGGCGCGCGAGTCTGCAATTCTCTGGAAGCGGACAAGTCCACCGATGATCACGATGTAAAGCAGGCCCGCCGCGAGGATGGGAGGAAGCGGATCGTAAGTGACGGCAGCGATCCGATTCGTCACGCGCGTCAGGTCCACAATGCCGATCATGGCGATCGCGGGACTGCTTTTGACCAACAGGGACATTTCGTTCACAAGCCCGGGAAGGCTGGTGGTCAACATCTGCGGGAGCATGATGCGGCGAAGTGTCAGCCCCGTGGTCATGCCGGCGGCTTTTGCCGCTTCCAGTTGTTCGCGCGAGAAACTGGTCAGGGCGCTGCGCCAGATCTCGGCGTTGAACGCCGTGGTGTTGAGGGTCATGGCGGCAATGGCCACCACCCGGGCGTCAACTTCCCAGCCGATGGAGGGCGCAATCACAAACAGAAACAGCACCAGCGTGACCATCGGTGTCGCCCTGATCAAACTGACATAGACAGCGAGGGCCTGGCTCAAGACCGGGATTTTTGCCGCCCGCAACATGGCAACAACCAGCCCCAGAATGATGCCGAGCACGATAGAAATGCCGGACACCCAAAGGGTCGTCCAGGCCGCGTACACAAGCGTGATCCAGTCACTGCTTTGCATTGAAAACATCCTTCGAACAAGTCTTTTGGCCGTCGGCTACCTGCCGGGTCAAAAGAACGATCTACTGACCTGACCATCGCTGACACTTCTTGCGCCAACGATGGCGGCTCTCAGGTTATTTCGCGGTCAGTTGAGTGAACTGTGGCGCAGAAGTAATCGACTCGTGGGGCAGGTCATCGAACGATTGTCCGAGCCATTTTTTCTGTAGTTCGGCGAGCTTGCCGGTGTCACGCAAGTGGTTCACAAAACCACTCAGGTAATCGAGGAGCTCCTTGTTGCCCTTGGCCACTGGCCAGGCGATGTAGCCCATGCTCGAAGTGGCCTCGCCAACGGCGAACACTTGTGGACGTTCCTTCACCAGCATGTTGGCGGGCACGATCGAGTTCACAACGTAGTCGAGCCGGTGATTCGCCAGGTCGGCATACGCCTCCGGGTAGGATTGGTACTGCACGATCTTGCCAATGGAGCCGCCGGAGGCTTTGAGCTTTGCATCCAGCTGCGTCAGTCGGGCCAGTTGCGCACCACCGGCCTGCACGCCGACGATCAACCCGGAAAGGTCCGAGACGCTTTTGATGCGGTCATCGTTTGCGCGCTTGATGTAATGCGAGACCTCAGGGGCGACCGGTGCCACGAAGTCAAAGGCGCCCAGGCGTTCCTCCGTAACACCGGCACCGGTGATGGCGGCGTCGTACTTCCCGGAGGTGATACCCGCCAGCAGGCCGGTCCAGGGCATGATGTCCTGATTCACTTTGAATTGAGCGTACTTGCGCAGCTCCGCGATAACGTCCTTATGGAAACCCTCGGACTCACCGTCCTTTATGAATTCGAAAGGGTAATAACTGTCTTCGGTTGCAACGTTAAGTGTGCCGCGAGTGTTTATCTCTGCCAGGCTGGCTGCACTCGCTGCGCCGGTAATGCCGAGGCTGAAGATAAGACTGGCTGCGCCAACGATAAGAAAACGACCGGCCTTTGAAATGATACGGCGGTCAACTCGACTTTCTTGAGCACTGTTCATCGTGAAACTCCCATCGGTTAAGTGGTGGGGCAGTACCAAACTAAAAGCTGCGATTGGGGGTGAGATGGCGTTAGTCATGCATTCTCCGTTTTTATTGTTTTCGGCGGGTGGAGCGCAGCCCTTGCCTGACAAGCAGGTGGGATAAAACGATGCTAATGCTCAGGGGGCGCACGATTGCTCGAAAATCGCGGCGTCAAACGCACCATCGTTGCGTTTTCAGCATTTTGTTGCGCGGCGCTCAGGCCAAGTGCGTTGGTACAAGGGTTTGTGCGCAACGAATGAGCGTCCAGGTGCCTTTTCTGCTGTAATGGCTGGGCCCCAGGTGAAGGAGTTCCCCTATGCAGCTAGATGCCTATGACCGCAAAATTCTCAACTTCCTTCAGGAAAACAACCGGATTTCCCAGCGGGAACTGGCTGAGGGCGTGAACCTGTCTCCCTCGGCAGTCAATAGAAGAATCGCCGCCCTCGAAGCGGCAGGAGTGATCAGATATAACGTCAGTATTGTCGACCCGGCAGCGGTCGGCCGACCGATTACCGTTATCGTCGAAGTTAAACTAGAGAATGAAAGACTCGATTTGCTGGATGAGATAAAGCGGCGCTTTGTGAGTTGTCCGCAAGTTCAGCAGGTTTATTATGTGACGGGGGATTTTGACTTTTTGCTGGTGTTGAATGTACGCGACATGAGTGAGTACGAACAATTAACCAGAGAGTTGTTTTTCTTCGGAAATATCAAGCAGTTCAAGACGTTTGTCGCGATGCAGAATAATAAAAGAACGTTTGCGATACCGTTGGAAATTGAATGACCCTGAAACGGCCCTCCCTGCGACAGCAGCCGGAAGGAGGGCGTTGATGGTCGAACGGTGGTGTTAGAACTCCGGCGTGTATTTCACGCTGAACATCACGTTGCGTGGTTCACCGTAGTTGTTGTTGCCGTTGATCTGGTTGTAGGCCGCCGTGTAGTAAGTCTTGTCGAACAGGTTGTTGGCGTTCATCGCCAGCTCGATCTCCGAGGAGAGCTGGTAGCCGACACGGGCATTCCAGACGGTGTAGCCCGGTACGTTGACGACGTGGTCGTAACCCAGCGTATGGCTTTGGGTCGTGAAGCCCAGGCCGGTACTCACACGGCTCCAGTCGCCACCCAACTGGTAGTTGCCCCAGACGCGCAGCATGTGTTTCGGCGTCCACCAGCTGAAGACTTTGCCTTCGTTGTCCGGGTCCTTGAGGTACTTGGTGGTGTTGTAGGTATAACCGGCAAACAGTTGCAGACCGTCCAGCACTTCGCCGCTGATTTCGGCGTCGAGCCCCTGGCTGCGTACTTTGCCGGATGCCTTCGAGCAGTACCAACCGTCGCAGTTTTGCCCACCCTCCATATCGAGCGTGGCGCGGTTTTCCTGGTCGTAACGGAACAACGCCAGGGACGTATTGACCCGGCCCTCCATCAGCTCGCCCTTGAGACCCAACTCGTAGTTCGTACCGATGATCGGTTTGATTACCGAGCCGCTTGTACTGCGTTCGGTTTGCGGCGTGAACACGTCGGTGTAGCTGGCATAGACCGCCCATTCGCGGCTCAAGTCATAGACGATACCGGCGAAGGGGGTGACTTCACCGTTTTCGTTGCTGGTGCTTTCAGGATCGGCGGTAATGCTGGTCGCGTCCTGGCGCCACGATTTATAGCTGTAGTCGTACCAACTGACCCGTGAGCCGAGCACGAGGGTCAGCGGATCAATCGGCTTGACCCGCCAGCTGCCGTAGAGGCCTTTTTGGCGGATGTCATATTTGCTCGGTGTCCCACGGCCACCGGGGCTATTGAGCAAACCGTCGTAGCTGATTTCGGGACGGTTGTGATCAATGTCGAAGATGGTGTCGGCACTGTTATTGAAGGTCCGAGCGAATTTGTCATCCGAGGTGTACTTGGAGTAGTTACCGCCCACCATGATTTCCTGCTGCATGGACAAGGCTTCGAATTTGCCGTTGAGGTTCATGTCCAGAGCAACTTTGGTGGAGTCCATGTCCGTCACGAAGTCAGCGTACTGCACGCCGCTGCCATCGGCATTGATGCCGTTGCCACTGGATTGCACCCGTTGGTTTTTCGCTTTATTGGTTTCAGTCATGCGCACGGCACCGACCTTGAAGGCCCAATCGTCGTTGAAACGGTGTTCCAGGTCGGTGTAGAGCGTGGTGACATCGATGTCCGAATGGTTCCACTTGGCCCCGGTGTACGTGCTGCGCGGCAGGTCGATGGGCTTACCGCCGGCGTAGCGGGGGAAGCCGCGGACATTCGAGCGCGATTCGCCGTCGGACTGGCTGACTGCCAGGCCCAGGGTGGTGTCTTCACGCAGGTCGAAGTCCAGCGCGCCGTACAGCGAGGTGGTCTTGTACCATTCGGAATCGACGAACGAGTGGCTGTCGTCCTGGTCGGCAATGAAGCGCCCGCGCACGGTGCCGGCCTGGTTCAGCGGCCCGCCGGCGTCCAGTTGCAGACCGTAGTGGTCCCATGAGCCGGCCTTGCCGGTGAGGGTCACTATCGGTGCGGCCTGGCCGCGTTTGCGCACCAGGTTGACCGCGCCGCCAGGGCTGCCGGTGCCTTGCAGCAGGCCGGACGCGCCACGTAGCACTTCCATGCGATCGAAGAAAATCAGGTCCTGCGTGGCCCAGTTGCCCAGCGAGTAATAGTTGCGCGGAATCGGCACGCCGTCGTACTGCCAGTCATCGATCTGGAAACCGCGCGAGCTCAGGATCAGGCCTCTGCCGACGCCTTGGGCGCCGACCAGGCCGGTGGTCTTGTTGGCCGCGTCCTTGAGATCGACGATATCCTGATCGTCCATTTGCTTGCGGGTCATCACCGTGACCGACTGCGGGATTTCCTTGAGGGTGTGGGTGCCCTTGCCGATGGTCACCGCCCGCGCAGCGTAGGAGCCTGAGCCTTCGGTGGTGGCGTCGGTGCTGCGTTCGACGATGTTGGTCACGCCCAACTGCAACGCCGCGCTGTTGTCCGGGGCTGGCTCGACGCTGAAGTTACCTTGCCCGGTCACTCGCAATTGCAGGCCGCTGCCCGACAACGCCTTTTGCATCGCCTGTTCCGCAGGCATCTGGCCGACCACTGCCGGGGCTTGTTTGCCCTGCACCAGCGAAGGCTCCAATGAAACGATATGACCGCTCTGGCTGGCGATGGCATTCAGCGTGCTGGCGAGTGGGCCGGCCGGCAGGTTGAACATCAGGTCTTGCGCCTGCGACAGGGCAGGGCTCGCCAGGGTTGCCAGGGCGACAGCGGCGGAAAGGGCATGGGGCCACGGGTTGAACACAGCGTTCTCCTGAAAATGTGGAAGTGTCAGGAGATAGGTGGGACGAGAAATGAAAACCGGACACGAATGAGAGTTATTTTCAAAAAAATTTATCAGCGCGACTCTTTTGCACGTATCAGCGTCAACCATGGGCTGTAGCGATCCACGCGAATCGGCAGGGTTTCCGCCAGGGCCGTGAACACCCGATCCGGATCGTTCAACGGGAATACGCCCTGGACGCGCAAGCCGCGAACCTCGGGAGCCACGCGGACAAAACCCCGGCTGTACGGGCGTAGCGCATCGACGACGTGTTCCAGAGGATCGTCCAGCACGTTCAATCGCCCGCTGAGCCAATCGGCGCGATGACGCTGATCGCCGGCCACCGGGACAATTTTCCCTGCATACAGCAAGGCCGATTGACCTTCCTGCAGGTCGAGTGTCGTGCCGTCGAACAGACGGGCTTCGATGGAGTGTTGCAGCACCACAACGCGAGTCGCGTCTTGTTCCTGAGCCACCAGGAAACGGGTGCCCAGTGCCCGTATTTCGCCCTGAGCGGTGCGTACCCGCAGCGGACGCAGGGGGTCGGCCGCCACCTGAATCACCAGTTCGCCGTGGCGCAGAATCACCAGCCTTTGCTTGTCATCGAAGCGCAGGTCCACCGCGCTGTTCGCGTTCAGACTCAGGCGGCTGCCGTCGGCCAGCGTGAAATCCTGACGTTGGCCACGACCGGTGTGCAGATCCGCCAGCAGCGAGTCACCCAGCGGGCTGCGAATGCCGAGCCACGCGCCGCCGCCCAGCAGGCCCAGGCCCGCGATCACGCGGAGTGCATCGCGGCGTGAACCATGAGGCTGCAACAGCAGTTGCCGCGCTTCGTTGGCTTGACCGGGCAGACGCCGATCCAGGGCACGAATCGTGTTGAAGGAACCGCCAAGGCGTTCCTGCAAGGTGGCCCAGGCCCGTGCGTGTGCGGGGTCCATCGCCAGCCATGCGTTGAACCGTTCTTGCAGTGCGGCATCGGGCTTGCCGGCACGAAGGCTCACCATCCAGTCGATGGCCTGCTCGCTGACCGGATCAAGGCGCGGCGTGCTCATGGCGCCAACTCGCTCAGGTAGCACTGACGCAACGCCTGTTTCATGTAGCGGCTGACCGTGCGTTCCGAAAGCCCCATTTTGTGGGCAATCGCCACGTAGCTCAGACCGTCCAGCTGGCTGTAGAGGAACGTGGCTTTGACGACCAGTGGCAAGCCGTCGAGCGCCCGGTCGATCGCGACCAGGGCTTCGATCAGTTGCAACTGTTCTTCAGGGGAGGGGGTGAACGATTCAGGCAGCGTGGACAGGCGTTCGAGGTAGGCCAGTTCCAGCTTGCGCCGGCGATGACGGTCAAAGATCAGGCGTCGGGCAATGGTCGACAGGTACGCGCGAGGTTGTTCGATGCTGTCGGGGTCTACCCGGGCCACCAGCATCTGGCAAAACGTATCGGCGGCGGTGTCCTCGGCGTCCGCGTGATTGCGCAGGCGCCGCTGGATATGCTGCAGCAGCCAGCGATGATGGTCGCTGAAAAAGAAGCCCAGCTTGCTGGTCGGAGGAACTTGCACCGGTTGGCTTTCCAGATGTTAGTGTGAATCGTTCTCAATACTACCTTTGAGAGGATCGCCACTGCAATCTCTGACTTCGCCGGATGCCATTCGGCCAACGCTGCCTCGACCTTGGTAGGGAGGCGGTGAGGTGTACGCGTCTTACGATCCGGGCGATGTCGAAGACGGCTCAATCATCAACCGGATCTGTTTGCTCAGAAGGCCGCACGTTATCGGGCCCTGTGGCCGTTTCTGCGGTTGGTCGAAGCTTGAACCGGCAGACGTTACCGCCGCGCACCATGCATTCCGTGTGATCGACTTCTGCGCCGCCCAGCGTGCCGATCAAGGCCAGGTCCAGTTCACAGACCACCGGATGGGCCTCTGCGAGTCGGTGAAAAACGCAGTTGTGCGCGACGATTTCCGGGTCACCGCTGGAGCGAAAAAACACCTCTGATTGGTATCCCGCCTGGTTCATGTGCTGCACGATCCTGGCTTCGTCGACCACCTGCGATTCACGATCCAGCGCCAGTTTTCGGCCCATGCTGCGCATCAGCGTGGCCAGCGCTTCGGGACCGATGATGCCGGCCACTTCATCGATCAGCACACTCGCCAGCATTTGATACTGGCGAGGAAACTGCTCCTTGGCATGGTCGGTGAGCCGGTACAGTTGCTCTGGCCGCCGGCCCGTCGGCCGGGTTTCGCCCCGCAACACCAGGCCGTCACGCTCAAGCGCCGCCAGATGCTGGCGAATCGCAGTGCGCGTGACGGCCAGTTGTTCGGCCAACTCGTCAATGCTCATGCCACTCGCGTGGTGCAGCAGCGCATTGAGCAGGTCTTGCTGTGTCCGGCCCAGTCCTTCCAGCATGGTGTGTCCTCGCCCGACGTCAGAACTTGTCCGGGAACTGCTTGACCAGTGCCGCCGTCAGCGCATCGGCCAGCGTCAGGATATGGCCGCGCATCATGTGCCAGGTCTGCGCTTCGCCCGCGTAATCGTGTGCGGCGAGTTCATCGATCTGCGCGACATGATGGCCCCCGTGAGCACCGAGCATGGCAACCAGCGTGTCTTCAGGCAAGTTGGGGTTGGCTTTGGCCAGGAACGCGGCAATCGCCTTGGCATTGCTGGTCAGGTCCGCGACTGCGGCTTGCTTGCCTTTGTTGTCTTTGGCGACAGTTGCATCGCTGTAATGCTTGACCGCGCCCCAGTGACCGGCCAGCAATTTGAGCAACTGATCGGCAGCAGGCTGACCGTAGAGCGGGGCGATGCTATTGGCGATTTTGGTTGCGTTGTCGACCACCTGATCTGCGGCGACTTTGGCTTGCTGCTTGTCGGCAGCCTGATTGGCGATGGCGTAATTTCTGATCCAGAACACATGTTCGACCCACAGGTCGCGCAAGGCCAGGCGCGTGGTCAATGCAACGCTGTCAGGCGCAGCCGTTGAGGCGGGCGGCGTCTGACTCCAGACCGGTTGAGCACAGAACGCCAACAACATTAAAGCCAGGATCTTGATATTCATGACGGCACCCTCGGGAAGTGGGATTGTTCGACAATATCAATTTAAGCATAAAAATATGTTTTTATCGGTTGCACGCCAAAATCGCGGATCAACGGTCGTTTACGGACCCCTGTAGGAGCGAGCCCGCTCGCGATGGACGTCAACGATTACGCGTATTTCCTGAACAAACGCGTCGCTCATAAATCCTTGCGAGCAAGCCCGCTCCTACAGCGGTTACACGGAAATCAGAACTTGAACGCCTGACGCCCGACCAGCAGCCAGTGGCCTTTCTGCTTCTGCCAGATCTGGAAGTTCTCGATTTCGGTCGGAATCACTTCAGTGCCTTTCAGCGCCTGTGCCGAGAAATGGTTGCGAACCAACGCCACGTCACCGGACAGGGTGATGGTCTGGTTTTGCATTTCGAGGGTCTTGAAGGCGCTCCGGCCGGTTTCGATGTCGGCGATGTATTCCTGCTTGTTCTGGATTTTCCCGCTGGAATGCCCGTAGGTCAGGTTTTCGGCGGTCAGAGCGTTCAGTTCGGAAATGTTCTTTTTCAGCATGGCCTGGGTCAGGTGGTCGACAGCCTGGGCCACGTCTTTTTCAGCGGCGGACGGGGCGGCCGCGACATAGCCACTGAACAGGCACAGAAATCCAACCAGCAATTTCGCTTTTTTCATGGGTGTTTCCTTGTTGTTGTGGGTGATCGAGTGATGAACATAAAGATCATTCATCAGTCGTCGTACAACCTAACATGCACTGAGAAAAAAACGAACATGGCCAGGGGGAATTACCGCATGTCGTAAAAACCGCACGAACGCAAATAGCCCTTCAATTGCGCTGTGACGCAGTCGATAACCTGTTCAGAAGCCATGCGCGAATGGCCGCACCCACTGACAGGAGACCCACAGCGTGTCGATAAAATTACGCTTGCTCTTGCTGATCGGCACCGGCCTGCTCACGGCCGTGATCATGAGCCTGGTCAGTTACCTGGGAAATTCGCAAATGGCGACCGCAGTGAATGACAACGAGGTCAGCATGACCGCGCTGCGCAATCACCTCGAAGCCGACATGATGCACGACGCGTTACGCGCGGATGTGCTGTCAGCGCTGGCGGGGAAATTGTCGCAGTCGGTGGATCGGTTTCGCCTCTGAAAATAAACACGACCCTGTAGGAGCCGGCTTGCCGGCGATAGGAGCAATGCGGTTTGACGGGATACCGCGTTGTTAGCATCGCCAGCAAGCCGGCTCCTACAAATATTTGTCGGTGACGGCACCCTCGACGACGGATGACCTGTCGGCGCTGGCGGGGAAATTGTCGCAGTCGGTGGATCGGTTTCGCCTCTGAAAATAAACACGAACCTGTAGGAGCCGGCTTGCTGGCGATAGGAGCAACTCGGTTTGACGGGATACCGCGTTGTTAGCATCGCCAGCAAGCCGGCTCCTACAAGTATTTATCGGTGACGGCACCCTCGACGACGGATGACCTGTCGGCGCTGGCGGGAAAATTGTCGCAGTCGGTGGATCGGTTTCGGCTGTGATATCCATTCAACATTGATGTTGCCAGACCGGACCCCATCGCGAGCAGGCTCGCTCCCACATTGATTGCGTCAACGCGAAGATCAACTGTGGGAGCGAGCCTGCTCGCGATGGCAATCGCTCAAACGATACAGAATCAAAGCATTAAAGGTATTTGTCGGTGACGGCACCCTCGGAGGCGCTGGACACCGTCTTCGCATACTTCGCCAACACCCCGCGTTTGTACCTGGACTCAGGCCGCACCCAACGGGTTTTGCGCTCGGCCAGTTCGGCATCGGAAACGCCGACCGTGATCTGCCGGGTTTCGGCATCGATGGTGATTTTGTCGCCGTCTTCGATCAACGCAATCGGCCCGCCATCAAATGCTTCCGGCGTAATATGCCCCACCACAAAACCATGGGAACCCCCGGAAAAACGGCCATCGGTAATCAACGCCACATCCTTGCCCAACCCCTTGCCCATGACCGCCGACGTCGGCGAAAGCATTTCGCGCATGCCCGGGCCGCCCTTGGGTCCTTCGTAGCGAATCACGATCACGTCGCCCGCTTTCACTTCACCGTTGAGAATCCCGGCCAGCGCACCTTCTTCGCCGTGGTAGACCCGCGCCGTACCTTCAAAGCGCAAACCTTCCTTGCCGGTGATCTTGGCCACCGCGCCAGTGGGCGAGAGGTTGCCGCGCAGCACCACCAGGTGCGAGTCCTTTTTCACCGGCTGGTCGAAGGGCAGAATCACGTCCTGGCCTTCCGGATAATCCGCCACGTTTTCGAGGTTTTCCGCGAGGGTCTTGCCGGTCACCGTCATCGCATCGCCATGCAACATGCCGGCCGCGAGCATGCGCTTCATCAGCGGTTGAATGCCGCCGATGGCCACCAGTTCGCTCATCATGTATTTGCCGCTGGGGCGCAGGTCGGCCACGACCGGCGAGACCTTGCCCAGCTCGACGAAATCATCCAGCGTCAACTCGACATCCACGGCATGCGCCATGGCCAACAGATGCAGCACCGCATTGGTCGAACCGGCGAGGGCGATGACCACGCGGATCGCATTTTCAAAGGCTTTGCGGGTCATGATGTCCCGTGGTTTGAGGTCCAGCTTCAACAACTCCATGACCTGCTGGCCGGCGCGGAAACTGTCCGAGGCCTTGTCGCTGCCGACAGCGTCCTGAGAGCTGGAACCGGGCAGGCTCATCCCCAGCGCTTCAATGGCCGAGGCCATGGTGTTGGCCGTGTACATCCCGCCGCAGGAACCGGGACCGGGAATCGCCACTTCCTCGATCTGCTTGACCTGGATTTCGTTGATGTCGCCACGCGCATTCTGGCCCACGGCTTCGAACACGGAAATGATGTCGGTGTGACCGGCACCGGGCCGAATCGTCCCGCCATAGACGAAGATGGAAGGGCGGTTCAGCCGCGCCATGCCGATCAGGCAGCCCGGCATGTTCTTGTCGCAACCGCCCACGGTCACCAGGCCGTCGAAGCCTTCGCAACCGGCCACGACCTCGATGGAATCGGCAATCACCTCGCGTGACACCAGCGAATACTTCATGCCTTCCGTGCCGTTGGCGATGCCGTCGGAAATGGTGATGGTGTTGAAAATGACGCCCTTGGCCCCGGCGGCATTCGCGCCTTTTTCGGCTTCGACCGCCAGTTTGTCGATGTGCATGTTGCAGGGCGTGACCATCGCCCACGTCGAGGCGATGCCGATCTGCGGCTTCTTGAAGTCCTCGTCGGTGAAACCCACGGCACGCAGCATCGAGCGACCGGGCGCACGCTCCACGCCATCGACCACTTGAGAGGAATATTTGCGCAGATCGTTTTTATCGCTCATGACTGCTCCTCACCGGTTCATCGAAAAAACAGGTTGAGTATAGTGGCCCCGGCGCGCGTGTTCGGACTATCAGGTCGGGAACAGACGCGCGGGTTTGCTCCGGCGTGATATTCTTCACCTCAACTTGGTTTGACCTATTCAGTTTGCGTGTTCTCGAGACGCGCCAACAGAATCACTGTCGCTCAAGCAGCTGAAGCCAATAAAGATAAAAAGTCAGTTCAGTAGGGACATATAAACTGAGGTCGATGGATCACGTCGGCCTTGTGTGCCCACCCTCCGGATCTCATGTGCGAGCCCCCACGACATTTGCCTGAATGCCGTGTGAAACAAGGGTTTCGTCGTGAGGATGGAAGGGCGGATGACGTTTTATCAAAGGTGCTACAAGATGTTTAAGAAAATGAACACGGCCCTGCTGGGGCTGGCTTTGTCGATGGGGATCACGTCCGTCCACGCGGAAGAGGCAAAGAAAGTCGATGTGCTGCTGATCGGCGGCGGCATCATGAGCGCGACCCTCGGTGTATGGCTCAATGAGCTGGAACCTGGCACCTCGATGGAAATGATCGAGCGCCTCGACGGCGTCGCCCTGGAAAGCTCCAACGGCTGGAACAACGCCGGTACCGGTCACTCCGCCCTGGCCGAGTTGAACTACACCCCGGAAGACGACAAGGGCAATGTCTCGATCCCGAAAGCCGTTGAAATCAACGAAGCGTTCCAGATCTCCCGTCAGTTCTGGGCCTGGCAGGTTCAGCAAGGCGTGCTGAAAAACCCGCGTTCGTTCATCAACTCCACACCGCACATGAGCTTCGTGTGGGGCGATGACAACATCAAGTTCCTGAAAAAGCGCTACGAAGCCCTGCAAGCGAGCCCGCTGTTCGCCGGCATGCAGTACTCGGAAGACCCGGCGCAAATCGCCAAGTGGGTTCCGCTGATGATGGAAGGGCGCGACCCGAACCAGAAAATCGCGGCCACCTGGTCCCCGATCGGCACCGACGTGAACTTCGGCGAAATCACCCGCCAGTTCGTTGCGCACCTGCAAACCACCCCGAAATTCGACTTGAAACTGTCTAGCGAAGTGCAAGACATCACCAAGAACGAAGACGGCACCTGGCGCGTCAGCTACAAAAACCTGAAAGACGGCAGCAAGTCCGAAACCGACGCCAAGTTTGTGTTCATCGGCGCGGGCGGCGGTGCCCTGCACCTGCTGCAGAAGTCCGGCATTCCTGAAGCCAAGGAATACGCAGGCTTCCCGGTCGGCGGCTCGTTCCTCGTCACCGAAAACCCGACCATCGCCGAGCAACACCTGGCCAAGGCCTACGGCAAAGCCTCCGTTGGCGCACCGCCAATGTCGGTTCCGCACCTGGACACCCGTGTCCTGGACGGCAAGCGCGTGATCCTGTTTGGCCCATTCGCGACCTTCAGCACCAAGTTCCTCAAAGAAGGCTCGTACCTGGACCTGCTGACCACCACCACCACGCACAACGTGTGGCCAATGACCAAGGTCGGCATCAAGGAATACCCGCTGGTCGAGTACCTTGCCGGTCAACTGATGCTGTCGGACGAAGACCGCCTCAACGCCCTGAAAGAATACTTCCCGAACGCCAAGGCTGAAGACTGGCGCCTGTGGCAAGCCGGCCAGCGCGTGCAAATCATCAAGCGTGATGAAGCCGCCGGTGGCGTGCTGAAACTGGGCACCGAAATCGTTGCTTCCGCTGACGGCACCATCGCCGGCCTGCTGGGCGCATCGCCAGGTGCCTCGACCGCTGCGCCGATCATGCTGACCGTGCTGCAGAAAGTGTTCAAGGACAAGGTCGCTTCGCCGGCCTGGCAGGAAAAACTGCACCAGATCGTGCCGAGCTACGGCACTCAGCTGAATGGCAGTCCTGAGAAGGTTGCACAAGAGTGGGCTTACACCGCCAAGGTCCTGCAACTGACCCCGCCACCGGCGATCGGTCAAGTAGCGACCCCGGCAGCTGCCCCGGCTGAAGCGCCAAAAGCGCCGAAAGCAAACGCTGCAACTGATATGGCTCTGTAACCAGACGCCCAGTCAAAAAGCCCACTGAACCGGTGACGGTCAGTGGGCTTTTTTGTGCCTGGAATTCGGGGCTGACGGGTAGCTTTCGCGTGCCCTCACGCAACTTGCAAAAGCAATGCGAATGGGGCTAGATCGCCTGCAAACGGCCATTCACCACAGGGATCTGTCTATGCCACTGAGTTTCCATAAGATGCACGCCAATGGCGACGACTTCGTGGTCGTGGACGCGCGAAACTCGGCCAATCCAGTGACAAGCGCCCTGGCTCGGCGAATGGGGGATCGCCACCGCGGCATCGGTTTCAATCAACTCGCGGTGGTGCTCGATTGCGAAGACGCCGATGCGCGATTGATGTTCTGGAATACCGATGGCTCCACGCTGGATGTGTGTGGCAGCGCAACGCGGGGTGCTGCGGACAGACTGATGCGCGAATCGAATTCGACGTCGATAACGCTCCGCACCAACCGGGGTCTGCTCACTTGCCAACGAACCTCCAACGGCAACATTTCCGTCAGCATGGGACCGCCGCTGTTCGGCTGGTCGGATGTTCCCCTGGCTCATGAAATGGATACGTTGGTTCTGCCCCTTGATGGCGGCCCGGCGGCGTGCAGTATGGGTAATCCGCACTGCACCTATTTTATGGATGACCTGACGGCGATTGATATTGCGGCCATCGGACCGACCCTTGAAACCCACCCGCTGTTTCCGCTGAGGACGAATGTGCATTTCGTCCAGATCATTGACCGCAAGCATATTCGGCTGCGCATTTGGGAGCGCTGGGGCGGTATTCCGCTGGGTTCAGGTTCGTGCTCTTGTGGTGCTGCGGTTAACGGGATTCGTCGGGGGTTGTTGGACGATACCGTTGAGGTTGAATGTGATGGCGGGAGTGTCACGGTTCAATGGGATGGGGTGGGGGCGGTGTTTTTGATTGGGCCGGTAGAGGCAGTTTTTTCGGGGGCAATTGCGGATAGCTTCAATATTTAATGGCTGCTATATCGTGATATAGGAAAAAGGGACGGAATTATTTTTATAGCGTTTAATAAGTCTGTCCCGTTTTTTTTTAATGGTTTTCCATCTGAGTTTTCGGGTTTTTTTGTTGTTTGATTAGAAGTCTGTTTTTATTTGCTCTGATGTCAGTATGCGGGTTGTTAATTTCTCCACGACATGCATGTTGAAATTGGCTCCTTTTGACGCGCGAAGATGATTTATAAATTCAGTTATTTCTCTTTCGTCTTTTATGATTATATATTTGATGTCGTCAGGTTCAAATTTTAAGCGCAAGTCAGCGACACTTTTTGCGGCTTCTTCTTTTGCACCAGATTCTCCAAACTCTACTTTGTTGTAGTACATCTTGCATGCGTGGTCTATATCAGGGACGTATCTCCATTCTCTCTCATCTGAAAATCTATATTTTTTTGGAGGTTCACCGTTACGTTCAAGCATGCCTTCATAGTTTTTTGTGTATCTGGCAATATCAACTAATTGTTTGTGTGCTCTATCTGCCGCTTCGTCTTCATCATCGTCATTCTTGCTGAAATGTGTAAGCGCCTGTTCATAGCTGTGTGCAAGATGAGAGTACTGTTCAACATAGAGTACGGGGTTTAAACGGTTGCGAACGGCCCACTCTCTTGTGAGTCCAATGCCATAACATCCATAGCTAGATATGTGGTCTTTTATTTGTGATAGGGGTATGTCGCAAAAACTAACCATTGGGACATGAATGGTTGATGTTTTTTCATTCCACTTTATTTTCTCTTTGCAGTACTTGACGCGAAAGCTATTTTCAAGAATTCCTTCAAGAGCTTTTCTAGTGTTAGTAAGGTGGATTAGTGAGTTGGAGCTAAGAGGCATACGGTCGGCTCATTTTTTTGAGTTTAAAAATATAGAGGTTTTCATCTGTTTGGAGCGATTTTTATATTTTTATGACGATAATGTACACCGCGAAATATCAAAATGCCATCTCAAAAAAAGGTGACAGATTTATTTTTGGATTTTTTTCTAAAAAATAAATCTGCCCCCTATAAGTGGTCCCCTATAAGTGGGATTCGAGGTGATTTAAGTTGCTCGCCTTAGCAAATGATTGATGCCGTTTCTTAGGCGCGTGACACGACATGGTTTGACCTGTCGACGATTTCTGCAATATCAATGATGCTACCAATTTCGATTGTTATTGGATCTAGGTGCTCAATCGGTAGCGATGGACGCCAAGCAAAACGCCACTCATGCTGTAAAGCGAATAGAAGTGGCTTTGAAAAAACTGCACCAAGTTTGCTTTGCTTTCCATATTCAATCGCAGCATCAACACCGATCCACTCAGGAAGAAGTCCTTCAGCAGCTGAGTGAAATCGATTACTAAATTCTTTTACGTCATGAATTACCAAGCAGGAGTCGGTGTTTGGAAATTCGTCAAATAGATGTTCATCCCATCGTTTGGAAAAACAGATAGTAAAGTAGTTTGTTCCGACTTCTGATCGGTAGACGACATCGCCGATTGGCTTGATAATTTGCCCAGTGCTTTTGAGAGTGATGCACACAGAGCTGGCGGGAGATTTACTAATACGAAACAGCTCATCGTCGTGCCTCGCTGGATCCATCTCATGCTGCTTATAGTCGGATGCGGGCCGAAGACGAAACTCTCCAAGCTCAAGTGATCGCTCTAACCACTTTCGCTCTGAGTATCGATAAAGTTTTGTTGGATGTGTAAGGTCGATCTCCATAAGCTCCTTCCCTTTGACATGAACCACTCTAGCCTGCCTCTCAAGGCGATAAAGTGCCACTGTATTCTTTACCAATGCGACAACCCGATCCCGCTGGCCCGAAAAGCTCCACCCGTGTGCTGTCGATGTACCGCAAATAGCCGAACTGCCTGCTCACAGAAAATTGCTTCGGCCGAAGGCAACCCCACAGATTCGTCGCCAAACTACATCGAAATTTCCTACAACCTAATAGGCTTGCACCTAGGAAGCAACATTACTAACCTCCCTCTGCCGCTGCCAATACAGCGACCGGGTGTGGTAGCCCGTCTTTCTCATAGGAGCCCAGTTCATTGGAGTTCCAAATGCTCGACGAAAACGTTAACCCATCCGAAACTTCTGAATCCCCACCCCGCAAACCCGCCGAGGCCGAGCGCCGGGCAAACCCGATCTTCGCCGTCGTCCCCACCGCAAACACTGAAACCTTGCTGGTTCACGCGTGCGAAACACTCGCTTCTGCAAGCGTTATGGCCAGTGAGCTGGCGTTCATACTCGAAGGTCCCAAATGCAATTTGGCGCTGGGCATTCAGCAAATGATTGCGTTAGCGGAATTGACGGTGAATCGGGTGCTGGATCAGGTTGACCCGCAGGAGTAGGCGAGGGCGTTGATATAACGTGATGCGCCAACAGAAGCTCTGCCCCAATTAGTCGGGGCAGAGCTTTTTTTGTTTTTGGATTGAAGTCACAGCATCAGAGATCGCCAACCCAGTGCCTTCATCACTCGGAAAAGAATGAGTTAGGATCATCAAAGCCTAAAAACGGAACCTCTCAACCAAAGGACGCGACATTCATGGAAACCCCCTTTTCTCAAATCAGCGAGCGTTTGAACAATCGCCGGTTTACCGTCGCGAATAACGCTCAAGGGCTGTCCGGTGCCGGCACCGTGTTTCACTACCACGTCGAGGGGAATGCCATTTCGAGCACTTACCAGGGCGGACGGATACGCATCGGTCATCAAGTCGGGCGTGTGACAGGCCCCGATACCATTGAGCTGCTTTTTCAGTGTTTGACGGCGAATGGCGAGATGCTTGCCGGCTGGTCTCGTGGCACGGTGGGCGTTGATCACGCCGGGCGTACCACTCTGGCCTTCGTTTGGGGGTGGTTGTCGGGCGCGACGGGTGGTGGGGAGTCGAGCTACGTCGAGCTTACGGCGTAGCGGTTAAGGTTTATGATCATTGCGTCGACACCCCTGCGGCAGTCGCTCCGACTCGTTCAACAGTCCGATCCGTAATCAATAACGCGCTACTTTCATTGAGGAGAATGACCGTTCATGACGACGCAAACCGAAACCGCCATCCTGGCCGGTGGTTGCTTCTGGGGTATGCAGGATTTGCTGCGACGTTACCCCGGCGTGCTGTCCACACGGGTGGGTTACTCGGGAGGCGATGTGCCGAACGCGACTTATCGCAACCACGGCAATCACGCGGAAGCCATCGAGATCGTGTTTGATCCGCAACAAATCAGCTATCGCCAGATTCTCGAGTTCTTTTTCCAGATTCATGACCCGACCACCCAAAATCGCCAAGGCAACGATGTCGGCGCGAGCTACCGATCTGCGTTGTTCTACCTCAGCGATGAGCAGAAAGAGGTTGCCGAAGACACCGTGGCCGACGTCGAAGCTTCCGGCCTTTGGCCCGGCAAGGTGGTCACCGAAATCACCCCGGCCGGGCCGTTTTGGGAAGCGGAGCCGGAACACCAGGATTACCTCGAACGGCTTCCCGACGGTTATACCTGCCACTTCATCCGACCCAACTGGAAATTGCCCAAACGCGGGTAATCAAGTACAGGGGCGGCTCGAATGAGCCGTCTCTGTTCAGCCGCTTTGAGGCAGGTTCAAACCCGCTTCAACACACTGTCCCCTGCATCCTTGGGCAACCTGATCACATCAACCAACGCCAACAACCCCAACACCGCCACACCCACAAACGCCACTCGAAAGTCAGCCACCTGCGCCTGCAACTCATGGCCTTGCACCGACATCGACGCTCGCAACAACAACGCGGCAACCGTCACCCCCAACCCCATGGCCAGTTGAAAAAACAAGCTGAATAACGCCGACGCTTCGCTCATGCGCGTCTTGGGTACGTCGGCAAAGCCGATGGAGTTGTAGCAAGTGAATTGCATGGATCGCGACAAGCCGCCGACAAATAGCACAGCGGCAATCACGGCAAAGGGTGTCTCTGGGGTGAAGAAGGCACAGGCGACAATCGAGATGACGCCGATGACACCGTTGATCAGCAGGACTTGGCGAAAGCCATAACGCTGCATGATCGCCGTGGTGAACGGCTTCATCGCCAGGTTGCCGGCGAACACTGCGAGCACCAGCAGGCCGGCGTCGACGGGCGATAAGCCGAAGCCGACCTGGAACAACAGCGGTAGCAAAAACGGCAAGGCGCTGATGGCCAGGCGAAAGAGTGATCCGCCGAAGAGGCTGACCCGGAAGGTGTTGATGGATACGGTGCCGAGCGGCAATAGCGGGTGGGTGTGATGTCGGCAGTGGTGCACGGCCCATGCGGCGAGGATCACGCCGGCGATCACTAGCGCGAGTCCTGAGTACATGGCGTTGCCGTGCTGGCTGCCCAGCCATTCCAGGCCGCCCAGCAGCGAGGCGCAGGCGCCGGCCAGCAGGGCGAATCCCTTGCCGTCGAATGGGCGTACGTTTGCTTCACGTCCTTCGGGCACCAGCCACAGTGCGGCAAATAGCGCCAACGCACCGAGCGGCAGGTTGACGTAAAAGATCCACGGCCATGATGCGTGGGTGACGATCAGGCCGCCCACGATTGGCCCGAGAATGGGCGCTACCAGGCCGGGCCAGGTAATCACCGCGATCATTTTCACCAGGTCTTTTTTGTCGGTGTTGCGCAGCACGGCCAGGCGTCCCACCGGCACCATCAGCGCGCCGCCGATGCCCTGGAGCACGCGGGCGAAAACGAACATTTCGATGTTCTGGCTGAGCCCGCACAGGAGCGAGGCGAGGGTGAAGACGATGATTGCGCCGGCAAACACTTTTCGCGCACCAAAGCGGTCGGCGATCCAGCTGGACAGCGGGATGAAGATCGCCACAGCAAGAATGTAGGCGGTGATGCCGATGTTCATGTCGACCGGCGTAATGCCGAATGCGCTGGCCATGGTGGGCAGCGCGGTGGCGATGACCGTCGCGTCGAGGTTCTCCATGAAAAAGGTCACCGCCACCACCAGCGCGATCAGCCGGGTTTGCAGGCGCAGGCCAGACTCGGCTGTGACACTTGAATCTGGCGTGGCGGGTGACTTCACCGATGTGATCCTTTTTCGAGGTCATTCAAACAAAAAACAACGCCACGAGTTTTACCATTCCGGGACCACTCAGTCTCTAGCTCCGAGGCTTGAGACGCTCGACGATTGCCTTGCCCACGTCCAGCGCGGAACCTGGGTTTTGGCCGGTCACCAGTTCGCGGTCGATGACGACGTTGGAGGTCCACGGCGAGGTGTTGCTGCGATAGACGCCGCCCGCTTGTTCCAGCGCCGTTTGCGGATAGAACTTCATCGCGCCGCCATTCAACAAGCCCTTGGCCAATTCCTCTTCCTGATTGCTGATGACGGTGAATTTGTAGCCGGCGTAGGTCCAGCCTTTGGTGGAGGCTTTGCCAGCGGTTTCGAGTTGTCGGGTGAATGCGACGGGATCGGCCAGGGTCGACAGCAGGGCAATCGGACCGTGGCAGACGAGGGCGGTGGTCTTGCCGTTGTCATGGAAGTTGTTCAGCAGTTTTCCCAGCGCAGCGCTGTGCAGCAGGTCTTGCATCGGCGCGTGGCCGCCGGGGACGTAGACGGCGTCGAAATGCTCGTAGCCGATCTGTTCGACCCGCGCCAGGCTGATGACCGGCGACTCGCCTTTTGAAGTGACTTTTAGCTGATCCAGCAGCGCCTTGTGCGCCTGTAAGGCCGCCACGTCATTGTTGAAATACATCTTGTCGTTGGACGATTGGTCCAGTGTCGGCGCCTTGCCAGTCGGTGTGGCGAAGGTGACCGAGTGCCCGGCATCGAGCAGCAGTTTCACCGGTTGCATCAGTTCGTTCAGGTAGAAACCGGTGGCGAAAACCTTCTGGTCCTTGAGGTCGAGGTGGTCGGAATCGGACAGCACGATCAGGACATTGCTGGCCTGTGCGTTGAAGGCAGCCGCGGAAATGGTCATGGCGAGGGCGAGTCGGGCGATAGGGCGCATGGGAGCTTCCGAACAGTGAGGTGATCGATCGGCGGTCGCCGGATCGTTGATTCACTATATTCATGCCTGTGTGGGCGATAAACTCGCTGTGAAGGAAAGCACTTGTTCTTTGGAGGTAAGAGTGACCCGCCGATTCGATTATCTCGCGGACGTTGAAGTGTTCGTCACCGTGGTGGAAAAGGGCTCGTTGAGCGCCGGGGCGGTGTTTCTGGCGACCACGCCGTCGGTGGTCAGCCGGGCGATTTCGCGCCTGGAAGCGCGCCTCGGCGTCCAGCTGTTGCGGCGCACGACCCGGCGTCTGAGCCTGACCGAGGCGGGCCTGCTTTACCTTGAACAATCCCGCGCGGCGTTCGGGTTGATCGATGATGCCGAACGAACGATCCAGGGGCAGGAAGGCGAGTTGACCGGGCGTGTGCGGCTGAGTGTGCCGACGACCTACGGGCATTTCCGGTTGCCGCCATTGCTGTGCCGCTTTACCCGGCAGTACCCGCAAGTGCGCATCGAGTTGAGCATCAGCAATCGCAATGTGGATTTGGTGGCGGAAGGGTATGACCTGGCGATTCGTCTCGGGCAATTGCCGGACAGCGGCCTGATCGGACGCAAGCTTGAGGACGCGGGTTTGTGCCTGGTCGCCGCGCCGGACTACCTGAAACGTGCCGGCACACCGTGCAGTGTCGACGAACTGGCGGCGCATGCCTGCCTGCCGTTTGTGATGCCCAGCAGCGGCCGCGTCGGGCCCTGGCTGTTTCGCGAAGAGGGGGTTGATCGGGAGTGGATACCCGAGGCGAATGTGCAGGTGTCCGATGACGTGCTGGGCATTGTGTCCCTGGCCGAGCATGGGATGGGGATTTGCCAGAGCTACGATTTCATCGTCCGCGAGCGCATTCAAAGTGGACGCCTGGTGCCGCTGCTTGAACAGTCGGGCGGACGCTCCCGACCGTTCTCGGTGATCTATCCGCCCCATCGCCAATTGTCAGCGACCGCACGGGCCTTGATCGACTTCCTCACTCGGGAAGTGGCTGAGCCAGCCGGCTCGCCGTCCCTGTAGTTATCAGCGTACTTGATGCACCGCAGCGCCTGGATCGCCAGCAAGCCGGTTCCTACAGGTTTTGCGTGACCCCTCAATCCCGAACACCCCCACAATCTGTAGGAGCCGGCTTGCCGGCGATGGCGATCTCACGGACGCCATCGCCAGCAAGCCGGGCTCCTACAGGTTTTGCGTAAACCCTCAATCCCGAACACCCCCACAATTTGTAGGAGCCGGCTTGCTGGCGATAGCAATCTCACGGACGCCATCGCCAGCAAGCCGGGCTCCTACAGGTTTTGCGTTAACCCTCAATCCCGAACACCCCCGCAATTTGTAGGAGCCGGCTTGCCGGCGATGGCGATCTCGCGGACGCCATCGCCAGCAAGCTGGCTCCTACAGGTTTTGTGTGGGCCCTCAATCCCAAACACCCCGCAATTTGTAGGAGCCGGCTTGCCGGCGATGGCGATCTCACGGACGCCATCGCCAGCAAGCCGGGCTCCTACAGGTTGGGTGGTGTCTCGCCCGGGGCGATTTTGCTCTGATCCGTATTTTTCTGCGCTATCTGCATCTGTCATGTACTCGGCCTGCGCCCCACAATGACCGCACGGTCCGCAGTCGCGGTAGCCACTGAACCGCAAACTCATCATGTAGGAGGCCCCATGCCCAAGATGGCCATTTTTCTGGGTGGATTTCTGCTGTTAACCATTTTGATCGGTGCCTTGGCCACGATCTCTCCGACCTGATTCCTTCCTTCAATGCGCAACAAGCACAACGCCTCCACTTGGGAGGCGTTGTTGTTTCAGCGGTACCGTTTATTTACAAGAATCCATCGATGAACCCCGTAACCTGTAGGAGCCGGCTTGCCGGCGATGGCGTCCTCACGGCCGCCACCGCTTCGCCAGCAAGCTGGCTCCTACAGGTCAAAACGATCCAGGTTCATCACCTTCGTCCAGGCCGCTACGAAGTCTTTGACGAATTTCTCCTTCGCATCACTGCTGGCATACAGCTCGGCCAAGGCCCGCAGTTGTGCATTCGAGCCGAAGACCAGATCGACCCGCGTCCCGGTCCATTTCACTTGGCCGGTTTTGCGATCGCGGCCTTCGAACTCCTGATTGGCGTCCGACACCGGCTTCCATTCCACCCCCATGTCCAGCAGGTTTTTGAAGAAGTCGTTGGTCAACGCCTCCGGTTGCTGGGTAAACACCCCGTGTCGGGTTTGTCCGACGTTGGTGTTCAACACCCGCAAGCCGCCCACGAGCACAGTCATTTCCGGTGCGCTGAGGGTCAGTTGTTGCGCCTTGTCGATCAACAGGTGTTCGGCTGACACGCGGTAGCGGGTTTTCAGGTAGTTGCGGAAACCATCGGCGATGGGTTCGAGGAAGCCGAAGGATTCGACGTCCGTCTGCTCTTGCGAGGCGTCCGTCCGTCCCGGTGTGAACGGCACCGTCACGCTGTGACCGGCATTTTTTGCGGCTTGTTCGACACCGGCGCTGCCGGCCAGCACGATCAGGTCCGCCAGCGAGATTTTCTTGCCGCTGTTGTTGAACTCACTCTGAATGCTTTCCAGTTTCGCCAGCACGCTCGCCAGTTGTTCGGGTTGGTTGGCTTGCCAGGATTTCTGTGGCGCCAGTCGCAGGCGTCCACCGTTGGCGCCGCCACGTTTGTCGGAGCCACGGAAGCTCGACGCCGCCGCCCAGGCCGTTGATACCAACTGCGAGACGCTCAGGCCAGAGGCGAGGATTTTGCTCTTGAGTGCTGCGACGTCACTGTCGTTGACCAAGGCATGGTCGACCGGCGGAATCGGGTCTTGCCACAACAGTTCTTCGTTGGGCATTTCCGGGCCGAGGTAGCGCGAGAGCGGGCCCATGTCGCGGTGGATCAGCTTGAACCAGGCGCGGGCGAAGGCATCGGCCAACTGATCCGGATTGGCCAGGAAGCGCCGGGCAATCGGTTCATAGATCGGGTCGAAGCGCAGCGCCAGGTCCGAGGTGAGCATGGTCGGGTTACGCCGCTTGGACGGGTCGTGTGCATCCGGAATGGTGCCGGCCCCGGCACCGTTTTTTGTCACCCACTGGTTAGCGCCTGCCGGGCTTTTGCTCAATTCCCACTCGAAGCCGAACAGGTTTTCCAGGTAGTTGTTGCTCCACCGGGTAGGCGTGGTGGTCCAGGTCACTTCCAGCCCGCTGGTGATGGTGTCCGGGCCTTTACCGGTGCCGAAGCTGTTTTTCCAGCCAAGGCCCTGGGCTTCGAGGCCGGCGGCTTCCGGCTCGGCACCGACGTTGTCGGCAGGGCCGGCGCCGTGGGTTTTACCAAAGGCGTGGCCGCCGGCGATCAGGGCCACGGTTTCTTCGTCGTTCATGGCCATGCGGCCGAACGTTTCGCGGATGTCCAGGGCCGAAGCGACGGGATCGGGATTGCCTTCCGGACCTTCCGGGTTCACATAGATCAGGCCCATCTGCACGGCGGCCAGTGGGTTTTCCAGATTGCGCCCCTCATCGGTACGGCTGTCTTCATTTCTCCCGGGCTCGGCCACCAGTGGAACATCACCGGGTGCTTGCACGGGTTTTTGCGCTTTGTCGTAGCGAACGTCACCGCCCAGCCATTTGTTTTCCGAGCCCCAGTAAACGTCTTCATCGGGTTCCCAGACGTCTGCGCGGCCACCGGAAAAACCAAAGGTCTTGAAGCCCATGGACTCCAGCGCGACGTTACCGGTGAGGACGATCAGGTCGGCCCAGGAAATGTTGTTGCCATATTTTTGCTTGATCGGCCACAGCAGCCGGCGCGCCTTGTCGAGGCTGACGTTGTCCGGCCAGCTGTTGAGCGGGGCAAAGCGTTGCTGACCGGAACCGGCACCGCCACGACCGTCACCGGTGCGGTACGTGCCGGCGGCGTGCCAGGCCATGCGGATGAACAGCGGCCCATAGTGACCGAAGTCTGCTGGCCACCAGTCTTGTGAGTCGGTCATCAGTGCAGTCAGGTCGCGCTTGACCGCCGCAAAATCGAGTTTTTTGAACGCTTCGGCGTAGTTGAAGCCCTCGTCCATGGGGTCTGACAGGGACGAGTGCTGGTGCAGGATCTTCAGATTCAGTTGGTTCGGCCACCAGTCACGGTTGGTGGTGCCACCGCCTGCGGCATGATTGAACGGGCATTTCGATTCGTTTGCCATGTGCGAGCTACCTTTGGTCGTGTTCATCCGGCTATCGGGCCCGGGGCGGGCGTTAAATAGCAACGAGCGGAATCAAGGACATAGGCTGCAGGGCCAGCAGTTGGATCAACTGATTGTGGTGACCACACGGGAATTCTGAACAGCGGCAATCAGGTTGCCAGCGCGGTGGCCCACGGGTGGCCTAGTCAAGCTTCGGGCTCATTCCTGTCTCCTTTTCAGCGCTAATCCGGCCGGCTTATGGCGCCAGCGCAGACTAAGGTTAGACCTGAGTCGGGAAGTCAGCTAATAGGGCGAGTGTTGGGGCGTGATAGACGTACTCTTTCAATCTGGCGCCCGGAAACATTTCAAGGCCTCGGTTGTTTGCGCTACTGGCTGGGTGCCACAATACTTCTTTGACGAAGCATCATGATCAGGCGGATCAAATGGAAGGACTCGGACCCCGGTATGACCCGGATGCTTTGATAGCAGCGCAGGTACGCACTGATCGCCTGCACCAGTTGTTCCATCAGTCGGTGACGGCGATCCCGGGCAGTGTCCTGGCGGCGATCATGCTGTGCCTGCTGTGTTGGGAGCGCTTCGATCACCACGTCATTTTTTGGTGGATGGGCATTCTGACGGCGTCGACTTCATTGCGCGTCTCGATGTTTATCGCCTATTTCCGTAGCGACAAAAGTACGCGCACACCTGAGCAATGGGAGTGGAAATACTGGAGCACGCTGGTGTTATCTGCCGGTATCTGGGGCGCAGGCGCGCTGGCATTGATGCCCCCGGACGATATTCTGGCTCAGTCACTGGTCATGCTTTTTACCGTCGGGATGTCAGTCAGTGCGGTGTCCTGCTATTCGGCCTACCGATACATGACGTTGGTGTCCATTGGCCTGGTGTTGTTGCCGTGCACGATATGGCTGTTGTTCCAGCCGTCAGCGATGCAAGTCGGCATGGCACTGGCGGTGTTGGTGTTTGCCTCCTTCGTGGCCAGCGCTACCCGCAAACTCTCCGATGCGGTGGAAACCGCCTTTCGATTGACCCGTGAAATGGAGCAGGCGCACCGCATTTCCAATCTTGCCGCGCAGACCGATGAACTCACCGGCCTGAGGAATCGCCGGGCTTTTTTCGAGCACGCCCAGCAGTTGCACAGTTACTGCAAAAACAATCAGCTGCCGCTGTGCGCCGTGATGCTGGATATGGATCACTTCAAACACATCAACGACACCTATGGCCATCAGGTCGGGGATCAGGTGCTGAGCCAGATGGGCCTGGTCATCAGCACCTCGTTTCGTGAAACGGATGTCTACGGCAGGCTGGGGGGAGAGGAGTTCGCCATTCTGCTCCCGGACACCTCGATTGAAGAAACCCTGAACATTGCCGAGCAACTCATCCGCTCGATTGCCGAATTGATGACCGGGCCGGTGCATTGCATAACGGCCAGCCTCGGTGTCGCGTCGATGGACGCCTCCGACCTTGATTTGCACAGCTTGATGAACAACGCCGACAAGGCCCTGTATCGAGCCAAGGCCCGTGGCCGAAACCAGATCGCCGTTTCCGAGTGATGCCGTGCAAGGCTTGTGACCTCGCGGTCATTCAAGTTGCACCGGCAGAGCGCGCTTCTATATAGTGGCAAAATAATATCAACTATAAATAATTTGCCAGCAGGGCTGCATTCACACCGTTGGGCGCTCCGTGCTGGTTGACGAATCGCGCACTTGAGAATGTCCATGCCTAATCGCTCTCTGCACTTCAAGCTGTTCTGGACGGCCCTGATCGGGACCGTCGTCGTCATGGCGCTGCTGCTGGGCTCCATCGCCTATATCGCTTATGGCTCCTCCATCAAAGAAACCGCCGAGCTGGTCGACACGGTCGTCAAGGCCAATGCCAAGGAAGTGGAAGTCGAACTGGGTGTCGGTTTTACCGTCGCCGAATCGCTGGCCAGTGTCGCAACGGCCATGCAGCAACAGCACGTTGATCGCAAGACCGCCGATGCCGTGACCCGCCAACTGTTTGAAGCCAATCCGCAACTTTTGGGCCTGGGGCAGTATTGGGAAACCAACGCCTTCGATGGCAAGGACAGCGAATTCGCCAACCAGCCGAATCACGACGCCACCGGCCGTTACCTGACCTACTGGAACCGTGCGAGTGGCTCGGTGAAATCGGAAGCGCTCAGCGGTTATGCCCCGGAAAATGCCGATAACCAGTACTACTATCAGCCGCTGCACAGCCGTCAGCCGTGGGCTTCCGAACCGTTTGCCTACAGCACGGGCAGCGGCCAGAAAGTCATGATGGTGTCGATCATGGCGCCGCTGTTGCAGGGCGGCAAAGCCCTGGGCGTGGCGGGTGTCGATATCCCGCTTGAAAGCATCAATCGGCAACTGGCGAAAATCGATGCCTACAAAGGTTATGGCGCTCTGGTTTCGAGCAACGGCCTGTACGCCAGCCACCCTGATGCGAAGCGTTTGAGCCAGCCGGCCGACGATTTGCCGACGGCTGCCAAAGAGGCGATCAAGGCCGGTCAGCCGTATGACTTCCAGCGCGATGGCTGGGGTTATGTGCTGCAACCGGTGCGCATCGGCAAAGCCCCGAACACCTGGGCGCTGATGGTGGCGTACCCGCTGGCCGAAGCCATGGCGGGTATCAATCAGTTCCTCTGGACTGCGGTCGTCATCGGCCTGGTGGCGCTGTTGGCATTGGCCATCGTGCTCTGGCATTTGCTGGCGTGGCACATTCGTCCGCTGTCCGGCCTGACGGTCGGCATCCAGGCCTGGGGCGGCGAGTTGGGCCTGAGATTTGAACAACGCAGCGGCGATGAAACCGGCAAACTGGCGGGCGCATTCAACCAGTTTATCCAGCGCCTGGGGGACCTGGTGGGGTCGATTCGCCACAGCAGCGGCGCCCTGATGCAGATCTCCAATCACCTGGGCGATACCACTCAGGCCGTTGCCGACCGGGCGACGTCGCAACACACCGCGACCGAAGAAATGGCCAGTGGCGTAACCGCGCTGGCGCACTCGGTCACCGAGATGTCGCAGCAAGCCGAAGACGTGGAGCAACTGGCGCGCAACACCGAAGAGCTGACCAAGCATATCTCCGGCGATATGAACCAGACCCTGGCCGGGATCACCCACATCGACCAGACCATGGACGACGTTGCCGGCACTGTGGGCGACCTGGAAAAACGCTCGCAGCAGATTGCCGGGATCATCGCGGTGATTCGCAGCATCGCCGACCAGACCAACCTCCTGGCCCTGAACGCTGCAATCGAAGCCGCACGGGCAGGGGAGCAGGGACGCGGATTCGCCGTGGTGGCGGACGAAGTGCGGCAACTGGCAGAACGCACCAGCCGCTCGACCGGTGAAATCGGCGAGATGATCGGCGCCATCGGTTCTGATGTGCGCAACACGGTTGCCAACGTCCAGCAAGTCGGCGAAGCGGTGCGCCTGGGCGTGGTGCAACTGACCACCTCGGCGCAAGGTGTCGATCAGATTCGCCAGCATGCCCAGGACATTCTGACGCGCATCAGCGAAGTGGCGCGCCAGACCCAAAGCCAGGCCGCCACCGGTGAGCAATTGTCCGTCGCCATCCAGGGTGTCAGCCGCATCTCCGAGCAGAACGATCACGCGATCCGCAGCCTGCTCGATCAGTCGCTGCAATTGCGCGATCAGGCCGGGTCGTTGAACCAGCAACTGACGCAATTCAAGGATTGAAAACTGCCTGCAAGAGGCGGCGGCGAAATCTTGCGCCGTCGCTTCTGACCACCAGCGCTCAGGCTTTTTCGCACGGACAGTGGCAGTTAATGCGCAGGGTGTTTGATGACAGTATTCTGTCTGCATAACAATCACCGCTGAATTGTGCGAGCGCCAACCCTTGAAGAGTCGAGCATTGCTGGTTGGGGTGGACATGGGCACCTCAAGCACTCGAGTCGTTGTCATGGACGAAAACGGCCGCAACCTGGGCGCCGCCAGTCGCCCCACACGTTTGTTGAATCCTGCGCGTCAGGTGTTCGAACAGAACCCTGACGAACTGTATGCCTCGGTCCTGTTGGCGATAAAGGATGCCTTGAGTCAGTCCGACTTCCAGCTCTCGGACGTTGGCGGCCTGGCGATTTGCGGACAGATGGCCGGGATTTCCACCATCGGCCGGGACTGGGAGGCGACCACGCCCTATGACTCGTGGCTGGATCTGCGTTGCGCCAGTCAGGTCCCGCGACTGAAGGCCTGCGAGCCACAGATCATCCAATGCTCGGGTGGCCCGGTGAGTGCCAATCACGCGGCGAAATGGCTGTATTGGCGCGAGGAGCAACCACACACCTATCGCAAGATCAGCAAGATCATCATGCCGGCCGCGTATGTGGCGGGGCGCATGGCTGACTTGAACAGCGATGCCGCGTTCATGGATTACACCTACCTGGGCTTCAACAGTTTTGCCGACAGCCAGGCGATGCAATGGAACACTTCGCTCATTGAGGCATTCGGCCTTGAGGCCGACCGGCTGCCCACGCTGGTAAAACCCTGGGATCGCATCGGCTCGGTCGGCCCCAGTGCGTCGAGCGTTTGCGGACTGTTGGCCGGCACACCGATTTATGCCGGCTGTGGGGATATCGCCGCCTCGTTGCTGGGCACCAGGGCCTTCACGCCGGGGCAACTGTTCGACATTGCCGGCACCGGTTCAGTGTTGGCGACGTTGCTCGACCACTATGCGGTCGACTCGCAGCACAACACCCTCGCCACGTTCCGGCATTGCATCCCCGAGCTGTTTTATTCGATGGCCTACGTCGGTGGGGCCGGCATCAGCCTCAATCGGTTCGGTCTCGATAGCGTCGAATGCCAACAGCTCGAACAGCGGGCCGCCGCGCCGTTGGCCGAGCGCAATAAATTATTGTTCTTGCCCCATCTCGGCGGGCGCCATGCGCCGTTCGATGCCTCGCTGGCGGGCGCCTTCGTCGGTCTCGACTGGACCCACGACCGCAGCGACCAATACCGGGCGATGCTGGAGTCGATTGCCTACGAATACGCGCGTTTTCTCGGGTGCATGAAGGACATGCAGATCGTTGTCGATCCGGTTGATGTATTCAGTCTGGGTGGCGGGTCTGGCAGCCAGCTGTTTAACCAGATCAAGGCCGATGTGCTGGGCCTGCCTTATCGCAAACCCCCAGCCGCCGAGTACGGTGTGCTCGGCGCAGCCATGTTGGCAGGGCACGGTGCCGGGGTGTTCGCAGATTTGCAGCAGACCGCTACTGATTGGCCGAGTCCGGACGAAACCCTGACCTTGCCCGACGTTTCAAAACAGGCGTTCTATGCCGGCATGCGCAAGGCCTATGAGCGGATGCTGACAAACCTCAAGCCGGTATTTGCCGATCTGCAGGCGGTTTCGCTTCCCTGAGCACGATGGCGTCGGGCGTCGGGCTCAGAATGTGTCGCGACGCGGTGTCGAGGTGCTTGAAGTACTGAACGGCAAACTCGACAAAAGATCTGACCCGTGGCGGCAATTTCTTCCCGCCTTCGGTGAGCAAATGGAACCCCGTGGTAGGGCATTGATAGTCTTCCAGCAGCGGCACCAGCCGCTTGGCCTGAATGTCCTCCGCCACCTCCCAGACCGACTTCCAGATAATTCCCAAGCCTTGAACCGCCCACTGGCGCAGGGTAAAGCCGTCGTTGGCTAGCCGGTTACCCTTGACCTGAATCGTGGTCGGCACGCCCTTGTTGATGAACTTCCAGCGATCCAGTGCAAAGTCGGCGCGCAGTTGCACCAGGCAGTTGTGTTGATGCAGGTCTTCGGGGTGCAGGGGCGTGCCGTGTTGTTCAAGGTACTGCGGCGAACAGCAGACCATTTGCCGGTCCACACCCAGGCTGCGGGCGATCAGCGAGCTGTCCGGCAGGTCACCGAAACGGATCGCGATGTCCGAGCCGGACTCGACGAAGTCCAGTATCCGGTCAGTGAAAAACAGGCGGATGCTGACATGCGGGTTTTCGCGGATAAACGCATCGACCAATTGGCTGACCCACTGCCGACCCAGGTCGGTCGGGCAGGTCAGGCCGATGGTGCCCAGCAGATCGCTGTGACCGTTTTTGATGACGCTGTCGAGCGCATCAACCTGTTCGAGAATTTTCAGGGCGTTTTCAAACAGCAACTGCCCTTCGGCGGTGGGGCTCAGGCTGCGGGTGTTGCGCTTGAGCAAGCGCAAACCATAGAACTCCTCCATCGCCTTGAGCCGGCCACTCATGGCCGCTGGCGACAGGCCCATTTGTCGTCCGGCGGTTGAAAGTGACCCGGTCTGCACGACCAGGCGAAACATTCGCATGTCCTGTAATCGATCAACCATGGCAGTTCGTCTCGCGGAAGTTTCTTGTTAGTTGTTCATGAAGTATCGGCCGATTATTCAGTTAAAGCCATATTGTCGGCGGTGTTGATAAGTGCGGCCATAAACATGAGAGCCCCTTGGGGCGGGCGTTTCAGGGCACTTGTGAAGGTAATTCAAATGAGTTTGTTGTTGGCTTCACCTTTCGGAATAGTTGAAAAGTCAATTTTTTAAAAGTGAATAGAAAATGCTGGGTGATTGTTAATAATGAATGCCTGCGCTTGATGAGTCACAATAAGAAGAGGGTTTATGTATGCGTGTTCAATATCAAGAGGCCGCCCCAGCGATTGATCTGGCCGGCCAATTCAAATTGGCGATGGGTCGCTTCGCCTCCTCCATAACCCTGATCACCACACTCGATGATGACGGCCACCCCCATGGTCTGGCGGCAACCGCTTTTTCTTCGGTGTCGATGGACCCCGCGTCGGCGCTGATCTGCATCAACCGAAGCGCCAGCGCCTCACCCGTGATCAAACGCTCCGGGCTGTTCTGCGTAAACATGCTGCAAAACAACCACGAACCGATCTGCAAGATTTTCAGTCAGCCGGACCTGCGCGAGCAGCGCTTCGTCGCAGGCGATTGGCAGACCGGTATGCACGGCATTCGTTACCTGGTCGACGCGCAGGCTGCGATCTTTTGCGAAGTGGTGCAGGAAATCGAACACGGCACGCACACCATATTCATCGGCAATGTCATTGATGTGATTACGCAACCTCTGGAAGCGCCGCTTCTGTATATGGGCGGGCGTTACAGGGAACTTGGGAATTAAACAGTCGTTGTGTCTTGCTCGGTCTTATAACAATTAGATAAGAAGTGGATGTGGGTATGAATAATCAGTTGCTGGTGAAATCAAGACTGTCCGGGTCCATTCCCAAGTGGATCGGACTGGACACCAATGTCGCAGGCCCGATGATCGGCCTTTTATTGTTATGCACGGTATTAACAGTCTTCACCGATAGTTTTCTGACGTTGAGTAACCTGCTCAACGTACTGGATCAAGTCACCGTGCTCGGCATCATGGCGCTGGGCATGACGCTGGTGATTCTCATCGGCGGTATCGACCTGTCCGTGGGCGCGGTGCTCGCGGTGGCGATCATGGTCATGAGCTGGCTCGAACAGGTGCTCGGGTTGCCGATGTGGGTCGCCATGCTCGGTGCGATCGCTGCCGGTGCGGCGTGTGGTTCAACCACGGCGTTGATGGTGGTCAGGGCAGGGTTGCCGTCTTTCATTGCGACGCTGGCAATGATGTCCATCGCTCGCGGGCTGGCCTACATGGTTACTGACGGCGCGCAAGTCAGCGGTTTCCCGGAGTGGTTCAGCAACCTCTCGGTGATTCGCTACGGCGGTGTGCTGTCGCTGACCGTGACCTGCTTCATCGTGCTGGCCCTGGTGTTCTGGTTCGTTCTCAAGTTCACCGTCCCCGGCCGCAGCCTGTACGCCATCGGCGGCAGCAGCAAGGTGGCCAAGCTCGCCGGCATCCGCGTCAAGGGCTACACCAGTGCCGTCTACATCATCTCGGGCATTTGCGCCGCTCTGGGCGGAATCATCATGACCTCGCGCCTGGACACTGCCGGAGCGGGCGCCGGTGTCGGTTATGAGCTGGATGTGATCGCGGCGGTGGTCATCGGTGGCGGCAGCCTCAAGGGCGGCGCCGGCAGCGTGGTCGGCACGATTGTCGGCGTACTGATCATCGGCGTTTTGCGCAACGGCTTGAACCTGGCCGGCATCTCTCCCTTCGTCCAGCAAGTGGTCATCGGCGCGGTGATTGCCTTCGCGGTGATGCTCGATCTGCTCAAGCGCAAAGCTGACTGAACCCCTTTGGTCGAACCGTCCAACACACAATAAAAAGGATAAAGACATGAACCTCCACGCATTTTCGCGGCGCTTTCTGTGGCTGCCGCTGTTGACCTGCATGATGTCGGCAGGCGTTCACGCCGAGAGTAAACCGGCGGAACAGATCACTGTCGGGATGTCGATCCCGAGCCTGCAATGGGTGTTCTACCTGATGGTCCGTGACGGCGTCATGGAACAGGCCAAGACCCTGGGCATCAAGAACGTGCTGGTGGCCGACGCACAGGCCGATCCCGCCCGGCAGGTCAGCCAGATTCAGGACATGTTGAGCAAGGGCATTGATGTGCTGCTCTATACCGCCACGGGCAGCGCGGCGTCGGCCGTGCCGGTGCGGCTGGCGCGTCAGCAGGGCGTGCCGGTGATCTGCATCGACAATTTCCCGAAGAACGTCGAATGCGATGCCTACATCTCCACCGATAACCTGGCGGCAGCGGGTGAGCTGGCCCGGCAGATGATCTCATTGACCGGGGGCAAGGCTGAAATCGGCCTGCTCCAGGGCACCTTGGGCGACTCGACGGAAGTGGCTCGGGCCAAGGGCCTGAACGCGGTGCTGTCCCAGGCGCCGGAGATGAAAATCGTCGACCAGAAACCTACCGACTGGCTACAGGACAACGGCTTCAAAGTCGCCCAGGACATGCTGCAGAAGAACCCGAAGATCAACGTCTTCATCGGGCGTTCCGATGCCCCGGCGCTCGGTGCCGCCCAGGCGGTCAAAGTCGCCAACATCGATCACAAGGTCTGGGTGTTCGGCTACGACGGTTTGCCGTCGGCGCTGGAAGCCATCCGCGACGGCAAGCTGGACATGACCATCACCCAGCAAGCGGTGGAAATGGGCCGTACAGCCTTGCGCACTGCGGTGAATCTGCAACAAGGCAAACCGGTCGAGAAGACCCAGCTGCTGCCGGCCTTCGTCACCACCCGGGAAAACGTCGCGGCTTTCCTTGAGCAACATCCTTGAGATCGGCGAAGGAGGGCACGTCATGAAAGCGATCACCAGCGATCAGGCGCCGCTGTTCAGCGCCTGCAACATCGGAAAATCCTTCAACTCGGTCAAGGTGCTGGAGGACATCAGTCTCGATATCGGTTACGGGGAAGTGGTGGCGCTGCTGGGGGAAAACGGTGCGGGCAAATCGACCTTTTCCTCCATCGTCGCCGGAGCGCTGACGCCGTCCAAAGGCACGATGTTCCTCGCCGGCCAGCCCTATGCACCGACCGGTCCGGGGGCGGCGATTGCCCTGGGGATCAACATGATTCATCAGGAGATCCATCTGCTGCCTGACCTGAGCGTGGCCGAGAACGTTTTCCTCGGCCATCTACCGACCCGGGACGGGATCATCGACCGCAAGCACATGTACCGCGAGACAGAAAAACAGCTGCGTCGACTGGGCCTCGATATCTCGCCGGACACCCCTGTGCGCCAGTTGAAAATCGCCGCGCAGCAACTGGTGGAGATTGCCCGCGCGCTGACGTTCAATTCGCGGCTGCTGATCCTCGACGAACCGACGGCGGCGCTGGGCAAGGAAGAGACCGACCTGTTGTTCAGACAGATCGAGGAGTTGAAGAAAGAGGGCGTTTCTTTCATCTACATCAGCCATCGGATGGAGGAGATTGCCAGGATCGCCGACAAGGTGGTGGTCATGCGCGATGGCCACCTCATTGCTCGCCACGAAACCGGAGCGGCCGATGTCAGCGTGCTGGTATCGCAGATGGTCGGACGTTCGATCGAGCGCTTGTTTCCGCAGTTGCCAGCGCCTCGCGAAGAGGTGGTGTTGAATGTCGAACAACTGTCGGACAAGGCCGGGCGCTTCCACGACATTTCGTTTTCGGTGAAGGCCGGCGAAGTCTTCGGCATCGCGGGCATCGTCGGCGCCGGCCGCACGGAGCTGGTTCAGGCGATTGCCGGGTTGAGTGCGGTGAATCACGGCAAGGTGATGCTGGGTGACCGGCACCTGCCTGCCAACAACGTGCTGGCGGCGATCCGTGCCGGCGTGGTGCTGATTCCCGAAGACCGCAAGTCCGAAGGTGTGGTGCTGAGCCAGACCATTGCCGAAAACCTTGCCTACTGCAATCTCGACAGCCTGAGCTCCTGCGGCGTCATGGCCAATCAGCGGGTTCTGGCGTTTGCCCAGGAGCGCATTGCGACACTGGGGATCAAGGGCCTGGCGGAACAGATGCTCGACAAGTTGTCGGGCGGCAATCAGCAGAAAGTGGTCATCGCGAAATGGATCGCGCGCAACCCGAAAGTCATCATTCTCGATGAGCCGACCCGGGGCATCGACATGGGCGCGCGAGCGGCGATTTACGAGTTGATCATCGAACTGTCGAAGACCGGCGTGTCGGTGATTGTCGTGAGTTCTGACCTTGAGGAAGTCATCGGTTTGTCCCATCGGGTGATGGTCATGGCGCGCGGTTGTTCCCAAGGGATTTTGCACCGACCGCAGATCGCGCCCGACACCATCATGACCCTGGCCACCGCTTGATAACGGGCTGTCACTGAGGAGCTCCATCATGTCTACCCCGTATCAACCGCTACCTTACCGGCCCTTTACCGAGTTGCTCGACTTGCGCGGTAAAACCGCCGTCGTCACCGGCGGTGGCAGTGGCATCGGGTTCGCCATCAGCCAACGGCTGGCCGAAGCCGGGGCCAACGTGCTGATCGGCAGCCTGGCGCCAGAGCGTTGCCATGAACTGATCGAAGCCGGTTTTGCCGTTTCGTTCCTGGCCACCGACGTCTGTCGTCCCACCGACATCCAGGGCCTGGCAGACACCGCCATCGAGCGATACGGCCGCCTCGATATTTGGATCAACAACGCAGGCGTTTATCCGCTCAAGGCCGTTGACGACATTGATCCAGGTTTCTGGGATGAACTCCACGCCATCAATACGCGTGCGGTGTTTCTAGGGGCACAGGCCGCTCAACGGCAAATGCGCAAGCAGGCGAGCGCCGGGGCGATCGTCAATCTGTCGTCGATTTGCGGTCACCGGCCGATGGCCAATCACTGCACCTACGACGCGTCAAAAGGCGCGGTGCTGGCGATGACGCGAAGCCTGGCCAAGGACCTGAGCGCCTTCAACATTCGCGTCAACTCGGTATCCCCCGGGCTGACGGCAACGCCAGGCAATCTGGAGCCGGAGCTGCTGGCGCAACACCGACAGAACAACGTGTTGAACAACATTGCACTGGGTCGGCCGGCAGAGCCCTTCGAGATCGCCAATGCGGTGCTGTTTCTGGTGTCGCCGCTGGCCTCCTACGTGACGGGTATCGATCTGTTGGTGGACGGCGGCTGGTTGCTGCACGGCAGTTGAAGAGGCGCGGCTGATTGCGCTTGCTCAAGCCGATCGCCGAGAAAAATTGAACGCATCCCTTGAACGTTGCGACTTGCAGCGCCGGCACTGGCACGCCTGCAAAACGAGCGCACGTCCTGAAAGCGGTGTGCTGCGCATAGAAATCAAGCAGCGCACCGATCACTGAAAACAGCAGGAGAACGACATGAAACTTGCCATGTTCATGCAGCCCCTTCATCACAAGGGCTGGGATTATCACGAGATGTACGATCAGGATATTGCCTGCGCCGTCCACGCCGACGCCGTCGGTTTTGATGAGCTTTGGGTCGGCGAGCACACCTCGCAACGCACGGAGCCGGTGACCAATGCCCTGCAATTCATGTCCAGCCTGATTCCGCTGACCCGACGCATGAAGTTGTGCACCGGGGTGCTGAACCTGCCGCATCATTTTCCGGCGCGGATTGCCGCCGACGCCGCGATGTTCGATCACATGTCCAAGGGCCGTTTCATCATGGGCATCGGCCCAGGTGGCCTGGCCTCGGATTTCGAGGTGTTCGGCAGCAACGGCAAGGACCGTGGGCAGATGATGGTCGAATGCTACGAGATGATCCGCGCCATCTGGAACTCAAGCGCCCCTTACGAGTTTTCCTCGGAACACTTCCAGGTCAGCCTCAAGGACTCGGTGAATCACGAGCTGGAAATCGGCTACATGCCGACGCCGTTCCAGAAGCCGTTCCCACGGGTTGCAACCACGGCCATGAGCCCGTTTTCCGGAACGGCGAAACTGGCTGGGGCCAAAGACTGGGACCTGATGTCGGCCAACTTCAACCCGACGGCGACCGTGGCCTCCCATTGGCTGGCTTACTGCCAGGGCGCCGAAAGTGCCGGGGTCAAGGCCGATGCGAACAACTGGCGCGTGGCCCGTTCGGTGTTCGTCGCCGACTCCCAGGCCCAGGCCGAAGACTACCTGGCGCAAGAGAGCTGCACCCTGCGCCGTTACTTCGATTACATGATCGATAACCTGTCCTCCAACAACTACACCAAGATCTTCAAGACCCGCCCCGACATGACCGACGCGGAAGTGACGGTCGATCACTGCATCAAGGAAATGGTGATTTACGGCGACGTGAATTCCGTGACCGAACAACTGGTCGCGTTCAGTGAGCAGACCGGGCCATTCGGCACCTTGATGACCGCCTTCCACGAGTGGGATGACGAAGCACTGTGGCGGCGCTCGATGGAGCTGACGGCGCAGCAGGTCATGCCCCGTTTGAACGACTACATGACACCGCGTTTGAAAGCGCAGTAATCGCCTTGTCGCGATTGCGTGCGTGTGTACGGCCACGTCCTGGATGTGGCCGCAACTTTGGTAATGCGCCTGGACACTACACATGACTGATTTGACAAGACAGGACCTGCGCGAAGGTGATCGCGCGTTCGAACTGACCGCCACTGAACTGGCTCGCCTGCGGGAAAAAGCCCAGTTCATTCGCCTGGAAACCATCCGGCTGATCGAGATCGCCAAGGTCGGTCACTACACCTCGGTTTTTTCCGCCGCCGAGTTGTTCGCCGCGCTGTATTACGACGTGATGGACTTGCGGTTTGGCGAGCCGAAATGGCCTGATCGCGACCGCTTCATGATGGGCAAGGGGCATGCGGCGGTCGGCCTGTTTCCGGTGCTGGTGGAGTGGGGCTTCTTTGCGAAAGAGATCCTCGATAACTACACGCGCCTCGGCAACCCGCTGGGCGATCACCCCGACATGCGCAAAGTGCCGGGCGTGGATTTCTCCTCCGGTTCAATCGGGCACGCCTTGTCCGGCGGCCTGGGCATGGCATTGGCCGGGCGCATGCTCGGCAAGTCGTTCACCACCTACGTGATGCTCGGCGACGGTGAAATGCAGGAAGGGCAGGTCTGGGAAGCGGCGCTGGGAGCGGCTCACCACAAAGTCCACAACCTGGTGGCGATCATCGACCGTAACGGCTACCAGCTCGACGGCAATGTCGACGACGTCATCGGCATCGAACCGCTGGCGGACAAATGGATCGCCTTCGGTTGGGAAACCCACGTGGTCGACGGGCATGACCTGGCGGCGGTCACCCGTCTGTTGCGTCGCCTCAAGGCTGATACCACTCGCACGCAGCCGGTCTGCATCATCGCCAACACGGTGAAAGGCAAGGGCGTTTCCTACATGGAAACCGAGCCCGGCTGGCACCTCGGTTATCTCGATCCGGAAGATGCGCAACGTGCTATCGACGAAATCAAAAGCAAGGTGATTTAACTCATGAATACCGCACCTCTGTCGAACAACTCCTGGCAGTACCGGGAACTGAACAGCCAGACACCCAGCTTGAATGCCTTGTCTGATGCACTGATCGAACTGGTCGAGCAGGGCGAGCCGATTGTCGCCGGCACCGCTGACTTGCAGTACTCCAACGGCCTGTCGAAATTCGCGCAGCTGCACCCGGAGCGTTTCGTGCAATTCGGGATTTCCGAGCAAAACATGGTGTCGGCGGCAGCCGGCATGGCGGCGGTGGGCATGAAGCCGTTTGTGGCGACGTTTGCCTCGTTTCTGCCGTTGCTGTGCTGCGAGCAGATCCGCATGGACGTGGCGTACTCCGCGTTGCCGGTACGTTTGATCGGCCACCACGCCGGGATTTCCCTGGGCTTTTACGGCACCTCGCACCATGCCACTGAAGACCTGGCGATCATGCGTTCGATTGCCGACATCACAGTGGTCGCACCGGCGGACGGCAATCAGCTCAAGGCGGCCATTCTGGCGTCGGCCAACTACCCGCAACCGATCTACTTCCGCATTCAGCGCGGGCGTGATCCGGTGGTGTATGACACCGTTCCGGACTTTGTCTTCGGCAAAGCCACCGTGCACCTGATGGGCGATGAACTGACGATCATTGCCACCGGCTCCACGGTTCACCCGGCCCTTGAAGCGGCTCGGGCGTTGAATGCCGCGGGGCGTTCGGTGGGGGTGATCGACATGACGACCATCAAGCCGCTGGACCGTGAGGCGGTGCTGACTGCGGCGCGCAATAGCCGGGCGATTCTGACGGTGGAAGAGCACAACATCATCGGCGGCTTGGGTGGGGCGGTGTGTGAGGTGATTGCGGAAGAGGGCGTTGGGGTCAAAGTGCGGCGGCATGGCATTTACGACGAGTACAGCCTGATTGCGCCGCCGACTCATCTTTACCGGCATTACCGGCTTGATGCGGCCGGGATTGAAAGTGTGGCGCTGGAAGTGCTGGGTTGATTGCGGTTTTTTGCTGACTGATTGAGGCGGCTTTTGGTGAGGTCGCCTGCGGTTTTTCCCTTTGGGCGTTATGGGCCTGTACGTGTGACCGGGGTGTTCATTGACGAGCGCGCTGGTTGCACGTTTTTTTTTGGCTTGGTGTTTGTGTGCATATCCGTTTCTGCGGTAACGGCCGCTAATGGTTTCGCTTTTACAGCGAGTCACTTGGAAGAGCCCCAAGTAACCAAGGGCTCTTGCCCCTTTCGTTCGGTGCCTCGCTAAGGCTCGCCATGCCCTCGCTCCGGTCCTGCTCCGTGGGTCCGCCGCGATCGGCCATCCCTGGCCGTGCGCGGCTAACCCGGCATCCATGCCGGGTTGCCCACTGCGCAGAACCTGCGCTCGGCCTCTCGAGGGGGCGTGTACCTCAAGATCAAAAGCGGAAGGCGAGCTAACGCTCGGCCTGATGAGTGGTGGGAATCAAAAGCGTATGGGATTCCCTGTAGGAGCCGGCTTGCCGGCGAAAAACGTCTAGGCGACGCGTTTATTCAGACACCCTGCGTTATCGTTGACGTCCATCGCCAGCAAGCTGGCTCCTACAAGGGAAATGCAGATGCGTTTGGATAAATACGATCAACTGTAGGAGCCGGCTTGCCGGCGATAGCGTCTGTCCAGCCAATACATACGTTGACTGATCCACCGCTATCGCCAGCAAGCCGGCTCCTACAGGAAATCCGTAACGTGCGCGCCTTTCGAGGGGGGACGACTACGGCAACAGCAATGCGAGGTGGCTTGCCAGCCGATCTGGCTCTTCAACCGTACGTACACTCCCGTACTGTGGTAGCCACACTAATTTCGGACATTTACGCGTTCCCCCTGTAGGAGCCGGCTTGCTGGCGATAGCGTCTGTCCTGCCGATTCATACGTTGGCTGACCCGCCGCTATCGCCAGCAAGCCGGCTCCTACAGGGAATCGCGTACGCTTTTGATTTCCACCACTCATCAGGCCGAGCGTTAGCTCGCCTTCCGCTTTTGATCTGAGCGCCCCCTCGAGAGGCCGAGTGGAGGTTCTGCGCAGTGGGCAACCCGGCATGGATGCCGGGTTAGCCGCCCCCGGCCATGGATGGCCGATGGCGGCGGGCCCACGGAGCAGGACCGGAGCGAGGGCATGCCGAGCCTTAGCGAGGCACCGAACGAAAGGGGCAAGAGCGCTTGGTTACTTGGCGCTCTTCCAAGTGACCCGCTGTAAGAGCGGAACCAATAGCCGCCGTTACCGCAGAAATGGATATGCACACACCCAGCAGCATCACCGCATAAAGCGAACAATCACCACTGCACACCGCTAGTCTCGATCCACTGCTGAATCGACTCCCGCTTCGGCGCCCAGCCCAACAACACACGAGCATTGACCGCACGCACACGGCTATTCGAACCAATGGCAAAACGCGCCCAATCCCCCAGCTCAGCAATCGCCTCATCCGCCGGCCAGCTCTGAATCGCCCCGCCAAAACCCAACGACTTGCTGATCGACGTCGCAATCTCGATAAACGAAGCCTCGCCATTCTCGGCAAAGAACAACGAAGCAGAAGGCGCCTTCTCGATAGCCAGACGATACAACTCCGCCAGGTCCTCGATGTGCACGTTGGACCAGCGATGCACCCCGGCCCCCATATAAGCCCCCGCGCCATACTTGCGCGATTGAGCGAACAGTTTCGGCAGTTGATCGCTTTTCGCCGGCACGCCCAACGTCTCGCCATAAATCATGGTCGGGCAGAACACGATGCTGCGAATACCCAGCTCAACGCCGGCATTACGCACCAGCTGATTGATCTCGACCCGGTCCTTGCGGATGTCCATCGGCGTGAACGGTGTTTCATCGGTGAAGATATCCGGGCGTTCATAGGCGCCACGAGCATCATCACCGACCACGCTCGAACCCGAGGTGTGCAACAGCACTTTTCCGCTGCCGCTCAGGGCGCTGATAAACGTTTCCACCGAAGCACGATGGTCGGAGTTGGCGGCGTTGACCACTGCGTCGGCAGCGCGCGCCTGTTCGCTGAGAATATAAGCGTCATCGAGGGTGCCGAGTACCGGGGTGATGCCCAGTGCCTGCAACGCTGCGCGGTGTTCCGGGTTACGCACCAGGCCGCTGACTTCATGGCCCGCATCCACCAGGTATTTGGCTACGGAACCGCCGATGTAACCGGTTACGCCGGTAACGAAAATTTTCAATGGATTATCTCCCTTGCATCTTTGAGTTATGCCCGGCCTCGCATTAAATGGAAGGCGCAGGTATTCCTGGTCAAGGAATCCGGTCACGATACGATCCACTCCGTATATGAGCTAGACTGCTGGAACTACAAGTATCTGTGAATCAAGTTCATGCTAACGATCAAAGACATCAACCGCTCCGGCGAGATGGAAGTGTTCACCCGGGTCGTCAACGCAGGCACATTCTCTGAAGCCGCACGACGCCTGGACATGTCGCCCTCGGCGGTCAGCAAACTGATTGCGCGACTTGAGGCGCGCTTGGGTGCGCGCTTGTTGCATCGTTCGACGCGGCGTCTGGAACTCACGGCGGAAGGCGAGCGGTTCAACAACGAATGCCTGCGGATTCTTGAACTGATCGATTCCGCCGAGCGAGATATCGCCAACGTGACCCGGCCCAGCGGGCTGATTCAGGTCAACGCCAACTTGCCGTTCGGTCTGCATTGCCTGTTGCCGCTGCTGCCGGATTTTCTTGCGGCCTACCCGGACATCACGCTGAACGTCGAGCTGACCGACACCGTGGTGGACTTGCTGGAGCGCCGCGCGGACGTCGCGATCCGCACCGGCCCGATGAGAGAGTCGAGCCTGGTCCAGCGACGTTTGGGTGAAAGCCGCAAGATCACCGTGGCCTCACCGGGTTACCTCGCCCGCTGGGGACAGCCGAAAACCCTGGAGGAGTTGCAGCGGCATAACCGCCTCAGTTTTGGTTTTCATCGCCATTCCCAGGCCTGGGTTTTTCGCGGCGCTGACGGTCAACGCATCGAGATCGAGCCCAAGGGCAATGTCCTGCTCAGTGACGGCGAGAGCATGCGTCAGTCGGCGCTGGCCGGATTGGGGATTGCCCGGCTGGCGAATTTCCACATCAGCGCCGACATCGAAGCGGGGCGTCTGGTACCGGTGCTGGAGGCATTCGACAGTGGTGAAACCGAGGCGATTCACGCCGTGTTCATCGGCCCGGGACAGCAATTGCCCCATCGCGTACGGGTGTTCATTGATTTCCTGCTGGAGCGAATCGGGCCGCAGTTGACCTCGCCCTGATTGCAACACAACCCCGCGGTTTCGGTTTTTTGCTGAATCAGTCTTCAGCAACCCTTGAAAGTCTTCACGCCAGGCCTGGGGCATGATTGTCCGCATAACAACAAACCAGGGGTGTTCATGGACTATCAACTGACTGGAAAAACCGCGCTGATCACCGGCGGCGCGACGGGGATCGGCAAGGCCATCGCCCAGCGTTTCATCCTTGAAGGCGCCAACGTGGTCATCAGCGGGCTGTTGGCGGAAGAGGTCGACGCAGCCGTCGCAGAACTGGGTGAACGCAGCAAAGGCCTGGTGGCAGACTTGACCCAGGAAGGCGCGGCGGAACGTCTGGTGGCCTTGGCCCTTGAGTCCGGGCCGATCGATTTCCTGATCAACAATGTCGGCATCTTCGAGGTCCGGGACTTTTTCGAAACGGACGACGCCCAGTGGTTTCATTACTTCAACGTCAATGTCATGAGCGGTGTGCGCATGACGCGGCTGGTCATGAAGCAGATGCTCGAACGCGGGCACGGTTCGATTGTGTTTATCAGCAGTGAATCCGCGGTCAAGCCACAGCCGTGGATGGTTCATTACGGTGCGATGAAAACCTGCCTGCTGGGGATTTCCAGAGCGTTGGCCGAACTCACCAAAGGCACCGCCGTGCGGGTCAACTCGATCCTGCCGGGGCCGACCTACACCGAGGCGGTCAAGCGTTACCACCGCGAAATCGCTGCCGAGAAAGGCATCACCCCGCAGCAGGTGGTCCACGATTACTTTGACGATACCGAACCGACGTCGTTGATCCGGCGCATGATCGAGCCTGAAGAAGTGGCCTGCAGCGTGCTGCATCTGGCGGCGTCACCGGCGCTCAATGGCATGGCCATGCGCGTCGAGGGCGGCACCATTCGCTCGATTCTTTAAGGGGGTCGCATCCCTGCGAACCGGTACGCGTTAAAGCAGCGGAATGCTGTAGCTCACGATCAAGCGGTTCTGATCCTGATCACGGCTCGCTTCGCTGTTGGACTTGCCGTTGCGCCAGCCAAACCCGACTCCTTTGAGCGCGCCGGATTGAATCGTGTAGTCCAGGCCGAAATCCCGTTCCCATTCCTTCTGGGTGTCGCCGGTGACGGTCTTGATGTTATCGCCGCTGAGGTAGATGACCGAAGCCTTCAAACCGGGTACACCCACACCGGCAAAGTCATACGCATACTGACCGAAAGACGTGCGTTCGCCCGCACGGGTGAAGGTCTGGATCAGGCGATCGGTGTACAGGTAGAGGCTGGCGCCGCCGGCACCTTTATCGGGCAGGTTGCCCTGGCTGAGTTGAGTGAAGTTGCTGCCGCTGGAGACGCTTTGATAACCGGCGGTGAGTGCATGGGCACCGACGGTGTAGATCAGTGCGGCGCTCCAGGTTCGGTTGTCGATTTCGCCATCGGCGCCTTCGGTGTAGCCGCTGATTCGGTAGCCTGACGTGCCCGAGCTGTTAGCGCCCGACGAATCGGTCTTGAAGTAGCGCAGGTCGGTTTTCAGCGATTGATTGTCCGAGATCGCCAGCGTGTGCAACAGGCCAAAAAACTGCTGGGTGTAATAGTTGTCGAGGTTGGCGTAGTAATACTGGGCGGTCAGGTCCTTGGTGATTTTCCAGTCGCCGCCAGCGAAGTCGAAGGCATTGCTTTCACGGGTGCCGCCGGTGGCCGCCAGGCCTGTCCGGTCGCTTGAGCCACGGCCCGTCGCATGTTCGATGCGGCCACCTGTGAGGGTCAGGTCCTTGAACTCGCTGGAAGTGATCTGGCCGCCGTCGAATGTCTGTGGCAGCAGGCGCCCGTCGTTGGACACCAGGATCGGCAGTTTCGGCATCAGCGTGCCCAGGCGCAGCTCGGTTTTCGAGACTTTGACCTTGCCGGTCAACCCCAGCCGGCTCCATTCATCGACCGCGCTGTTGTCGCTGTCCGACGGAATCATGCTGCTGCCGACGTGGCGTCCTTTGCCGCTGTCCAGCGTGATCCCCATCAGCCCGAGCGCATCGACACCAAAGCCGACCATGCCGTCGGTGTAACCCGACTTGAAGTCGAGCATGAAACCCTGCGCCCATTCCTCGGTTTTTGACGGCGCGGCCGGGCCGTCGCGGTTGTCGTTGTTGAAGTAGAAATTCCTCATCCCCAGGGTTGCCTTGCTGTCACTCAGGAAATCGGCGTGGGCCTGGGTGCTCAGTGCAATGACGCCCAGCGCCAGGGTTACAACGGTGTTCTTGTTGCTCATGTAAATCGCCCCTTTTTTTTGTAGTTTTTGAATTCAGGAGGGTGGCTCCCGCCGTGACAGGCGGGAGCGTGATGCCTGGATCAGATACCCAGCACGTTGGCGCCGATGCATGGGTCAATGCCGCGCTCAAGGCGACGCTGGTGAACGATCACGGTGATTTCCATCGAGCCGGTGGTGACTTCGAAGTCGAGGATGTGGCCGCCATACGCCTGGAACGTGGCGTCACCGGCCACGCCGTGCATGTGGATCGAAGGCTGATCGTTTTTCCAGGCGACCGAGCCGGTGATGCTCGCCATCTCGACACCGTTCAAGAGCTTGGCGTCGAAGTCCTTCTTGTCCTTGTTCCAGAAACCGAACTTGACGTTGCCGAAGCCGATACCGGTGATGGACGCGCTGGGGATCTTCTCGGCGATGGCCAGTTTGGTCAGCTCCTTGAACGCGTTGTCGCCCGTGCGCAGGACCATGAGGTAACCGGTGGGGGTTTTGGTGTAGCGCGGTGTGGCTTCAGTGGGGCATTGCATCGGCGCGGTCGTCGCGGTGGGAGTGGTTTCGGCAAAGGCCAATTGAGCACCTGCAATGTTGATCATCACGGCGGCGGACACGGCCAGCATCAGTTTGCACAGGCGTTGTTTCGGGTGACGTTGGACTTGCATGAGACTTCCTCTGTTTTTGTTGTTGTGTGGGTGTTGCGGTTTTCGGGACGAGCGAATCCGACGCCTGTAGTTCAACAGGCGCGGAAGTTGTCGCTAAACGTGGTTGTTAGTTGAAGCCGGGTGACTTACAGCGCATCGCGGCTGCTGACGCCGTCAACCAGTCGGGCGATGCTCAGCGGGTTGCTGTTTTTCAGGGCCTCCGGCAACAAGCTGTCGGGGCAATTCTGGTAACACACCGGCCGCAGGAAACGATCGATCGCCAAGGTTCCGACCGAGGTGCCGCGTGCATCCGACGTCGCCGGGTAAGGGCCGCCATGCACCATGGCGTCGCAGACTTCCACGCCAGTGGGATAACCGTTGAACAGCACGCGCCCGACTTTCTGTTCCAGCAGGGCCAGTACATCGCCGAGGGTATCGAGCTCCGAATCCTCGGTAATCAGCGTGGCGGTCAACTGCCCGCGCAAACCGTGCAATGCCTGCATCAATTCCCTGTGGTCGGCGACTTCAACGACGAGGGTGGTCGGGCCGAACACTTCTTCCTGAAGCAACTCATCGCCATTGATCAGCAGGCTCGCATCGGCCTTGAACACTTGTGGCCGTGCCTGATTGCCCTGTTGCTCGCTGCCGGCCAGGTGTGTGATGCCGGGGTGAGCGCGCAGGTTGTCGAGGCCATGGCAATAGCTTTTCAAGGCGCCGGCGTTGAGCATCGTTTGCGCCGGTTGTTCGCTCATCAATCCGGTAAAACGTTCGAGGAATGCAGTGAATTCCGCCGAACGAATGCCCAGCACCAAACCGGGGTTGGTGCAGAACTGGCCCGCACCCAACACCACGGAAGCGCTCAGCTCGGCGGCGATTTTTTCACCGCGTGCCTTGAGTGCTTCGGGCATCAGCAACACCGGGTTGATGCTGCTCATCTCGGCGAACACCGGGATCGGCTGAGGGCGAGCCGCCGCCATGTCACACAAGGCGCGGCCGCCACGCAATGAACCGGTGAAGCCGACCGCCTGAATGGCCGGATGCTTGACCAGCGCTTCTCCGACGCTGCCGTAGAGCAGGTTGAACACGCCTGCGGGCATCCCGGTTTTGCGCGCTGCGCGGGTGATCGCATCGGCGACGTAATCGGCGGTTGCCATGTGGCCGCTGTGGGCCTTGAACACCACCGGGCAACCGGCGGCGAGGGCGGAAGCGGTGTCGCCGCCGGCAGTGGAGAAGGCCAGCGGAAAGTTGCTGGCGCCGAACACGGCGACCGGACCGAGCCCGGTGCGGTACTGACGCAGGTCGGGACGCGGCAGTGGCTGACGGTCCGGTAGCGCACGGTCGATGCGCGCACCGTAGAAATCACCCCGACGCAGCATCGTGGCGAACAGGCGCATCTGGCCGCTGGTGCGTGCCCGTTCACCTTGAATGCGCCCGGCGGGCAGGGCAGTTTCCTGGCACACCAGGGCGATGAACGTGTCATCCAGTGCATCGAGTTCTGCGGCGATGGCATCGAGGAACCCGGCGCGTCGGGCGGCCGACAGGTTGCGGAAAGTCGGGTACGCCGTGGCCGCGGCTTCTGCAGCAGCATTCACTTCCTCGGTTGTCGCCTGATGGAAGCGAAAGGGCAGTGCTTCGCCAGTGCTGGCGTCGTGGCTTTGCAGGGTGTGCGTGCCGTTGGCCGAGCGTGTGCCGGCGATGTAGTTGTGGCCTGAAACTTCAAACATGTTGGACTCCTGATGAGCTGTTCAAATCGGGTCAAGCGAGCCGGTAGATGCGTCGGGCGTTGTCATGAAACAGCGCAAGCCGATCTTCGAGAGAGCGGTCCCGGACAATGGTTTTGAAACCGTCGAACACTTCGCTGAGGCTGTTCACTACGCCATCGACCGGGTAATTGCTGGCAAACGCGCAGCGGCTGACGTCGAAAATCGATATCGCGTCGTTCACCACCACGCGGTTCGCCTCGACCGGCCATGCCTGGCCGGGAATGCAGATGCCGGAAATCTTCAGCACGACGTTCGGCTCCTTTGCCAGCAGGGCGAGGTTTTCACGCCAGCCGGCCAGACCTTCTTCGGAGCGGTCGGCGGGCAGTGCGGTGTGATTGACCACGATGGACACGTCGGGAAAGTCCCGGGCCAGTTCGGCGGCTTCCGGCAGGTGCCACCACGGCGCCTGCAATTCGAAGTGCAGGCCGTTTTCGGCCAATTGTGCGTATCCCTCGCGCCAGCGCGGATCGCGCATCGAACCGGGGGCGACAAAATCTTCGCGCCAGGCCTCACGGCTGGTCACTGCCGGTTTGTGGCGTATGCCGCGCACCAATGGGTGATCGCCGTACAGGCGCAGCAGATCAAAAGCGTCTTCACGATCCAGCCAGGCCTGCGCGACCATGGCGCCCAGGGTGGACTCGGTTTTCGCCAGCGATTCGACAAACCGCACTTCATCGGCCGGTGTCGCCGGGTCCCACTCACCCTCGATCACGACCGTTTGCACGACGTGATGGCGGCCGGTCAGACGGTGATAGTCGGCGGGCAGGAAATTGCGGCAGATCGATGAGTAATCGCCATAACGAAACGGCCGCAACGGGCGGTCGTTCAGCCATGGGTAGTAATGGGTTTCGATATCGAAATAGTGTTGATGCGCGTCGACGATGGGCAAATCCGCATCGTCGCCGCTGGCCAGAAAACGTGCGCGCCAGTCGATGGCCGACAGGTTATCCATGCTGCTCCTCCAATCGATAAAAGCGTCGGGCGTTGCCGGCGAACACCGCTTCCTGCACCGCACGGCCCATGGGGGCGAGCATCGCGGCCATGCCATCGGCAATCGTGTCGTAGGAAGCGCGCAGCCCGGCCACCGGAAAATTGCTGGCGAACATGCAACGCTCGGGGCCGAAGATTTCCAGCGCGGTCAGGACCACAATCCGGTTGTCGTCATAATTCCAGGGCGAATCTTTAAGCCCGAACTCCGACAGCTTGATGTGCACGTTCGGCTGCAAGGCCAACGCCTCCAGGCCTTTGCGCCAGCGCGCCATGCCTTGTGGGCTGCGGTCCCAGGCGAAACCGGTGTGGTTGAGCGCAATGCGGATCTGCGGAAACATCGCCGCCACTTCCGCCGCTTCGACCAGGTGCCACGGCGGCACCCGCAGGTCCCACGACAGATCGTGCTCGGCCAGCCGCGAAAAGCCTTCCAGCCAGTTCGGGTCCTGCATGGTGCCCTTGGCACCGGCCACCGATACGTCCGGCGATGCCGAGGTCACCGGTTTTGAACGGATGCCTTTCACCAGTGGCCTGGCGGCTTGAGCGGCGAGAATCTCTGCACTGTCTTCGCGATCGAACCAGGCATGGGCAACGATGGCATTCGGGAAGCCGTAACGGGCGTTCACCTGTTCCAGCCAGCGTGTCTCGGCGACTTGCTCATCGCGCGCACGCTCGGCCTCGACGTGCACCGTGCCGACCAAGCGTTGATTTTCGGTCAGGGCAAGGAACTGTTCCGGCAGGAAATCACGGCACAGGCTGTGATAGTCGCCGAGGAAGAATTCCTCGTGATACTCGTCCTGCAACCACGGATAGCGCCCGTTGCCCAAGTCCCACAAATGGTGATGGGCATCGACGACCGGCAGCGCATCCCCGGTCGCCAGGTTCGGCATGCCGTTGCGTTCGTGAAGGGTGATCATGACGGAGACCCTGACTCAGCGCGACGCGGAGAATTGCGAAGGGCTGAGCACGCCGTCTTCGACGTCGCCGGCGGCCGCTGCCTCGGCTTTGGCCTGGACGCGGCTGCGCAGTTTGGCGACATTCACCACCACACGGGTATGCGCCGCTGTCGCCACCAGCTCGACGTCATCGCGCACCTCGACATTGAAGGTGACGCTGCGACCTTCAATGCGGGTGACCGTGGCGACAATGTTCACCGACATGCCCAGCAGCGTGGCGCCGACGTGACGGATATCGACCGCCGCCCCCACGGTGTTTTCACCCTCGTCGAGGAAGGTCAGCAGGTAATCGAGGCAAGTCTGTTCAATGTCGTCGACCAGGCGCGGCGTGGCGTAGATGCGCAAGTCTTCGCCCAGAAACGAAATGGTGCGTTGTTTGTCGACGATCACTGGGCGTTCGGTGGCGGAGCCTGGGTGCAGAGTGGAGAAATTCATAAAAAACCTCGTGTTTGAGTGCTGACAGTCAAAGGTTGATTCAGGCAGACGGCAGGAAACCGATGGAAATCCACGGCACGGCGATCAGCACCGCCAGGGCCACGACCAGGGCGCCGAGATACGGCCAGACCCGGCGCATGGCGCCACTTGGGTCGACCTTGGCGATGGCACACGCGGCGTAGAAACCGACGCCGAATGGCGGGGCGAACAAGCCCAGGCCCATGGCGAAGATCGCGACCATGGCGTAATGCACGTCGTTGATGCCCATGGCTTTGGCAATCGGGAACAGCAGCGGGCCGAACAGCACGATGGCCGGGATGCCTTCCAGGAAGCTGCCGAGCAGGATGAACGCCACGGCGGAGATGATCAGGAAGCCCATCGCGCCCCCCGGAACGGTCGCCATCACTTGCGCCAATTGGTGCGAGAAGCCCGACTGGGTCAGCGCCCAGGCCATGGCGGTGGCGCTGCCGATGATGATCAGGATCGCGCCGGACAACGACGCGGTGCTGACCAGAATCGGGTACAAGCGGCGCCAGTCGAAGCAGCGGTAACACAGCAGACCGACGATGAAGGTGTAAGCCACGCCGATGGCGGCGACTTCGGTCGCGGTGGCGACCCCTTCGACCACCGCAGTGCGGATCACGAAGGGCAGGGCCAGCGCAGGGATCGCGAGCAGCAGCGAGTGGCCGATTTCCTTGCCCGAGGCGCGTTTGCCGGTAGAGGCCTCACCTTTGCGGTTCTTCCACCAGATGACGGCTGCCATCGCAATCGCGCCCACCACCGCCGGCATGAAACCGCCGGTGAACAGTGCGGAAATCGACACACCGGTCACCGAACCGATGGTGATCAGCACCAGGCTCGGCGGAATGGTTTCCGACATCGCCCCGGAAGCGTTAAGCATCGCCACCAGTTCGTTTTCGTCCTCGCCGCGCTTCTTCATTTCCGGAAACAGCGCCGGGGCGATGGCGGCCATGTCGGCCGCTTTCGAGCCGGAAATGCCGGAGATCAGGTAAATGGCGCCGATCAGCACATACGACAAACCGCCGCGCACATGGCCGATCAGCGAGCACAGGAAACGGATCATCGCCCGCGCCATGCCCATGGCTTCGATCAGCGCACCCAAAAACACGAACAGCGGGATGGCCAGCAGGATCAGGCTCGCCATGCCTTCGTCCATCCGCCCGACCACCAGCGTGAGTGGTGTGCTGGTCATGGTCGACAGGTACGCCACCGTGGCCAGGCCGAACGCGACCATGATGGGGACGCCGATGACGATCATCGCCATCACGCCGACCATGAAGAAGATCACCAGGTTCCAGTTGCCCATCAGCAGCATCCAGCCTTCGGCCACCCACAACAACGCGCCGAGGGACGCGAGCATCGCCACCGAGACCGAGAAGTCGATCAACCGTGCGCTGGTCAACAGCCGGGCGACGCAGGTCATCAACATCAGGCTCAGGCCGACGGCGATGGCGGACACACGAAAGGCGTTGGGGATTTCGAGGGCGGCGGTGGTGATGATCCACTCGTCGCTGACGTACTCCCAGGCCGGGGTAAACAGCAGCCCGATGAAGGTGATGACGATCACCGCGCCCAGGGTGTCGATGAACGCACGTTTCTCCACGGGCAGCCGCGAGATGAACGAGGTCAGGCGCATGTGCTCGCCGCGTCGCATCGCCACCACCGAACCGAGCATCGCCAGCCACAGGAATAGCAGCGAAGCCAGTTCGTCGCCCCAGACAATCGGCTGGTTGAGCACATAACGCGAGAACACGTTGCAGAACAGCAGCGTGACTTCGATGACCACCAGCAACGCCGCGCTGCCCTCGGTCAGCCAGCGCAGACCGGTGTCCAGCGCGCGGCCGAGACGAAATGTGGTTTGGTGTGGGCTGAGTCCTTCAGCGGGAGCAACATCCGTCATTGGCAGTTCATTTTTCATGACTTTGTCTCCGGCTTAGGACAGTTGACCCGCGTATTGCTCAAGCAAGCTCCAGGCTTCCGGGCCGTACTTGTCCTTCCATTGGGTGTAGAAGCCTTTCGATTGCAGGTCTGTCCTGAACAGTGTGCGGTCGACTTTGTTGAAGGTGATGCCGTGGGCGGTCAGCGACGGCTCCAGGCTGGAGTTGAGGTCGATCACCTGTTGGCGCTGAACCAGCGCGGCGGCGTTGATCTGCCGGGAGACGATTTCCTGCACGTCCGCCGGCAGTTTCGGGAAGGTCTTGCCCGAGGCGACGATCCAGAAACCGCCCCAGATGTGGTCGGTCATCGAGCAATATTTCTGCACTTCATAGAAACGTGCGGACTCGACCACCACCAGCGGGTTTTCCTGGCCGTCGACCACTTTGGTCTGCAAGGCCGAGTAGGTTTCGTTGATGCTGATGCCGGTCGGCGAGGCGCCCAGGGCGCTGAACATCGACGTCCACAGCGGGCTGACCAAGACGCGCAGTTTGAAGCCGGCGAGGTCTTGCGGCGTGTTGATCGGCCGCGTCGAGCTGGTGATCTGGCGGAAGCCGTTGTTCCAGACTTTTTCCATCGGGATCAGGCCGACCTTCTCGGTCTTGGCGCGCACGTACTCGCCCAGCTTGCCGTCCAGTGCAGCCCAGACACTGTCGTAGTCCTTGAACGCAAACGGCATGCTTTCAATCGACATGGCCGGCACCAGCGTCGAGAGAATCGCACCCGGCAGTGGAATGAAATCGATTGCCCCGGCGCGCACCTGGGACAGCATGTCGGTGTCGCCGCCCATGGCGCCGTTGGCGTACACCTGCAAGTCCACCGCGCCGTTGGTTTCGGCCTTGATCGCCAGCGAGGCGGCCTTCATCTGTTGGTTCAGCGGATGGGTGTCGGGCAGGCTGCTGGTGTAGCGCAGCACGATGGGTTTGGTCGCGGCGAAGACGCTGGAAGGCAGCAGGTTGGCGGCGAAAGCACCACCCACGGTGACGCCGGCAGACACTAGAAAGGATCGGCGGCTGACGGACTCGGTCAAGATACGGCTCATGATGTTCACCTATTGTTTTTGTTGTAGTTGTTCAAAAAAGCAACGCGAACGCTGCTCCTTGTGGGAGCGAGCCTGCTCGCGATGGACCTGAGGGCGTCGCGTTTATCCAGCCAAAAACGCGTTTTCGTTAACGTCCATCGCGAGCAGGCTCGCTCCCGCACAGTTCGGTTCAGGAGGCGAGTGCGACCACCGCCTGGGTGCGAATCAACTCGTCGATTTCGTTTTCCGCATACCCGCTTTCCTTCAGCACTTCGCGGGTGTGCTCGCCGAGCAGCGGTGCAGGGCGGCTGGTCGGTGGCGCGGCGTTGTCCATGTCGGAGAAGTGAATCGGCAAGCCCATGCCGCGCACTCGGCCTTCGGTCGGGTGTTCGGTTTCGACGACCATGCCGCGTGCCTTGGTTTGCGGGTGGGCCAGCGCGGCGGCGATGTCGAGGACCGGCCCGGCAGGCAGGCCGAGGCTGTCGAACAACACCATCCATTCATCCGTGGTGCGTGCGACCAGGACTTCGTTGAGGATTTCCACCAGCGCCAGGCGATGCTCCATGCGCAAGGCGTTGCTGGCGAAACGAGGGTCGGCTTTCAATTGCGGAACGGCCAGCGCCTCGACCAGTCGCTCGTAGTTGGCCTGGTTGGCGGCGCCGATGTTGATCCAGCCGTCCGCCGTGCGGAACACCTGGTACGGCGCGCTGGTGGAGTTGGCCGAACCCATTTTTGGCAGGATGGTGCCGTCGGCGAAATACGCCGCTGCTGGCCAGTACATTTGTTGCAGGCCGGCTTCGAACAGCGAGGTGTCGACCATCTGCCCAAGGCCGGTTTTCTGTTTCGCGGCATACGCGGCGCAGATGCCGAGGGCGGCGAGGATGCCGGAGTTGATGTCGGCCACCGGCGAACCGGCCTTGACCGGCTCACGCCCGGCTTCGCCGGTCATGCTCATCATGCCGCTCATGCCTTGGGCGATCAGGTCGAAACCGCCTTTCTCGCCGAACGGCCCGCTGCGGCCGTAACCGGAAATCGCGCAGTAGATCAGCCCGGGGTTGAGGGTTTTCAGGGTTTCGTAACCGAGGCCGAATTTTTCCATGGTGCCGGCGCGGTAGTTTTCCGTGACCACGTCGGCGTCCATCAGCAGGCGGCGCAGAACGTCGCGGCCGCCCTCGGTTTTCAGGTTCAGGCCGATCCCGCGCTTGTTGCGGTTGACCACCATGAACGAAGCGGATTCACCGCTGGCCATGATCGGCGAGAAGCGGCGCGAATCATCACCGTCCGGGACTTTCTCGACCTTCACCACGTCGGCGCCCATGTCGGCCAGCATCATGCCGCACACCGGGCCGGACATGATGTGAGCCAGTTCTACCACGCGCATTCCTGTCAGCGGTCCCATGTTATTTGCCCTCGAATTGTGGTTTGGCTTTGGCGATGAACGCGTTCAGGCCGATCTGAAAATCGTCGGTGTCGTAGCAGGCGTAACTGCTGTCGATCTGCTCGACGGTGGGGGCGATGCCCGCTTCCAGTTGTCGTGCCGCCTGGCGATGCCAGCGGGCGACGAGCGGGGCGCCGTTAGTGATGCGTTTGGCGGTGGCGAGGGTTTCGGATTCGACTTCGGCATCCGGTACGACGCGGGTCACGAGGTTTTTCACGTAGGCGTCGTTGGCGTCGAGAATGCGGCCTTCAAGGAGAATCTCCAGGGTCGTCGAGCGTCCCGCCAGCGCCACCAGCCCGGCCATTTCGTCATAGGACATGACCAGCCCGAGCTTGCCGACCGGCGCGCCGAAGCGGCTGGACGTGCCACAGATACGCAGGTCGCAGAGTGCAGCGATTTCCAGGCCACCGCCGACGCACACGCCGTGGATCATCGCGATCACCGGGTGCGGGCAGTCGACAACCGCGCGCATCGCCGCTGAAGTGACTTCGGCATAGTGTCGGGCTTGCGCCTGGTTGGCGCGCACGCTCGGAAACTCGCCGACATCGGCGCCGGCGGCAAAGGCCTGTTCGCCCGCACCGCGCAACACCACGCAGCGCACGCTGAGGTCGGCGGACAGTTCGGTCATGACGTCACCCAGGTCTTGCCACATGGACAGGGTCAGGGCGTTCATCTTTCCCGGATGACTGAGGGTGACGATGGCAATGGCGTCTTGCCGTTCGATAAGGACGGTGGGCTTCATGATTGTTCCGCTGCCGTCGATGCTCGGGGGGTGAGATCGACGACGCGGTTGCCTCCTGATTTATTGTTGTTGGGCAGCGGCTGCTTACAGCGATTGTTCGAGCATCGACAGGTAGTCCGCCGAGGATGCTTCGCGCGGATTGGTCTTGTGGCTGTGATCGTGCAAAGCGCCCTCGACGATGCCGGCGAACAGGCTTTCATCGACGCCGATCTGGCTCAGGCGGGTCGGCAGGCCCAGGCGTTTGGTCATGTCTTCGATGGCTGCGCCGATGTTCGCGTCGGCCTCAAGGCCCATGGCATGGCGCAGTCGTTCCAGTTTGCGCTCGTCACGGACAGTCGGGGCGTTGGCGTTGAAGTGCACGACCGCCGGTAGAAAAATTGCGTTCAAAGTGCCGTGGTGCAGTTTCGGATTGATGCCGCCCAAGGCGTGGGAAAGGCTGTGCACGCAGCCCAGTCCTTTCTGGAAGGCCAGCGCGCCTTGCATGGACGCGCTCATCATGTTCATCCGCGCTTCGCGATCACCGGGCTCGGCGGTCGCGCGTTCGATGTGTTCCCAGGCACGCCACAAACCGTCGAGGGCGATGCCGTCTGCGGCAGGGTTGAAGGCCGGGGCCATGAACGTTTCGATGCAATGCGCGATAGCGTCCATGCCGGTGGCGGCGGTGAGCATGGGCGGCAGACCGAGGGTCAACTCCGGATCGCAGATGGCCACGCGCGGCACGACATAGGGGGAGATAACGCCGACCTTGCGACCATCGTCGAGGATCAGGATGGCGCCGCGACCCACCTCGCTACCGGTGCCCGCCGTGGTCGGAACTGCAATCAGCGGCGCGGTGGCCGAGGTGATGCGATCCAGTCCGCCTTCAATCACCGCGAAGCTTTGCAGAGGACCGTCGTGGGTGGCGCAGACCGCGACGCCCTTGGCCAGATCGATCGATGAACCGCCACCGACAGCGATGATGCCGTTGCACTCGCCGAGGTGGTATTGGGCCACGGCTTCACGCACGGCGTGCTCATTCGGATTGGGCGGGGTGGCGTCGAAGATTGTCGGTGCGCGGTCACTACCGAGGGCGGCGATGACTTTGTCGACGATGCCGGCATTGCGCACGCCGACATCGGTGACGATCAGCGGCCGGGTGATGCCGGCGCGCTCGGCTTCGGCGGCCAGGTGCTGCAGGCTGTCGTAGCCGAACTGGATTTTGGTGACGTAATTGATGAGTGACATGATTCACCACAAGTTATACAGGATTGTTATTGTTGCAACCGGTCTGGGGCAGGAGGGCTTTCGCGCTCTGGTCAAACCCATTGCATTGCCTGGCTGTGGAGTGGACTATAGGGCCGTCTTGGCCAGCCTCGATACTGACAACTTTCGATACCTCTATAACTTTTAGTTAACCCTGATGACGCCCTCACTGAACTCGATCATGTCCCGCCTGCACGTCAAGCAGCTCCGTTTGCTGATCGCCCTGGATGAGCACGGCTCGTTGCTGGGCGCGGCCAAACAGGTCGCGCTGACCCAGCCCGGCGCGAGCAAGGCGCTGCAAGAAATTGAAACCACTTTCGGCACTGCGCTGTTCACCCGCACTAACCGCGGGCTTGAGCCGAACGACGCCGGACGTTCGGTCATCCGGTACGCGCGGTTGATCCAGACTGACCTTGCGCACCTGCGCGAAGAGATCATTGGCATCATGAGCGGCGAGGGCGGACGCGTGTCGGTCGGCACCATCATGGGCGCCGTGCCGCTGCTGACCACGGCGATCAGCCGGGTGATCGCCGACAACCCGAAGCTGTCCATCGAGATTGTCGAAGACACCAGCGCCGCGCTGCTCAGCCAGCTCGATGCCGGGCGCCTGGACCTGGCGATCTGCCGTACCACCATCAGCACCACCCCCTACTTGTATGAGAGCTCGACCTTCGTCGAGGAAACCCTGGCGGTGATTGCCAGCACCCAGCATCCGTTCGCCTATGCCCGCCAGTTGTCGTTGAAAGACCTGGTGGATTACCGCTGGGTCGTCTATCGCGCCAACATGCCGATGCGTCTGCTGCTGGAGCGGGAGTTTCATGAGGCAGACCTGCGTTTTCCGGTGCATTTGCTGGAAACCACCTCGGCCTTCGCCACTCTGTCGCTGCTCCAGGAAAACCCGACCCTCGTCGCACTGGTGTCGACCGACGTGGCGAAGTTCTGCTCCGGCTACGGCTTCACCACCACGCTGCCGCTGCCGATCACCTCACGCAGCGAACCCTATGAACTGGTGTCGCGCAAAGGCGTCCCGGACTCGCCAGCGGCCAGGCTGCTGCGCGAGGCACTGCTGAATCCCGCCTGACTGCCGGCGATGACGGCCTTGAAATCGATGCAAACCTTGCGGGCCCCATCGCCGGCAAGCCGGCTCCTACAGTGGATCGTGTTGCTCACCTTTCCCGTGCCCGCCACCAAACCCTTGTAGGAGCCGGCTTGCCGGCGATGACGGCCTTGAAATCGATGCAAAACCCACGGGCCTCATCGCCAGCAAGCCGGCTCCTACAGTGGATCGCGTTGCTCACCTTTCCCGTACCCACCACCAAACCCTTGTAGGAGCCGGCTTGCCGGCGATGGCGGCCTTGAAATCGATGCAAATCTTACGGGCCCCATCGCCAGCAAGCTGGCTCCTACAGTGGATCGTGTTGTTCACCTTTCCCGTGCCCGCCACCAAACCCTTGTAGGAGCCGGCTTGCCGGCGATGACGGCCTTGAAATCGATGCAAACCTTGCGGGCCCCATCGCCGGCAAGCCGGCTCCTACTGTGGATCGTGTTGTTCACCTTTTCCGTGCCCGCCACTGAACCCTTGTAGGAGCCGGCTTGCTGGCGATGGAGGTCTTGAAATCGATGCAAACCTTGCGGGCCCCATCGCCAGCAAGCCGGCTCCTACAGTGGATCGTGTTGCTCACCTTTCCCGTGCCCGCCACCAAACCCTTGTAGGAGCCGGCTTGCCGGCGATGACGGTCTCGAAATCGATGCAAAACCCACGGGCCCCATCGCCGGCAAGTCGGCTCCTACAGTGGATCGTGTTGTTCACCTTTTTCGTGCCCGCCACCAAACCCTTGTAGGAGCCGGCTTGCTGGCGATGGCGGTCTTGAAATCGATGCAAAACTCTCGGGCCCCATCGCCGGCAAGCCGGCTCCTACAGTGGGTTGCGTCTTTGTCAGGGATAGTGCCCGGCATTGGACGTTTGCATTCGTGCGATTCAGGCAAAATTGATTTGTGGCGGGCGCGGTGTTTGAAACGAATCGGCGCCGCGATACTCGACGGGATTTTGCCTATTCCTAAATTGGCCCACGGATGGCCATTGCGAGGTTCGAACCATGACTGTCTCCCGCCGACTGGCGCTCTTGATGACCGCTGCCGCGTTGCTCACCGCGTGTGGTGAATCTTCCAAACTGCCGCCGCAGGCCAGTGTCGGCCCGAGCCCGCAGTTGCCTGAGCCCACGACTACGCTGATCCCGACGTTGAAGGTGTCCAAGGCCATCGGCTGGGCCGGCAGCGACAAGCCGAAAGCGCCCGCCGGTTTCACGGTGACGGCCCTGGCCGAAAACCTCGACCACCCGCGCTGGATCTACAGATTGCCCAATGGCGATCTGTTGGTCGCCGAGAGCAATCACCCGCCGATGCCTGAAGGCGCCACTGACGGTGGCAGCGGTCCGCTGGCCTGGGCGCGGCGCACCGCGATGGGTTTTGTGATGGGCCGTGTCGGCGCCGATGCGCCCAGCGCCAATCGAATCACCTTGCTGCGCGATGCCGACGGTGACGGTCACGCTGAACTGCGCACGGTGTTCATGAGTGGACTGACGTCACCCTTCGGCATGGCGTTGGTGGGCAACGAACTGTTCATCGCCAACGCCGACGCCCTGGTCAAGGTGCCTTACAGCGAGGGGCAAACCGAGATCACGGCGACGCCGGTGAAAGTCACCGATCTGCCTGCCGGTATCAACCATCACTGGACCAAGAACGTGCTCGCCAACCCTGAGGGCACCAAGCTTTACGTCACCGTGGGCTCCAACAGCAACGTTGGCGAAAACGGTCTGGCGGCCGAAGAAGGGCGGGCGGCGATCTGGGAAGTTGACGTTAAAAGCGCCGACAAGCGTCTGTTTGCCAGCGGCCTGCGTAACCCCAACGGCCTGGCCTGGAAACCCGGTTCGAGCCAGTTGTGGACCGTGGTCAATGAGCGCGATGAAATCGGCAGCGACCTGGTGCCGGATTACCTGACGTCGGTAAAAGACGGCGCGTTTTACGGCTGGCCATGGAGTTACTACGGCAATCACGTCGACACCCGGGTTGAGCCGCCACGTCCGGACAAGGTGGCCCAGGCCATCGCCCCGGATTACGCGTTGGGCACCCACGTCGCACCGCTGGGCCTGGCGTTCTCTGACTCGCGCGGCATGCCCAGCGCTTTCGCCAATGGCGTGTTCATCGGCGAACACGGCTCGTGGAACCGCAATCCGCAGGCCGGCTACAAGGTGGTGTTCATTCCGTTCAGCGACGGCAAGCCTTCAGGTTTACCGGTGGATTTCCTTACCGGTTTCCTCAATGGCGAAGGCGAGGCTCAAGGGCGTCCGGTGGGCGTAGCGCTTGATCAGAGCGGTGCGCTGCTGGTGGCGGACGATGTCGGTAACAAGGTGTGGCGCGTGGCGGTGGCCAAACCGGGTCAATAAAGCGGGATCGGGCCCGGTCACCGCGCAAGTTGCGCGGCTGACACGGGCTATCAAAGAGGTATCTGCGGCGTCGAGACCACCTGGCGCAACCCCATGAACGAACGAATCTGCCGCACACCGGGCAGGTACAACAATTGCTCCGCGTGCAGGCGGTTGAAACTGTTGCTGTCCTTGGTGCGCAACAACATGAAGTAGTCGAATTCCCCCGTCACCACATGGCATTCCATGCAGCCGGAAACCTTTTGCGCCGCCGCTTCGAAGGCAGCGAAGGATTCCGGCGTCGAGCGGTCCAGCACCACGCCGATCAACACCACCATGCCCGCATCCAGCGCGTCATTGTCCAGCAACGCGACGATGCCCTTGATCAAACCCGCCTGCTTGAGGCGTTCCACGCGGCGCAAACACGCCGGCGCACTCAGTTTGACCTTCTCGGCGAGCGCCACATTGGAGATGGAAGCGTCGCGTTGCAGCGCCTTGAGAATGGCGCGGTCGGTCCGGTCCAGCGGGTGTGGCTCCGGGCTGGGTGTGCCGGTTTTCTTGTGAGTATTTGTTGCGTTCATATGGATTTCTACGCAATAAAAAGTTGTTTGAAGTGTTAGGTGATGATTTATGTTTCTTTAATGCGTTGAAACTTGCAACACATATTTTTGGCTTTGTTCTTAATATTGAACTCATCGAAGCCCCTCTGAAAGAACCTGGAATGCAGCCTGTTTGCCTTTCGGTCTGGCGCTTGGATATCCAATAATCAAGGAGCAGAGTCATGAACCTGAATCGTTTCAAACGCTATCCGTTGACCTTCGGTCCTTCGCCCATCACCCCCTTGAAACGCCTCAGCGAACACCTGGGCGGCAAGGTCGAGCTGTATGCCAAGCGTGAAGACTGCAACAGTGGCCTGGCCTTCGGTGGCAACAAGACGCGCAAGCTTGAATACCTGATTCCCGAGGCCATCGAGCAGGGCTGCGACACCCTCGTGTCCATCGGCGGGATCCAGTCGAACCAGACCCGCCAGGTCGCTGCCGTTGCCGCACACCTGGGCATGAAGTGCGTGCTGGTCCAGGAAAACTGGGTGAACTACTCCGATGCCGTATATGACCGCGTTGGCAACATCGAGATGTCTCGCATCATGGGCGCGGATGTACGACTGGACGCCGCCGGGTTCGACATTGGTATCCGGCCCAGCTGGGAAAAGGCGATGAACGATGTGGTGGAGCGCGGCGGCAAACCGTTTCCGATCCCGGCGGGCTGTTCCGAGCATCCGTATGGCGGTCTCGGCTTCGTCGGTTTCGCCGAGGAAGTCCGCCAGCAGGAAAAGGAACTCGGCTTCAAGTTCGATTACATCGTGGTCTGCTCGGTGACCGGCAGCACCCAGGCGGGCATGGTGGTCGGGTTTGCCGCCGACGGTCGTTCGAAGAATGTCATCGGTATCGACGCTTCGGCCAAACCGGAAAAGACCAAGGCACAGATCCTGCGTATCGCCCGGCACACCGCTGAATTGGTGGAGCTGGGGCGCGAAATCACCGAAGAAGATGTGGTGCTCGACACACGGTTCGCCTATCCGGAATACGGCTTGCCCAACGACGGCACGCTGGAAGCCATCCGCCTGTGCGGCAGACTTGAAGGCGTGCTGACCGACCCGGTGTACGAAGGGAAATCCATGCACGGGATGATCGAAATGGTTCGCCGTGGCGAGTTCCCTGAAGGCTCGAAAGTGCTTTACGCACACTTGGGTGGGGTGCCTGCGCTGAATGCCTACAGCTTCCTGTTCCGTAACGGCTGATCACAAACCTGTAGGAGCCGGCTTGCCGGCGATGGCGGCCTCGAAATCGATGCAGAACTCACGGGCCTCATCGCCGGCAAGCCGGCTCCTACAGTGGATTGTGTTGTTCACATTTTCGTGTCTGTCACCGAACCCTTGTAGGAGCCGGCTTGCTGGCGATGGCGGCCTTGAAATCGATGCAAAACCCACGGGCCTCATCGCCGGCAAGCCGGCTCCTACAGTGGATTGTGTTGTTCACATTTTCGTGTCTGTCACCGAACCCTTGTAGGAGCCGGCTTGCTGGCGATGGCGGCCTTGAGATCGATGCAAAACCAACGGGCCTCATCGCCGGCAAGCCGGCTCCTACAGGAAAGGGGACAACGTTCAATCGCCGGGAGTAGCGCCATGCATGCGATATCGCAATCCGCCGTCTGGATCAAGGAACCCTCGGCGGATGCCGGGGTGGTCATCGTGACCAGTGCCGCGTTGCCCAAATACATGATCGACCAGCTGCACGTGGCCATCGACGACTGGGATCAGGTGGCTTACCTGGCCGTCAAGCAATGCAGGGCATTGATGCTCGACTGGTTACGGGTCGGGTCCAGCCCCGAGCAAGCGTGCGATGCCCGCCAATTGCTGCGCGGCGTGTGCAAAAGCAGTTTTTTACTGGACGTCGAAGTCGGCACGGTGCCGGGCCTGACCTGGCTGGGATCCGTCTGCGGTCACTCGCTGCGCGTCGTCGACCTGGGAACCGTCGCCTCAACCCATGCAGCGATGGATCGACAGGTGGAAGCCGTTTTGTTGGCGACCCGGAGTCTGGCGAAAAGCGTGCTGCAGGAGCGCTACGTCATTTAGCGGATGTCTTCGCCCGCTCAATCAAACACACCCAATAAGAAAGGCAACGCCTATGAGCCGATCTGCCGACCGTCGTAATAACGCCAGGAAATGGATGCGCGAGCCCTCAAGTGGCACGCGCATTGTGGTGATCACTGCTGGACTGGGAAGTGAACATCTAGAGTTGATTCACCACAGTTTCAGTTGCTTTGAAAACATTGCACTGATGCAGGTCGATGTCGCGCCGATGAGTGCTGGAATGTTTGAAGCGCACACATCCACCTGTGATTACTGCCTTGTCGTGGCTGGCGAACTGGATAAGCGCTTTTTACGCGATTTGCCCAAGCGCAGAATCAATATTTACCCGATAGCCCGGGATGCCCGGACCGAGCGCTCCGTCATCGAAGCGGTCGAGCAGGTCAAAAGCCTGGCCCGAGCAAACCCTCCACCGCGCATTGATAACGAATCAGCCTTTTGCAGGAGATGCCCATGAACCCGTCCGATCTTCATGCCCAGTTACCCGGCCAGACCACGGAAGATGCCGAGGAAATCGCTGAATGGCGCGATGCCTTGCTATCGGTCATCGCCCACGGCGGCACCGGGCAGGCCCGGCAGATCATGGACATGCTGGTGACGCTGGCCAGCACCTGCGAGATGAATTGGCGGCCCCGTCACGGCACGCCCTACATCAATACCATCAGCGTTGAGCAGCAGCCGGTGTTCCCGGGGGATCTGGCGCTCGAAGAACGCCTGGCCTCGATCATGCGCTGGAACGCGTTGGTCATGGTGGCGAGGGCCAACCAGGCCTACGGGGAACTTGGCGGCCACATCGCCAGCTACGCGAGCGCCGCCGATTTGTTTGAGGTGGGCTTCAACCACTTCTTCAGGGCGCGCACAGAAACCAGCGGCGGCGATCTGGTGTTCTACCAGCCGCACTCGGCGCCGGGCGTTTATGCACGGGCTTTTCTGGAAGGCCGCCTCGAAGAGAAGGACTTGCAGCATTACCGGCAAGAGATCGGCGCACGCGCCAATGGCGCCCGGGGGCTGTCGAGTTATCCGCATCCGTGGTTGATGCCGGACTTCTGGCAGTTCCCGACCGGCTCGATGGGCATCGGTCCGATCAGCTCGATCTACCAGGCGCGTTTCATGCGTTACCTGGAACATCGCGGCCTGCAAGACACCGCCGGGCGCACCGTTTGGGGGGTGTTCGGCGACGGTGAAATGGATGAGCCGGAAAGCATGTCGGCCCTGACACTGGCGGCACGCGAGGGGCTGGATAATCTGGTGTGGGTGGTCAACTGCAACCTTCAGCGTCTGGACGGTCCGGTGCGGGGCAACGGTCGCATCATCGACGAGCTGGAGGCGCTGTTCGGTGGGGCCGGCTGGAACGTCATCAAACTGGTCTGGGGCTCTGACTGGGACGGACTGTTTGCCCGGGATCACGACGGCGCGCTGGTCAAGGCCCTGTCCGCCACGGTCGATGGCCAGTTCCAGACGTTCGCCGCCAAGGACGGACGTTTCAACCGCGATCAGTTCTTTGGCCAGAACGAAGCCCTGGCACATCTGGCCCAGGGCCTGACCGATGAACAGATCGACCGCCTCAAACGCGGTGGCCACGACGTGGTGAAGATTTTCGCCGCCTACCAAAGCGCGATGCGCGAGGGCAGAAAACCCACGGTGATTCTCGCGCAGACCAAGAAAGGCTTCGGCATGGGCGATGCCGGGCAGGGCAAGATGACCGTGCACCAGCAGAAGAAACTCGACAAGGACGCGTTGATCGCCTTCCGTAACCGTTTCAATTTGCCGTTGACCGATGAACAGGCGACCTCGCTGAGCTTCTTCAAACCCGACGACGACAGCGCCGAAATGCGCTACCTGCATGAACGTCGCCGGGCATTGGGCGGCTATATGCCGTCGCGGCCCACCACGTCGACGTCCTTGGCCGTGCCCGACGTCAACAGTTACGCCGGGTTCGCCATTGCTGCCGAAGGCAAGGAAATGTCCACCACCATGGCGTTTGTGCGGATGCTCAGTGGTTTGCTCCGGGATAAACAACTGGGGCCGCGCATCGTGCCGATCGTGGCCGATGAGGCGCGCACGTTCGGCATGGCCAGCCTGTTCAAGCAGATCGGGATTTACTCCAGCGTGGGCCAACGTTATGAGCCGGAGGACATTGGTTCGATCCTGAGCTATCGCGAAGCCCTCGACGGGCAGATTCTCGAAGAGGGCATCAGCGAGGCCGGGGCGATCAGTTCCTGGGTAGCCGCCGCGACCAGCTATTCGGTGCATGGCCTGCCGATGTTGCCGTTCTACATCTACTACTCGATGTTCGGCTTCCAGCGTATCGGCGATTTGATTTGGGCGGCGGCGGACCAGCGGGCGCGCGGGTTTCTGCTCGGCGCCACGGCGGGGCGCACGACCCTGGGGGGCGAAGGTTTGCAGCATCAGGACGGCAACAGCCACTTGATGGCGGCGATGGTGCCCAACTGCCGGGCCTACGATCCGGCGTTCGCCGGTGAGTTTGCGGTGATCCTCGATCACGGCATGCGCCAGATGCTGGAACGTCAGGTCGACGAGTTCTACTACGTCACGCTGATGAACGAAAACTACCCGCAGCCCAACCTGCCCGAGGGCGTCGAACAGGCAATTATCAAGGGCATGTACCTGTTCGCCCGGCATGAAGTCGAGGATGCACGCGGCAGCGTTCAGTTGCTGGGTTCCGGCGCGATCCTGCTTGAAGTGATCGCGGCAGCCGAGCTGCTGGCCAGTGACTGGAACATCGACAGCGAGGTCTGGAGCGTCACCAGCTTCACCGAGCTGGCCCGTGAGGCCCGTGAGGTGGAGCGCTGGAATCGCCTGCATCCGGGACAACCGGCGCGGCGCAGCCACGTTCAGGAATCGCTCAACGACAAGGCACCGATCATTGCCAGCACCGATTACGTGCGTGCCTTGCCCCAACTGATCGCCAGCTACGCGCCGGCGCGTTACACGGTGCTCGGCACTGACGGTTTCGGCCGCAGTGATACCCGCAGCCGGTTGCGCGCGTTTTTCGAAGTGGACCGCCATCAGATCGTCTTGAGTGCCCTGACGTCACTGGTTCAGGACGGGCGCCTCGATGCCGGCGTGTGTGCCGAAGCGATTGCGCGCTACGGGATTGATGTTGACGCCATCGCACCTTGGGACGCTTGAAGCCGGGCTTCAGGTCGAGTCGAATTTTCAGGAAATGGTCATGAAGAATGTGCATGAAGTGCGAATGCCCGACATCGGCGATGCCAAGGATGTCGGTGTCATCGAAATACCGGTCAAGGCGGGCGATGCGGTGGTCGAAGGGCAGACCCTGATCATTGTCGAAACGGACAAGGCGTCCATGGAAATTCCATCGCCGCACACGGGCGTGTTGCAATCGTTGGTGGTCAGTCTGGATGACAAAGTCAGCGAGGGATCGCCGATTGCCTTTATCGAAAGTGAAGGGCTATCGGCGGCGCCGGCACCCCGCATCGAGCCCGTTGCAACGGTCATAGAGCCTCAGCCGATTGCCTCGCCAGGGTTGGTCATCGAAGCGTTTGATCCGCCAACGGACTTGCCGCTGGCATCGCCGTCGGTTCGCAAGTTCTCTCGAGAACTGGGTGTTTCGCTCAAGGCCATTCAGGGCACGGGCCTGCGTCGCCGCATCACCAAGGACGACGTGTTGGCCCATGTGAAAGGCGCACTGACGGTCACTGAAACCCGTGCCCAGCCGTTGGGCGGATTGCTGCCCTGGCCGGTGGTGGATTTTGCCAAGTACGGGCCGGTGGAAACCCGGCCACTGTCGCGCATCCGTAAAATCAGCGGGGCCAATCTGCATCGCAATTGGCTGATGATTCCCCACGTGACCAATCACGACGACGCGGATATCACGCAACTCGAACAGTTCCGCGTGCAGGTGAACAAGGAAAAGGCCGGCAGCGGGGTCAAGTTGACGTTGCTGGCGTTGTTGATGAAAGCCTGTGCGGGCGCGTTGAAAAAATTCCCGGAGTTCAATGCCAGTCTCAACGGCGACGAATTGGTGTTGAAGGGTTATTGCCACATCGGTTTTGCCACCGATACACCCGAAGGGTTGGTCGTCCCCGTCATCAAGGACGTCGATCAGAAAGGGGTGCTGGCGATTGCCCGGGAAATGTCGGCGCTGGCCGAAAAGGCGCGGGCGGGCAAGTTGAGCGCTGCCGAGATGAGTGGCGGCTGCTTTTCAATCTCGTCGTTGGGCGGCATTGGCGGGACGTATTTCACGCCGATCATCAATGCGCCGGAAGTCGCGATTCTCGGGGTGGGCAAAAGCACGGAGCGACTCGCGCTGGAGGGCGGGCAGGTTGTGACGCGCAACATGCTGCCGTTGAGCCTGAGTTGGGATCATCGCGTGATCGATGGCGCGGCGGCGGGGCGTTTCAACGCCTATCTGAGCAGTGTGCTGGCGGATTATCGCAGGCTGGTTCTGTGATCGGGGGGGCGGTTTGTCGGGTTCGTTCAGCCACTTGAACATACAAATTCCCCGGTCGCGGACACAATGCAGATACATGAGTGCGGTTTGATGAGGTCGTCCAACACCACAAAGAGGCTTTTGCCATGTTCCGCAAACTGCAGCTTGCCGCCAGGTTCCTCAGCCAGAGCACGCGCCTGATGGTGGGCGTTCCGGATTACGACAACTACGTCGCGCAGATGAAGCTGAATCATCCGGACCAGCCGGTCATGAGTTATTCAGCATTCTTTCGCGAGCGTCAGGAAGCACGTTACGGCAAACGCAGCTGCACGACGCGGTGCTGCTGAACGCCGATTGAACGGCGGCTGCCGAAAAGCCTCGTCCTCATTGAGAGGGCGGGGCTTTTTGCGTTTCACAGAGCCGAATTGAGGGGCCGGCACACCGAGTGCTAGAACGAGCAGTTCGCGCCCTGAAGCACCACGCGTCCAAACTGCGCATTGTCGTCCAGCGGCGTCACGGCCAGCAGCTGATCCAGACGGATCTCCTGTGGGCCGCCTGCCGTTTCAACGCAGAGAAACTCTTCTTTGTCGCTGGACGTCCGTGTCGTCAGCGCTTTGGCCGTCAGGCTTGTGCCATCCATCAACTCGATATGCAGTCGATAACCGCGCAGGCAGGCAATCTCGAGATAGTCGTGCAGATCGCAATCCAAAGGCTGATACGTGTTCATGGCATGACTCCTGGCAAACTTGACGTTTGATGATGCAGGGTTGGCCTGCAACATAGAATCTCCCGCCTGTTTTGTGCAAGCCCCGCAATCCCTGTGGGAGCGAGACCGGCTTGCCGGCGATAAGGCCCTTACAAACGCAAACAATCGCGCCCCGTGCTCAGCTGCCGCGTGACTAGACTAACCAGGGTTATCGAACGGCAGGGGCGACAACCGTGGCGCTACTTTTATGGACTCATTGATCACCGCCGCAGCGCGGGCACTCGCGGCGGGTGATCCGCTTGGTGCGCTTGACCGGGTGGCGTTGCGTGACGATGCGCCCGCGCTCGCGTTGCGCGGCATCGCCATGGCGCAGCTCGGCGATCTGGTTCGGGCGAAAGCGCTGGTGAAAAGCGCCGCGCGCGCATTCGGGCCGAAAGAGCCGTTGGCACGGGCGCGCTGCGTGGTGGCCGAGGCCGAAATTGCGCTGGCTTCGCGTGACCTGGGCTGGCCAGTGAAGGCGCTCGAAACGGCACGCCTGACGCTTGAGGCCCATGGAGATCGAGTGAACGCCGCTCACGCGCGGTACTTGCAGATTCGGCGATGGGTGCTGATCGGTCGGCTCGACGAGGCGGACGTTCTGTTGGCCGCGCTGGATCCCGCACCGTTGCCGCCGGTGCTGCGCGCCGCCCATGAATTGGTGGTGGCGGGGATTGCCATCCGCCGCCTGCAATCGCAAACAGCCCGGCTTGCCCTGGCGAGGGCCGAACATGTCGCACGCGAGGCGGGTGTCCCGGCGCTTATCGGCGAAGTCGAAAACGCCGTTAACGTCCTGAATTCCCCGGCAGCGCGCCTGATCGCCCATGGCGAAGAGCGGCCGTTGTGGCTGGATGAAGTTGAAGCCGTGCTCGGCTCGACCGCGTTGGTGGTGGACGCCTGCCGTTATGCCGTGCGTGGCGTTGGTATGTCGGTTTCCCTCGCCAGGCGCCCGGTGTTGTTCACCCTCGCTCGGGTATTGGCCGAAGCGTGGCCGGCGGACGTATCGAGGGAAACCCTGATCCGCCGGGCGTTCCGCCTGAAGCTTTCGGACGAGTCCCATCGAGCGCGTTTGCGTGTCGAAGTCGGGCGCTTGCGTGCGGCGCTGAAACCCTTGGCGGGCGTCATCGCCACTCAACGCGGGTTTGCGCTGGTGGCGCTGGTTTCATCTGACGTAGTGGTGTTGGCGCAACCGGTCGAAGAACGACACGCGGCGCTGTTTGCCTTGCTCGCCGACGGCGAATCCTGGTCGAGTTCGGCGTTGGCGTTGGCGCTCGACACCAGCCAGCGCACGGTGCAGCGCACACTCGACGCGCTGGCGGCGGCCGGCAAAGTGCAGCCATTCGGACGTGGCCGGGCGCGGCGCTGGATGACCCCGCCGGTACCGGGTTTCGCGACGACCTTGTTACTCCCGGCGCCACTGCCGAGTGACTAGGATGAACGCCACGAACCCCTGAAGAGGTAACCGAGATGAAACACTCAACCGCAGAAATCCTCCGCGAATATGGCCCGTTCGCCGGTGTCGACAGCGTGCATGGCGTGACCTGGGACGGTGAGCGCGTCTGGTTTGCCAGTGGCGAAAAACTCATCGCCCTCGACCCGGCCAGCGGCAAGACCCTGCGTTCAATCGACGTCAGCGCCGATGCAGGCACGGCCTTCGACGGCCAGCACCTGTTCCAGATCGCCGCCGACCGCATCCAGAAAATCGACCCGCAGACCGGCAAAGTGCTCAACACCATCCCGGCACCGGGTGGCGGCAATGATTCCGGGCTGACCTGGGCTGAGGGGACGCTGTGGGTCGGCCGCTATCGCGATCGGAAAATTCACCAGATCGACCCCGAGACCGGCGCGATTTTGCGCACGATCGAGTCCAATCGCTTCGTTACCGGCGTGACCTGGGTTGACGGGCAACTGTGGCACGGAACGTGGGAAGGGGATGAAAGCGAGCTGCGCCGCGTGGATGCCAAAACCGGGGAAGTGCTGCACAGCATCAGGATGCCCGCTGGTGTCGGCGTGTCGGGACTTGAGTCCGATGGCGGCGATCAGTTCTTCTGCGGCGGCGGTGGCAGCGGGAAGGTGAGGGCGGTGCGGCGGCCAGCGTGACGCATCACGCTGGCCATGGTGTGACCGGCCTCAAGGCGCTCCAAACAACATCGTCCAGTAAACCCCTTGGTCACTGCGCGCGTCCGTCGCGTAGGCGGCTCCCACTTGGGTGAACAACGGGCTCATCAGGTTGGCGCAATGTCCGGGGCTGGCGAGCCAGCCTGCCATTGCCTTGCTCGGTGAGCCTTGGCCTGCGGCGATGTTTTCGCCGATCTGGCGGCCACGGAATCCGGCAGCCCGCGCCCGGTCGGCAGGCATATCGCCGTCGGGATCGCGGTGTGCGAAGTAATTTCCGTAGGCCATTGCCTTGCTGTGGCCCTGCGCCGCGGCCCCGAGGCTGGCATTCCAGGCCAGTGGTCGGGCGGCGGCAAAGCGCTGGCGTCCGCAGAGACGCGGTTTCGCCCGCGCGGCGTTGACCTGGGCGAGCAACGCCTTGCTGACGGCTCGCGCGTCGTTCATTTGACTGTCCAGCACCGGCCGCGCCAGTACCACTTGCCATTCGCTGCGGCTGCGGCTGACGCCGATATCGGCGTATTGGCTATCCAGCAATGCCGAGCAGTAATCGCTCTGCAGCAGGTCGAAGGCCTCTTCGGCATCCTGCGCGCCGACCACGCGCAGGCTGCGCACGGTCACTGCCTGATAACCGGACGCTTTCAACCGGTCCCGCAAGCCGCCGCCGTAGCCGACCGGCAAGGCCAGATTCGATTTCAGCGCCAGCGGTGCCAAGCGTTGGGCGGGACGCCGCTCGCAGCGCTGTGGGTGGGCGCGGTAATCGTTGATGGCTTCCACCAGTTGCCGTTCCGCGCCGGCGTGGGCGGGGCGGGTGGTAATAGAAAGCAAGGTAAACAGGCACAGCGAAGTCAAGCGCAAGGCGTGGGCGGTTTGGCGCATGGAGGGACAGCTCTGAAGAGATGGCGGCGGTTAGGGGAGGAATTGGCGCCGCTGTAAGACTGGGGAGTTGAAACAAGGTTCACGGGGCAGGAGTGCATATTTACCGCCGACTTCGTGTGTCCGACAGACGTACCTTCACCGCTACATCTTCAGGTGCAAGGATTGCCGGCGATGGCGATAACACAAATGTCTTCGCGGGCAAGTCGGGTCGCCGCATCGCACGCTCCTACAGGGTTGGTGTCGTTCACAAAATTGTGTTTCAACTCAAACCCGTAGGAGCGAGGCTTGCCCGCGAAGACGGCAGCACAAACACCGACGAAATCAGCTCAGCCCTCACAACCCCCAGCCTTCACGAACAGCCGTGCGAATCCCTTCCAGCAACATGGCAAACGCCGGGTTGTCATTGTTCTCGCGCCAGATCAGATGCAACTCGCTCTGCACGCCTTCCCCCAGGTCGATATCGCGAAACACCACGTTCTTGAACACCACGCTGCTGGCGCACCGTGGCACCAGCGCCAGGCCCATGCCGGCGTTGACCAGCGCCAGAATGGTCAGCGACGAACCCAGCCACTGCACGTATTCCGGGGCGACGCGGGCCGAGCGCAGCATACCGGTCAGCAGTTCGTTGAACGGTGGGTAGGCGGCGTGGGAGTACATTAGAAACGGTTGTGCATCGAGGTCTTTGACCGACACGGTTTCGGCGCTGGCCAATCGATGATGGCTGGGCACGGCCAGGACAAACGGCTCGCGCACCAGGCACTCGGTGGCATATCCCGGTTCCAGCAACGGCGCGCGGACGATCCCCAGGTCGATACGGCGGGCGCGCAGGGCTTCGTGCTGCTGGTAGGTATTCATCTCCGACAGGTCGATTTTCACGTGCGGTTGCTTGAGGCGGGCTTCGGCGATGACCTTGGGCAGGAATTCATACACCGCGCTACCGACAAAACTGATGTTGACCGTGCCGATATCGCCCTCGGCAAAACGCCGGGCGGTGGCGGCGGCTTGCTGCGCGCGTTCGAGCAGGTTCTGCGCCTCGATGAAGAAGGCGCGGCCAGCGGCGGTCAGGGCGACGCTGCGGGTGGTGCGGGTGAACAGCTCGACGCCCAGGTGATGTTCCAGCAGCTGAATCTGTCGGCTGAGCGGCGGCTGGGTCATGTTCAACCGTTCGGCGGCGCGCCGGAAGTTCAGTTCGGTGGCCACCGTGGTAAAGCAGCGCAGTTGGGTCAGTTCGAACATTGATCTAATCCAGGTATCAATCGAATGCCAAGTTAGATTAGACGGGATCAATGTCGGCGTCCATGATCGGCGCGTCCCTAAAAAAACAATGAACGGGAGTCGCCCCCTTGAATACCCTCCAGAGTCCGCCCGATCCAACTGTGCTCGCCCGCGCAGCGGCCAAGGTGAAGCGCCATGTGCTGCCGCTGTTCGTGGTGATGTTCATCGTCAACTACATCGACCGGGTCAACATCGGCTTCGTGCGCAGTCACATGGAAACCGATCTCGGCATTGGCGCCGCGGCCTATGGCCTCGGTGCCGGGCTGTTCTTCATCGGTTACGCAATCTTCGAAGTCCCCTCCAACCTGCTGCTGCAACGCTACGGCGCCCGCGCCTGGCTGACGCGCATCATGTTCACCTGGGGCGCAGCGGCCATGGCCATGGCGTTCGTGCGCGGCGAAACCAGTTTCTATGTGCTGCGCTTCATCCTCGGTGCGGCCGAAGCGGGGTTCTTCCCCGGCATCATTTATTACTTCACCCAATGGTTGCCGTCGACCGAACGCGGCAAGGCCATGGCGATCTTCCTCAGCGGCTCGGCCATTGCCTCGGTGATTTCCGGGCCGGTGTCCGGTGCGCTGTTGCACGTCAGCGGTTTCAGCCTGCACGGTTGGCAGTGGATGTTCCTGATCGAAGGCTTCGCCTCGATCGTGCTCTGCGGGTTTGTCTGGTTCTGGTTGCAGTCCCATCCACGCCAGGCGAATTGGCTGAGCGCGGAAGAAAAGGACGCACTGGTGGGCGCCATCGCCCTCGAACAGCAGGCCCGCGAAGCGACGCAGACGGTCAAGCCGTCGATGTTCAAATTGCTCGCCGACAAGCAGATCGCACTGTTCTGTTTCATCTACTTTTCCATTGCCTTGACCATCTATGGCGCGACGTTCTGGCTGCCGAGCATGATCAAGAAAATGGGCAACCTCGGCGACTTCCAGGTCGGCCTGTTCAACTCGATTCCGTGGATCATTTCCATCGTCGCGATGTACGGCTTCGCCGCAATGGCCAGCAAATGGAAATACCAGCAGGCATGGGTCGCCTTGACCCTGGTTATCGCTGCGTTCGGCATGTTCATGTCCACCACTGGCGGGCCGGTCTTTGCCTTCGTCGCCATCTGTTTTGCCGCGATTGGTTTCAAGGCCGCCTCGGCACTGTTCTGGCCCATTCCGCAAGGCTATCTGGATGCGCGCATCGCCGCGGCGGTGATCGCGTTGATCAACTCCATCGGCAACCTCGGCGGCTTCGTCGCCCCGACAGCGTTCGGTTTTCTCGAACAAAAAACCGGCTCCATCGAGGGCGGTCTCTACGGGCTGGCGGCCACCTCGCTGGTGGCGGCAGTGGTGATCTTCTTTGCCCGCACCGCCCCGCGTGGTGACCCCGTTCGCGTGTTGAACGGCCAACCTGCCGACATCGCAGCGTCAGAAAAATCAGTCAGTCATCAAGCCTTGAGCTCAGGTCCAAAGGGAGCAGCCTCTTGAAAATCAAACGAGTCACCGTCACCCCCATCGCTTTCCGTGATCCGCCGCTGCTCAACGCCAGCGGGATTCATGAGCCGTTCGCGCTGCGTTCGATCATCGAGATCGAGAGCGACAATGGCTACATCGGTCTCGGTGAAAGTTACGGCGATGCGCCGGCGCTGTTGATCCAGCAGCAACTGCAATCGCAATTGATCGGTCTCGATCCGTTCGACCTCAATCAACTGCGGCGCATCGTCCAGGCCACCGTGGCGGCGAACAAACCGGCGAGCATTGCCGGCGCGGAACTGGCACCGGGCTCCCATGCCAGCAAAGCAGTGAGCAATGCGTATTCGGCGTTCGAAGTGGCGTTCCTGGATTTGCAGGCGCATTCGTTGAACGTGCCGTTGGTGGACTTGCTGGGCGGGGCGATTCGCGACGAGATTCCGTTCAGCGCCTACCTGTTTTTCAAGTACGCGCAGCATGTCGATTCACCGTACAAACCGGACAATTGGGGCGAGGCGCTGAACGAAGAGCAGATCGTTGCCCAGGCGCGGCGGATGATCGAGGCCTACGGTTTCAAGAGCATCAAACTCAAGGCCGGCACGCTGCCGCCGGAGCACGAAGTGTCGTGCATCAAGGCGCTGAAAAAGGCCTTCCCCGGTTACCCGCTGCGCATTGACCCGAATGGCAACTGGTCATTGGAAACATCGATTCGCATGGCTGAGTTGCTGGGCGATGACCTGCAATATTATGAAGACCCGACGCCGGGCCTCGACGGCATGGCCGAGTTGCACAAGCGTACCGGGCTGCCGCTGGCGACCAACATGGTGGTCACCGATTTCGACGAGTTCCGGCGTAGCGTGGCGTTGAACAGCGTGCAGATTGTCCTCGCCGATCACCATTACTGGGGCGGGCTGCGCGACACGCAGGCGCTGGCGAAAATGTGCGACACCTTTGGTCTTGGCGTGTCGATGCACTCCAACTCGCACCTGGGCATCAGCCTGATGGCGATGGCGCATGTTGCGGCCGCGGTGCCCAATCTGGATTACGCCTGCGACACGCATTACCCGTGGCAGGAGCCGGATGAAGAAGTGATCAAGGGCGGCAAGCTGCCGATCGTCGATGGCTGCGTGAAAATCACGCGCGCGCCGGGGTTGGGTCTGGAACTGGATCACGATCAACTGGGCAAGCTGCATGACCAATACCTGACCTGTGGCATCCGCCAGCGCGATGACGTGAAGCAGATGCAGCGTTACAAACCGGACTGGAAGGCGGTCAAACCGCGTTTTTGAGCTCGGTCAGCAGGCGTTCTATCTGCGCCAGTTCCCAGGTGCTGAGCAGACTGACCGGGTCGGTGCCGTAACGTTGCCAATTGTCGAACAGGCCCTCGCGGCCGTCCGGGCTCTGGCAGCGTTGGCAGCGGCGCAAGTGGTTGTCGTCGATGTCGAGGGTCAGCTGCCAACCTTCGATGTCGACCTGCATCAGACCGGATGCGGAAGGTTCGCCTATCAGCCGCAGGGGACGAACCTCCAGGGCGGCGTCGCGCAATAGCTGGTAAATCTCGCGAGTGGTCAACGGTGGCACGGGTGTCTCCGGTGGCTCAGAAAAAAAATCGGCAACGCCCCCGATCCTGTAGGAGCCGGCTTGCTGGCGATAGCGGTGGGTCAGCCAACCTGTTTTTTGCTGACACTCCGTTATCGCCGGCAAGCCGGCTCCTACAGGGGGTAGTGTTCGGCAGGCTTATGGGGAAATGATCCCGTGGTCGATAGCGTATTTGACCAGCGCCGCCGGTTTGTCGATGTTGAGTTTGCGGCGGATGCTCAGGCGATGGGTTTCAACCGTGCGCACGCTGATGTCGAGGTCGCGGGCCATTTCCTTGTTGTTCATCCCCTGGGCCATTTTGTACAACACCTGGCTTTCACGCGGCGTCAGCTCGTTGTCGGTACTTTTATCAGCAATGAGCCGCTGGGCAATTTCCGCGCTGTAGAACGTGCCGCCGCTGGCAATGGCTTCGATGGCGGCGATGATTTCCCGTGACGGCGCGTTCTTCAGCACATAGCCGCTGGCACCCGAACGCACGGACTCGCTCACGTATTCATAATTGTCGTACATGCTCAGCACCAGCACTTTGAGCGACGGGTACTGGCTGCGCAGCAACCGGGTCAGCTCCAGCCCGTTCATGTCCTTGAGGCTGATGTCGACCAGCAGCAGGTCAGGCTGGCAGCGTCCGACCATCTCGATGGCGTCCGCGCCATTCTCGGCTTCACCCACCACTTCCAGCGGGGCCATGACGGACAGCAGCGCCTTGATCCCGTCGCGAACCAGGGAGTGATCGTCGACCAGGGCGACGCGGATCGGGGAGGGCAGGTTAATCACGGGCATTCACTCTTATTGTCTGATCAGCGTTTTGTGCCGGGCATTTTCATGGGCAGCAGCACGTCCAGCTCACTTCTTCCCGGCACCGAGATCAGCTCGAACCGGCCGCCAAAGTGCTCGACACGCTCACGGATATTACGCAGGCCGATGCCGGCATGGCCACGTTCGACCTGGGCGACGTTGAAGCCGATACCGTCATCGATCACCGTCAGCCGGATGGACTCTTCAGAACCGTGCAGGTTGATGGAAACGTTTTTTGCCTGTGCATGGCGTTCAATGTTGGTCAGGCCTTCCTGCACAATGCGAAACAACGAAACCGCCGCGCCATCGACCAGATGGCAGTCGAATTCGTTGTCGTTATAGGTCACTGTGAGGCCGCTGCGTTGCTCGAATTCCTCGGCAAGTTGACCGATGGCCGCCGACAGCCCCAGGGTGTCGAGCAAGGATGAGCGCAGGTCGTGGGAGAGGCTGCGCACCTCGCCAATCGCTTCGCCGAGACGTTCCGTGGCCTCTCTTAAAATGCTCAACCCTTTGTCTTGTCCATTCTCCAGCACATGGCTGGCGAGTTCGAACTGGAACTTGATGGAGACGAGCACCTGACTGATGCCGTCGTGCAGTTCACGGGAAACCCGCGAGCGTTCTTCCTCCTGCAAACTGACGATTCGCTGGGTCAGGCGTTGCAGTTTTTTGTCGGCCAGACGGTGCTCGCTCACGTTCAGCGTCATGCCGCTGGCAAAGACAAACAGCACCGCCACGAGGGCCACGGCGGCAATCGCCAGCATGGTTTTGCGGATGCCCTGGGCCACTTCGTCACGCGCCTGTTGGGTCGCGCGTTCGACGTCCTCAAGGTAAATGCCGGTGCCGAGCATCCAGCCCCAGTGATCCAGCATCACCACGTAGGCGAGCTTGTCGGTGACCTGGCCGGAAGACGGCTTGTTCCAGGCGTAGCGTTGAAAGCCTTCGCCCGATTGCGCACTTTTGAGCAATGCCTGAATCACCGGCAGGCCGTGCGGGTCCTTCATGTCCCACAGGTATTGGCCGACCAGTTCCGACTGTCGCGCGTGCATCAGGCTGCGACCTTCGCGGTCGTACACGAAGAAGTAGCCATTGATGCCAAAGCTGAGTTTGCGCAGTTCTTCCAGCACGCGTTGCTGGGCGTGTTCGTCACCGTGGCCGTCGTCGTACAGCGGCGCGATCAGGCTTTGCGCCATTTCCACGTAGTTTTTCAGTTCGGCGCGCTTGCTCGCCAGGATGCTGTCTTCGATCAATTGCGCCTGTTGATCACCCACCTGGCGGTTCAGGGAAATCACCAGCCCACAGATGACAGCGATCGCCAACACCAGCGGCAAAATCCCGAGCGCGACGATTTTGTGTTTGAGCTGCATCTGGGCTCCTGTCCGGACCGGGGGAAGGCGAAGGCCGGCATCATATGCCAAAGATGCGCACGTCCAGTAGCGTTGCTGGACGGAATGACCTGCGGCTTTCTGGACGACGCGAAATTGTAGGAGCCAGCTTGCTGGCGATCCAGACGACGCGGTGTATCAGTCACGCCACCATCGCCAGCAAGCTGGCTCCTACAGGTTTTGCGCTTCTACGTAGAACTACGTAGAGAGCGCGTACGTAGTAACGCGGATTTATTTGTAGACGGCATGCGCGGATATTGGGCCAGCTCCGCACAGCGGACACAATTATAAAAATTACCGCCGCAGTCACAAGCTGTCGGCAGGAGACACGCTATGCCCCGTCTGGCTAAACACCTCGCCTGGTTTGCCGTGGCTGTTCTGGGAGCGTTTGCGCTAAGTGTCGTGGCCCTGCGCCGCGGCGAAGCGATCAACGCCCTCTGGATCGTAGTCGCAGCCGTCGCCATCTACCTCGTCGCATACCGCTACTACAGCCTGTTCATCGCCAACAAGGTGATGCAACTGGACCCCAATCGAGCCACTCCCGCCGTACTCAATAACGATGGCCTGGACTACGTTCCGACCAACAAGCACGTACTCTTCGGTCACCACTTCGCAGCCATTGCCGGCGCAGGCCCGCTGGTCGGTCCGGTATTGGCGGCGCAGATGGGCTATCTGCCCGGCACACTTTGGCTGATCGCCGGTGTGGTGCTGGCCGGTGCGGTTCAGGACTTCATGGTCCTGTTCATGTCCACCCGCCGCAACGGCCGCTCCCTGGGCGATATGGTCCGTGAAGAAATGGGCCGCATCCCCGGCACCATCGCGCTGTTCGGCTGCTTCCTGATCATGATCATCATCCTCGCGGTGCTGGCGCTGATCGTGGTCAAAGCCCTGGCCGAAAGCCCTTGGGGCATGTTCACCGTGATGGCGACCATCCCGATCGCGATGTTCATGGGCATCTACATGCGCTACATCCGTCCGGGCCGCATCGGTGAAATCTCGATCATCGGCGTGTTCCTGCTGCTGGGCTCGATCTGGCTGGGCGGGCAGATTGCCGCTGACCCAGTGTGGGCCAAGGCCTTCACCTTCACTGGCATTCAAATCACCTGGATGTTGATCGGCTACGGTTTCGTTGCCGCGGTACTGCCGGTGTGGCTGATTCTGGCACCGCGTGACTACCTCTCCACGTTCCTGAAAATCGGCACCATTGTGGCATTGGCGATCGGCATTCTGATCACCATGCCCGAGCTGAGAATGCCGGCACTGACCCAGTTCATCGATGGCACCGGTCCGGTGTGGAAGGGCGGTATGTTCCCGTTCCTGTTCATCACCATTGCCTGTGGCGCGGTATCGGGTTTCCACTCGCTGATCGCTTCCGGCACCACGCCGAAGCTGCTCGCCAGTGAAGGTCATGCCCGCTACATCGGTTACGGCGGCATGCTGATGGAATCCTTCGTCGCCATCATGGCCATGGTTGCGGCATCGGTGATCGATCCGGGCGTGTATTTCGCCATGAACAGCCCAGCGGCGATTGTCGGCGCGGATGCTGTTTCGGTTGCGCAGACTGTCAGCAGCTGGGGCTTTGCAATTACCCCGGAAGCGCTGCAAGCAGTGGCCAAGGACATCGGTGAAACCACCATCCTGGCCCGTGCCGGCGGTGCACCGACCCTGGCGGTCGGTATCGCGCAGATCCTGCACCACGTCCTGCCGGGTGAAAACACCATGGCGTTCTGGTACCACTTTGCGATCCTGTTTGAAGCGCTGTTCATCCTGACCGCAGTCGATGCCGGTACCCGTGCCGGTCGCTTCATGTTGCAGGATTTGCTCGGCTCCTTCGTGCCGGCGCTGAAACGCACCGAATCCTGGACCGCCAACCTGATCGCCACCGCCGGTTGTGTGGCGATGTGGGGTTACTTGCTCTATCAAGGCGTGATCGATCCGCTGGGTGGCATCAACACCTTGTGGCCGCTGTTCGGCATCTCCAACCAGATGCTGGCTGGTATCGCGCTGATGTTGGCGACGGTTGTGCTGATCAAAATGAAACGCCAGCGCTACGTCTGGGTGACCATGCTGCCTGCGGTCTGGCTGCTGATCTGCACCACCACCGCCGGTTTCATCAAGCTGTTCGACGCCAACCCGGCGATCGGCTTCCTCGCGCTGGCCAAGAAGTACAGCGATGCCTTGGCCAACGGCCAGGTACTCGCCCCGGCCAAGAGCATCGAGCAGATGCAGCACGTGATCTACAACGCCTACACCAATGCGACGTTGACCGCGCTGTTCCTGTTGGTGGTGTTCAGCATCCTGTTCTTTGCCCTCAAGGTCGGCATTGCCGCGTGGGGAACCAAGGAGCGCACGGATAAAGAAGCGCCATTCCAGGCCCTGCCGAATGCGTGATCGAGGAGTGCAGCATGTTCAATGACCTGAGTCGCCTCGGTAAATACCTCGGTCAGGCCGCGCGCCTGATGGTCGGCATGCCCGACTACGATACTTACGTCGAGCATATGCAGACCAAACATCCGGACAAACCGGTGATGAGTTACGAGGTGTTCTTCCGGGAGCGCCAGGAAGCGCGTTACGGAAGCAAGGCCGGGCCAAAGTGCTGTTGACCCGGTTGTCGGGTTAACAGCAATCCCTGTGGGAGCTAGCCTGCTGGCGATGGCGGCTGAACATTCAACATCACTGTTGATTGACAGTCCGCCATCGCCAGCAGGCTAGCTCCCACATTGTTTTGCGCAGTAATTTTCAGGGTTTACGTTCGATGAGGGTTCGCCCCGGTTCATTGCGGCACACAAGCTTGTCCCGATAGTTGTCACACAGCGATCTCAGCACATCACTCGCGCAAGCCCCGCTGATCCGCCGATCAATCGCAAAACCCGCCACGTCGCCCTTCAGTTGAATATCCACCCCCGACACCGTCTCCAATCGCTGCTTGATCGGCGCTTCTGCTGTTTGCACGGCCTCGCGGAACATTGAACTGTGCAAATGGCCACACGTCCAAGCCATTAAGCCGGTTTGAGCATTTCAATGTTTCTGGAGGCGGGTGATGTCGAGGCGGGCGTTGATTCGGTTTTTTGCGGTTTATCTGTCCGCTTTCCTGGTGTTCGGATTGGGCGTGGCCGCGGCGTCTCCCTGGATTGCCACTCACATTCTTCTGAAGTGGATGCTATAACCCGGCACTCGCCTCGACGCCAACGGACAGACACATGATTGAAGAGGGACTTTCGCTACTGATCGATTACGGCACTTATCTGCTGCCCGGTTTTAGCCTCTGTGCTCTCTGGTTCTGGCTGACGCCGAAGACGCAACCCGGTTTGCGTATTGTGATCCTGCTGCTGACCTTCGTCCTGCTGCGCGATGTGATGACACCGCTGCGCTTATGGTCCCTGAGTGGCGATGTGCAGATCGGCTTTGTTGCTAATCCGTTTGTCCTGGCCGTGCTGGGTGCACTGTCGCTGGCGATCGTCGCCGCGCTGGCAAGGATCGCCCCGCAGCTTTGGCAACTCGTCGTCTGGAGGAAGGGCAATCTGGCTGCAGGGCTTGCGCTGGGTGTTGCGGCCGGGTGTGCGATCGGCGTTCCGCTGCGGCTCTATCAAGGCATCGGTGTAGGCGAAATAGCCGGTTACTGGCCCTGGTTGATGGGCATGGTCGTGCTGGCCTACGGCGGGAATGCCTTGGAAGAAGTGCTGTTTCGCGGGTTCCTGCAAGGTCACCTCGAACACCACACCTCTGCGATACGAGCCGCCTTGATCAGCGCTGTCGCCTTCTCGGCCTGCCATTCGTTTCTGGCACTGAGCGTCACCCGGATTGGCTGGCCGATTCTACTGTTCACGTTGCTGGAGGGGCTGGTCTGTGCTTTCGTCCGCATGCGCTACGGCGTGATCGCCGCCACCGCTGCACACGGGACGGCGATATTGCTCATCGCCGTTCCCATGTGATTGATCAGCATTGGGGGTTGCTCAGGGGTTGCAGATTTCGGCTCGGTGCTCAAGCGAGTCTTTTCGGTTGAGCGACAGCAGCCAGATCAGCGGCAACTGCGCAAGGATCACGGTCACGACACCGGCCCAGGGTGTGAGAGCCATTTGCCCATTGGCGACCAGGGCACTGCCGCTGGTTTCGCCCAAGGCGATACCGAGGTTGAAGGCCGAAATGTTCAGCGCCGAAGCGAACGCCACGGCGTGCGGGGTATAGCGTTCGGCGGTGGCCAGCATGCCGGCCTGGGCGGCGGGAGAGAGACCGAAGGCCAGCGCGCCCCAGAAAAACAGCATCACTACCATCGGCAGTTGATAGGGCAACAGCAGTGCGACCGCCGCCAGCACGAGTGTCAGTAGCACAAAGATCATTCGCAGCGCCGATTGCCAGCCCATCGAGGCCGCGAGTCGGCCCCCGACCAGATTGCCGACCAGGGTCGCAACACCGAATACGACCAACAACAAACTGGCGGTCGCGGTGGAAAAGCCGCTGATGTCGGTGAGGATCGGGGTGATAAAGGTGAAGGCGGCAAAGCTTGAACCGAAACCCAACACGGTCACGGCCATCATCGCCAGAATGGCCGGGTGCCTGAGCGCTGCCAACTGAGTGAGAGCTTTGCCCGACGGCGGCGTCGGCACGTTCGGCAACCACCGCGTACTGGCTATCAAGGACAGGGCGGCCAGCAGCGCGACCGCATAAAACGGCAGCCGCCACCCCATCGCGTTACCCAGGATGCTGCCAATCGGCACACCGATGACCATCGCCAGCGTCAAGCCGGCGAACATCACGGCAATGGCTTTGCTTGCCTGTCCCTTTGGCGCCAGGCTGGCGGCGACGGTGGCACCGATGGCAAAAAAGCTGCCATGAGCAAGCGCGGTGATGATGCGTCCTGCCAGTAACCAAGGGTAATCGGTGGAGAGCGCTGCCAGCAGATTCCCGCCCAGAAACAACGCAATCAACGCCAGCAGCACCGGTTTGCGCGGCAGGCGCGCCAGTGCCAGAACGGTCAGCGGCGTGCCCAGTGCCAGGGCCAACGCGTACAGCCCGACCAGGCTCCCCGCACGCGCCAGTGGGATGTCGAGGTCAGAGGCGATAGCCGGGAGAATGCCGACGACAATGAACTCGGCCATTCCGATAGCGAAAGCGGTCACCGCCAGCGCCACCACGCCAGGGTGAATACGTTGCGTGGTCGGATTCATGGGCGACCCGCTGCCTGCAGGGCAATCACCTGATCCGCCTCGACGGTCGCCCCGGCAACGCCAACGGCGCCGATGACCTTGCCGTGTTCATCACGCAGCACCACGCCACCGCCAAAGCTGATCAGGCCGCCGTTGGTAGCCTCCAGCGAGTAAATGGCTCCGCCCGGTTGCGCTTCCATACCCAGTTCGGCGCTGTCGGTGCGAAACAACGCCGCCGTGCGTGCTTTTTTCAGCGAAACATCGATGGCGCCTGGCACAGCGTCATCCATGCGCACGAAATGGCGCAGAAGTCCGGCATCGTCGACCACGCTGATGCAGACGGCGAAACCCTGATCACGCGCCTGCGCTTGTGCACGGTTAATGACCTGCTGGGACAATTGCTCAAACATTCGGGACTCCATTGAATAAAACGACAGGAACGCGATGATCCCGACGATTGCTTTTCAAGGGAATATGCCCCAGGCCATTGGCGGCTAAAGTTTGAGCATGTCGAACATTTCGCGCATGGCGTGGTTCGCCAACGTGCACAACGCTGTCTTGGGCAGGCGTGAGGCGGGCGCGGCAACACCGAGCGCCGCCACCACGCGACCTTGCAAACGCAGGGGCAGGGCGACGCAGTTAAGCCCCGGCTCGGCTTCTTCAAGGTCTAACGCGTAGCCATGGGTGACGATACCTGCCAACTCGATTTCCAGTTCCGCAGGCAGCAAGTCCGCTCGACGCAGGCTACGACGCAGGTCCTCGTCAAAGGCCAGGAATATTTTACCGATGGCCGAGGTGGTCAGCCCGGCGCGACGCCCGCGCGGGCTTGCAACGCGCAAGTTGCCGCTGCCTTCCAGGGCATCCATGTAGAGGTATTCGCGGGTGCCACAGGGCGCTGCGAGGAAACAGGTTTCGCCACTGCGTTCGGCCAGCGTGCGCAGCGCAGGGGCAAAGGTTTCACGCAGCAACGCATCGGCGTCGTTCAACGGTTGAGCGATTTCGCGCAGGCGCAAACCCAACGCATAGTGGGTGCCGCGGCGGGCAATGTAGCCCATGGTGGCCAGTGTATTGAGCAGGCCGTGCAAGGTGCTCTTGTGCAGTCCGGATTGCGCCGCAAGGTCCACCAAGCGGATTTCGCCCCCTGCCGCTGCGATGGTTTCAAGGATCATCATCGCGCGCTCGACGGACTGTATGCCTTTGTTCTCGTTGATCATGTGAGGGACGTTCGTTGGCCAGTAATGAGTCTGAGGTCCACGAGGCATAGTGCCTAGTGGTTCGGTGAAAGCCCATGAGTCGCAGGATTATCCACGCTGACAGGATTGGGCAGCCGTCCTGATCATCCGGGGGGCTTGATGCTGGCGTGAAGGTGGCCGGAGCGATTGGCGGGGAAAGTTTGATGATGTCGGAGTTTAGCGCGGGTGATTGTCTGCGCCGGTCGCAAAACGCCCGCAGCACACAGAACAATTGTGGGAGCGAGCAGGCTCGCTCCCACAGGGATTGGCGTTCTTCAACGCCTATTGCGATCAGACCTCGCTGATATTGACCCAGCGCTGTTCCTGCGCCGCCAATCGAATTGCCGTCGCCAGTCGCTCCACTTCAAAGGCTTGCTCGAAATCGGTGCCGGCTTGTCCGTGGCCGGCCAAGGCCATGATCAGCTCATGCACTTCCAGCGTCTTCAACTCGTTGTAGCCCAACTGATGCCCCGGCGCTGGACTGAACGCTGCGTAACCGGGCAAGTCCGGTCCGGCGAGTAAACGCTGGAAACCGTCCTGGCCGGCGCGGCACAGGCGTAACTCATTCAAGCGTTCCTGATCGAACGCCAGGGTGCCTCGGGTACCGCTGATCTCGAAGCTCAGATGATTCTTGTAGCCGTGCTTGAGCCAACTGCTGCTGAAGGTGCCACGGGCGCCGCTGGCAAAGCGCAGCAAGGCATGGGCGTGATCGTCGACAGCAATGCTGCGTTGATCCTGGCTACCGGCCGCGACCGGGCGCTGGCGGTGCACAGTCTGGGAGTCGGCGCACACCGCTTCGACATTACCCAGCAGATGGCGCGCCATGGCGAGCAAGTGACTGCCCAGATCCGCCAATGCCCCGCCGGCATGCCCGGCCTCACAGCGCCACGACCAGGGGGACGCTGGATCGGCCATGAAATCTTCGCTGAATTCGCCTTGAAAACTGATGATCTCGCCGAGTTCGCCGCTCAGAATCAACTTACGTGCCAGGCCAATGATCGGGTTGTGCTGGTAGTTGTAGCCGACACGGGTGACCACGCCGGCATCCTTGGCCGCCACGTGCATGGCATTCGCCTGTTCAAGGTTCACCGCCAGCGGTTTTTCGCAGTACACCGGCTTGCCGGCGGCAAGAGCGGCCATGGCCATCGGGTAGTGCAGATGGTTGGGGGTGGTGATGGCGATCAGGTTGACCTTGGGGTCGTCGATCAATTGCTGCCAGTCGCCATGGGCCTGCTCAAAGCCCCAGGCAGTGGCGCATGCTTGCGCACGAACGGGATCGGCGTCGGCCAGGGCGGCGAGGCGAAGCGTGAAGGGCAGTTCGAATGCCGCACTGACGTTGCGAAAGGCCAGGGCATGGGCACGGCCCATGAAACCCGTGCCGATAAGTCCGATTCCGAGTTCGCGCATGACAGGATCCTTTGGATTCTTGTTTTCAGAGATCCAATTTATAGAATAAATATTCTCTTGTTTCAATTTTTAGAATAAATATTTACACGCGATCGCTGAGTCGCCGTATGCGGAACCGTAACACCCGTGTCCGGGTCAGTCGTCGAACCCGACCTGTTCGTGAATCTCATCGACCTTCAACTCCAGTCGATAGGCCACGGCGATAAACAGCGCCTGACACAGGCACAGGGTCGCACTCAATGAACGGAACGCAAACGAACTGCCTTCGTTGACCAGCAGCAGGGTGTTGGCGCGCTTGGCCAGGGGCGAGAGATTGCTGTCGGTGATGATCAGGGTTTTCGCCTGATGATGCTGGGCGATGCGCAGGCAGTGCTGGGTTTCCTTGCCGTATGGCGTGAAGCTGATGGCGATCACCAGGTCATTGGCGCGCACGCTGCGCATCTGCTCGCGGTAGCTGCCGCCGAGCCCAGACACCAAATGAATGCGCTTGTTGGTGTGTTGCAGGTTGTAGACCAGGTAATCGGCTACCGCGAACGAACGGCGCACGCCGACCACGTAGATGTTGTCGGCGTTGACCACCAGGTCCACGGCCTTGTCGAAGGCCTGGTCATCGAGTTCCAGCCCCAGTCGCTCGATGCCCGACAGGGTCGCGTCGATGCACTCGCGCGCCAGGTCGCCGCCGCTGGCTTTCTGCGACTTGTTGGCGATCATGCTGCGAATGCGCTGCTGGTAGTTCTGTACCGGCGTGGTTTTGTGGGTATACGCCTCGCGGAACAATGCCTGCATTTCGCTGAAACCGCTGAAGCCGAAACGCTGGGAAAACCGCACGATGGCCGACGGGTGCACTTCGCACTCGCGAGCGATGTCGCTGATGCGGTCGACCATGATCCGGTCGCTCTGCTGGCTCATGTAACTGGCAATGCGTTTGAGCTGGCGCGGCAGGCTTTCGTATTCATTGGTGATCAGCTGCAGCAGGCGCTCGGCATTGATCGGGGGGCTGACAAGATCGCTCTCGGGCGTGCTCTCGGTCGTATCCGGCTGATCGGTGCGGGACATAAGGAATCCTTCTGGCTTGTTCTTGGCTTGTTCTTATAGCGACGATGTTTCACCGCGTCCCAGGACAATAGGTTGGCTGTGCGCAGTCTACAGGGTAGGCCCGAACAAAATCATGAGCTTGCGGTAGTGTGAGGCTTGCTGAAACGATGCACCGCCTCTGGAGTGCTTGTAATGAAGCTTATTGGAAAAAATATTCTACGTAAAAATTATTTGGAATAATTATTGATTATTCGGTCCCGGTCGTTTTAGTCTGCATCCACCAAGAGTGTTCGGCACGGTCATCGTCCTGAACACAGGCTGATAAAAATAACAGGAGCCAGCATGGGCCAGACTCGTTTTGCCAGTGGACGCCAATTGGATCTGATTTGCCTGGGGCGACTGGGTGTCGACCTCTATGCGCAGCAAGTCGGGGCGCGGTTGGAGGATGTGAGCAGCTTCGCCAAGTACCTCGGTGGATCGTCCGCCAACATCGCTTTCGGCACCGCCCGGTTGGGGCTCAAGTCGGCGATGCTGAGCCGGGTAGGGGACGACCACATGGGACGTTTCCTGGTCGAATCCCTGGCCCGCGAAGGCTGCGATACCAGCGGTATCAACGTTGATCCGGAGCACCTGACGGCGATGGTGTTGCTCGGCCTCAAGGACCGCGAGACCTTTCCTTTGGTGTTCTATCGCGAAAACTGTGCCGACATGGCGCTACAGGCCGAAGACATCAGCGAAGCCTTTATCGCCTCCAGCAAAGCCTTGCTGATCACCGGCACGCATTTCTCCACCGACGGCGTCTACAAGGCGAGCATCCAGGCGCTGGACTATGCCGAAAAACACAACGTCAAACGGGTTCTGGACATCGACTACCGCCCGGTCCTGTGGGGGCTTGCCGGCAAGGCCGATGGCGAAACCCGGTTCATTGCCGACCAGAACGTCAGTCAGCATGTGCAGAAAATCCTCCCGCGTTTCGATCTTATTGTCGGCACCGAAGAAGAGTTTCTGATTGCCGGTGGTTCCGAGGACTTGCTCACCGCGCTGCGCAATGTCCGTCGATTGAGTGACGCGACCCTGGTGGTCAAACTCGGCCCGCAAGGCTGCACGGTGATTCACGGGGTGATCCCGGAGCGTCTGGAAGATGGCGCGATTTATCCCGGCGTGCGGGTCGAAGTGCTGAACGTACTAGGGGCCGGCGATGCCTTTATGGCCGGCTTCCTCAGCGGTTGGCTGGAGGATGCCAGCGACGAGCATTGCTGCCGGTTGGCCAATGCCTGCGGTGGCCTGGTGGTGTCACGCCATGCCTGCGCCCCGGCGATGCCGACCCGTGCCGAGCTCGATTATCTGTTCAACAGTCCGGTGCCGATTACCCGGCCGGATCAGGACGCCACGTTGCAACGCCTGCATCAGGTCAGTGTGTCGCGTAAGCCGTGGAAGCAACTGTTCATCTTTGCCTTCGACCATCGCTGGCAACTGGTGGAACTGGCGCAAAAGGGCGGTCGCGACCTCGGCGTCATCAGCGAACTCAAACAGCTCTTTATCAAAGCCGTGGAGCGGGTCGAACGCGATTTGCGCGAGCAGGGCATCGAGGCCGATGTCGGGCTGCTGGCGGACCAGCGTTTCGGCCAGGACTCGCTGAACGCGGCCACCGGTCGTGGCTGGTGGGTGGCGCGGCCGGTCGAGATACAAAACTCCCGTCCACTGGCCTTCGAACACGGGCGTTCGATCGGCAGCAACCTGATTGCCTGGCCGCAAGAGCAAATCATCAAATGCCTGGTGCAATTTCACCCGGACGACGAGCCAATGCTACGCCTGGAGCAGGAAGCGCAGATCAAGGGTTTGTACCAGGCGTCGCAAGTCAGCGGTCATGAACTGCTGCTGGAAATCATCCCGCCCAAGGATCATCCCTCGACGCACCCGGACGTGTTGTATCGCGCGCTCAAGCGCCTCTACAACCTGGGCATCTACCCGGCGTGGTGGAAGATCGAAGCCCAGAGCGCCGAGGAGTGGAAGCAACTCGACGAGCTGATCCAGGAGCGCGATCCGTACTGCCGAGGCGTGGTGTTGCTGGGCTTGAATGCCCCGGCGGCGACGTTGGCCGAAGGCTTTCAACAGGCTAGCCAGAGCCGGACATGCCGAGGGTTCGCCGTGGGGCGGACGATTTTTCAGGAACCAAGCCGTGCGTGGCTGGCTGGGGAAATCGACGACGAGGCGCTGATTCGACAGGTGCAGGGCACGTTTGTCGAATTGATCGATGCCTGGCGCACAGCCAGGGCTTGACGCGACACCGCGTTATCGTTGTTCGCTGGCAAGCCTCGCTCCTACAGATCACCGTAGCTTCCCGTAGGAGCGAGGCTTGCCCGCGAAGGCGGCCTCAGATTCAACGGAAATTCAGAAAACAATAAAAGGTGCAGCCATGCCCGCTATCCGAATTGGCATCAACCCGATCTCCTGGAGTAACGACGACCTGCCGTCCCTCGGTGGCGAGACGCCGCTGAGCACCGCCCTCGGCGAAGGCAAGGAGATCGGCTACGAAGGCTTCGAACTCAACGGCAAATTCCCCAAGGACGCCAAAGGCGTTGGCGATGTACTGCGCCCGTATGACCTGGCGCTGGTGTCCGGCTGGTATTCCAGTCGCCTGGCACGCCGCTCCGTGGCCGAGGAAATCGACGCCATTGCCAGCCATGTCGAGCTGCTGGCGAAGAACGGCGCCAAGGTGCTGGTTTACGGAGAAGTCGCCGATTCCATTCAAGGGCAACGTATTCCTCTGGTCGAACGCCCGCGTTTTCACACCGAACAGGCGTGGCAGGAATACGCTGACAAACTGACCGAGCTGGCGCGCTTCACCCTGTCGCAGGGTGTACGTCTGGCGTATCACCACCATATGGGCGCCTACGTCGAATCCCCGTCGGACATCGACACCCTGATGACGTTGACCGGCAGTGAAGTCGGCCTGCTCTTCGATTCGGGTCATTGCTACATGGGGGGCGGTGAACCCTTGCAGGTGCTGCGCAAACACATCTCACGCATTTGCCACGTGCATTTCAAGGACGTGCGCAAACCGGTAGTGCAGTTGGCGCGCAACAATCTGTGGAGCTTCCCGGACTGCATCATCAACGGCACCTTCACCGTGCCGGGAGATGGTGACATCGACTTCGCCGAACTGCTCGACGTGCTGCTGGCGGCCGATTACCAGGGCTGGCTGGTGGTCGAGGCCGAGCAGGACCCGGCGGTGGCCCCGAGCTACGTCTATGCCAAAAAAGGCTTCGACACCTTGCGTGCGCTGCTCGACGAGAGGACGGCACGATGAGCCTGCTGGTCAAAAGCAATGCCCGTGGCCGGACCATGGTCGAGTTGGGCAAAGGTGAACTTGAATACGTCGGTTTCGCCGCTTACCGCTTGAGCCTCGGCGAAACCCTGCCGGTCTCTGCCGGTGACAAGGAGCTGTGCCTGGTGCTGCTCAGCGGCCGGGTCGGCATCAAGGGTGAAACGCCGGGGCAGGGCGTGTTCGACTGGGACAACCTTGGGGATCGTCAGTCGGTGTTTGAAGACAAATCCCCGTTCGCCGCGTACTTGCCGCCCGGCAGTCAGGCCCGGATTGTCGCGTTGAGTGATGTGCAGATCGCCGTTTGCGCGGCGCCCGGTGCGCCAACCGAGAACCTCGGCCCACGGCTGATCAAACCCGAGACCATGAAACGCAGCGTGCGCGGCAAGGGCGCCAATACCCGCTACGTCTGCGACATCTTGCCGGACACCGAGCCGGCCCATTCGCTGCTGGTGGTGGAAGTGCGCACGCCTTCGGGGCACTCGTCGAGCTACCCGCCGCACAAGCACGACACCGACGACCTGCCGCACCAGAGCTTTCTCGAAGAAACCTATTACCACCAGATCAACCCGCCCCAGGGCTTCGTATTCCAACGGGTTTACACCGACGATCGCAGCATCGATCAGGCCATGGCCGTGGAAAACAACGACCTTGTGGTCGTGCCCAAGGGTTATCACCCGGTCAGTGTGCCGTACGGCTACGAGTCGTATTACCTGAACGTGATGGCGGGCCCGAAACGCGTCTGGCAATTCCATAACGATCCGCAGCACAGCTGGCTGCTGGATCTCTGAATTCCAACCTCTGCACGGAGAACAAGCACAATGAGCGACGCCCAGGTTGTAGGTCATTACATCGATGGTCAGGTGCAAGACAGCGGCAGTGAAAGGTTCAGCAACGTCTTCAACCCGGCCACCGGCAGCGTTCAGGCGCGGGTCGGGTTGGCCAGCCAGAAGACCGTGGACCAGGCTGTCGCCTCGGCCCTGAAAGCTTTTCCGGCCTGGTCCGAGCAATCGTCCCTGCGACGCTCGCGGGTGATGTTCAAGTTCAAGGAACTGCTCGACCGCCATCACGATGAGCTGGCGGAAATCATCAGCCGCGAACACGGCAAGGTCTTCTCCGACGCCAAGGGTGAAGTCACCCGCGGCATCGAAATCGTCGAATACGCCTGCGGTGCGCCGAACCTGCTGAAAACCGAGTTCAGCGACAACATCGGCGGCGGCATCGACAACTGGAACCTGCGTCAGCCGCTCGGTGTTTGCGCCGGGGTTACGCCGTTCAACTTCCCGGTGATGGTGCCGCTGTGGATGATCCCGCTGGCGCTGGTCACCGGTAACTGCTTCATCCTCAAGCCGTCCGAGCGCGATCCTTCCGCCAGTTTGCTGATGGCTCGCCTGCTGACCGAAGCCGGCTTGCCGGACGGTGTGTTCAACGTGGTCCAGGGGGACAAGACGGCGGTCGACGCCTTGCTGCAACACCCGGACATCGAAGCGATTTCGTTTGTCGGTTCAACGCCGATCGCCGAGTACATCCACCAGCAGGCGACCTCGCGTGGCAAGCGTGTACAGGCGCTGGGCGGGGCGAAGAACCACATGATCGTCATGCCCGATGCGGATCTGGATCAAGCGGCGGATGCCCTGATCGGCGCTGCTTATGGTTCGGCCGGTGAGCGCTGCATGGCGATTTCGATTGCCGTGGCAGTCGGTGATGTGGGGGACCGGTTGATTGCCAAACTGCTGCCGCGCATCGATCAGTTGAAAGTCGGCAATGGCCTGCAGGGTGACACCGACATGGGGCCATTGGTGACCGCCGAACACAAGGCCAAGGTTGAAGGCTTCATCGATCAGGGCGTGGCCCAGGGCGCGCAACTGATCGTTGACGGGCGCAACTTCAAGGTGCCGGGTGCCGAGAATGGCTTCTTTGTCGGCGCGACGCTGTTCGACAACGTCACGACCGGGATGAGCATCTACCAGCAGGAAATTTTCGGGCCGGTGCTGGGCATCGTTCGCGTGCCGGATTTCGCCAGTGCCGTGGCCCTGATCAACGCACATGAGTTCGGCAACGGCGTGTCGTGTTTTACCAGCGACGGCGGGATTGCCCGTGCCTTTGCGCGCAGCATCAAGGTTGGCATGGTCGGCATCAACGTGCCGATTCCGGTACCCATGGCCTGGCATTCGTTCGGCGGCTGGAAGCGCTCGCTGTTCGGCGACCACCATGCCTACGGCGAGGAAGGCATCCGCTTCTACAGCCGCTATAAAAGCGTGATGCAGCGCTGGCCTGACAGCATCGCCAAGGGCCCGGAATTCAGCATGCCGACGGCTAAATAATTCACCTGTGCGGAGAACAACAATAATGAGCAAACCGCTGCGTTTCGCCTTGAACCGTATGGTCGCCCCACGCTTGTCCCTGCCTGCGTTCATCGAGTTGGCGGTGACCCTCAAGGCCGACGCCATTGAGATCCGCAACGACCTCAAGGGCATCGAGATCGAGGATGGGACCGCGCCCGGGCACGTCCGGGAGTTGTGTGCGGCCCAAGGCGTCACCGTGCTGTCGATCAACGCGTTGTATCCGTTTGATGTGTGGAATGACGAACGCCGTGCGCAGGCGTTGAAACTCGCCGCTTACGCACGTGATTGCGGCGCGCAGGGGTTGGTCATGTGCCCGTTGAACGACCGGGCCGATCCGCGCAGCGAGGCCGAACGCGCTTCGGGCCTGCGCACGGCGTTGAGTCAGCTGGCGCTGATCCTGCGCGATCACGGCATCCTCGGTTTCATCGAACCGCTGGGCTTCGAAGAATGTTCGTTGCGGCGCAAACGCACGGCGGTCGATGCGATCAAGGCCATCGGCGGGCTGGATGTGTTCCGTCTGGTGCACGACACCTTTCATCATCACCTGGCCGGTGAACAGGAGTTTTTCCCTGAGTTGACCGGGCTGGTGCACATCTCCGGCGTCGAGGATTCCGAAGCGCCGTTGGCGACCATCCGCGATGGCCATCGGGTGCTGGTGGGCAAGGGCGACATTCTCGGCAACGCGGTGCAGATCGAGACCTTGCTCGGCAGCGGCTACAGCGGCTACCTGTCGTTCGAACCGTTTGCCGACAGCGTGCATGGGCTGGTGGATATCGAGCAGGCGATCGGCGCGAGCATGGATCACCTGCAAAAATCCTTGGGCTGAGGCCAACGCGGTTCAAATGTGGGAGCGAGCCTGCTCGCGAAGCGGCGGCACAATCAATATTGATGTCGCTTGACACAACGCTTTCGCGAGCAGGCTCGCTCCCACAAGGGTTTCTTCGTGTATTGAAGGATCAGATATGACCACTACAAGACTGACCATGGCCCAGGCCCTGGTGAAATTCCTCGATAACCAGTACATCGAGGTCGATGGGGTTCAGAGCAAATTCGTCGCCGGGATATTTACCATCTTCGGCCACGGCAACGTGCTGGGTCTGGGGCAAGCCCTGGAGCAGGACAGCGGCGACCTGATCGTCCATCAGGGCCGCAACGAACAAGGTATGGCCCACGCCGCCATCGGGTTCGCCAAGCAGCATCTGCGACGCAAGATCTACGCCTGTACTTCGTCGGTGGGGCCAGGTGCGGCGAACATGCTGACCGCTGCCGCCACCGCGACAGCCAACCGCATCCCATTGCTGTTGTTGCCGGGTGATGTCTACGCCTGCCGCCAGCCGGACCCGGTGCTGCAACAGATCGAGCAGTTCCATGACCTGAGCATCAGCACCAACGACGCGTTCAAGGCCGTGAGCAAATACTGGGATCGCATCAACCGTCCCGAGCAACTGATGACCGCCGCAATTCACGCCATGCGCGTGCTCACCGACCCCGCTGAAACCGGTGCCGTAACCCTGGCCTTGCCGCAAGATGTGCAAGCCGAAGCCTACGACTACCCCGATTACTTCCTGCAAAAACGCGTGCACCGCATCGAGCGCCGTCCGGCGACCGAAGCGATGCTCGGCGATGCCGTGGCGCTGTTCAAAGGCAAGCGCAAACCGCTGATCATCTGCGGCGGCGGAGTCAAATACTCTGGCGCCAACGCGGCGTTACAGGCCTTTGCCGAGCGCTTCGATATTCCCTTTGCCGAAACCCAGGCCGGCAAAAGCGCGGTGGTCTCCAGCCATGCCCTGAACGTCGGCGGCATCGGTGAGACCGGCTGTTTGGCTGCGAACCTGCTGGCCAGGGATGCAGATCTGATCATCGGTATCGGCACTCGTTACAGCGACTTCACTACCGCGTCGAAATCCTTGTTCCAGCACCCTGAAGTGCAATTCCTCAACCTCAATATCAGCCCGTGCGATGCTCTGAAACTCGACGGCGTGCAATTGCTGGCGGACGCCCGGACCGGTTTGCAGGCGCTGGCCGAAGCGCTGGGCGACTACCGCTCCGGTTGGGGTGATCAACCCCGTCAAGCCAGGGCGCAGCTGGATGAGGAAGTCGATCGTCTTTATCAGATCGAATACCAGACCCAGGACTTCACCCCGGAAATCAACGATCACCTGGACCCGGCAGTGTTGCGCGAATTCATCGAGTTGACCGGCTCGTGCCTGACCCAGAGCCGCGTACTCGGCGTGCTCAATGAAACCCTCGCGGATGACGCGGTGATCGTTGCCGCCGCCGGCAGCCTGCCGGGTGACTTGCAGCGCAGCTGGCGCAGCAAAGGCGTGAACACCTATCACGTCGAGTACGGATATTCGTGCATGGGCTATGAGATCAATGCCGCATTGGGGGTGAAACTCGCCGAGCCTGAGCGCGAGGTCTATGCGCTGGTGGGCGATGGCTCCTACATGATGTTGCACTCGGAATTGGCGACCTCGATTCAGGAGCGGCGCAAGATCAACGTGGTGCTGCTCGACAACATGACCTTCGGCTGCATCAACAACCTGCAGATGGGCAACGGCATGGACAGCTTCGCTACCGAATTCCGTTACCGCAACCCGCAAACCGGCAAGCTCGACGGCGGTTTCGTGCCGGTGGATTTCGCCATGAGCGCGGCGGCCTATGGCTGCAAGACCTACAAAGTGAACACCGTTGAAGAGTTGCACGCCGCGTTGGCGGATGCGCGCTTGCAGACCGTGTCGACCCTGATCGATATCAAGGTCCTGCCCAAAACCATGATTCATGGCTACCTGTCCTGGTGGCGGGTCGGCGTGGCGCAAGTCTCCACCAGCGCCCGCACCGATGCGGTGGCCAAGACCCTGAACGAACGACTGGCCAAGGCCCGTCAGTACTGATTGCCCTGAAACGAACAAACAGGAGTGTTTATATGTCTTTGAAGCTTGGCGTCATCGGCACCGGGGCCATCGGCCAGGACCACATCCGTCGTTGCAGCCAGACCTTGCTCAACAGTCAGGTGGTCGCGGTCACCGACATCAATTTGCAGCAAGCGGCCAAGGTCGTTTCCGATCTGAAACTGACTGCCGAGGTCTATCCCGACGGTCATGCGCTGATCAAGGCGCCGGAAGTCGAAGCGATCCTCGTCACCTCCTGGGGGCCGAGCCACGAAGAGTTCGTATTGGCAGCGATTGCCGCGGGCAAACCGGTGTTCTGCGAGAAACCGCTGGCGGTCACCGCCGAAGGTTGCCGCAAGATCGTCGAGGCCGAAGTCGCCCATGGCAAGCGGCTGGTGCAGGTCGGTTTCATGCGTCCGTACGATGAAGGGTATCGCGCGTTGAAATCAGTGATCGACAGCGGCCAGATCGGCGAACCGTTGATGCTGCATTGCGCTCACCGTAACCCCACGGTGGGCGAGAACTACAAGACTGACATGGCGATCACCGACACGCTGATCCATGAGCTGGACGTGCTGCGCTGGTTGCTCGACGACGATTACGTTTCGGTGCAGGTGGTGTTCCCGCGCAAAAGCAGCAAGGCCCTCGCGCATTTGAAAGACCCGCAGATCGTTCTGCTGGAAACCGCCAAGGGCACACGCATCGACGTGGAAGTTTTCGTCAATTGCCAGTACGGCTACGACATCCAGTGCGAAGTGGTGGGGGAGACCGGCATCGCCAAACTGCCGGAGCCGTCCCAGGTTCAATTGCGCAGCGGGGCGAAGTTGTCCAACGCGATTCTGATGGACTGGAAGGATCGCTTCATCGCGGCGTACGACGTCGAGTTGCAGGCGTTCATTGATGGTGTAAGAGCCGGGCAGGTGGGTGGGCCTTCGGCGTGGGATGGCTTTGCTGCCGCTGTCGCCGCCGATGCATGCATCGAAGCGCAAAACAGCGGGGCGATCGTCAACGTCGCACTCCCTGATCGCCCCCGCTTCTACGGCTAACAATTATCCCCTGTGGGAGCGAGCCTGCTCGCGATAGCGGTGTATCAGGCGACATCAATGTGGAATGTACCGCCGTCATCGCGAGCAGGCTCCCTCCTACAGGGTTTGCGTTCTTTCAGGGGAAATACGTGTATGCGCATCGGACTTGTCGGTTACGGCCATGGCGGCCGGTTTTTCCATGCTCCGCTGATCAGCAGTTTGCCAGCGGCGACCTTCGTGGGCGTGGTTACCCGCTCCCCCGAGCGCCGACAATTGCTGGCCGCGGAGCATCCCGGCGTGCCAGCCTTCGACAGCATCGGCCAATTGGTGGAAGCCGGAATCGATGTGTTGGTGGTGTCGACACCACTCAAGGGCCGCCCGGCACTGGTGCTCGACGGCATTGAGTACGGCGTGGCAGTGGTCAGCGACAAGCCGTTCGCTGCCGATGCGCAACAGGCACAAACCCTGATTACCATGGCCGAGCGCCAGGGTGTGCGGCTCAGCGTCTATCAGAATCGGCGCTGGGATTCGGATTTCCTCACCGTACGCAAACTCATCGAGTCCGGCGCGCTGGGCCAGGTCACCCGTTTTGAGTCGCGGATCGAGCGCTACTCGCCGCAGTCGGTGAACAACGGCAGTGGCGGCGGCTTCCTGCGGGATCTGGGCAGCCATCTGGTGGATCAGGCGTTGTTGCTGTTCGGTCCGGTGACACGGGTCTATGCCGAACTGGATTACCTGGAGAAAGGCCAGACGTTCGATAACGGCTTTTTTATGTCCCTGACTCACGCCAGCGGTGTGACCTCGCACCTGGGTGGCAGTTGCCTGCAAAACACCCCCGGCCCGCGCTTTCGGGTGACCGGCACACAAGGCTGTTACAGCGTCGATGGTCTGGACGGGCAGGAGGCGTCGGCGCTTGCCGGGCTCTCGCCTAAAACCGAAGGCGAACGCTGGGGCGTGGAGGAGCACCGACGCTGGGGCTGGTTCGAACAGGGCGAAGAGCGCGAACGGGTTCCCTCCGAGCGGGGCTGTTGGAATCAGTTCTATTTACAGCTACAAACCGCGTTGCAGAGCGGTGGCCCACTGCCTGTGGACGCCCGTGATGCACTGGCGACCACCCGTGTGCTAGACGCCGCGCGGCTGAGTTTCAAGCGCCATCAAGCGGTGGAGTTGAGCCCGCTCGAAAGCCATGGAATAAAATCAGAATAAAATTCTAAAATTGGTTGATATAGAAAATATTTTCCAATAAAGTCATTTCCAGCGAGCTGCCTCGCGTTATGTTTCAACACTTTTCCTGCTTGTCCGCTTACTGAAATCGTCACGCCTCATCCATAAAACCAACAAGAATGTGGAGAAAGACTTTTCATGAAGACCAAGATCCGTTTTGCCTCACTTGCACTGTCCCTGATGGTCGCCAGCGGCGCTGTGCTGGCCGATGTGAAGATCGGCGTCAGCATGTCCCAGTTCGATGACACCTGGCTGACCTACCTGCGTGAATCCATGGACAAGAAAGCCAAGTCCTACCCCGACGGCGTCCAGCTGCAATTCGAAGATGCCCGCAGCGACGTGGTCAAGCAACTGAGCCAGGTCGAAAGCTTTATCAGCCAGAAAGTCGATGCCATCGTGGTCAACCCGGTGGATACGGCCGCAACCAAAAAAATCACTGAAGCCGCCGTGAAGGCCGGTATTCCGCTGGTCTATGTCAACCGCCGCCCCGATGACCTGAACCTGCCCAAAGGTGTGGTGACTGTCGCTTCCAACGACCTGGAGGCCGGTGAAATGCAAATGCAGTACCTGGCCGACAAGATGGGCGGCAAGGGCGATATTGTGATTTTGCTGGGTGACCTCGCGAACAACTCCACCACCAATCGCACCAAGGGCGTCAAGGAAGTACTGGCCAAATACCCGAACATCAAGATCGAGCAAGAGCAGAGCGGTATCTGGCTGCGGGATAAAGGCATGACCCTGGTCAACGACTGGCTGACCCAGGGCCGCAAGTTTGACGCGATCGTCTCCAACAACGACGAAATGGCCATTGGCGCCGCGATGGCCCTGCAACAGGCGGGCGTCGAAAAAGGCAGTGTGTTGATTGCGGGTGTCGATGGTACGCCGGACGGTTTGAATGCCGTGAAGAAAGGCTCGCTGGCGGCTTCGGTGTTTCAGGACGCCAAGGGGCAGGCCGACGGTTCCATCGATACTGCAGTGAGAATGGCGAAAAACGAGCCGGTCGAGTCGGCTGTCTGGGTGCCGTTTCGCCTGATCACACCGCAAAACGTTGACCAGTTCAAATAGTCCGTCCGTTCAATAACAACAATAAGTACGCAAGGTGGCGAGCGCGACCTTGCTGATGGAGTACCTGATCATGTTCGCTTCAGCGACTGCTTCGAGCACCCCTTTGAAAGGTGCCCAGCCCACTGCAACACCTGTCGATGAGCCGTACCTGCTGGAGATCGTCAACGTCAGCAAGGGTTTTCCCGGTGTAGTGGCGTTGTCCGATGTGCAGCTGCGGGTGCGCCCCGGTTCCGTGCTGGCGCTCATGGGCGAAAATGGCGCCGGCAAGTCCACCCTGATGAAAATCATCGCCGGCATCTACCAGCCAGACGCCGGCGAACTGCGCCTGCGGGGCAAGCCGGTGGTTTTTGAAACGCCGCTGGCGGCGCTTCAGGCCGGGATCGCAATGATCCACCAGGAACTCAACCTGATGCCGCACATGAGCATCGCCGAAAACATCTGGATTGGCCGTGAGCAGCTCAACGGCTTCCACATGATCGACCACCGGGAAATGCACCGCTGCACGGCGAAATTGCTGGAGCGCCTGCGGATCAACCTCGACCCCGAAGAGCTGGTCGGCAACCTGAGCATCGCCGAGCGGCAGATGGTCGAGATCGCCAAAGCCGTGTCCTATGACTCCGATATCCTGATCATGGACGAACCGACTTCGGCCATCACCGACAAGGAGGTCGCCCACCTGTTTTCGATCATTGCCGACCTGAAAAGCCAGGGCAAAGGCATCATCTATATCACCCACAAAATGAACGAAGTGTTCGCTATCGCCGATGAAGTGGCGGTGTTCCGCGATGGCGCCTACATAGGCCTGCAGCGGGCCGACAGCATGGACAGCGACAGCCTGATTTCGATGATGGTCGGTCGTGAGTTGAGCCAGTTGTTTCCGGTGCGCGACGAGCCGATTGGCGATCTGTTGCTGTCGGTGCGCGACCTCAAGCTGGATGGCATCTTCAAAGGCGTCTCTTTCGACCTGCATGCCGGGGAGATCCTTGGCATTGCCGGGTTGATGGGCTCCGGACGGACCAACGTGGCCGAAGCGATTTTCGGCATTACCCCGAGCGACAGTGGCGAGATTCGCCTCGATGGCGAAGTGGTGCGCATCAGCGATCCGCACATGGCGATCGAGAAGGGTTTCGCACTGTTGACCGAGGATCGCAAGCTCAGCGGCCTGTTCCCATGCCTTTCGGTACTGGAGAACATGGAAATGGCGGTGCTGCCGCACTACGCCGGCCACGGCTTCATTCAGCAGAAAGCCTTGCGGGTGTTGTGCGAAGACATGTGCAAGAAGCTTCGGGTGAAAACCCCTTCACTGGAGCAGTGCATCGACACCTTGTCCGGCGGCAATCAGCAGAAGGCCTTGTTGGCGCGCTGGCTGATGACCAACCCGCGAATCCTGATTCTCGACGAGCCGACCCGCGGTATCGATGTCGGCGCCAAGGCCGAGATTTACCGACTCATCTCCTACCTCGCTGGCGAAGGCATGGCGGTGATCATGATTTCCTCGGAACTGCCGGAAGTGCTCGGCATGAGCGACCGGGTGATGGTCATGCACGAGGGCGAACTGATGGGCACCCTCGACCGCAGCGAAGCGACTCAGGAACGAGTGATGCAACTGGCCTCGGGCATGTCCTCGGTTCATTAATGATGCGGGTGGTGGCTACGGCCGCCGTCGATGACGCAATAGAAAGGTGAGTGGCTATGAACGCGATACTGGAAAACAAACCGGCAGCGGCACCGGCCAAGAGTCGCCGGCGCTTTCCGACCGAGCTGAGCATCTTCCTGGTGCTGATCGGGATCGGCCTGGTATTTGAAATGTTCGGCTGGATCGTGCGCGACCAGAGCTTCCTGATGAACTCCCAGCGGTTGGTGTTGATGATCCTGCAAGTGTCGATCATCGGCCTGCTGGCGATTGGCGTGACCCAGGTGATCATCACCACCGGCATCGACCTGTCGTCGGGCTCGGTGCTGGCCTTGTCGGCGATGATCGCTGCCAGCCTGGCGCAGACCTCGGATTTCACTCGGGCGGTATTCCCGTCGCTGACCGACTTGCCGGTGTGGATTCCAGTGATTGTCGGGCTCGGCGTCGGGCTGCTGGCGGGGGCAATCAACGGCAGCATCATTGCCATCACCGGGATTCCTCCGTTCATTGCCACCCTGGGCATGATGGTCTCGGCCCGTGGCCTGGCGCGTTACTACACCGAAGGCCAGCCAGTGAGCATGCTGTCGGATTCCTACACGGCGATCGGTCACGGTGCGATGCCGGTGATCATTTTCCTGGTGGTGGCGGTGATCTTCCACATCGCGCTGCGCTACACCAAGTACGGCAAATACACCTACGCCATCGGCGGCAACATGCAGGCGGCGCGCACGTCGGGTATTAACGTCAAACGCCATCTGGTCATCGTCTACAGCATCGCCGGGTTGCTGGCGGGGCTGGCGGGCGTGGTGGCTTCGGCCCGTGCCGCCACCGGGCAGGCCGGGATGGGCATGTCCTATGAGCTGGATGCGATTGCCGCAGCGGTCATCGGCGGCACCAGCCTGGCGGGCGGGGTGGGGCGCATCACCGGCACGGTCATCGGCGCACTGATCCTTGGGGTGATGGCCAGCGGGTTCACTTTCGTCGGGGTCGATGCCTACATCCAGGACATCATCAAGGGCTTGATCATCGTGGTCGCGGTGGTCATCGACCAATACCGCAACAAGCGCAAACTCAAGCGCTGACATTGACTGCCAGCAGCGGGGGCCGGCTCTGGCTCTCGCTGCCATGTCCATTGCCGCCTTGTCTCGCAAGCCGCGCATTTGGAGGTCGGTCAGGTAGTGATTCAAGTAGAGATAGTCTGTCGCAAAATTTTACACAGGGGCCCTCTGTCTGCGACGAGGCGGTTCCATTTTTTTTATTAAGTAATTGTAATTTAAGGAGTTTATGTCTTTGGCGTGAAAAGTGCTGGTGATTGATGTCAGGGGGCCAGTACTGCTTGCTGAGCTGACCCGATCCACGTTGCCGTCGGGTTCCGCCGTCAATGCGCGCATCGTCGGACCTCAACCAGTATCTCCGCAAAAGGACTGCTTCAATGCCTCTTGACCGACTTTCCATCCAATGGAAGATCACCTTGCTGACCGGCTTCTGTCTGGTGGCTATCGTTGCCATGCTCATCGGCATCTCGCTCTACCGCATGGGGGCCGGGACCACGCTGGTCAAGGCGAGCAGTGCGCAGATGCTCGAAGCGTCGGCCCGCGAACGCATGCAAGGGGAGGGCAAGGTTCAGGCGTTGACCATCCAGCGTTACTTCATGTCGGCCTACCAGGATGGCCTGAACTTATCCCGCGAAGTAATGCGCCAGCGGCGCCAGGCGCAGAAACTGAATCTGGACGGCCAGGCCCTGCGTGATTCGCTCAACCAGCAGATCAAAGAGGCGTTGCAGGCCAACTCGCAACTGCTGAGCCTCTACCTGGTGTTCGAACCGGATGCACTGGGTGGCGACGATTCCGCCTTTGCCGGCCGTGCCGAAACGGGCAGTAACGAACAAGGCCGTTTCGCCACTTACTGGGCACAGCGCGGTGCAAGCCTGAACACCCTGGCGGTGACCGAAGACATGATCAGCGACGCCACGCCCATGCTCGACGGCAGCCCTTTCAATACCTGGTTCAACTGCCCCAAGCAAAGCCTTAAGCCCTGCTTGTTGAATCCCTACTTTGATGACGCTTCGGGGCAGAAGACGCTGATCACCACGTTGACCTTTCCGGTGATCGAGAACGGTCGCATGATCGCGGTGGTCGGCATGGACATCAGCCTGAGCAATCTTCAGCAGTTGGCGACGGCGGGCAGTCAGGGCCTTTATCAGGGGCAGGGCGCCATCAGTATCCTCAGCCCGGCCGGCTTGCTGGCCGGTCACAGTGTGGACGCCGGCCTGCTCGGCCAGAGCCTGTCCAAGGCCTACCCGGGCGAAGCGGCCGAGCTGCTGGACTTGCAACGCCAGGGGCAAGGACATGAGCAGCAGACGAACAACCATTTGCAGGTGCTGGCACCGCTGCAACCCATTCCAGATGCCAAGCCCTGGGCCGTGTTGCTGGACGTGCCCATGACGACCCTGCTGGCGCCGGCCATGGCCTTGCAGAACGATCTGGACGTGCGCAACACCCAGGGAACCTGGCTGGAGCTGCTGCTCGGGATAGCCGCCGCCATCGCCGGTCTGCTCCTGGTGTGGCTGACCGCGCGCGGCGTGACCCGACCGATCCTTGGGGTCGCCAGCATGCTCAAGGACATCGCCAGCGGTGAAGGCGACCTGACCCGTCGCCTCGACTACTCGCGCAAGGACGAGCTGGGCGAACTGGCCGGCTGGTTCAACCGCTTCCTCGACAAGCTGCAACCGGTGATTGCCGACGTGAAACGCTCGGTGCAGGACGCCCGCAGCACCGCCGATCAGTCTGCGGCGATCGCCAGCCAGACCAGCTCCGGCATGCAGCAGCAATATCGCGAAGTGGACCAGGTGGCCACGGCCTCCAACGAGATGAGCGCCACCGCCCAGGATGTCGCCCGCAGCGCGGCGCAGGCCGCTGAAGCGGCGCGTGGTGCCGATCTCGCCACCCGCGAAGGCCTCGGCATCATTGGCCACACCACCAGCGCCATCGATGCCCTGGCGCGCGACATGAGCAGTGCCATGGCGCAGGTCGAAGGCCTGGCGGCCAACAGTGAACAGATTGGGTTGGTGCTGGAGGTGATCCGCAGCATCGCCGAGCAGACCAACTTGCTCGCCCTCAATGCCGCCATCGAAGCTGCGCGTGCCGGTGAGGCCGGGCGCGGCTTTGCGGTGGTTGCCGACGAGGTGCGCAACCTGGCCAAGCGGACCCAGGACTCGGTGGAGGAAATCCGTCAGGTCATCGAAGGTTTGCAGAAGGGGACCCGCGAGGTCGCCAGTTCAATGAACAGCAGCTACCAGCAAGCACAGGGCAGCGTCGTACACGTCGAACAGGCGGTCGCCGCCTTGCGTCGAATCGGCGAATCGGTATCGGTCATCTCCGACATGAACCTGCAGATTGCCAGCGCCGCCGAGGAGCAGAGCGCCGTGGCCGAAGAGATCAATACCAACGTGGCGACCATCCGTGATGTCACCGAATCCCTGTCGGGGCAGGCCGAGGAATCGGCCCAGGTGAGCCAGGCGCTGAACCGCCTGGCCAACCATCAGCAGGGGCTGATGCAGCAATTTCGGGTCTAGTCTGGTTCAGGGCGTGGGTGAAGGCCATTGATGCGATTCACCCTCGCATTCCTTGCACCAGGCTAACGCAACAGATGCACGGTCAAACCGACGAGCGCGCAGGCCATCAGCACCTGAATGACGCCTCGCTTGAAGCGGAACAAGGCAACCGCCGCCGCAATCGCGATCAGCGCGGAGGGCCAGTCCAGGTTGCCGCTGAAGCCTGTTGGCCAAAGCACGTGATAGCCGAAGAAGCACGCCAGATTGAGGATCACTCCAACCACGGCGGCTGTTATGGCGGTAAGCGGTGCCGTGAACTTGAGTTCGTTGTGGGTCGACTCCACCAGCGGGCCACCCGCGAGGATGAACAGGAACGAGGGCAGGAAGGTGAACCAGGTCACCAGCGAGGCCGCCACGGCCCCGGCCAGAAACACCTGATCGGCTCCGAACACTTGCGAGACATAGGCGCCGACAAAGCCGACGAAGGCCACGACCATGATCAGCGGCCCCGGTGTGGTTTCCCCCAGGGCCAGCCCGTCGATCATCTGTGTCGGGGTCAGCCAGCCATAGTGTCCGACCGCGCCCTGGTAGACATACGGAAGCACGGCATATGCACCGCCAAAGGTCAGCAACGCGGCTTTGGTAAAGAACCAGCTCATTTGAGTCAAGGTGCCTTCCCAGCCGAAGAGGAGGGTCAAGATGCCCATCGGCAATGCCCAGAGCGTGGCGCCGATAAGTGCGAGCGACGCCAGTTTCAGCCAGTTAAAACGGGCATGCTCAGGGGTGGGGGTGTCGTCATCGATCAAGGCTGGCCCGAAGGATTTTTTGGCGGAACCATGGCCCCCGGTCCTGAACTTCTCGGGCGCCAGACGCCCTCCGACATAGCCGATCAAAGCGGCGCTCAGCACAATCAGCGGGAATGGAACGTTGAATGCGAAGATCGCGGTAAATGACGCCGCCGCTATCGCCCACAGCCAATTGTTCTTCAGTGCCCGAGAGCCGATCCTGTGTGCCGCTTGCACCACGATGGCCGTCACGGCGGGCTTTATCCCATAGAAGAGCCCGGCCACCACGGGCATTTCGCCGAACGCGATGTACATCCACGACAACGCAATCAGGATGAACAGCGAGGGCAACACAAACAGTGCGCCCGCAATGACTCCTCCCCATGTCCGATGCATCAGCCAGCCAATGTAGGTCGCCAGTTGCTGAGCCTCAGGCCCGGGCAGCAACATGCAGTAGTTGAGGGCATGCAAAAATCTGCGCTCCGAAATCCAGCGCCGCCGTTCTACCAACTCCTGGTGCATGATCGAGATCTGTCCTGCCGGCCCGCCAAAACTGATGAAGCCGAGCTTTAGCCAGAACCAGAATGCCTCACGCAAACTGACCGGCTGGGGCCTCGACAGATTCTCGTCAACGTCCAATGTGGAAACCTTACTCATCGGGTTGTTCCTCTTTCACAAATTCGTCGAGCAGGCCGTCGAAGATGGCGCTTGCCGCAGCGAGCAAGTAGTCGTCATGGGAAATGGATTCACGCAGCCCTGCCAGCACCCGTTCGAGAGCTGATGCAGGCAGGGCGAAATCGTCCTCAAGCGGCGCTATCCAGCACCGAGCCTTGTTGTACGAACCGGTCGATCAACCACCTTGCCGCAGGGCCCGGTGGCAGATCCGTACGGTAGATGACGTCGAAGGTATATTGGCCGCTTTTGTATTCCGGTATGTTCAATTGCACGAGCCGGCCGCTCTCCAGATCTTCCTGGACCATCGGCAACGGCATGTTCCCCCAACCGATGCCTTCACGCAGCAGCATGTGCTTGGCACCCAGGTCCGCCAGGCGCCAGGTGCGGTTACTGAGCACGGCGAAATCCTTGCCTTTGGTCAGAAGCGAGCGATCGGACAGCACCAGTTGCGTGAACTCTCGCCCGGCACCGGTCACATTCGAGTCGCTTGAAGCCAGTGGATGATTCGGGGCTGCCACCGGAATCAACTCCACGCTGCCGACGCCAATTCTTTCGATACCGTCGATGCCTTCGTTCATCGGCCCACTGACGCCGACGATTGCACCACGGTTGATCACCAGTTCCGTGACGGCGCCGAGCGCTTCCATATGCAAGTGCAGGGCAACCGTAGGGAATTCTTCGCGAAAGGATTTGAGTGCGTCGACCACGCGCTCCGGGGGAAGCATCACATCGAGCACCACGTGGACTTCGGCTTCAAGCCCCTGAAGCAGCCCTTTCACTTTGGCGCGTAAACCATGAATGCCATTGGCGATGGTCCGGGCTTCGGCCAGGACGGTGCGGCCGGCGTCGGTGAGCTGCGGCTTGCGTGTGGTCTGACGGTCGAACAGCGACACGCCGAGCTGCATTTCCAGGTTGGCAATCGAGTAGCTGATGACCGAAGTGGCTCGATGCAGCTTTCTGGCAGCCGCTGCAAAACTGCCAACTTCAACGACCGTCAGGAACACGCGCAGTTGGTCCAGTGTCGGTGTTCCGGGATCAGAAATCATGCGTGTTTCCTCGAACGTAATGGCCAATATTATCCCGGTATTGCTAACCGTTTCATCAGCCTGGATTGCCTGCCCGGCTTGCGCTTTCAACCCGACCTACAGGGAAACTGAAACGCCAGACAGATAAGCGCAAAGCCCCGACAGGGTGAGCAAGGCTCCTAAAGAGTGGCGGGTCGCAATCGGCGACAGTTGAGTCGTCGATTGCGACACCCCCATACGTTCAGGCGTATGCGCAGCGGCTGGAATTATTCAGCTGCGCTCTTAACAGGAGAAACAAGATGACTGATTTCATTCCTACCCCCAACGAGATCGCCGGCAAAGTCGTGATTGTGACGGGCGCCGCCAGCGGTATCGGCCGTGCCATCGTCGAGCTGTTTCATGCCCGTGGCGCCAGGATCATAGCCGAAGACATCAACCCCGAAGTGAATGCACTTGAGCGCCCGGGACTGGTGCCTTTGGTGGCGGATATCACGGTCGATGGCTCGGCTGAACAGGCTGTTGCACTGGCCGTTCAACACTTCGGCACGCTCGATGTGCTGGTCAATAATGCGGGACGGATCATCTACAAGCCTCTGGTCGAGATGACCCGCGAGGACTGGAGCTGGCAGATGGAGACAAACGTGACGGGTGCATTTCTCCATTCCCGCGAAGCGGCGAAAGAAATGATGAAGAAAAAGTCAGGCGCTATCGTCAACATTGCCTCCTATGCCTCTTACTTTGCCTTCCCCGGTATTGCGGCCTACACCGCGTCGAAAGGGGCACTGGCGCAGCTGACCCGGACCCAGGCGCTGGAAGCGATAGAACACGGTATCCGGGTCAACGCGATTGGCGTGGGTGACGTGGTCACCAATCTGCTCAATCACTTCATGGAAGACGGCCCGGGTTTCCTGCAAGAGCACGGGAAATCCGCCCCCATTGGCCGTGCGGCCTCGCCCGGGGAGATCGCCGAAATCGTGGCATTCCTGGCCTCCGAGCGCGCCAGTTTCATTGTCGGCTCGGTGGTCATGGCCGATGGCGGCATGAGCATTCCCGTGGGCAGTTGATGGGTCGGTTTTACCTGCGGCACGGTGCACGCCGTGCCGCGTTTTTCATTTGCGGTAGTGGCTGGGCAGGACGCCGACTTCCCGTTTGAACGCTTGAGAGAAATGGCTGGCGCTGCTGTACCCGACTTCCAGTCCGGCATCGATGATGCTCATGTCGGTTTCAATCAGCAGCTGCCTGGCTTTGGTCATTCTCAACCTGATGAAGTAGCGCGAGGGTGAAAGCCCCGTGGCGCGTTTGAACAAGCGACTGAAGTGGTACTCGCTCATGCCGGCTTCGTCGGCCAGGTCACCCAGACAAAACGCCTCACTCAATGACCTCTCCATCGCGTTCAGCACACGCTTGAGCTTGAAGGCCGGCAGGGCGTTGCGCTGCACGATGTTGTCCGCTTGCGTATCAAGGTACCGGCGCGCCAGATGCACGGCGATGCACTGGGCGATGCCTTGCATCAGCAGGGGGCTGGATTCTCCCTGGGTAGTCAGTTCAACTCTGAATTGTTCGAACAGCACTGACAGCGCTTCATCTCGACCGCCGGATATTTCCCGCAGGCAAATCGCACCGGTGACCTCTTTGTGGGTTTCCTGGATTGCACGTTCAAGCAATGGCAGACCGAGGTAAATGTGCATCACCACGAAAGGCTCCGCACTGTTCACGTGCCAGCGCATTTCGTAGGGCACAGCACTGGTGGTCAGGAAAAAATCACCCTTTGTCACCTCACTCGCCAGCCACTCTTTGCCGGGCTCCCGTTCTTCAATGGTGGCGCTCCCGCACAGCACCCAGACAATCAGCGGTTCAGCCACGGCGGGAACGACAAAGCTCTGTTCGATCCTTTCCCGGGTAAAGATCTGCACCAGCACATCGTTGGAAAAAACATCCTCGGAGGCGGCCAGGCGCTGACCGCGAATGTGCGATTCCAGGCCTGTTGCAGAGGTTCTGCTCAACGATTTGCACGATTGAACTTCCTGTTGGTGGGGGGAGTTACTTGCCTATTTATTCGAATCTAATGATCTAAATTAGTCGGCTATTCAGATGAGAGGACAAGACGCAAAATTTCTTCACAGCAGCGATTCATGGCGAGTCGCACAAACTTTGAAGGAAATACCTCATGACTACTTCTGCAAACATCGCTCATTCCACCGGCTCTGAACAGAGCCGCCGCGACGTGACCCAAGCCTCGGCTTCGTTGATCGGCCGCGTACTGCTCAGCGCAATCTTCATTCTCTCCGGTTTTTCGAAACTGGCCGCTCCCGCGATGATGGTCGGCTACATCAGCTCCGTGGGTCTTCCGCTTCCGGAACTGGCGCTGGCGTTGGCGATCATTGTCGAAGTCGGTGGTGGCCTGGCACTGATCGCCGGTTACCGCACTCGCACCGTTGCCGCTGTACTGGCCGTGTTCAGCGTATTTACCGCACTGGCTTTCCATAACGCACTGGGCGATCAAAACCAGTTCATCCACTTCTTCAAGAACATCGCGATGGCCGGTGGCCTGTTGCAGGTCGTGGCCTTCGGTGCCGGTCGCTTCAGCCTCGACGCTCGCCGTCGTTGAACCGGTAAGTCGCAGCCCGTTATCCCGACAGGATCAGGCAAGTTGTCAGAAGGATCTGACTAACTGGCTGCCCACCGTTATCCCTAATCTGGACTGGCAGCGAGACACCGCTCTCGCGTCACCAGCCACTCAAGTGAGGGATTAGGGTCATGTCGAATATCTCGAAAAAAGTCGTTCTGATTACGGGCGCGAGCAGCGGAATAGGCGAGGCGACAGCGCGCCTGTTGGCCAGTAGCGGTGCACATGTCGTGCTCGGGGCACGTCGTACGGAGCGCCTCGAAATGCTCTGCGCGCAGATCAATTCCAGCGGGGGAAGTGCCCACTTCCAGGCATTGGATGTCACCCGTCTGACCGACGTACAAGCGTTCGTGGATTTTGCGTTGAACCTGCATGGCCGGGTCGATGTATTCGTCAATAACGCCGGGGTCATGCCGCTGTCGAAACTCGAGGCGCTGAAGGTCTCTGAATGGGATCAGATGATCGACGTCAATATTCGCGGCGTCTTGCACGGTATCGCGGCAGGTTTGCCGTTGATGCAAAAACAGAAATCAGGCCAGTTCATCAACATTGCATCGATTGGCGCCTACACCGTCAGCCCAACGGCGTCGGTCTACTGCGCGACGAAGTTTGCAGTGCGCGCCATATCTGAGGGATTGCGTCAGGAGGTCGGCGGGGACATTCGTGTCACGGTGATTTCACCCGGCGTAACCGAGTCCGAGCTGGCCGAGAGCATTTCCGATGAAGGCGGGCGTGCCGAGATGCGCGAGTTCCGCAAGATCGCCATCCCGGCAATGGCCGTCGCTCGCGCTATCGCTTACGCCATCGAACAGCCTGCCGATGTGGACGTCAGTGAGCTGATTGTCCGCCCGACCGCCAGCGCGTTCTGAACAGAGGACTTGAACATGACGGTAAAAAAATCCGCTGATCAGGACAAGTACGTCGGTATGTGGGTCACGGCAGACGGGCTCATCCGCCATGAGCTCTTGCCGGGTGGCCGATACGATGAAGCCCGGGGCCGGAAGGCGAGTGCCTACCAGGGGCGGTATTGGCTGGAAGGTGACCACATCGAGTACGTCGATGACACCGGGTTCACGGCTGATGGCGACTTCCGCGACGGGATTCTGTACCACGCGGGCATGATTCTTTATCGCGAGGTGTAGAGGCCTGGCAGCGCGATGCCAAGGCCTGCCACGGCGGCCTTGCGCAGCGGCGTCGCCACGTGCACCCGTCCGCTGGGCTCGTTGCTGCCCGTCATCAGCTGCCGCTTATGAAGCGGCAGCTTTTTTATGCCTTGAAGACTCCACAAAATTACCTGGAACCAGCTTTCAAGGCTTCATCCCTGCACTTAGTGACGATCCAGCCACACCGTCTGCGCGTTGCAGAATTCCCGCACGCCGAAGTGCGAAAGCTCGCGACCAAAACCGCTCTTCTTCACGCCGCCGAAGGTGACGCGCGGATCGGAGGCGCAGTAACCGTTGATGAACACGCCACCGGTTTCCAGTTCGCCGGCCATCTGTTGGGCACGTTCTACGTTGCCGGTGTAGATAGTCGCAGCGAGGCCGAATTCACTGTCATTTGCCAGTTCCAGCGCGTGGGCGGCATCGCGTGCGGTGATGATCGACGCGACCGGGCCAAACAGTTCCTGCTTGAACGAGGTCATCTGGTCGGTAACATCCGCGAAAACCGTTGGCTCGTAGAAGTTGCCGGGGCCTTCTGCTTTCTTGCCACCCAGCAACAATGTCGCGCCTTCTTCCAGGGTATCGCGCACTTGTTGATCCAGTTCATCACGCAGATCAAAGCGGGCCATCGGGCCGACGTACGTGGTGGCGGCGAGTGGATCACCGACCACCAGTTTTCGCGTGGCTTCGACGAACTTGCGTGTGAACTCCTCGACGATGCCTTGCTCGACAATCAGGCGTTTGGCCGCTGCGCAGACTTGCCCGGTGTTTTGATAGCGGCCAATGACGGCGGCTTTCACCGCATCGTCGAGGTCGGCATCGTTGAGCACGATAAAAGGGTCGGAACCACCGAGCTCCAATACACATTTTTTCAACGCTGCACCGGCCTGCGCGCCGATGGCCATGCCGGCCCGCACGCTGCCGGTGAGGGTCACCGCTGCAATGCGTGAATCTTTGATCGCCGTGGAAACGCCGTCCGGCGTGACGTTGATGACTTCGAAAACCCCTTCAGGGAATTCGGCTTGCTTGAAGGCATCCAGCAACAGGTAAGCGCTGCCCATCACGTTGGGTGCGTGTTTGAGCACGTAGGTGTTGCCGGCGAGCAGTACCGGAACGGCGCCACGTAGTACCTGCCAGATCGGGAAGTTCCACGGCATTACCGCGAGAATCGGGCCGAGCGGGCGGTATTCAATGCGCGCTTTCCCGCCCTCAACCAGTGTCGGTTCAGCGTTGAGCATGGCCGGGCCGTGCTCGGCGTACCATTCGCAGAGCTGCGCACACTTTTCGATTTCGCCACGAGCCTGACTGATCGGCTTCCCCATCTCCAGGGTAATCATGGTTGCCATCGCTTCTGCGTTGTTGCGCAAGACGCTGGCCAGGGCGATCAGCCGTTGCGCGCGTTGCGCCACCGGTGTGCCGCGCCAGACACGAAACCCGGCCGCAGCGCGTGACAGTGCGGATTGCAGCGCCGCATCGGATTCAAAAGGGTAGTGGCCGATCTGCTCGCCGTTGGCGGGGTTGATCGAAATGGCATGGGTGAGGCTGGAAACATGGGTCATGGCACCGTCCTGCGGGGTGGGGATGGGTTCAGACTACGGTGGCATTTGTTTTCTGGAAACTGAATAATACTGATCGTACCGTTCACGTTTGGAGAATGACTTGGATCTGGTTCAGCTCGAAATTTTCAAAGCTGTCGCCGAGCACGGCAGCATCAGCGTGGCCGCTCAGCATATCCATCGGGTGCCGTCGAACCTGACGACGCGGATCAAGCAACTGGAGCAGGATCTGGGCGTGGACCTGTTTATCCGCGAGAAAAGCCGCCTGCGGCTGTCGCCGGCCGGTTGGAGTTTTCTCGACTATGCCCGACGCATCCTCGACCTGGTCCAGGAGGCCCGCACGACGGTTGCCGGGGAAGAGCCGCAAGGATCGTTTCCCCTCGGTTCGCTGGAGAGCACGGCGGCGGTGCGTATTCCTGGGCTGTTGGCCGCCTATAACCAGAAGCACGCCAAAGTCGAGCTGGCCTTGTCCACCGGTCCTTCCGGAACCATGATCGACGGCGTGCTCTCGGGTCGATTGGCCGCTGCGTTTGTCGACGGGCCGGTGCTGCACCCGGCACTGGAGGGCGTGCCGGCCTTCGAGGAAGAGATGGTGCTGATCGCGCCGCTCAACCATGCCCCGATCCACCGCGCACAAGACGTGAACGGCGAAAACATCTACGCCTTTCGTTCCAATTGCTCTTATCGCCACCACTTTGAAAGCTGGTTCGCCAAGGACGCCGCAGTACCCGGCAAGATTTTCGAAATGGAGTCCTATCACGGCATGCTGGCCTGTGTCAGCTCCGGTGCTGGCCTGGCGCTGATGCCGCGCAGCATGCTCGAAAGCATGCCGGGCTGCACCACCGTGAGTGTGTGGCCGTTGTCTGAGTCCTTTCGCTATTTGCGAACCTGGCTGGTGTGGCGCCGGGGCACGGTGTCGCAAAGCCTGACCATGTTCGTGCGTTTGCTCGAAGAGCGATGCGCAGCGGCGGACTTGCTGACTTGAGCGAATCGCGCCGCCATCGATCAGCAGATTCTGCCCGGCCGAAATAGCAGGGCTGCGCAAAAGCTGTCAGTGCGAATGACGCGGCTCGCCGCCACTTCGAGCAATGACCCGCATATGCAGGGTGGCCGGCTCCAGGCATCCGCCCGTCGATAACTGTCCAACCAATTGCCGGTACAGCTCTTGCCAAGGCGTTTGGGACGCAGGGATGTTAGGCGTCCACTCGGCGCGACGGCGGGCCATTTCGGCTTCGTCGACCAGCAGGTTTACCGATCTTGCGTTGAGGTCCACGCGCAGGCGGTCGTTGGTTTTCAGCAGCGCCAAACCTCCGCCGACAGCGGCTTCCGGGGACATGTTGAGGATCGAAGGGCTGGCCGAGGTGCCGCTCTGGCGACCGTCGCCCAGGCACGGCAGAGAGTCGATGCCTTGCTTGATCAGTGCTGCCGGTGGCGCCATGTTCACCACTTCGGCACTACCGGGGTAGCCCACGGTGCCAGCACCACGAATCACCAGGATGCAACGCTCGTCGATTTCCAGCGCCGGGTCGTCGATTCGGGCGTGATAGTCCTCCGGTCCTTCGAACACAATTGCCCGTGCTTCAAAGCTGTTTTCTGCGCCTGGCTCGGATAGATAGGTCTTGCGGAACGCCTCGCCGACCACCGACATTTTCATGATTGCGCTATCGAAGAAGTTGCCGCTGAGAACGATGAAGCCCGCACGATGTTTGAGAGGGGTCTCGAAGGGATAGATCACGTCAGCGTTGCTGGTCAGACTGCTGCTGACGATTTCGCCGATCGTCTTGCCGCTGACCGTGGCGCAGTCTTCGTGCAGGCGCCCGGCTTTTTGCAGTTCATGCATGACCGATGGCACGCCGCCCGCGCGATGGAAACCTTCGCCCAGGTATTTGCCGGCCGGCATGCAATTGACCAGCAGCGGCACATCTTCGCCAATCCGTTGCCAGTCATCCAGGCTCAACTCGACGCCCATGTGCCGGGCGATGGCGATCAAGTGCGGAGGGCAGTTGCTTGAGGCGCCGAGCGCCGACGCGACGGCGATGGCGTTTTCGAAGGCTTCGCGGGTCATGATGTGTGACGGGCGTACATCCTGCATCACCAGTTCGCAAATGCGCTTGCCGGTGGCGTAGGCCATTTGACCGCGCTCGCGGTAGGGCGCCGGAATACTCGCGCAACCCGGCAACGACATGCCCAGCGCTTCGGCCAGTGCGTTCATCGACAGTGCGGTGCCCATGGTGTTGCAGTGACCCACCGAAGGCGATGCCGCGGTGGTCATTTCCATGAAGCCTTCGTAATCGATTTCACCGGCCGCCATCAGGTTGCGCGCGTGCCAGAGCACGGTGCCGGAGCCGATCAGTTCGCCCTTGTGGTGACCGTCGAGCATCGGCCCGCCGGACAGCACAATGGACGGCAGGTCAGTGGTGGCGGCGGCCATCAGGCAGGCCGGGGTGGTCTTGTCGCAACCGGTGGTGAGTACAACACCATCCAGCGGATAACCGTGGAGAATCTCCACCAGTCCCAGATAGGCCAGGTTCCGATCCAGTGCGGCAGTAGGCCGGCGTGACTGTTCGGCGATCGGGTGGACGGGGAATTCCATGGGGATGCCACCGGCATCACGAATGCCGGCCTTGACCCGCTGCGCGAGTTCCAGATGATGGCGGTTGCAAGGTGTCAGGTCGCTGCCGGTCTGGGCGATGCCAATGATCGGGCGACCTGATTGCAGCTCTTCTCGGGTCATGCCGTAGTTCATGTAGCGTTCGACATACAGGGCAGTCATGTCCGCGTGGGCAGGGTCGTTGAACCATTGCTCGCTGCGCAGACGGCGTTTAGGGGTGTCACTCATGATTCATGTCTCTCTTGTAATTGGATGAATCGACAATCTGTTCTGGATCAGCGTGGCAGCAGTCCTCGGGACGCCAGGTTACGCAGCAAGGCGCTCACGCCAAAGGTCCAAGGCGTTGCCTCGCAGCTGTGGGTCACCTGATTGTGCAGGCTGCCGAGCAACGGGCTGCTGATGCTGACCCGGTCCCCCAGTTTGTGGGTGAAACCACTGCCGACATGATCGCGATCTTCGGTGGGCGCGAACAGGGTACCGAGAAACAGCAGGAAACCATCGGGGTATTGGTGATTGGCGTTGAGGGTCTGGCCGGCGAGGTCCTGCGGGTCACGGCTGATCTGGCTCATGGAGCTCGATCCGTGCATCCGGTAACCGTCCTCACCTTGCACCTCAAGGTCGACCACGCAGGCGCGGACATCGTCCAGGCTGAAGTGTTCGTCGAACAGGCGGATGAACGGCCCGATCGAGCAGGATGCGTTGTTGTCCTTGGCCTTGCTCAGCAGCAGCGCGCTGCGGCCTTCAAAGTCCCGCAGGTTGACGTCGTTGCCCAGGGTCGCACCGTGAATCTGCCCGCGACTGTTCACCGCCAGCACCACTTCCGGTTCCGGGTTGTTCCACTGCGAACCCGGATGAATGCCAATCCGGCTGCCGCTGCCAACAGAGGCCAGAACCGGTGCCTTGGTGAAGATTTCCGCGTCCGGACCGATGCCCACTTCCAGGTATTGCGACCACATGCCTTGTTCGATCAACAAGGCTTTCAGGCGCATGGCCTGCTCTGAGCCAGGAACGATCGAACGCAGGTTGTCACCGATCACACCGTGCACGGTGGCCCGCACGGCTTCGGCTTTGGCGGCGTCACCACCGGCCTGCTCCTCGATCACACGCTCGATCATGCTGGCGGCGAAGGTCACGCCGGCGGCCTTGATCACCTGCAAGTCCAGAGGGGCCAGCAGGTAAGGTCGGGACGGGTCGGCATCAGGTCCGGTGTTGGCGAGCAGGGCCTCGATGCTGGCTATGAAGGTGCCCGGCGTCTCGCGCACTGCCGACAGAGGAGCGTCCGATTCCAGCAAGTCACTCAGGGTCGCGAAGCGCTCCGACAGATCGAATACGCCGTCGGCGCGCAGGACGATCGGCGAAGGTCCGGCGATCTGGCCTGGTACCCAGGCGCGGCCGATCAAGGTACCGGCGACGCCATCGACGGGCAGGGTGTTTTCGGGAGTAAGCAATAGCGACATGGGGCATCTTCCTGGTTCGTAAAGACTTCACGCTAGGACGGACAGTCGATAAACTCCAATGAGATAAATTCAGTATTCGATAACTTGCGGTTATTACCTGTGCGAGGCGTGTTCATGTCAGATCTGTCCTTCTCCAGTTTCTGCGGTTGGCTCAAGTTCAGGCATTTGCTGCTGATCGACACGTTGGGGCGCACCCGTAACATGCACCTGGCGGCGCAACAGATGAACCTCAGCCAGCCGGCCATCAGCAAGATGCTCAAAGAGATCGAAAGCCTGCTCGGTTTCGCCTTGTTCGAGCGCCAACCACGGGCCATGCCGCCCACGGCGCTGGGCGAGCACGTGCTGCGCTATGCGCAAATCGCCTTGAACGACGCGCGCTCGTTCGTCGAGCAAATCAGCAGCCTGCGCGAGGGGGGGCACGGTCATCTCAAGGTCGGCGGAATATTTGCCGCTACGGCGGTGGCCCTGCCCGAGGCGATCTTGCAGATCAAACAGCGCTGGCCATTGCTGTCGATCGAGGTGGTGGAGCAAACCAGTAACCACCTGATGGAAATGCTTGAAGAGAAGAAACTGGACCTGGCCATCGCCCGTTTCACCGATCAAAGCCAGCAGCAGCGGTACGACTTTCAACCACTGGCTCCCGAACCGTTCTGCATTGTGGTCAACGACCGGCACCCGCTGGCAGGTGTCGGCCCCATCTCGTTGGAGCAACTGGTGGACTTGCCATGGATTCTTTACCCGGTGGGTACGCCGATTCGCGGGCGCATGGAACTCGCGTTCGCCGAAGCCGGCGTGGGCATGCCCCGCAACACCGTCGACACCATTTCGATGCAGACCTTCCTCCAGGTGCTGCAACGTGGGCCGATGATCGGGATGCTGCCCAATGCCATGGTCAACCCACTGCTCGAAAGCGGTCAGCTCAAGACGCTGGATACGCCTTTGCATTTGGTCCCGCAGGACTACGGCATCCTCACCCGCAAGGGCGAGCAACTGGTGGGAGCGGCTCTGGAATTTGCCGAAATACTCAAGGACAACGCCCGTTTGAACAACGATTCGGCGAGTTAAATCCGATGGGGTTTATCGGTCATTTCGATAACGGATCGTTATCGGTTAATCCAAAAATGCCATTGGGAAAGAATCGATTCGCGACAGTACAGTAGCGACCAGCTTTCAATCAGGGTCAGGAGACTGTCATGCCCGAACTGTCCGGACACAATTTCACCGCGGGAGGCCGCAGCGCCGCCGGATCGGTGGTGTTGCACAGCGTTGATGCGACGACCGGGCAACCTTTGCCCACGGCGTTCATTCAGGCCACGGTCGAGGAAGTGGACGCCGCGGCAACGGCCGCCGCCCAGGCCTATCCGGTTTATCGTCATCTGCCGGCCGCCCGTCGTGCCGAGTTCCTTGAGGCCATTGCCACAGAGCTGGATGCACTGGGCGATGACTTCGTTGCCCTGGTCTGCCAGGAAACCGCTTTGCCGGCGGCACGCATCCAGGGCGAACGCGCTCGCACCAGCGGCCAGATGCGCCTGTTCGCCCAGACCCTGCGTCGCGGCGACTTCTACGGTGCACGCATCGATCTGCCACTCCCGGCACGCCAACCCTTGCCGCGCGTCGATCTGCGTCAGTGTCGCCTGGGTGTCGGCCCGGTGGCGGTGTTCGGCGCCAGTAACTTTCCGTTGGCATTTTCTACCGCTGGAGGTGACACCGCGGCTGCGCTCGCCGCCGGTTGTCCGGTGGTGTTCAAAGCCCACAGCGGACACATGGCGACCGCCGAACGAGTGGCCGAAGCCATCGTTCGCGCCGCTGAGCATACCGGCATGCCTGAAGGCGTGTTCAACATGATCTTCGGTGCCGGTGTGGGTGAAACGCTGGTCAAGCATCCGCTGATTCAGGCCGTCGGATTCACCGGTTCACTCAAGGGCGGCAGGGCGCTGTGCGACATGGCCGCCGCCCGCCCGCAACCGATCCCGGTATTTGCCGAGATGAGCAGCATCAACCCGGTACTGGTCCTGCCCGAGGCATTGCAAGTGCGCGGCGAGCGCATCGCCACCGAACTGGCGGCGTCGGTGGTCATGGGCGCGGGGCAGTTCTGCACCAATCCCGGCCTGGTCATCGGCATTCGCTCACCGGCCTTCAGCCACTTTGTGCAGACGCTCAGTGCCTTGATGGCTGATCAGCCCGCGCAAACCATGCTCAATGCGGGCGGCCTGCGCAGTTACGTTCACGGTTGCGAAACGTTGCTGGCGCATCCGCAGATCATTCATCTGGCCGGACCGGCACAGCAGGGCAACAAGGCGCAGGCGCAATTGTTCCAGGCAGATGCCAGCCTGCTGCTGACGGGCAACGAGTTGCTGCAGGAAGAAATCTTCGGTCCGGCCACCGTGGTGGTCGAGGTGGCCGATCGGGCCGAACTGTTGGCGGCCTTGCACGGTTTACGCGGCCAACTGACCGCGACCTTGCTGGGGGAGACGGCAGAGTTGGAACAGTCCGCCGACCTGGTGGCGCTGCTTGAGCAAAAAGTCGGTCGCGTACTGGTCAATGGTTACCCCACCGGTGTGGAAGTCTGCGATGCCATGGTCCACGGCGGTCCTTGGCCGGCGACATCCGATGCCCGTGGCACCTCGGTTGGCACATTGGCCATCGATCGCTTCCTGCGTCCGGTGTGCTACCAGAACTTCCCGGACGCCTTGCTTCCTGACGCGCTGAAGAACCGCAATCCATTGGGACTGACGCGCCTGGTCAACGGAGAAAAAACCACCGAAGCACTCTAGTCATTGCGCTATGCCGAGTGAACGGTTCACTCGGCCTGACCCATTCGATAAAAACAATCAGGCATGTCCACATGCCCAGGGGTTACCTCATGCAAACGATATCCGAGCAATTGCCCGCGCAGGCGCAGGCCAGCGCCCTCGAATTTGAAGACCGGACCTACCGCAAGGTGATCTGGCGAATTCTTCCTGTCCTGCTCCTGTGTTACATGGCGGCTTACCTGGACCGGGTCAATATCGGCTTTGCCAAACTCGACATGCTCAACGAGCTGCAGTTCAGCAACACCGTCTATGCCTTGGGCGCCAGTATGTTCTTCTGGGGCTACTTCCTGTTTGAAGTGCCAAGCAACCTGTTGCTGCATCGCTACGGCGCGCGCTTCTGGATCGCCCGGATCATGTTGACCTGGGCCGTAATCTCCATGGCCGTGGCGTTCACCGTGCCGCTGGCGGGTTTCTTCCACATCGAATCGAGCACGATGTTCTACGTGCTGCGCTTCTTGTTGGGCATCTGTGAAGCCGGCTTTTTCCCGGGTGTGATTCTGTACCTCAACTACTGGTTTCCGACCCATCGGCAAAGCCGGGTGATGTCCGGGTTCCTGATGGCATTGCCGGTCAGCCTGACCCTGGGCGGGATCCTTTCCGGTTGGTTGATGAGCAGCATGCAAGGCGTGCAGGGCATGTCCGGATGGCAATGGATGCTGATCATCGAAGGCATTCCCTCGATCATCATGGCGTTCGTCGTCATCGTCTGCCTGGCCAACAACATCGACTCCGCCAAATGGCTGTCCGCTGCGGAGAAAGCCTTGCTCAAGGCCAATCTGCAAACCGATAACCAGGGCAAGGCTTCGCGCCTGAGCGAGGTGTTTTTCAATCCACGGGTGTGGTTGCTGGTCCTGATCCTGCTGACCTTCAACACCGGCTTCTACGGCCTGGCGTTCTGGATGCCTTCGATCATCAAGAGCACGGGCATCACCAACAGCTTGCACATTGGCCTCCTGACCGCCATTCCCTATTCGATTGCCACGGTTGCGATGCTGCTCAACGCACGGCACTCCAACCGGACCGGTGAGCGTCGTATGCACGCGGCGATTCCGGCCTTCATCGGTGGTTTGGGGTTGATCCTGAGCGCGTATTTCGCCGACAACCTGGTGTTGTCCGTGTTGTTCCTCAGCGTATCTGCCTCGGGGATCCTCAGCCTGATGCCGATTTACTGGACCCTGCCGGGAACCGTGCTTTCCGGCGTCGCCGCTGCGGCGGGTATCGGCATGATCAACGCCTTCGGCAACCTCTCCGGTTTCACCGGCTCGATGATCACCGCCGTCGCTGAAAACCTGACCGGCAATATCAACAACGGCACCTACGTACTGGCGCTGTGCTTGTTCGTCAGCGGCGGGTTGATCCTTGCCATTCCCGCGTCGATGCTCGGCAGAACCCCAAAAACAGCCCCCCTCACCGCGAAGCTGGAGGCTGCATGAACCTGCAGAACAAACGGGTGCTGATCACGGCGGCGGGGCAGGGTATCGGCATGGCCAGCGCCATTGCCTTTGCCCGGGCCGGTGCCGAAGTGTTTGCCACGGACCTCGATATCAGCAGGCTGGAAGGGCTTGAAGGCATAACGGCGATTACCCTGGACGTGACCTCGGCCACCGCCATCAGCGAAATCAGTGAGCGCATCGGCGCACTGGACGTGCTGTTCAACTGCGCAGGCTACGTGCACAGTGGCAACATTCTCGAATGCGATGAAGCGGACTGGGCGCGGTCGATGGACATCAACGTCACCGCCATGTACCGCATGATCCGCGCGTTCCTGCCGGGCATGCTGGAACGCGGAGGTGGATCAGTCATCAACATGTCATCGGTGGTTTCCAGCATCAAAGGCGTGCCCAACCGTTTTGCCTATGCTGCCAGCAAAGCGGCGGTGGTAGGGCTGACCAAGGCGGTTGCCGCCGACTTCATCAGTCAGGGCATTCGCTGCAACGCCATTTGCCCCGGCACCGTGGAATCGCCGTCGCTGCGTCAGCGCATTGCCGCACAGGCTGCGCAACAAGGCGTCGACGAAGCACGGGTCTACCAGCAATTTCTTGACCGCCAACCCATGGGTCGCATCGGCAGTGCCGACGAGATCGCCCAGTTGGCTTTGTACCTGGGCAGCGATGCGTCCGCCTACACCACAGGCGGTGTGCATGTCATCGATGGCGGCATGAGCATCTGAAACCCGCTTCGCACTTTCGGTTTGAGCAGGAGAACTAAATGAAACTGTTGCGTTATGGCGAAAAAGGTTCGGAAAAACCGGGCCTGCTGGATGCCGATAATCAGATCCGCGACCTCTCGGCGCATGTACCGGATATCGCCGGACTGGCCCTGAGCCCGGAAAGCCTGGCGACGCTTGCCGCCATCGATCCGTCCAGCCTGCCCATCGTTGCGGGTAAGCCACGGATAGGCGCCTGCGTCGGCCAGGTCGGTAAATTCGTCTGCATTGGTCTGAACTACGCCGACCATGCGGCCGAGTCGAACATGGAAGTGCCGAAAGAGCCGATCATCTTCAACAAATGGACGAGTGCCATCTGCGGCCCGAACGACAACATCGAGATCCCGCGCGGTTCAAAGAAGACCGATTGGGAAGTCGAACTCGGCGTGGTCATCGGCAAAGGCGGGCGCAACATCGATGAAGCCAACGCCATGGAGCATGTCGCCGGCTACTGCGTGATCAACGATGTCTCTGAGCGCGAATGGCAACTGGAGCGGGGCGGTACCTGGGACAAGGGCAAAGGCTTCGATACCTTCGGTCCGCTCGGCCCGTGGCTGGTAACCCGCGATGAAATCACCGATCCGCATGCGCTGGACCTGTGGCTCGATGTCGACGGACACCGCTACCAGCAAGGGAATACGCGGACGCTGATCTTCAACGTGCCACAACTGATTGCATACCTGAGTCGTTGCATGAGCCTGCAACCTGGCGATGTGATTTCGACGGGCACGCCTCCGGGCGTTGGGCTGGGCATCAAGCCACAGCCGGTTTTCCTGCGTCCGGGGCAGACCATACGCCTGGGCATCGCAGGGTTGGGCGAACAGCAGCAAGTCACCGTGCAGGCGGATTGAGGCAAGCGTTCCCAAACACCAGAAACGACAAAGCCCCGAGCAATCGGGGCTTTGTCGTTTTTCTCGGGTCTTGTTAACTCAAACTCAACTTAGCGAGGACATATCACTAACGTCGCACGGGTCCCTGTTGGCGTTCGATTTTCCAGCTTGATTTCCCCTCCCGTACGATCTGCGATTGCCTTGACGATGGCCAGCCCCAGGCCTGCCCCTTGGCCATTGCCACGGCTGTAAAAGCGCTCAAGGAGCCGATTGCGTTCCGACTCTTCGATTCCGGGCCCTTCGTCCTCGACGGATAACTCATAGCGATCTTCTTTTCTTTCCAGACGCACGCTGATCAAACCGTGAGCCGGTGAAAAATTTGCCGCATTCGTCACTAGATTATTCAAGGCAATGTGGATGTCGGCCGAATCGATCCTGACCGGGCCGATGCCATCATCCGCATCGAAAACCAGTTCAAGTCCTTTGCTCAAAAGCCAGGGAGTCAACTGCACCAGGCTTTCTCGAACGGTGGCTGTGAGGTCAATGGGGGGAGGGATTTTGGCTGCCGTCTTCGGTTCGAGACGCGCCATGGTCAGCAATTGGTTGACCAGCCGGCTGGTACGATCGACGCCGGCGATCAGGTGTTCAAGTGATTCGCGTCGGTCATCTTCGGTGCCGGCCTCCAGCAGGTTTTGTGCGTGCACCCGCAAGACGGCCAAGGGCGTGCGCATTTCGTGGGCGGCGTCGGCAATGAAGCGCCGCTCACGTCCGAGCACGTCCTGAATTTGCGCAAGCATGCGGTTGAGTGCCGCCTGCATCGGTTCCAGTTCGCTGGGCAGCGGTGTCATTTGCAGCGGCTCCAGCGAGCCGCTATGGCGTGCGCGCAGGGTTGCGGCCATATCGGCTAACGGCTTCAGCCCCCAGCCGATGGCCAGCCAAACCATCGCCGCGAGGATCAGGCTGCCCAGCATGTTCGGCCACAGGGTGTGGCGGACGATGCGATCGACCAGATCCGCCCGCACATCGTCACGTTCACCGACCCAGATACGCAGGCCATTTTGTTTGTCTTCAAGGACAAAGGCGCGCCAGTGACGATTGTTCAAATCCACCACATCACTGAAACCGGGTGTGTTCGGTGGCGTGCCGAACGAGGGCGCACTGGCGGTGTGCACCAGCACTTCACCTTTGGGACTCCACACCTGAAAGGCGATTTTCCTTTCGTACGGATGACCATCGCCGCGAGGCACTGCCTCGCCCAGCGCCGTATTGAACGCCTGGTACAGATCCGCATGTTCCTGACTCGCCAACGGCATGCGCATCACGCCTTGCAACAGGCGGGCATTCTGCGCCAGTTGCGCATCGTAGACCTCGGCGATTTCGTGGTTGCTGTCGTGCACGTTAAACAGGCTGATCACCGCCAGCCCGGCGAGCATCAAGCCGATGATCAGCGTCAGCGTACGGCGACGGATCGACGTCATCGACGTTCCTCCACCAGATAGCCCACACCACGAACGGTGCGGATCAGGTCGGTGGAGAATTTTTTGCGCAGGTGATGGATGTGCACTTCCAGGGTGTTGCTTTCCGCTTCTTCATTCCAGCCGTACAGCAATTGCATCAAATGATCGCGGGTCATGACGCGACCCGGTGGCGAGAGCAATTCGTGCAACAACTGGTATTCCTTGGGTGTCAGCCCCACGGGCTGGCCAAGATAGCTGACCTGCTGCGTGCCGGGGTTGAGGCTGATGCCGGCGTGTTCGATCAGCATTTGAGCGCGTCCGGCGCTGCGCCGCAGCAGGGCGCGCAACCGGGCTTTGAGTTCGGCCAGGTCGAACGGTTTGATCAAATAGTCATCGGCGCCGGCATCCAGCCCGGCGATGCGGTCTTCGGTGGCATCGCGGGCGGTGAGTATCAGTACCGGCAAGTTGGAACCGCTGTCGCGCAGGCGTCGCAGCACTTCGAGACCGTCCATGCGCGGCAGGCCGAGATCAAGCACGGCCAGGTCGAAGGTTTCACTGAGCAGGGCATGCAGAGCGCTGCTGCCGTCCTTGATCCAGTCGACGGTGTAGCCTTCGCGCCCGAGGGCCTGGTGAATGCCTTCGCCGAGGGCGACGTCATCCTCGATCAGTAATAAACGCACGCGAACTCCTGTCAGTCGAGTTTTCTGTTTACGTCCACCAGCAACGTCTCGATCTCTTTGCGGCGCCCGGCATCGGCCGTTTCGCGGTTGGGGCGAGGGGCGGCGAGCAGCGCCTTTTGCAACGCTGCCTTGGCCTCAGAGTAGCGCTTTTGACGGTAAAGGTGATCGCCCCAAAAGTACAGGCTGTCGATGCCATTGGGGTTCATTTGCAAGGCAAGCTTGAGCAGTTGTTCGGCCTTGTCTGAATCACCAAAACCGATGGGCCAGCCCGGTACGCGGTCATACAGTGCGCCGAGGCTGGTGTAAGCCGAGCCTTGCAGGGCTTTGGGGGCCAGAGTCAGGGATTTTTCCAGGTCAGCCTTGGCGTCTTTGGCTTTGCCCAATGCCCCGAGCCCGCCTTGGGCGCCGGCCCAGCTGCTGGTGACAATGCCTTTCCAGATCCACGCTTCGGCCACGGCCGGGCGTTCCTGGCTGAAGGCGGAGGCTTGCGCGGCCAGTTGTTCGAAGGCTTGCTCGCGTTGTTTTTCCGGCATTTCGTATTGAATGTGCGCCCAACTCTGCTGGAGGGCAGAGAGGCGTTGCTGGTCGGCGCTGTCGAGGGCCCAGGCGATCTGGCTGAAGGCGCCTATCAAAAGGCAGGCAAAGATTTTTTTCATGGTTTTTGCTCGTTCTCGGGTTTGTGGCTCAGACGGCGGATCAGTGGCAATTGCTTGCGCAGGCCTCGATCCACCAGGTTGGGCAACAGGCTGTTGAGACGCACGAAAAAACGTTCCGGCCAGCCCAGGTAAAGGTCGCGGTGGTCGCCGGCGATTGCGTGGAGGACGGCCGAGGCCACGGTTTTCGGGTCGTCGACATTGGCCTTGAGGGCATCGTTCAGGGCTTGGGCCGCCGCGCTGTTCATCGATGTGCGGGTGGCGCGGGGTGCCACATACAGAACACTGACCCGGGTATCCGCCAGTTCCCGGCGCAGGGCTTCGGAAAAACCGCGCAGGGCGAACTTGGTGGCGCAGTAACTGGCATAACCGGGGTAGCCGATCGAACCGTAGGTCGAGCCGACATTCACCACCATGGCACTGTCGGCTTGCTTGAGCTGCGGCAACAGCAGCTTGGTCATGCAAATCGGTGCACTGACGTTGACCGCCAACATGGCGTTGATGTCGCTGTCATCGAGCTGTTCCAGCATGGCGAAATGATTGACGCCGGCGGCATTGATCAACAGGTTGATGCCGCCGATGGCCTCAACGGCGGCCAGTACCTTGTGCCGGTCAAAGGGCAACGTCAGGTCGGCGGCCACCCAGTGCAGATTCTGCGGATAGCGCGCGAGCAGCGGCAGCAGTGACTCCTGGTGACGAGCCACGGCCAGGACCCGGGCACCGGCGGCGCACAGTGCGCTGGCGATCTCCATGCCGATACCGCCACTCGCGCCGGTCAGGACCACACGGGCCTCATGCAGCTGCATGTTGGACTTCCAGGCGGCCCGGCAAACCGCGGAACATGTCGGCGTAAAGCCGGTACACCACTTTCGAGGCATGGATCACGGCGGCCTGGTCGGCGCTGTCGTCGAGTTGATTCATGAGCCGGCGATAGGTCTGCATGTGCTCGATGTCCAGCGAACCGTGGGAGCTCAAATAACTGAAGGCGCTTTCCGGCAAGGCCAAGTGCTGACGGATGCTGCCCGCCGCGTGAGTCGCCAGGGCGATGCTGGTGCCTTCCAGCACATTGACCATGCCGAACAGCCCCACCGGGTTGCCCCGGGCAATCAGGTCATAGAGAAAACCGACCATCAGTTCGATCGGCAGCGAGGGCTGGCCGTTACGCACCGCTTCGCGATCACCGCCACAGGCGGCTATGTCGTCGAGCACCCATTGTTCGTGGCCGTATTCATCCTCGATGTATTCACATACCGCCTTGCGCAGCCATTCCAGGCGTGTGGGCAGGCGCGCGCCGCACGCCATCATCAGCGGCACGGTATGGCGCACGTGGTAGTACGCCTGAGCGAGAAACGCCCGATAGCTTTCAAGACTGACCTGGCCTTGCAGCGCATCAAGGATGATCGGCAGGTTGAACAGTTCGTGGCGCTCTTGTTGAGTGGCTTCTTGCAGGGTGTCGAAAAACGTCATGATGCGGGCTCCTCGGAATGGGGAAATTCAGTCAGTTGTGCGCGGTACAACGCGACGATGGCGTCCCGGCGCGGGCGGCCATTGGCGGTCAGCAGGCCATTGGCGGCAGTGAAGGGTTCATTCAGGCGTGTCCAGTGATGCACCTGGGCATAATCGGGTAACGCGTCGTTGGCTTCGTCGACGGCAGCAGCCAGTTGTTCGTCCGTGCAGTCCGGGCGGTTGGGCCACAACAATGCGTGATTTCGCGGCAGAGCCTCGCCATACACAAAAGCCTGGGCGATGTGTCGGCGTTGGGTGAGTTCCGCTTCGACCCATTCCGGGTTGACGTTGCGCCCGTAGCTGGTGATGAACTGATGCTTTTTGCGACCGTTGAGGAAGAGGAAACCCTGCGCGTCGAACTCCCCGAGATCGCCGCTGTGCCACCACTCGCCGGTGTAGGCCGGCTCACCCAGGTAACCGAGCAAGAGCGAGCCCTTGATCAGGACCTCACCGTCTTCGGCCAGTTTCACTTCGACGTGGGGCAGGGGCCGGCCGACGCTACCTGCACGGTATGCTGCGGGGCGATTCAGGCAGACGACCGAAGCGCATTCGGACAGGCCGTAACCTTCATAGACCGGCAGGCCGACGTGCCGGGCGCGTTGCAATAAGTCCTTAGAGACCCGCGCGCCACCGACGGCGGCAAAGTGCAGTGTTTGCGGATTGAACGCGTTCTGTTCGGTTGCGCTGACGAGCATCAGCAGCAGTTGCGGCACCAGAATCAGGCTCTCGGGCGAACGACTGGCCAGGCAACCGAGCAGGCGCGGTACATCGACGCCGCTGGCGCCCCGGATGCCCAGGGTTTTCTGGCTAGGCAGGCTCAGGGTGGCACCGGCGTAGAGCGCGGCGTAGCAGCCCAGGTTTTCCAGCAGGATCGCCAGCGGCAACAGCGCCAGGTGATGCTGTGGTTCAGTGGGTTTGCTGGCCTGATCCAGTTCCCGCGCTACCCGCAACAAGCTGTCGGCGCTCAGGCACACGCCTTTGGGAGTCCCGGTGGTGCCGGAGGTGAAGGTCAGTTTGGCCGTGCCGGGGTGCATCGGGTTGGGGCCAGCGAACGGGCGTCGCCAGAACTCGGCGCTTTTCTCATAGCCGGCAACGAGCAGTTCGGCTTCGAATTCCGGTTCGGCAATCACTCGTTCTGCCTGGCTCTGTTCCAGGCAGTGGGCACGCTGTGCGGGGCTGAAGAAGGGGGGCAAGGTCACGCAAGTAAGGCCTTCGAACAGCGCGGCCAAGTCCCAGAGTATGGCCTCGACGCCGTTGTCCAGAGACAGGGCGATGACGCTTGCCTGTTCATCGCGCAGACGCTGCTGGCGGTACTTCACTTCAGCGTACAGCGTGGCGTAATCGATTTTCAGGGTGTCGCCCCACAGGGCAATGACGTTGCTCTTGCGCTCGGCATGGCTGCGCAAGGCCTGCTCGAATCGTTGGCATTCAGGCGACATGGCAGGCTCCGTCAAGGGACGATGGCAAGCCCAGCCGGCTGAACAGACCGATGTTGCGCAGATGAATGAAGCCGGCGCGGATGTTGCCGACGTGAACCCAGGGTTTGCTTTCGTAGTAGCTGCCCCAACTGTGCCGATCGTCGCCCAGTCGCTGCGGGTCGGCGGCGCAGAGGGTCACTGGTTTCAGGCCCAGTCGGTGAAAGCTGTTGACCAGGCCCATGTTGCCGGTGAAGGCCACCCATTCCAGCCCGCCCATGGCCAGCAGATAGGTAATGGCAATGATGCTCATCCGCGCATTGCCGGTGTCGGTGGCGGCCAGATTGCCGACCTCGACAATGCCGGCAGGGTCCACCGGGCGCTCCACCACGGCGCTGATCAATGTCTGGATCGGTTTGTCCAGATAACGCTCCAGAAACAACGGCTCGTCACGACCCAGGCGTACCCCGGCGACCGCGCACAGTTCGCCGTCGGTGCTGCTTATGCCGAACAACTGCGGCATGAAATGACGAATGTCTGCACCGTGAACCTTGCGAAAGCGTTGCTGGATAAAGTTCTCGAATACCGGCCTCTGGTCATCGCCCGGCAAGGCGCGGGACAGGACGATCTGTGGCGTTTCTGCCTGGCCGAAGTGCAGCGGCAATGCAATGTTCCAGTCGAAATCGGGCATGGGCGGAACGCCTCCCTCTATAAGTTTGAGGGGAGTATCCGAGGCATTTCTTAATGAAGTCTGAAGGTGGAAAAAGGTTCGTTGAGCGCTGGTCTTCAGATTGTCTTAAGTTTTGACCGACAGGCTGCGTGCCGCCGGTTCAAAGCAACCGCTCAGAGGCTGTCGCACGGCAGTCGTCCCAAAATTTGATGAGGCGTGTTTATGACCCGCGAGATAGTCACAGATCGTTATGCAAAGCTGTCGATCACCCTGCACTGGCTGATGTTGGCGCTGTTCGTCGGCGTGTATGCGTGCATTGAGATCAAAGGGCTGCTGCCACGCGGCAGCAACGCGCGAGCTCTGTTCCTGGGGTTGCATGGGCTGTTCGGGATAAGCATTTTCGCTCTGGTCTGGGTTCGCCTGCTCGGGCGTCTGACGCCGCGTCCGCCGATCACGCCAACGCCGCCGGCCTGGCAGACCGGCCTGTCACACCTGATGCACCTGGCGCTGTATGGCTTGATGATTGTGACGCCACTGATGGCCTGGTTGATGCTGGCTGCGGGAGGTAAGCCCTTGCCGTATTTCGACGTCTATCTGTCGGCACCGGTGTCGGTGGATCCGGATCTGGCCAAGCGATTCAAGTACTGGCACGAATGGCTTGGCACCAGCGGCTATTGGCTGATCGGCCTGCATGCGCTCGCTGGCCTGTTCCATCACTATTGGGTCGGTGATAACACCCTTGCCCGGATGTTGTCTGGACGAAGCAGGTCATGAATTCAGTGCGCTCTAGATCCTGACGGCGGTTGCTCACGATGTTCAGGGGCATGGCGAGGGTCGCCTAATACTGCTCTGAATATGGAATAGGCCGTCTCGACTCACGGTGTTGTGTTTTACACCAACCTGAGACGGCTCAACGGCTACTAACTTCACTCATAGGAAAGTGTGATTGTTACTCCGGCATTCACCTTGCCGGGCGTAATAGTATCCCCGGTTCGAACATACTGCGCGGTGAGTGTTTTGGTCAGGCTTCCTTCGGGTGCAGACATAGTCCCCAATAGCCCTGAACTCCTTGGAGGATCCCCATTTTCTATCGATTTGGATTGCGGGGCCGGCGCATCAAACGTAAACGTGAAATATACCCTCAGCGATATTTCATCCCCTACAAATACCTCATCGACGCTAGGATTGGCGAACGTACCGGACTCCGCGTCAAGTTTTGCTATTCAAGTTCTGGGAAACTGTTTGTCCGTAAGTTTCGGTCCTGATTCATCAGCAATAGGCACTATTAACCAAGGAAATTTTGGCAAATTCCCCAGCGCCGGTGGTCGTCTAGGTAAATAGTTTGTTGTTCGCTATCTCAGGACTTCCACCCTCTTTGTTACAGGCAAAGTAAAAGCAGGAATATCAATGACAATGACTTACCAATAAACGCTCGGTCCCCGATTTCACGACCGGCCCATTGTGGTGGCAGCGAGGTTGGCGTACGGCGATGACATCGGCAAGGCTTGAATGCCTGGATGACTACCTTTGGCCGGTGCGTTATCGCGTCTTCGCCCTGAAGGTTTGCCAGTGGTCTTGTTTTTTGACGGTGAGAATTGCGATCGGTAGAGCTGTCGGTGGGAGATTTTGGAGGCGCGCGACGGTAAACCCGCTCGGTGATGTCTCCTTTGGTGTTGAAGGTGCGGTGGCAGCTTGACGCTCTGTTTTTCCAGCAGGCGCCGTTGATTCCTATCCGTGTTCATGGCGATAGTTATCCTCGACCGGCGTTAACCGGCAGGCTGTATGTAAATTTGTGGGTTACGCTGGAAAGCAGGCAACGTGAGAACGCAAACGGTCTCTCATCATGGATGGATCAAGATGAAACTGATTTTGGTTGTGCTTGTTGTTGGTCTGTTGGCTTGGAAGCTTTCCCCTGAATTACAGTCCTGGGCTGAGGCTCGGCTATCGACGCCCCAAATCATCTCTACGGTCGTGACTGCGCCGAAGCCTGTTTCGGTTCCAGTCAAATGCGATGGGCGCAAATACTGCTCGCAGATGACCTCGTGCGCAGAGGCCAAAAGCTTTCTGCAAAATTGTCCAGGAATGAAAATGGATGGCGACAATGACGGAGTCCCCTGTGAGATGCAGTGGTGCCGGTGACATTCGCCGTTCAGCAGCAGGCTGGTAGGTGGAAGAGGGCTTAGGCTGTTGCTTTGGATGCCAGCTCGCACTTGGCGGACAGGTTAAGCAGGTTTGAGTCGTCGGCTTGAAGCCTTCCGCGTTCGGGCAGTGAGCAAGGTCATGCCCATGCGGGTATTCCTCGAACGGACCATGGAAAGGCCAATTCTTCTTCCAGTCCGCCCAGGTGGTGTAAGCATCCATCCTGTCACCCCAATAATCGGTTCCACCTCCCACGCTCGGGCAATGCCTGACGTTCGACTTCTGGTCGTACGCCAGTTCGGAGTGCTCATCGTCACGCTAGGCCTTTCGATACAGCGCTGGGTGCAATTGAACGAGCCGTTTGTTCAACTTCTTTTCGATACGAGCCTTCATCGCCGCGGCCCCTTGTAGCAGTACACGTAGGCGAACCAGGCGAGGGCGATCATGGGTTGGGGGGGGCAGCCAGCAGGGCCAAGCCAGGTTCTTCACCTTCACACTTGCGGCTAGCAGGGAAGATTTTTTCTATGGCGCGGAAGCAACGGTAAGTACGTATTTGATGGACTACCTCGACACTTTCACTATGCATTTGCGTGGAATGTTTTTTCGACATTTCAAAGGCGTCCCAGCTCTGTTTTGTCTATTTGACGGAACGACCAACTGCCTTCCTTGGCACGTACCACTGGATCTTGAAAACCCCGGAAAAATGCACGAGTTCCTAGCGACCAACAACGAGACTGTTCAAGGGGGTAGCGCCCCGGCACAGGTGATTGAATGCTTGCGTGCAGTGCTGCAGCCACCTTTCGAAGATTGGGGGACGTTTGCTGTTGAAAGCGGAGACGTCTCTAGCCTGAAGTTCACGTACGATGAGCGCTGTAAGACTGCGATCTTGGACGATCGTTAAAACGGCACGGATAGGCAATTATCGCGTTTTAGATGTGAAGACTCGACGAAAAATGCTCTCGGACTGATCCCTCTGTAAATCGAGGCATTCAGTAATAATCTTTTACTCATCATAGGACGAGACATGGATACCGAAAGCAATGGCATAGACGGTTATGATCTTTTTGACCGTCCGACGCTTGTAGATGGACGTAACCACAAAAACCATTGGCTTAATCGAGCAAACGACCTTTATGCGTCAGCAGGTGCAATCTGGTTCGCAATGCGCAGTGGTAACAACGAAACGATCACTCATGAACTGAACTTAGGTCAAGATTTCAGTATGTCCGTAGCTTGCAAGCCTGTTTACCACATGATTTGTGGACTCTCATTGGAAGTCGTCATGAAGGCTGTAATTGTCAGTCGCGGAGGCACCGTGCCAGAGAAACACTTTCTCAATGATTTAGCTGATTTGATAGGCATCAAACGGAACGAAAACGAGAGAAAAATGCTACGTTTCTACGAGGCATAAATTCTTTGGGCTGGCCGGTATCCTATACCGAAAAAATCTGATGACCAGAAGCTAAAAGGCTATTGGAAGCTTGCAGGTAAAATCCTGACAAAACCTGAGCCCGTAGAGGGTTCTGCTTTGAGTTTCTATGTTTCTAGCGGTGCGACCAGTTGGGAAAAATTTACCGCACTCTATATCACCTATCGAAGTGAATTTAAGAAAAGTTAGCCTTTGCGCCGAACGCTTTCATCGAGGCCTCCTCGATAATTCCAATCAATGGGATCACACATGAATGGATACGGATAGATGAATCCTTGCCCATTTACGTCAACATACTCGATCAGTAGCCGACAGTTATCCGTGAATCCATACATTTTTCTTAGCGGAACACTACGCATTGGCTCAACAATTCCGGGAATTCTATCGACATTCGACGCGACGGTTACATAGGACTTTCCTGGCTCCAGAATTGCACCATCCAAACTGCTGTTTAGAAACCAGAGTGCTAACTGGCCCTGTTTTGTCGTGCCCTCTATTTTCATATTTTTAAGGGTGGCTGCGCGAGTTCCCGCGTTTGTGAGCGTGATATTTATTTTGGAATAATCGCCGTCTGTAATGGCAGCCAGCATGCTTGCTTTTTGGGGGTCCATGAGCCGTTTAACCGGATCAGCGGCAAAAATGGATACAACAGTCAAAATAAGACCACAAACAAGTAAAGGAGCCCTTAAAAGGCGTCGCCATCCCTGTACCGCCGAGCAATGACGGCATCTAATTGCGCCATTGTGGATGTCTTCCTTGCATTCACAGCACTGACTCATCTAAATCCCTTTCCACTGCCAATTTTCGGATGCAGACAATAACACCGGATTTGGAGCATTAGGTGGGCGGATACTGCGTCAAGGCCTCGGCGGCAGCAATACTTCTCAGGGCTTCTTCGTAAAGCCTTTGTCTGTTGACGCCGTAGTGAGCTTCTCGGTGATGGTTTGGGCACAAGGCGATCACGTTGGCGGGCGTGTCTGGTCCACCTTCGCATAGCGGGCTTGCGTGGTGCGTCTCGAGGTAAATTTCATCGTTAATTTTGCGAAAACCTGCAGCACCACACGATATTAGCTCGCAGCGACCTTTAGCTCGCTGAAGTACATGATTACGGACTTTCGCCAGTCTCTCGTAAACAAGCCCATTTCGTTCGTATTGGGTCGGTCTGTCTGTCCCTGTGAACTGATCCGCGACTAGAAATTTTTCTTGAGTAGGATGCTTCGAAGCTTCGTGGTTGATCAGAACATCATTTGACTGATGATGGTCCGTTGATACTGCCATTGGTGCAAGCTGAGGTCTCGGTCCCCGTCGGACAATATAGTGACCTGTTTCCAGTTCATAGGACTCGATGTGCCATACCTCGGCATCAAGTTCGCGGTAACGTGCATCCCACCGTTCGAAAAGGCCAAGAACCGCATTTGAATCCTGCCGGGCGACGATTACGCCTCGGATCAAAAGCTTTTCTTTTAACGCCTTCTGCACAATGCCCTCAAATTGTAGTGCACTCCCTGCCCAGCGCTTAGCCTGCTGACGCTGTTTCGGGGTATGCCTCCAGTCCTCAACTGCGCGTGCTAATTCCTGCGCTTCTAACCGAGAGTTACCCTCATAGAAAACGCCTATATGGTCAGCTTTCATCCGTTCCCACCACATACATAGAACGGCGACTTGTGCCTCTTGGACGAAGGCCCATCGGTAGCAATAGTTTGGGTTCGCGGCCGGTCTTTTGACGGGAACGCCTCCTTCTTTGACATGCCATGGTTGCACGTCAATTCCAGAACGTTTCACTACGTCGTAAACGCGATCACAAACCTGGGGTTTGGGGAGCGTGAGCATTTCAGCACCTGTCAACTGAATCGATCTATAGAGTAATTCACGGCTGGGTGACTGGGTTTGAATAATTTACGCTCTTGAGTGCGAAGCGGGATTCGGCGCTCCACCTCCAGCGGCTAAGCCGGTTTGTTTTCTGTGGGCATGGAGGAGCCTTGGCCGGTGTTCGGCTACAGTGAGTTGGTCATCGAAATGGAGATCGGACATGCAATGCTTAATTTGCCAAGCTGTTTCTAAAATTGTTCACACGACAGGATGCTGGTCCGAGGTCAAATGCTCGGCCGGATGTGGACACTTCAGGGTCTCAGCAAACCTTGTTGCGAAGATGAAGTTCAAGAACGAACTCTTTGACGTTGAACGAACAAGGCAATGGCTCGGGATGGCTCGGAACGAGGGGCCAGTGCCGTTGATATCGACCTACGATTACAACGTTTCCTTATTGCACCGCGTCACTAAAGAGCGATCTGGCAGCTCGGCGAGTCGTTCTAGGACTTCGATCGCTTCGGAATAGATTGACTTTTTACATCGGTCCGCCGCTCCGTGGGCATGGGCGTCCTTCGCCGGGTCATGCCCGGGCGGTGGAGTGTGGGTGCTGGGCGGTCAGGCGATGGCGGAAAGTGCGAGCAGATCGTCGCAGGCTCGAGCAATACCGGCGTGCAAGTCAACATTTCGGCCTTCAAGCATTCCAGCGATCTGGGCGTTCATGTCGAGCTCTGTCTCAGGAGTTTTTCGGCCTTTCCCGACACCTTTGTTGGACAGACCAAGGACTGATCGCGCTGAGGGCAGGCCAAGCTTATGCGCGGGAAGTATCAACAAGGAACTGAAAATCCTGCTTGCACGAACGCAATTGATTTTGTTCCGTTGATAAGACACTCACGTACGCGCTTACGTTGGACAGATTGCTGGCAAAATAGTAGCGTCGCTGATTTGGCCGCGCCATTGGCGGGTATTCAGGGGGGTATGTGAGCAATTTCGACCTTAGAGAGAGTATAGAAAGCCTTGCCGAGCGAGCAAAAGGGCATGACAGCTACCTAGCCGAAAAAGCCCTCGTAGCGCAGTTCAATCATCTACTGAGTGCAGCAAAGCTGAATTTCCCCGAGCGCATAGATCTCAACGCTTTGCCTGAAGTGTGGGAATACAGTGAGCACAAAATTTTGGCGAGATCCATCAGCCATTTGCTGGATGCCACAAAATTTCTTGCGCAACAAGGGTTGGTGCGGTATGGGAAATTCGAAATCCTCAGGGCCGAATCGCAGCTTGCGCAGGACTTCCAGGCATTGGCCAACTCTGGCAAGCCGGTAGGGCTTGTGTTCTTTGACATTGATCATTTCAAGGACCTGAATACCAAGTACACAGAAACGACCGTGGACCTCCAAGTGCTCAAACCTTTTATGAGATTCGTAAAGGATTTGGTCCAGGCGCGAGGGTATTCCTACAGTGTGGGCGGGGACGAGTTCATAGTACTGCTTGGCAATACTAGTGCATTGGAGACCGAAGCCTTCGCTAACAGGTTGCTTGATGAAGCTGCGGCCTGCCGATTTGATGTCGATGGCAGTGAGGTAAGTATTACGCTCTCCACGGGAACCTGCAGCTCTCACCCAGGCAACCTGTCTGTTGACGAAGTTCGGAAGAAAGCCAACGAGGCGGAAAACTCAGCCAAAAAGAAAGGGCGTAACCGCGTGGAAAGATCTGGCCAGTAATTCAAGACACGGGCCGGGTGAGTAAACCTAACAGCGCCCATAGGCTTACCTCACCTTGAGTCAAAAGCTGTCGATAGTCTTCACTCCGGCGCCATCATTACGGCCAGTGTCATCTTGATGAATTCCTCATTGCGGTCGATTGCGATCAAGGCGCCGCGCCCTCTATCGGCGACCTCGGCTGCCCGGCGCTGCTCGAAAGCTGTGTGCCACATAGGGACATGAAGCAGTTGACAGGACGGAGGAGGGTCAAAGCGGGAAAGTTTGAAACGGCTACCAAACAGTTTTCTAACGCCTCGAAAAATCGCCGCCGATTCTCAAACCCCAGAAACGACAAAGCCCTGAATAATCAGGGCTTTGTCGTATAAAGATGGCGGAGGCGATGGGATTCGAACTCATGGACCTGTTACAGTCGACGGTTTTCAAGACCGTTGCCTTAAACCACTCGGCCACACCTCCGTTTGCGTTGCGGGCGCCATAATACCTGAATGAAACACACTGTCAAACTCTGTGCATGGCTTGTTACAGAGCGTCTGTTATGATCTTTGCGACTGAACGTTTCAAACCAACAGGAGTGTCGCCATGCGCGAACAGGATTACGCAGTTAATAACAGCGTGCAGGCTGAGCAGCTAGAGGTTAGCCGCGTCCTGCGCAATACATACGGCTTGCTCGCTCTCACCCTCGCATTCAGCGGCGTGATGGCGTTCGTCGCCCAGCAGATGCGCGTCGGCTACCCGAATATCTTCGTGGTGCTGATCGGTTTCTACGGCCTTTTCTTCCTAACCAACAAACTCCGTGATTCCGCGTGGGGCCTGGTGTCGGCGTTTGCCTTGACCGGTTTCATGGGTTTCCTGCTCGGCCCGATCCTCAACCGTTACCTGGGCATGCAGGGCGGCGCGGAAGTAGTGAGCTCGGCCTTCGCGATGACGGCGCTGGTGTTTGGCGGTCTGTCGGCTTACGTGCTGATCACCCGTAAGGACATGAGTTTCCTCGGTGGCTTCATCACCGCAGGTTTCTTCGTGCTGCTGGGTGCGACGCTGGCGAGCTTCTTCTTCCAGGTCAGCGGTCTGCAACTGGCGATCAGCGCAGGTTTTGTGCTGTTCTCCTCGGTCTGCATTCTGTTCCAGACCAGCGCCATCATTCACGGCGGTGAGCGCAACTACATCATGGCGACCATCAGCCTGTATGTGTCGATCTACAACCTGTTCATCAGCTTGTTGCAGATCTTCGGCATCATGAGCCGCGATGATTAATCGTCGTCCATGAGTAAAAAACCCGCTTCGGCGGGTTTTTTCTTGCCTGCGATTTGGCTGAAGGCTCACGCCATGGGCGGCAATCGGCGTTTGACCGGGGTTTTCTTGACGATGGCGGTGTTGGTTTCGGCGTGGGTGTTCAGGCGGTCGAGGAGGGTGTCCAGTTGTTCCATCGAGCGCACGTGCAGGCGGGCGATGAAGCAGTCGTCGCCGGTGACCTTGTCGCACTCGGTGAATTCGGGAATCGCCTGGATTTGCCGCTCCACCTCTTGCAACTGGCCCGGCAACGGGCGGATTCGCACGATGGCCTGGAGTTGATAGCCGAAACACTTGGGATCAATCTCGACGGTGTAGCCCTTGAGCACGCCGCGTTCTTCGAGGCGGCGCAAACGCTCGGCGACGCTCGGTGAGGACAGGCCGCTGAGGTTTGCCAGCGCCTTGAGCGAACGCCGTGAGTCTTCCATCAACGCCGTAATCAGCACTTGGTCGATATCGTCAGTCATGGCGCTACCCCTGTAAGGTAATTAATCGAAACCGCCTTGATAAAAAAGGCAGATGTCGAGTTTAGCCTGCTTTTTGCGCTGGAGAAGCCCCCGGTTGGATGGGCATACTTTGGGCTCAATCACAGGAGTCTGATGATGGACAAAACACTTCGTCGCGGGTCATTCGAGATGACTGCCGCCATGCTGATTTCCGGGACCATCGGCTGGTTCGTGCTGGTGTCCGGGCAACCGGTGCTGGACGTGGTGTTCTGGCGTTGCGTGTTCGGCGCCGGCACCTTGTTGCTGATTTGCGCGGCTTTCGGCTTCCTGCGCCCCGGCATTCTGACCCGCACCACGTTCCTGCTGGCGGTGCTCAGCGGCGTGGCGATTGTCGGCAACTGGGTGCTGTTGTTTGCCTCTTACTCCCGCGCTTCGATTGCCATCGGCACCGCGGTGTATAACGTTCAACCGTTCATGCTGGTCGGCTTGGCCGCGCTGTTCCTCAACGAAAAAATCACCCTGCAGAAACTGTTCTGGCTGGGCGTTTCGTTTCTGGGGATGCTGGCGATTGTCAGCGCACATGGGCAACAGGGCGAGGGCGGCAACGATTACCTGATGGGCATCGCGCTGGCGCTTGGGGCCGCTTTCCTTTATGCGATTGCGGCATTGATCATCAAACGCCTGACCGGCACGCCACCGCACCTGATTGCGCTGATTCAAGTCAGCACCGGCGTGTTGTTGCTCGCGCCATTCGCGCACTTCTCGGCGTTGCCGCAAGCACCGAGCGCCTGGGCCAGCCTGGTGACCCTTGGCATTGTTCACACCGGCGTGATGTACGTGTTGCTGTACGGCGCGATCCAGAAATTGCCGACGGCACTGACCGGTGCGTTGTCGTTTATTTACCCGATTGCGGCGATTTTCGTCGACTGGTTTGCCTTTGGTCATCGTCTGGAAATGCTGCAATGGATCGGTGTCGCTGCAATTCTGCTGGCCGCCGCCGGCATGCAACAAGGCTGGAGCCTAAAGTTTCGGCGGACCGTTACACAATAATCAGATGTTCCAACACGGCGCGGTCTTGGCCAGGCGCTGGCGCATTTCGCCAATGTTGCTGGCCAGCTGCCGGATCAATAGCCGGTAGCCGTCCAGCGGGTTGTAGACCGGTGCGTCCAGGCTCGAATCCGCCGGCAGTTCGACGGGGCGATTCAGCCGCTGGGACGCGCCGGATTTCAGCGCCCGCGCCATCCCCACCAGTTGTACGCGAATCAGCCGATGCTCCGCTTTCAACGCCGATTGCAGATTCGCCATGGCGTCGGGGTCATTGGCATCGGGTCGGGTGTTGCCGAGGATTTCCAGAGTGCTGACGCACATGCGCAAATGGCGCTGGATGGCATCAAGTTCGGTCATTGAAATCTTCACTTCCTTGGACACCGACGGCATCAGCGAGCGCTGTTGCACCATCACCGTGTTCAGGCGATTCATCAACTTCACGTGCTCGTCATCAGTGACGGGTTGGCCATTGATGATGCGCCCGTAAATCGTCGCGCAATCGCGCAGCGCATCGGCCAGGTTGTAGCGCCAGGAGTAAACCGCGTACAGCGGCAGCGCAAAGGAAAACGCCAGGGCCAGGGCAATGCCGATCAGGATATCCACCCCGCGCCATAGGCCGTCGGTCACCGGATTATCGCCATGCCCGGCGACGATAAACACGGTGATCGCTGACAGCAGCGCCGTGTAACCGCCTTTGCCGATGGCATGGTATGAGAAAAATCCGCAGACCACCGACATCGCAAAATAGGTCAGCCACGGCATCCCGAGCCAGGCTTGTTGCGCCACCAATAACAGGCCGACACCAGCGCCGATCAAGGTGCCGATGGCGCGCTCGGCGGCTTTTTTGCCGATGTTGCCGTGGTGCTGCAAACCGCCGATCACCACCAGCATCGTCACCGACGCCCACTCACCGTGGGGCAGGTGGATGCCGGTGGTCAGCAGGATCGTCGCCAGCAACCCCAGCGATACACGCACGGCGTGAATCAATCTGGCGTGGCGATAGCGCCGGTACGGGTCCAGTAACGGACGCAGTGCCCGACGCAACAGTGGTGGCAATCTTTGGGCTCTGAAGGTGCTCAGGCTCGTGGTCCTCAGAAGATGTAGTCGGTGGTCAGGAAACTCGAACTGCGGCCGCTGATGATCTCGCTGATGAGGTCCTTGTTGGTCTCCTGGAACTTGGTCGCGACCAGCGTGCGAATAGAGAACACCCGCAGCGCATCATGCACCGACAAAGTGCCTTCGGCCGAGTTCTTGCGACCATTGAACGGATAGGTGTCCGGGCCGCGCTGGCACTGGGCGTTGAGGTTGATCCGTCCGACCTGGTTGGCGAAGGTGTCGACCAGACGGCCAACCGCCACCGGGTTGGTGCCGAATACACTCAGTTGCTGGCCGAAGTCCGACTCCAGGACGTAATCGATCACTGTGTCCAGATGCCGGTAAGGCACGATTGGCACCACCGGGCCGAACTGTTCTTCCTGATAGACGCGCATCTGCGGCGTCACCGGGAACAACACCGCCGGATAGAAGAAGGACGCGCGGGTTTCACCGCCATTCGGGTTGACCACACGGGCACCCTTGCTCACGGCATCCGCAACCAGCCCGTGCAGATAATCGACCTTGCCCGACTCCGGCAGCGGTGTCAGGGCTACGCCGCTTTCCCACGGCATGCCGGGTTTTAGGCTGGCGAGTTTGGCGTTGAATTTGTCGATGAACGCCTCGACCACGTCTTCGTGGACGAAGAGGATTTTCAGCGCGGTGCAGCGCTGGCCATTGAACGACAGTGAACCGGTGACCGCTTCGTTCACGGCGTTGTCCAGGTCCACCTCAGGCAAAACGATGCCAGGGTTTTTCGCATCCAGACCCAGCGCTGCGCGCAAACGGTGCGGTTTCGGGTGGAGTTTTTTCAGGTCGCTGGCGGCCTTGTTGGTGCCGATGAACGCGAAGATATCGATCTTGCCGCTGGCCATCAGTGCGCTGACCGTCTCGCGGCCGCTGCCGTAAATGACGTTGATCACACCGGTCGGGAAGCTGTCGCGGAACGCTTCCAGCAGCGGACGAATCAGCAGCACGCCGAGCTTGGCTGGTTTGAACACCACGGTGTTGCCCATGATCAGCGCCGGAATCAGCGTGGTGAAGGTTTCGTTCAGCGGGTAGTTGTAAGGTCCCATGCACAGCGCCACGCCCAGCGGCACGCGGCGGATCTGCCCGAGCGTGTCCTGTTCCAGCTCGAAACGACTGGAGCGGCGATCGAGTTCCTTGAGGGCGTTGATGGTGTCGACGATGTAGTCGCAGGTGCGGTCGAACTCTTTTTCCGAGTCCTTGAGGTTTTTGCCGATCTCCCACATCAGCAACTTGACCACGGCTTCGCGCTGTTCGCGCATACGCCCGAGAAACGCTTCGACGTGCTGGATGCGTTCGGCCACGCGCATGGTCGGCCACAAACCCTGGCCCCGGTCATAGGCGCGGACGGCGGCGTCGAGCGCGGTCAGCGCGGTGTCGGCATCGAGCAGCGGCGTGCTGCCGAGGATCACTTGTTCGTCGCCATTTTCGCCGGTCAGGTACACCGGGCTGCGGACTTGGGCGAGGGGGCCAGCCCAGGTTTTCAGTTCGCCATCGACCAGGTATTCACGTTGCTCGGTCTGGCCGTCGAGACGGTACTTTTCCGGGATGTCGCTGGCGTCGGGAAACAGGTTGCCGAGGATGTGTGCTGTGGTCATGTCGCTACTCCATGTGATGTAAGCCATGCGGTGGCGGCTTGCAGTTCAGAATTCACTTCAAAGGTTATACGCCTTATTGCCTCGACTTTTTAAGTGCCGGGGTCAAGATCCGGCGATCTTTTGACCTGAGAACACACAACGGCCGACGCTGCGGGTAAACTTCATGCTCTTTATTAAGGAGTTCATATGAGTTACTACCAGCCGGGCATCCTCGCCACCCCCGTTCCACCTCAAGCCCGTCATATGTTCTTCGCGCTGGAATCCGTCGATGCTCTGCCGGCCGCGCTCGACAAATTGATGCTGCTGGTGGACGGGAAGTCGGCGGTGGCCGGTTTCGGTGAATCCCTGGTCAAGGCGCTGCACGTGCAGATCGACGGGCTGCGGCCGTTTCCGGCACTGACCGGCGTCGGCGTCGATAACCCGTCGACCCAGCACGCGCTGTGGTGCTGGTTGCATGGTGTCGACCGTGGCGAGTTGCTCAATCGCGCCACCGCCATCGAGGCCGCGCTGGCACCGGCCCTGCGCCTGGTGCAGATGAACGAAACGTTCCGCCACCTCACCGGCCACGACCTGACCGGTTACGAAGATGGCACCGAAAACCCGCACAACGAAGCCGCCGTGGCTGCCGCGCTGGTCGGTGAGGGCGCTGACGGTGTGGTCGGTGGCAGCTTTGCCGCGATCCAGCAGTGGCAGCACGACCTGAAGGGCTTCCACGCGATGCCGTCCGAAGAAAAGGACAACATCATGGGCCGTCGCTTGAGCGACAACGAAGAAATCGATGATGCGCCGATCTCTGCCCACGTCAAACGCACCGCCCAGGAAAGCTTCGCCCCTGAGGCGTTCGTGGTCCGCCGCTCGATGCCGTGGATCGAAGGGGATCGCGCTGGTCTGATGTTCCTCGCGTTCGGTTTCTCCCTCGACGCCTTCGAAGCCCAATTGCGGCGCATGAGCGGTCTGGAAGACGGCATCACCGACGGCTTGTACCGCATCAGTCGGCCGATCACCGGCGGCTACTACTGGTGCCCACCGCTGAAGGACGGTCGACTGGATTTGCGCGCACTGCGCGTCGGTTGATCTGTAGGCGCACGGCTTACCGGTGATGGCGATTTCACGGGCGCCATCGCCGGCAAGCCGGCTCCTACAAGTACGCGTGTATGCCGGGAATGTTCGGTTGACGCCAATCCTGTAGGAGCCAGGCTTGCCGGCGATGGCGATTTCATGGACGCCATCGCCGGCAAGCCGGCGCCTACAAGTGCGTGGGTGTGCCGGGAATGTTCGGTTGACGCCAATTCCGTAGGAGCACGGCTTGCCGGCGAAGGCGATTTCATGGACGCCATCGCCAGCAAGCCGGCTCCTACAAGTGCGTGGGTGTGCCGGGAATGTTCGGTTGGCGCCAATCCTGTAGGAGCCAGGCTTGCCGGCGAAGGCGATTTCATGGACGCCATCGCCGGCAAGCGTGCCGGGAATATTCGGTTGACGAGAATCCTGTAGGAGCCGGCTTGCCGGCGATCCATGCAGCGCGGTGCGTCAGGTGCCGCGCCATCCCACGAATCTAACCTTATTCTCAAACAGTATTTCTCAACCCCAGTACTAGAACTCTAAGATCACGTCATAACTCGTTATAACAAGTGATCTGCCATGACCGATAACGTTCTCTCCCTCAGCAGTGTTCCTTTGCACACTCAACTGCGCGACGTCTTGCGTGCCCGCATTCTCGACGGCGAATACCCGCAAGACAGCCAGATGCCTTCGGAAAGCGAGCTTGGCGCGTTGTTCAAAGTCAGCCGCATCACCGTGCGCCAGGCCCTCGGCGATCTGCAAAAAGAAGGGTTGATCTTCAAGATTCACGGCAAGGGCACGTTCGTCGCCAAGCCGAAAACCTTCCAGAACGTCAGCACCCTGCAAGGCCTCGCCGAGTCCATGACCGGGCGCGGCTACGAGGTGATCAACCGCCTGCGCAGTTTCAAATTCATCCCCGCCGACAAACTCGTCGCCGAGCGTTTGCAGGTGGCCGAAGGCGAGATCGTGGCGCAGATCAAGCGGGTGCGCCTGATCAACCGCGAGCCGATCTCACTGGAAATCACCTACCTGCCCAAAGCCATCGGCGAACGGCTGGAGAAGGCCGATCTGGTCACCCGCGACATCTTCCTGATCCTCGAAAACGACTGCGGCCTGGCCCTCGGTCATGCCGATCTGGCCATCGATGCCGTCCTCGCCGACAGCGACCTGACCCAGGCACTCAACATCGAACCCGGCTCGCCGATCATGCGCATCGAGCGTCTGACCCACGATGCCAGCGGCCAACCCGTGGACTTCGAACACCTTTACTACCGTGGCGATGCCTTCCAGTACCGCCTGCGGATCGACCGGCACAAAGGGGCGCAGGCATGACAAGAAGTACCCTCGAACAGGAATACGACATCGTCGTGATCGGCGGTGGCACGGCGGGTCCCATGGCGGCAATCAAGGCCAAGGAGCGCAACCGCGACCTGCGCGTGTTGCTGATCGACAAGGCCAACGTCAAACGCAGCGGCGCGATCAGTATGGGCATGGACGGCCTGAACAACGCGATCATTCCCGGCCATTCCACGCCGGAGCAGTACACCAAGGAAATCACCATCGCCAACGACGGCATCGTCAATCAGGCAGCGGTCTACGCCTACGCCACCCACAGCTTCGAAACCATCGAGCAACTGGACCGCTGGGGCGTGAAGTTCGAGAAGGATGAAACCGGCGACTACGCGGTGAAAAAGGTCCACCACATGGGCGCTTACGTTCTGCCGATGCCGGAAGGGCACGACATCAAGAAAGTCCTGTACCGCCAGTTGAAACGGGCGCGGGTCAGCATCACCAATCGCGTGGTGTGCACGCGCTTGCTGTTGGACGAAGAGGGCGCGGTCAACGGCCTGATGGGCTTCGACTGCCGCACCGCCGACTTCCATGTGATCAAAGCGAAAGCGGTGATCCTCGCCTGCGGTGCCGCCGGGCGCCTCGGTTTGCCGTCCTCGGGTTACCTGATGGGCACCTACGAAAACCCGACCAATGCCGGCGACGGTTACGCCATGGCTTATCACGCCGGGGCCGAACTGGCGAACCTCGAATGCTTCCAGATCAACCCGCTGATCAAGGATTACAACGGCCCGGCCTGCGCCTACGTCACCGGTCCGTTGGGCGGCTACACCGCCAACAACAAGGGCGAGCGCTTCATCGAGTGCGACTACTGGAGCGGCCAGATGATGTGGGAGTTCCACCAGGAACTCGAAAGCGGCAACGGCCCCGTGTTCCTCAAGCTCGATCACCTGGCCGAGGAAACCATCCAGAACATCGAAGAGATCCTGCACAGCAACGAACGCCCGAGTCGCGGCCAGTTTCACGCCAATCGCGGCACCGATTACCGCACGCAGATGGTCGAGATGCACATCTCGGAAATCGGTTTTTGCAGCGGGCATTCGGCGTCGGGTGTGTGGGTCAACGAGAAGGCCGAAACCTCGGTCAAGGGTTTGTACTCGGCGGGTGACATGGCCGCCGTGCCGCACAACTACATGCTTGGCGCGTTCACCTACGGCTGGTTTGCCGGCACCAATGCGGCGGATTTTGTCGCCGGTCGCGAATTTTCAGCGGTCGATGCCAAGCAGATCGAGACAGAGAAAGCACGGGTCTATGCACCACTGGACCGCGAGCACGGACTGCCGCCGGCCCAGGTCGAGTACAAGCTGCGACGCTTCGTGAACGATTACCTGCAACCGCCGAAAGTGACCAAGAAGATGCAGATCGGCCTGCAGCGTTTCAGCGATATCCAGCGCGATCTCGATCAGATCAAGGCCCACAACGCCCACGAACTGATGCGCGCCATGGAAGTCAGCATGATCCGCGACTGCGCCGAAATGGCCGCCCGCGCTTCGTTGTTCCGTGCTGAAAGTCGCTGGGGGCTTTACCACTATCGGGTCGATCACCCGCAACGCAACGATAGCGACTGGTTCTGCCATTGCCATTTGAAGAAGGATGAACACGGCCAGATGAGCAGTTTCAAGAAAGCCGTCGAGCCCTACATCATCCCGCTGGATGCCGAAGAAATGCAGGCCTACGACCGGCTGCGTGTCGGTGCCTTTGCGGCCTGAGCCTGACTATAAGAGAGACCGACCAATGGCCTATCAACCCCAGGAAATTTTCTTCCGTTCCAACGCGCCCGTCACGGTCGACGAGGACCTGTGCATCGCCCACAAAGGCTGCACCGTGTGCGTCGACGTCTGCCCGATGGACTTGCTGGCGATCAACCCGGCCACGCAAAAGGCCTACATGGCCTTCGACGAATGCTGGTACTGCATGCCCTGCGAAAAGGACTGCCCGACCGGGGCGGTGAAAGTCGAAATCCCTTATTTGCTGCGTTGACTGACAGGACGCCATCGCTGGCAGGCCAGCTCCCACAGGGATTTTCAGTGGGACACGGATTTCGCTGGCAACAGAGAACCTTGTGGGAGCTGGCCTGCCAGCGATGAGGCCCGCCCAGACAACCCAAAGCCATCCGGAAACACCGGACGCTGGATTCACCCAACACCCCTCGTTTCCCACCACGCCCTGATCGTGGCGGAGACGAACATCCTATAAATGATTCGAGGGGATTCACCATGTTATTGCGTGCAGCATTGGCCGGTCTGGTACTGGCTTCTTTCACCTTGTCGGCTTCCGCCGAAACCATCCGCATTGCCATCGGCACCCAGGACACCACGATCAACTGCGCCGCCGGCGGCCTGTTGATTCGCGAGCTCGGCCTGCTGGACAAATACTTGCCCCACGATGGCCAATACAAGGACGCCAAATACGAGGTCGAGTGGAAGAACTTCACCAGCGGCGCGCCCCTGACCAACGAGATGGTCGCCGGCAAACTCGACTTCGGCGCGATGGCTGATTTCCCCGGTTCGTTCAACGGCGTCGCGTTTGAAACCGCCGGCAAGCACAGCCTGTTTATCAGCGTGCTGTCGGGCAGCATCAAGGGCAGCGGCAACGGCATCGTCGTGCCGAGCGCTTCGGGCGTGCAGTCGCTGGCCGAGCTGAAGGGCAAGACCATTTCCGTGCCGTTCGCCTCGACTGCCCATGGCATGTTGCTGCGCGCCGTGGCGGCTCAGGGTTGGGACCCGCTCAAAGACGTGAACATCATCGCCCAGCCGCCGGAAGTCGCCGGTTCCGCGTTGCAGGCCGGGAAGATCGACGCCCACGCCGACTTTGTGCCGTTCGCCGAACTGTTCCCGAGCCGAGGTTTTGCTCGCAAGATCTATGACGGCTCCCAGGCGAACACGCCGACGTTCCACGGTGCGCTGGTCGATCAGGCCTACGCGAAAAAGTACCCGGAAATCGTCGTCGCGTACCTGCGCGCCAGCCTCGAAGCCAACCAGTTATTGGCGGCAGAACCCGAGAAGTACAGCGAGTTGATCGCCAAGGTCACCGGCGTCGATGCCGAGGTCAATTACCTGTTCCACGGCCCGCTCGGCGTGCAGACCCGCGACCTGAGCTGGAAGCCGGAATATCGCCAGGCGGTCGGCACCGCCATCGACACCCTCAAGCTGCTGAAGAAGGCTGATCGCGGTCTCGACCTCAACACCTTCATCGACGACCAGTACATCCGCGCCGCGTTCAAGGCATCGAAGCTGGACTACACCGCGCAACTGGCCAACTACGGCCAGACCCCGCTCAAAGCAGTGGATGCCTTGAGTGGCAAAGCCATTACCGACTTCAGTCATGTGGCCGAGATCTGGGTGCGCGGCGAACCAAAAGTCCGGCAGTACGCCTCGGCGGAATCGGCGTTCACCGCATTGGCCGGTTTGAAGTCTGAAGGCAAAAACATCCGCGCGGTGTATGCCCAGGCGAGTGACAGCGGGATCAAGTTGCTGGCGGATCAGGCGTGGTTTGCCAGTGACGCGAAAGGGCGCCTCAGCGCGTTCCTGCTCAAGGGACAGGCCCAGCAATTCGCCACGGCCCAGGGCGGCAAAGTCCTCGACTTCACCGACGCCACCACCCAGGCGGTTGCGGCCCGCTAAAACCCCAGGCACCGCTCCCCCTGTAGGAGCCAGCTTGCTGGCGATGGTGTGTCAGCGGAAGAAATATCGACTGACACTCCATCGCCAGCAAGCTGGCTCCTACAGGGGTTAGGTTGAGAGGAAGAATTGTGTACCGATCATTTATCCGCTGGATTCCAAGAGCAGCCTCGATTCTGCTCTGCCTTTTGTTCTGGCAACTCGCCGCCAGCCACCACTGGAACCTCGGCCTGGTCACCTTCGCCAATGTCCCGACACCGCTGGCGGTGATCGAAGCCGCTTTGGGCCTGGGTGATTCCGGCAAACTCGCCCAGCACCTGAGCAGCAGCCTCGGCCGGGTCTTCACCGGTTACCTCGCGGCGCTGATCATCGGCATCGTGTTGGGCCTGGCCATCGGCCGTTCGAAATGGGCCGAAGATTTGCTGCTGCCACCGCTGGAAGTCCTGCGCCCGATCCCCGCCGTCGCCTGGATTCCCCTGGCGATCCTGATGTTCCCATCATCAGAACTGTCGATGGTCTTCATCACCTTCACTGGCGCGCTGTTCCCGATCCTGCTCAACACCGTGCACGGCGTCGAAGGCGTCGACCCACGCCTGATTGCCTCGGCGAAAAGCCTCGGGGCAGGGCGTCGGGCGATTCTGCTGGAGGTGATTCTGCCGGGCGCCGCGCCGAGCATCATCACCGGCCTCGCCATCGGCATGGGCACCTCGTGGTTTTGCCTGGTGACCGCCGAAATGATCTCCGGCCAATACGGCATCGGCTATTACACCTGGGAGTCCTACACCATCCAGAACTACGCCGACATCGTCGTCGGCATGTTGCTGATCGGCGTGCTCGGCATGGGCAGCAGCCTGCTGATCAAACGGTTGGGCGGGTTGTTGACGCCTTGGCATCGTCCACGAGGAAAAGCCTGATGAGCGTATTTCAACACCTTGAAGGGCGCATCGATATTCGCGGATTGTCGATCAGCCTCGGGGAGGGCCGTGCCGCGTTCGAAGCCGTGCAAGGCCTCGATTGCCAGATCGAACCGGGGCAGTTCGTGTGCATTCTCGGCCCCTCCGGTTGCGGCAAATCGACCTTGCTCGGCGCGCTGGCCGGACACCTGCAACCTCGCGCCGGCAGCCTTAAAGTCGATGGCGAAGACGTGTCGAGTCCTTCGCCCCAGCGCGGCATGGTATTCCAGCACCACACGCTGTTCCCTTGGCGTACGGTGCGCGACAACGTCGCGTTCGGCCTGAAAATGCGCGGCATCGGCAAGGCCGAACGGCACGAAGCCGCCGATGAAATCCTCGCGCTGGTCGGCCTCGAAGGGTTCGCCGAGCGCTGGCCGGATCAGTTGTCCGGTGGCATGCAGCAGCGGGTGGAAATCGCCCGGGTACTGATCAACCGTCCGCGCCTGTTGCTGATGGACGAGCCTTTCGGTGCCCTCGACGCGCTGACCCGATTGAACATGCAAGAGCTGCTGCTAGACATCTGGGCGCGGATTCGCACCACCGTGGTGTTCGTCACCCACGACATCGACGAAGCGTTGTTCCTCGCCGACCGGCTGCTGGTCATGAGCACGCGTCCCGGGCGGATCATCGAAGACCTGCGCCTCGACTTCCCTCGGCCACGCACCAGCGAACTGGTGACAAGCCATGAGTTTTCCCGCTTGAAGCGCCATTGCCTCGAATTACTGCGTCACGAAGACGGTCGGCAGCTACCGCGCCTGAACCCTCTCGGACTTCCCCCTGAAAACAAACTGCCGCGATTTGCCCTATGACCTCTCTATTCGATGTAACCGATAACGATGACATTCTCGCCCTGCAACCGCGCCTGACCGATGCCGACGCCGGCGTGCGCCGGATCGCCCTGATCGAATTGGCGGACCTGGAAGAGCCGGACGGTTTGCTGTGGCTGGTCGATCGACTGGCCGAAGACCCGACCGCAGAGGTCCGCGCCGAAGCCGCGCGCCTGCTTGAAGCCTGGGAGGATGCGCCGGTCGTCGAGGCGCTGTGCCAGGCGTTGACCGATCCGGCGCCGGCCGTGCAGGCCGCCGCCGCGCAGAGCCTGAGCCTGCTCAAGAGTGAAGCCGCAGGCCGGGTGATTCTGCCGTGGACCGGGCATGCCGATATCAACGTGCGTATCGCCGCGTTCCGGGCGTTGCGCGAATTGCGTTTTCCCGATGCCGCGACCGCTGCCTTGTCGGCGCTGGGCGATGCGGACGCCAGCGTTCGCCGCGAAGCTGTGGGCGTGCTCGGCTGGCTCAAACAGCTGGATGCCTTGCCGGCCCTGGCGACGCTGGCCAGTCACGACCCGGACACCGAAGTCCGTCGCGCCGCCACGGGAGCCCTTGGCCTGGCCTCCGATGCACACGTCCTGCCGGCCCTGCGCCAGGCATTACAGGACGGCGCCTGGCAAGTGCGCGAAGAAGCCGCGACCACCCTCGGCAAGGTCGGTCATACCGACGCCGGCCCGGCATTGGTCGAAGCGTTGAGCGATGATTATTGGCAAGTGCGCCTGCGCGCCACCCGCAGTCTTGGTCGCTTGCGTTATGCCCCGGCGCTGGACGCATTGATCGAAACCCTCGGTCATCGCATCAGCAACCTGCGCAAGGAAGCCGCATTGGCCCTCGGCGAATTGAACGATAAAGGCGCTGTCGCACCGTTGCAGGCCGCGCAGAACGACGGCGACCCGGAAGTGCGCAAAGCGGTGCGCATTGCCTTGAGTCAGTTGCAATGAACCCGCTGGCGATCGGCAATTCCCGGAGCAGACAGCAGCTGCGGCTGAACTGGCCGGATGGCCGTGAGCAGTTACTGGATCATGCCGAGTTGCGCCGGCAATGCCCGTGTTCGCAGTGCCGGGCGTTTCGCTTGAAAGGGTTGACGCCGAGGGTCGATGACCGAGTGCAAGTCATCGAATTGAACGCGCAGGGCTATGGCCTGCAACTGATTTTCAGCGATGGCCACGAACGTGGCATCTACCCGTGGCCGTATCTTTCGAGCCTGGCCTGATGACGCGCCTCACCGGTGAGTGTGCCCGCCGATGAAGCGCTGCGCAGTGGTCAGGCTTTGCTGGCGGCCAGGAAAGCGCCCAGTCGGCGGCCCATCTCTTCACCCAAGGCTTGCAAGCCACTCAGGGGGCGGACCATCACCTCGAATTCAACGATTTTTCCTTGTTCGTTGAAGCGGATCATGTCGATGCCCTTGAGCTGTTTTTCACCGACTCTGGCGCTGAACTCGAGGATGACGTTCAAGCCGTCCGCAGTCGACAATTCGCGGTGGTACTGGAAATCCTCGAACACGCCGGACACCGTGTTGAGAATCATGTTGACCACCGGCGCCCCTGGATAAGGCGTGTGCGCCATCGGCGAGCGGAAAACCACTTGCGGGTCCAACAATTCGGGCAAGGCCTTCAAGTCAGCCTTTTTGATCATCGCGTGCCATTGGTTCAAGGATTGTGCGGCGTTTGGATGCAGTTTCAGTTCTGACATTTTCAACTCCTGTATTTTTTGTTGTTCTGCAAACGTCGGCGAAGACTGTACATCAAAGGGCTTGAAGGGAAACCCTCCGGCAGCAAAACCCTCGGCCACTGGTTAGTATTTTTCCGTCCTGACGTCCGTCGCCATGGGCAAAATCGTTCTAAAAATTCCGGGGCGCGGTTCGGGAGGGTGTACTAGTCTAGAACTTGTAGGTGAAGACGCAGACTGATGCGCAAGCGGATGGCAAGGACACGTGGGGCGCGTTCCGAAGGGTACACGGTTAGAAAGATCTCCGCGCTGAGATCCAGCCCTTATGCCGTGTGAAGCAGAAGAGCACAAAACTCTTCTGTGAGAGTCCTGATAAACCTTGTAAGCCGGAGACCAGCGCCGGCCACCTACTCGAATCCCAAAGCCCGCCTTGTGCGGGCTTTGTCGTTTTCGCTTTCTCCCGACACCTTTGTAGGAGCCGGCTTGCCGGCGATGGCGGTGTATCAGCCAACACTAATGCTGATTGATCCACCGCTATCGCTGGCAAGCCAGCTCCTACAGTGGGATTGCGTACAACATGGCGATGTCGTTTTCGCCATCCTCCACCGGATCCACCGGGACACCGATATTGGCCATTTCGATCTCCTTTTGGCCGACCTCGCACTATGAACTCACTCGTTCGTCAGCAAGAATCGAAGCAGCATTGCTGTTTCAGCATGCTTGCGAATCCACAACTGAAATCCTGTTTTCCTTGCCCTGGGCAATTTTTAAGGCCTGCCGTGTACAGAACATAAAAACCAACGAGCGACACATTTGGGGAATTCATTCATGGTCATGATGAAACGCATACTGGGCGCCACTGTTTGTGGGCTGACGCTGTTGGCCAGTGCCGTGCACGCCGAACAGCGGGAATTGCGGGTGTACAACTGGGCGGACTACATCCTGCCGTCCGTGCCCAAGGACTTCGCCCAGAAAAGCGGAATCAAAGTGACCTGGGACACCTTCGACACCAACGAATCGCTGGAAGCCAAGCTGCTGACCGGTAACTCGGGATACGACCTGGTGGTGCCGTCGAACCAGTTCATCGAAACCCAGATCAAGGCCGGTGTATTCCAGAAACTCGACAAGTCCAAGCTGCCGAACTGGAAACATCAGGACCCGGCACTGCTCGCATTGCTGGACAAGAACGATCCGGGCAACCAGTACGGCGTGCCCTACATGTACGGCACCGTGCTGATCGGTTTCAACCCGGCCAAGGTCAAGGCCGCGCTGGGCGAGAATGCGCCGGTGGACAGTTGGGATCTGGTGTTCAACCCGCAGAACATGCAGAAGCTGAAATCCTGTGGCGTCGCCATGCTCGACTCACCTTCGGAAATCCTGCCGCTGGCGCTGCACTATCTGGGGCTGGACCCGAACAGCCAGAACCCGGACGACTACGAAAAAGCCAAGGCATTGATGCTGAAGATTCGCCCTTACGTCACCTACTTCAACTCCGCCAAGTACATGACCGACATCGCCAACGGCGACATCTGCGTCGCCATCGGCTATTCCGGCAGCTTCTACCAGTTCGGCAATCGCGCCAAGGAAGCGGGCAACGGCGTAGTGGTCGATTGGCGCTTGCCGAAGGAGGGCGCGCCGATCTGGTTTGATACCTTTGCGATTCCAAAAAGCGCGAAGAACGTGGAGGAAGCCCACGAGTTTCTCAACACCTTGCTGGACCCGAAAGTCATCGCCCCGATCAGTGATTTCCTCGGCTACCCCAACGCCAACAAGGACTCGCTTGCGCTGATCAACAAAGAGATCACCGGCAACCCGAACCTGACGCCGACCAGCGAAGCGTTGAAAACCCTGTATGTGGTGCAACCGCTGCCGCAAAAGCTTGAGCGGGTGCGCACACGGGTTTGGACGAGCATCAAGTCCGGCGAATAAGGCCCAAGACGGAGCGCAATCGGCCGGCCTTACGCATTCCCCTGTAGGAGCCGGCTTGCCGGCGATAGCGGTAGATCAATCAGCATTAATGTTGGCTGACACACCGCCATCGCCGGCAAGCCGGCTCCTACAGGGGGCATGCCACAGCCCTTTGTTTTTCAGATCCGCGTCAGCGCCTGCGCCAGGTCGGCACGCAGATCCTCGACATCTTCAACTCCCACGGACAACCTCACCAGCCCGTCGCCAATCCCCAGCTGTGCGCGGGTTTCTGCGGGGATGGTGGCGTGGGTCATGATCGCCGGGTGCTCGATCAGGCTTTCCACGCCGCCCAGACTCTCGGCCAGGGCGAATATCCGTACGCTCTCAAGGAAGCGTGTGGCACCCGCCAGATCACTCTTCAGATCGACAGAAATCATCCCGCCGAAACCGCGCATCTGCCGCTTCGCCAATTCATGCTGCGGGTGCGACGGCAGGCCCGGGTAGTAGACGCGCGCCACTTGCGGCTGGCGCTCCAGCCATTGCGCCAACTCAAGCGCGTTGCTGCAGTGACGCTCCATGCGCAGCGCCAGGGTTTTCACGCCGCGCAGGGTCAGAAACGCGTCGAACGGGCCGGCGATTGCGCCCACCGAGTTCTGCAGGAAACCCAGGCGTTGCGCCAGTTCCGGGTTCTGCCCGACCACGGCGATGCCGCCGATCACGTCGGAGTGGCCGTTCAGGTATTTGGTGGTCGAGTGCAGCACGATGTCGAAACCCAGCTCCAGCGGGCGCTGGATCCATGGGCTGGCAAAGGTGTTGTCGGCGACGCAGATGATGTCGCGGTCGCGGCAGATACGTGCGACGGCGGCGAGGTCGGTCAGGCTCAGCAACGGATTGCTCGGCGTCTCGACCCAGACCATTTTGGTGTCGTCCTGCAACGACGCTTCGAACGCCGCGAGGTCCGTCAGGTCGACGAAGCTGAAGCGGTGCCCGGCGCTGCGTTTACGCACCTTGTCGAACAGTCGGAACGTCCCGCCGTACAGGTCATTGCCGGACACGATGTGCGAACCGGCGTCGAGCAGTTCCAGCACCGTGGAAATCGCCGCCAGCCCGGAGGCGAACGCGAAGGCCTGGGTGCCGCTTTCCAGGTCGGCGACGCAACGCTCCAGGGCGAAGCGCGTCGGGTTGTGCGAGCGCCCGTAATCGAAACCCTTGTGCACGCCAGGGCTTTGTTGCAAATAGGTGGAGTTGGCATAAATCGGTGGCATCAATGCGCCGGTGGTCGGGTCCGGCGTTTGCCCGGCGTGGATCACCCGAGTGGCAAAGGCGCGTGCCGCGGCGTTTTCATCGTGTTGACTCATGCAAGGGATCTCCGCAAATGATTGAGCAGGTCGACGCGAGTAATCAGGCCGTGGAAGCCCGAGGCGTCGGCGATGATCGCGACCAGCCCGCGATCGAGTTCTGCCTGCAGCTTTTCCAGGCTGGCGCTGGGCGGCAGGGTTTCTACTTTGTCGGTCATTGCGCTGGCCACGGTCAAGCGGAAGTGTGAAGGATCTTCCTGCATGCCCAGCAGAATGTCGGATTCGTCAATCACGCCGACCAGTTGCTTGCCGTCCGCCAGCACCGGCAATTGCGACACATCCGCCAGGCGCATGCGCTGGAATGCCGTCAGCAACGTGTCGTCCGGGCCGACGCTGATCACCCGGCCATCCTCGAAACGTCGTGCGATCACATCGCGCAGGTCGCCATAAGGTTTGCGCTTGAGCAAGCCCTGATCGTTCATCCACTGGTCGTTGTAGACCTTCGACAGGTAGCGGGTGCCAGTGTCGCAGACGAAGCTGACCACGCGTTTGGGCGTGGTTTGTTCGCGGCAGTAACGCAGCGCCGCCGCCAGCAGGGTGCCGGTCGAGGAACCGCCGAGAATGCCTTCGGCGCGCAGCAGTTGGCGGGCGTGATCGAAGCTTTCCTCGTCGCTGATCGAATAGGCGTGGCGCACGCTGGACAGGTCGGCAATCGAGGGGATGAAGTCTTCGCCGATGCCTTCCACCGCCCACGAGCCGGGCGTCTGCATGGTGCCGCTGCGGCTGTATTCGGCCATCACCGAACCGATGGGGTCGGCCAGCACCATTTCCAGATTGGGCTGTACGCGCTTGAAGAAACGGGTCAGCCCGGTCAGCGTGCCGGCCGAGCCGACGCCGACGACAATCGCATCCACGTCATGCTGGGTTTGCGCCCAGATCTCCGGTGCGGTGCTGCACTCATGGGCGAGCGGGTTGGCCGGGTTGTTGAACTGATCGGCGAAGAATGCGTCGGGAATTTCCAGCGCCAGCCGTGCGGCGACGTCCTGGTAATAATCGGGATGGCCCTTGCCGACATCGGAGCGGGTGATGTGCACCTCGGCGCCCATGGCCTTGAGGTGCAAGACTTTCTCGGTGGACATCTTGTCCGGCACCACCAGCACCACCCGATAGCCCTTGGCGCGACCGACCAAGGCCAGACCAAGGCCGGTGTTGCCGGCGGTGGCCTCGACGATGGTGCCGCCAGATTTCAGCCGGCCGTCGCGCTCGGCTTCGTCGATCATCGCCAGGCCGATGCGGTCCTTGATCGAGCCGCCGGGGTTCTGTGATTCGAGCTTCAGAAACAGGGTGCACGGGCCCGTGTCAAAGCGGCTGACGCGCACCAGCGGCGTATTGCCGATCAGTTCAAGCACGGCAGGGCGGGAGTCGTTCGGCATGTTGTCACCTCTTTGCGAAAATTCGCACGGGAAGGACAGCAACCGGCGGCGAGCCATCGCACGCCGGTCGCCAGCAATGCATCGTTTGGACCATAGGCCGCGAATGCGCCTCTCGCAACTTTGTGCGACCAGCCGGTCACCTGATTGCTGGAGAGAATCCCCGAGTCGGCAATACTCAAGCGACCACCATCAGTCGAGGGCGAGCACCATGACGAAGGAAAGCAGCGGGGGCGAATCGGCCTCTGCGCTGATCGACGCACGAATCAGGGAATTGAATGACTGGCGGGGCGAGACGCTCGCGCGCGTCAGGGCGATCATCCAACAGGCAGACCCCGACGTGGTCGAGGAGTGGAAGTGGAGGGGCGTACCGGTGTGGTCGCATGCCGGGATCATCTGCACGGGCGAGACGTACAAAACAGCGGTGAAAATGACCTTCGCCAAAGGCGCTGCGCTGGACGATCCCGCCCATCTCTTCAACGCCAGCCTGGAAGGCAATACCCGCCGGGCGATTGATGTGCATGAGGGCGAGGCGCTTGATGAAAAAGCATTGAAGGCGCTGATCCGGGCGGCGGTGGTGCTCAACACCTCCAAATGAGTCGGCCGGTTTGTATCCCCGTGTATCCCTCGGGGCCGCAGCTATCTTGGCTTACAAAACCATGGCATCCGCGACACGTGCCCGATACACGACGGCCGCCTAATGGGGCACCACAACGGTATCACCCGGAGAAATGCCATGTTCCGTATCAACGCTCGTCACACCGCCAGAATGCTTGGCGTCGCTGTTGCCACCACTGCCGCACTCGCGGCGTTCTCCGGGATGTCTCAGGCCGAGGAAGTGAAGGCCCCTGCAAAAAGCTGGCAGACAGGGATTCATCGCACCGATCTCCTGAAAAAGGACCTCGACGTCGACGGTCGTGAAGTGATCCAGGTACGGGTTGATATCGATCCGGGCATCTCGTCGCCCAACCATTCCCATCCTGGCGTGGAAGTGGCTTATGTCATCGACGGCACGTTCGAATATCAACTGGAAGGGCAGCCACCCGTCACGTTGAAAACCGGTGATTCGCTGTACATCCCGGCCGGCGTTGCGCACGTCGCGAAGAACATCGGAACCAAAACCGGCTCCGAACTGGCAACGTACATCGTCAAGAAAGGCGAACCGCTGGTTGTGATCAAACAGTAAGCCAAAGGCACGCAAATCCCCTGTAGGAGCCGGCTTGCTGGCGATGGAGTGTCAGTCGACATCGATTCAGCTGACCCACCATCGCCAGCAAGCTGGCTCCTACAGGATTTACGTCAACCGAACATTCCCGGAGCACTCCCGCACTTGTAGGAGCCGGCTTGCTGGCGATAGCGGTGTGTCAGCCAACATCAATGGCGATTGATACGCCGCCATCGCCAGCAAGCCGGCTCCTACAAAGGTTTCAGCGTTCGGCGGGCTAGCACGACGCCGAGGGCAACAGCGATCAGCCCCAACGCTACCGCGAAGGTGACCCGCATGCCGTGGGCCACGGCTTCGGGTGGCGTCAGGGTGATGTCGGCCGCCTGCGAGGCGAGGGCGAATACAGCGCCCAACGCCGAGGCGCCAGTGATCAATCCCAGGTTTCGCGACAGATTGAGCATGCCCGAGACAACGCCGCGCTGATCGGGCTGCACATCGCTCATGACAGTGGTGTTGTTGGCCGTCTGGAATACGGCATAGCCGAGCGTGATCACCACCATCGGCGCAACGTACCCGCCGATGCCAACTGTCAGCGGCAACACCGATAACACCAGGCACCCGACGGCCATGGCGATCAGCCCGGCGACAGTCATCCGTTGGGCGCCGAATCGGTCGGCGATCCGGCCGGCGGGCACACCTGTCAGGGCCGCGACACAGGGCCCGATCGCGAGCACTATGCCCACCACAACCGCCTTCAGCCCCAGCCCGTGGGCCAGATAAAACGGCCCGACCACCAGCGTTGCCATCATCACCGTCGCGACCAGTGTGCTCATGGCCAGGCTCGCGCTCAGCACCGGGTTGCGAAACATCGCCAGCCGTATCAGCGGCGAAGCGACTTTCATTTCAACCAAAACGAAGAGCCCCACGCCGAACCCCGCCGCCAACAGCAAACCGATATTAAGCAGCCCGAAATGGCCACGGCCCAGCGTCATGGCCAGCGCATACGCCGCCAGCGTCAGCGCCAATACCAGCGTGCCCCACGCGTCGAAACGGACGCTCCCGGTGGTTGCCTTCTGCCGATCCGCCGGCAGGTAGCGATGCGCAAGCAGCAGCGTCATCAGGCCCAATGGCACGGTGATCAGGAACATCGCCTGCCAACCGAATCCACTGATCAACAGGCCACCCAGCGATGGCCCCAGTGCGGTGCCAATCGCCGACATCGTCCCGAGCAACCCCATGGCGCTGCCGGTTTTGGCTTTCGCCACTGTCTCACCGACGAAGGCCATGGTCAGCGCCATCATGATCGCCGCACCGAGGCCTTGCAGGGCTCGGGCGCCGATCAACGTGCCCAATGTCGGTGCCCACGCGCACAGCGCCGAGGCGAGGGTGAACAGGCCAATGCCGCCGAGCAGCAGCCGGCGGCGGCCGATCAGGTCACCGAGCCTTCCGACGCTGACGATCAGCGTGGTGATCGCCAGCAGATACGCGATGACGACCCACTGCACGTCCTGAAAGGTTGCACCGAACACCTGGGCCAGCGTCGGCAAACCGACGTTGGCGACGCTGGTGCCGAGTGACGACAGCAGCATCGACAGCGAAAGGCTGACCAGCGCCCAGCGTACGGCGGGTGTCTGTGTTGTGTTGTCCGCGATGGCGATAGTCGGCTTCATGCTGTCCCTCTGGATCTGACCGCTCCCGAAGTGGAGCTATCAGAAATCTACGCTGGCGCCTAACATGGCGGAAGGCGCACGGGTTGCACTCTACTCGTGCGTCAAACGCCATCTCACCCGGCCGTGGGGCAACGCATGTCGACTCCCGATTTCAATTTGCTGATCACCCTTGATGTACTGCTCGCCGAAGGCAGCGTGGCGCGTGCCGCCAAACGCTTGCGCCTGAGTCCGTCGGCGATGAGCCGGGCGTTGGCGCGGTTGCGCGAAACCACCGGTGACCCGTTGCTGGTCCGGGCCGGGCGCGGACTGGTCGCCACGCCTCGGGCGCTGGAATTGCGCGAGCGGGTCAGCCAGTTGGTGCAGGACGCCGAAGCGGTACTGCGCCCGGCGCAACAGCCTGACCTGAAACAATTGGTCCGCACGTTCACGTTGCGTACCAGCGAAGGCTTTGTGGAGACCTTTGGCGCGCCGCTCATCGCCCGCGTCGCCGAGCAAGCGCCGGGCGTGCTGCTGCGCTTCATGCACAAACCTGACAAGGACAGCACGTCGCTGCGGGACGGGACCGTTGATCTGGAAACCGGTGTGGTGGGGAAGGCCGCCGGGCCTGAGTTAAGGACCCAGGGTTTGTTTCGTGACCGCTTCATCGGCGTGGTGCGTGTGGGTCATCCGTTGAGCCAGGGCGAGATCACTCCGGAACGTTATGCGGAGGGTGGTCATATCAGCGTCTCGCGGCGCGGGCTCGACAAGGGGCCTGTCGATGAAGCGCTGGCGGCGCTGCAACTGGAACGGCAGGTCGTGACCATCGTTGCCGGTTTCTCGACCGCGTTGGCGCTTGCCCGAGCCACCGATTTGATCGCTGCCGTTCCTGAACGCCACACCGAAAACCTGCGGGCGGGCATGCACAGTTTTGCGCTGCCGGTTGCCTTGCCGGAATTCACCGTCGCGATGCTCTGGCATCCGCGTCTGGACGCCGATCCGGTGCATCGCTGGTTACGCGGGTGTGTTCGTGAGGTTTGTGCGCAATAGCCAGTGACGGTCAGTCTCAAAAACTGAACGACCGCGAGGTGTGTTGGGCCAGTTCGGCATCCAGCAGATGTTCGGCCAGCACATCATTCAAAAAGCGGAATTGATCGTTGAGGCCGACCACTTCGTTGCTGAAGTGGTTGCCGGCGGCGGGCATCAGCAGCGCTTCGAAGTTCTTGTCGAACACCAGCGACAGCACTTTGCGCGAGACGGCCTGCTGCGAGTAGTAGTTGTTGCCGAACACCGGAAAGCTCACGGCGAGGGTGACGGTGTGGATCATGATGTGCGCTCCTCGGTCAGGACGTACCACGAAAAAACGGTCAGCGTGAAGGCTGTCAGGGCCAGGCAGGTCAGCAGATGGATCAACATGATTTGCCCCTCCGGTTCGGGGTTGTGTGTCGGGTTGAAGTTGATCCTACGCTGACGGTTCATGAGCGGAAGGCATTCGCGGCGATGGTGAATATCGATGTCAGTGATGGTCGGGTTTTTGTGGTGTTCTTGAGGGACCCTTCGCGGGCAAGCCTCGCTCCTACAGGGGCCGGTATTGAGATGTTATTTTGTGAACGACGCTGATCCCTTGTGGGAGCGAGCCTGCTCGCGATGCTCTTGCGGGCAAACACCTATACTCAGGTAGAAACCCTTAATCTGATTTCAACCCTAGAGAACCGCGATCTTGAACCTGCGTTCGCTGATCGTCGCCGTGCTGCTGGTGTTGGCGGGATGCGTCACGCCTGTGCGTGCCCCGGCGCCTGCGCCGCCCGTGGTCATTTCCCAGAGCACCTGGCAGCAGGTGGATCGGGACATCGTCGCGGCATCCCAGTCCGCCACCGAGCAGGCAAAAATCTATTCGCGCGGCGCCATGGATTACTGGCGAACCCGGGTCTATCAACTGACCGAAGAAAAATTCATTCCCTGGTTCAGCAGTTACTGGACCCAGGAATGGCTGTCGATGAAAGTCAGCTGGTACAGCCTCAGCGCCCAGGGTGAGCAGGATGCCTCGTCGAAACGCCTGGCGGCCTATCTGCTGGAGCAATACCAGAAACGCGTGCTGGCCCCGGTCGCGGTTGAGATTGATCCCGACCAGATTCTCGGTCTGGCCACGGCGTTCTACGTGGATATTCTTCAGGAAGAACTGCAAAAAATCTCCCAGCGCCACGGCGTGCCCATGGCCCAGCTCAATGGCCGTATCCAGAAAATCCCGGCCATCGCCCTCGGACCGCCGCCCGCGCGGGACGCTTCGCTGTACCAGGTCGTGCACACCCAGCCGCTCAACACCCTGCCGGCGTACGCGGCGCTGATCGACAAAATCCACAAGGCCGGCGGTAGCAAGGGCGTTGATTCCACTGACCAAGCCATGGCACCGGTGGCCAAGCGCGCCAGCCAGCGGATGGAAGCCGAAATGGCCCCGCGCGGTGCCGCCAGCGCGGTGTCCGCAGCGGCGGGAAAAATCGCCGGAGGCTTGATTACCTTGGGCGTGGCGGGAATTCGCGCACTGATTCAGGCCAGCGACCGACCGGACAGCGAGGCGCTGATTCGTAGCAGCCTGGGCAACACGTTCGATAAGGCCTGGATAAAAATGGTGCAGAACCCGACCTCCGGTGTGATGGCGGGGACGTTGTACATGGCAGGGCAGATCGAGGGCAACCTGGCGGGGAGTGCCGACGTACCGTCGGTCAGTTCGGGCAGCGGCGCTGTCGATTGGAGCCCGTCCGAACCGACTAAACCGCAGATCGACCCTCAACCCCCGGCAGGAGAATGACCATGTCTTACGTCGATGGCTGTGTCTTTGCGGTGCCCAGTGCCAACCGCGAAAAATTCAAGAAACACGCGGAATCCGCCGCTGTGATTTTCAAGGAAAACGGCGCCCTGAGCATTGTCGAATGCTGGGGCGATGACGTGCCTGATGGCAAAGTGACTTCGTTTCCGCTGGCCGTGAAACTCAAGGATGACGAAACCGTGGTGTTTTCCTGGATCGTCTGGCCGGACAAGCCCACCCGCGATGCCGGCATGCAGAAATTGATGGCCGACCCGCGTATGCAGCAGGACGTCAACCCGATGCCGTTCGATGGCCAGCGGATGATCTTCGGTGGCTTCGACATCCTCTTGCAGGTCTGAGCGTGTGGCAGGATCACTCCGGCGTCGGGGTGATCCTGCAACTCTTGCGATTGCGGATCTCGCTGTCCGTCGGTCGTTCTTTGACAAACTCGAAACGCGGTTCACCTTCGCTATAGTGAACCAGCCAGCCCCACTCCAGCTCTGACTCATCCTGACCCGGTTTCGGTGGCACGGCCCACCATGGCTCTTTGCTGATGATCTCTCGCATGGCCCCGTCCCGTTTATTCGGTTGGTTCAACTATAACGTGCATGTCAGGAGGTGCCAGGCGTGAGCGACGAAACCCCGGAGCCGGTCAAACGGCTGTTTTTTGCATTGGATTGCCCATCCGAACAGCGCAAGGCGATTGCCCAATGGCGCAGCGCGCTGCAATTGCGCATCGGGCGTCCGGTGCCGGTGGAAAACTTCCATCTGACGTTGCTGTTTTTGGGCGCTGTGGAGGTGGCGCAGATTGCCGAAATCTGCGCGGCGGCAGCAAAGGTGCGCGTGCCGGGTGCGGCGTTGCGGTTGGCGCTGGATCGCCTGGATGTGTGGCGCAGGGCCGGGGTGTTGGTGCTCGCGCCGGAACAGGCGCCGCCGGAGTTGCTGCGGCTGGTGTATGCGCTGGAGCAGGCGATGTTGCCGTTCGGGTTTGAAGAGGCACACAAGGAATTCAGGCCGCATCTGACGTTGATGCGTGACTATCGGGCGCCGGTGCCTGAGTCGACGACGCCGCCGGAGTTTTTTCTGCGGGCGGATCGATTTGTGTTGTTTGAATCCCACAAGGGTCGCTATCGGGCATTGGCCGAATGGCCGCTGGTGCCGGCATAAAAAAAGGCGCCCGAGGAGGGCGCCGAACTCACCTTAACCGAGGAAGCCAGGTGAGGCCGTTCGTCAGAGAGGAGTGCAGCGGTGGTAAGGCGCTGCGTGAACGGTAAACAGTAGAAATCCAATGCCCCTGTAGGAGCGAGGCTTGCCCGCGAAGACGGTGTGTCAGTCGCTATCAATGTTGAATGTGACGGACCCTTCGCGGGCAAGCCTCGCTCCTACAAAGGGGCTCAATTATTTCCCGAGCTTCACCCGCGTCCAGCCGCGCGTCATCACCCGCTGAACGCCGATCGGCATGTCCGGAATCGCGTACAACGTCGCCATCACGGCCAAGGGCGGATACGAGCCCGGATCATCGCGAATCGCTTCATCCACCAAGGGCGTCGCCGCCGCGTTGGCGTTGCTGTAGCCGATGTTGTTGGTGATCTCGGCGATGATGTCCGGGCGCATCAGGAAGTTCATGAACAGGTAGGCGTTGTCGACGTTCGCCGCATCCCGTGGGATTGCGACCATGTCGTAGAAACTGCCGGCGCCTTCCTTCGGAATGCTGTATTCGATTTTCACCTTGTCGCCCGCTTCCTGTGCGCGGGCCTTGGCTTGCAGCACGTCGCCGGAATAACCGACAGCGACGCAGATGTTGCCGTTGGCCAGGTCGGAGATGTACTTCGACGAATGGAAGTACGCCACCGACGGCCGGATCTTCATGAACAGCGCTTCAGCTTCGGCGATCTGCGCCTTGTCCTGCGAGTTCACCGGGTAGCCCAGGTAGTGCAGGGCGGCGGGCAGCATTTCGGTCGGTGAGTCGAGGAAGCTGATGCCGCAGGCTTTCAGCTTCTCGGCGTTTTCCGGTTTGAACAGCAAGTCCCACGAGTTGGTCGGCGCATTGGCACCGAGCACTTCCTTGACCTTGGCCGGGTTGAACCCGATGCCGATCGAGCCCCACATGTACGGGAAGGCGTGACCGTTTTCCGGGTCGCTGGCCGAAGCGTTTTTCAGCAACACCGGGTTGAGGTTTTTCCAGTTCGGCAGCTTCGACTTGTCCAGTTCCTGGTAGACGCCAGCCTTGATCTGCTTGGCCAGGAAGCTGTTGGACGGCACGACAATGTCGTAGCCGGATTTGCCTGCGAGCAGGCGTGCCTCAAGGGTTTCGTTGCTGTCGAACACATCGTAGGTCACGCGGATGCCGGTCTCGTCTTCGAACTTCTTGACGGTGTCCGGGGCGATGTAATCCGACCAGTTGTAGACGCGCAGTACCTTGTCATTGGCCTGGGCGCCGGTAGCCATCGCGCCCAATAAGGACAGTGTCAGCAGAGTCCTGCCAAACATTTTCATCGGTACAACTCCATTTCTCTTTTTATTCAAAATCACACAGCAAGCGCTTGCGCGCTCCTTTGTAGGAGCGAGCCTGCTCGCGAAAAACCTGAGGACGCCGCGTTCAATCAGACAGCCCGCGTTATCGTTGAAGTCCATCGCGAGCGGGCTCGCTCCTACAGGGACGGGTATCAGGCCGTCGCTCCTGCCATTTGCTTTTCAGGTTGCTGCCAGGATTCGCTGGCGGTCTGGTCCATCGCTTCCTGGATCGCCCGTTTGCGGCTGGCTTCGGCGCGGCGGCTGAAGTACCAGACCATGAAGGTCACAATCGAAACGGCGAGCAGTATCAGGCTGGCCACGGCGTTGATCTCAGGCTTCACGCCCAGACGCACCGCCGAGAACACTTCCATTGGCAAGGTCGTCGAGCCCGGGCCGGACACGAAGCTGGCCAACACCAGGTCATCCAGCGACAGCGCAAACGACATCATGCCGCCGGCCGCCAGTGACGGCGCGATCATCGGGATGGTGATCAGGAAAAACACCTTGAACGGCTTCGCCCCGAGGTCCATAGCCGCTTCTTCGATGGACAGGTCCAGCTCACGAAGGCGGGCAGAGACGACCACCGCCACATAGGCCGCACAAAACGTGGTGTGGGCGATCCAGATGGTCACGATGCCACGCTCCATCGGCCAGCCGATCAGCTGCGCCATGGCCACGAACAGCAGCAACAGCGACAGGCCGGTGATCACTTCTGGCATCACCAACGGCGCGGTGACCAGGCCACCAAACAGCGTACGACCCTTGAAACGCGTGACACGAGTCAGCACAAACGCCGCCAAAGTCCCCAACGCCACCGCCGCAATCGCGGTGTAGCAGGCAATCTCCAGCGAGCGCACCACCGAGCCCATCAGTTGTGAGTTGTCGAGCAAGCCGACGTACCACTTCACCGACCAGCCGCCCCACACCGTCACCAGTTTCGAGGCGTTGAACGAGTAGATCACCAGGATCAGCATCGGCAGGTAGATAAACGACAGGCCGAAAATCAGCATGAACTTTGAAAATCCGAAGCGTTTCATCCCCGACCCTCCATCTCTTTGGCCTGGCTACGGTTGAACAACAGGATCGGCACAATCAGGATCAACAGCATCACCACCGCCAGGGCAGACGCCACCGGCCAGTCGCGGTTGTTGAAGAACTCTTGCCACAGCACACGGCCGATCATCAGGGTTTCCGGGCCGCCCAGCAGTTCCGGAATCACGAACTCACCCACCACCGGAATGAACACCAGCATGCAGCCGGCGATAATCCCGTTCTTGGCCAGCGGCACGGTGATTTTCCAGAAGTTGTTGAAGTTGCTCGACCCCAGGTCCGACCCCGCTTCCAGCAAGCTTTGATCGTGCTTGACCAGGTTGGCGTACAGCGGCAAGACCATGAACGGCAGGTAGGCGTAGACCACACCGATGTACACGGCCGTGTTGGTGTTGAGGATCTCGATCGGGTGATCGGTCAGCCCGGTCCACATCAAGAACGCGTTGAGCAAACCGTTGTTGCTGAGGATGCCCATCCACGCGTACACGCGGATCAGGATCGCAGTCCACGTCGGCATCATGATCAACAGCAGCAAGACGTTTTGCGCTTCCTTGCTTGCCTTGGTGATCGCGTAGGCCATCGGGAAACCGATCACCAGGCACATCAGCGTGCTGAAAAACGCGACCTTCAACGAACCGAAGTAAGCCGAGATGTACAACTCATCCTCGGTCAGCAGCAGGTAATTGCCGACGTTGAGGAACAGCTGGAGTTTCTGTTCGGCGAAGGTGTAGATCTCAGAGTAAGGAGGAATGGCCAGCGCCGCTTCCGAGAAGCTGATCTTCATCACCAGGAAGAACGGCAACAGGAAAAACAGGCACAGCCACAGGAATGGAATCCCGATGACGAGCTTTCGACCACTCGGCATCAGCCGCATGAACCGCTGATTGAGTGTTTTCATGAGCGCAGTACCACGCCGCTGTCGTCTTCCCACCACACGTAGACCTTGTCGTCCCAGGTCGGACGCGCGCCACGGCGTTCGGCGTTGGCCATGAACGACTGCACGACTTTGCCGCCAGGCAATTCGACGTAGAACACCGAGTGACCGCCGAGGTAGGCGATGTCATGCACCTTGCCCTGGGACCAGTTGTAGCGGGACTCGGGTTGGGTGGTGCTGACCAGCAGTTTTTCCGGACGGATCGCGTAGGTGATGGACTTGTCTTCCACCGAAGTGCTGACGCCGTGGCCGACGTAGATCTTCTGCTCCAGATCCTTGCTGTGAATGATCGCGTGACCTTCAAGGTCCTCAACAACGGTGCCTTCGAAGGCGTTCACGTTGCCGATGAATTCGCAGACCATGCGGCTGACCGGGGCTTCGTAAATGTCGACCGGGCTGCCAATCTGGGCGATCCAGCCCAGGTGCATGATCGCGATGCGCTGGGCCATGGTCATGGCCTCTTCCTGGTCGTGGGTCACCATTACGCAGGTCACGCCAACGCGTTCGATGATTTCCACCAGCTCAAGCTGCATCTGCGAACGCAGTTTTTTATCCAGCGCGCCCATCGGTTCGTCGAGCAACAACAGCTTCGGACGTTTCGCCAGGGAGCGGGCGAGGGCGACACGCTGACGCTGACCGCCGGACAGTTGATGGGGTTTGCGTTTGGCGTATTGGGTCATGTGCACCAGGCGCAGCATCTCTTCCACGCGGGCGTCGATTTCACTGGCGGGCAAACGGTCCTGCTTGAGGCCGAAGGCAATGTTCTGTGCGACGGTCATGTGTGGGAACAGGGCGTACGACTGGAACATCATGTTGATCGGCCGTTCGTACGGCGGCATGTCGGTGATGTCCACGCCATCGAGCAGGATCCGCCCTTCGGTCGGGCGCTCGAAGCCGGCGAGCATGCGTAGCAGCGTCGACTTGCCGGAACCGGAACCGCCGAGCAAGGCGAAGATTTCCCCTTGATGAATCTCAAGCGAAACATCGTCCACTGCGGTGGTTTCGTCGAATTTCTTGGTGACGCGGTCGACTTTCACCAAGACCTTTTTCGGTGCCTGGTGACCTTCAAGAGCCTTCCTGTAAATGCTGGAGGCGTTTGCCATGTGAAACTCCCAACAGGTTTCAGTCGTCGGGCCAACGCGGCCTGACTTAAGAGTGGATTGCAAGCCCGGGGCATTCGGTTGGCGCAACCCCCTGTAGGAGCGAGGCTTGCCCGCGAAGACGGTATGTCAGTCGATATCATCGTTGTCTGAAACACCGCCTTCGCGGGCAAGCCTCGCTCCTACAAAGGATTGCGCTCGCCTGATCCATACCGCTCGGGCTTATTCGGCGCCGCCGTCCTGGCTGCCTGGGTCGTACTTGTTGTTATTGCAGTGTGTTGTTTTCGCGAGCCACGGACGCGCAAAGGCACGCCCGCCAAACTCGCGGGGGCAGTAAATGGGTGTTTTGGGTCAGCGGGTTTTACGCTGCGCGGCCCGTCGTCGGCATGCATCGCCGAACGCCTGGAAAATACTCAAATAAGGAGGATTCGAAAGCACCTGCCATTCCGGGTGCCATTGCACACCGACCGCAAAGGTCGGGCTGTGGTCCACCGAAATCGCTTCGATCAGACCGTCCGGCGCAATCACCTCGGCACGCAGGCCGGGAGCGAGGCGGTCGATGCCCTGACTGTGAATCGAATTGACCATGAACTCGGTCGGCAACTCCAGCGCTTCGAACACGCCACCCGGTTGCACCGTCACCGCATGCGCCGGGGCGTATTGCACTGCCAGCTCAGGGCTGTCCGCTTCGCGATGATCGAGCATGCCCGGCAGTTCATGCACCTTCTGGTGCAGGCTGCCGCCAAACGCCACGTTCATTTCCTGGAAACCACGGCAGATGCCGAGTACCGGAACGCCCGCCGCAATGGCTGCACGCAATAAAGGAAGGGTAGTGGCGTCCCGCGCCGGATCGTGATCCGTGCCGGGAGCGCTGGCCGGGCCTTGATAGTGGAAGGGCTCCACATTCGATGGCGAACCGGTCAGCAACAGACCGTCGAGATGCGCGAGCACATCCTCGATTTCAGTCAGTTCGCCTAAGGAAGGAATGACCACGGGCAGCCCCAGAGCCGCGACGCTGACAGCACGCAAGTACTTGTCGCCGCTGATGTGGTAGGGGTGCAGGCCAATCTGTTTGACGCACGCTGTAACGCCGATCAATGGCTTGAATGCCATTTTTATCACCTCGACCTTGAACGAGTTTTTCAGGAGCTTAGCTTTGTTGATTTTAATTAACAACTCTCATGTAAAAAATTCTAAACGCCGCACGTCCGATTGCTAGTCTTTGTGCGGTGTTGAGGGCCTATATGGCACTCTCGTGCCCAGAAAAGTCCCAAAAATAAAGGATGAAAGGCCAAGTGTTCGCTATTGACTTCACTTTGCCGTTCGGGTTGACTGGGCTCCAGAAAGTGCGGTGAACATAATAATTAACAGCTAATAGGTGCATCATGTCGGTCCCTCTGCGTGCCGTTCAACTCAACGAAGCAAACGCATTCCTTAAGAAATATCCTGAGGTTTTGTACGTCGACCTTCTGATTGCGGATATGAACGGTGTGGTGCGCGGCAAGCGCATCGAGCGCACCAGTCTTCATAAGGTCTACGAAAAAGGCATCAACCTGCCGGCGTCCCTGTTTGCCCTGGACATCAATGGCTCCACGGTGGAAAGCACCGGCCTGGGTCTGGACATCGGCGACTCCGACCGGATCTGCTATCCAATCCCTGGCACCCTGAGCATCGAGCCTTGGCAGAAGCGCCCGACCGCGCAACTGTTGATGACCATGCACGAGCTCGAAGGCGAACCGTTCTTCGCCGACCCGCGTGAAGTGCTGGCCAATGTGGTGCGCAAGTTCGATGAACTTGGCCTGACCATTTGCGCTGCGTTCGAACTCGAGTTCTACCTGATCGACCAGGACAACGTGAACGGTCGTCCGCAATCGCCACGCTCGCCGGTCTCCGGCAAACGTCCGATGTCGACCCAGGTGTATTTGATCGACGACCTCGACGAATACGTCGATTGCCTGCAAGACATCCTCGAAGGTGCGAAAGAGCAGGGCATCCCGGCCGACGCCATCGTCAAAGAAAGCGCCCCGGCGCAGTTCGAAGTGAACCTGCATCACGTCAACGACCCGATCAAGGCTTGCGACTACGCGGTGTTGCTCAAGCGTCTGGTGAAGAACATCGCCTACGACCACGAGATGGACACCACGTTTATGGCCAAGCCGTATCCGGGCCAGGCGGGCAACGGTTTGCACGTGCACATTTCGATTCTCGACAAAGAAGGCAACAACATCTTTGCCAGCGAGGATCCCGAGCAGAACGCCGCGCTGCGACACGCGATCGGCGGTGTGCTCGAGACCCTGCCGGCACAGATGGCTTTCCTGTGCCCGAACGTCAACTCGTACCGCCGTTTCGGTGCGCAGTTCTACGTGCCGAACTCGCCGAGCTGGGGCATCGACAACCGTACTGTTGCGGTACGTGTGCCGACCGGTTCCTCCGATGCCGTGCGCATCGAACACCGCGTGGCCGGTGCCGATGCCAACCCGTACTTGTTGATGGCTTCGGTGCTGGCGGGCGTGCACCACGGCCTGACCAACAAGATCGAGCCGGGCGCACCCGTGGAAGGCAACAGCTACGAGCAAAACGAGCAAAGCCTGCCGAACAACCTGCGCGATGCATTGCGCGAGCTGGACGACAGCGAAGTCATGGCCAAATACATCGACCCGCTGTACATCGACGTGTTCGTGGCGTGCAAGGAAAGCGAGCTGGCCGAGTTCGAGAACTCCATTTCGGACCTTGAGTACAACTGGTACCTGCACACGGTTTGACGAGATCTGCGTCGTCCACACCTCTCGTGCACGACACAAAACTCTGTAGGAGCCGGCTTGCTGGCGATAGCGGCGGCACATCCAACACAAGTGCCGCCTGACACACCGCCATCGCCAGCAAGCCGGCTCCTACAGTTGATCGCTGTCGTTCACACCTTTCGTGCATGACACCAAACCCTGTAGGAGCCGGCTTGCCGGCGATGGCGGCAGCTCAGCCACCACCAACGCCCACGGCCCACCCAACATTCCTCTGCGTCGAGTCACAACCATGACAAACACTCGCAGCGACTGGGAACAACGCTTCCAGTCCCTAACCATCGAAAACCGCGCCTTCATCGACGGCCAATACCGCGATGCACTCAGCGGTGAAACTTTCGAATGCATCAGCCCGGTCGACGGCCGCTTCCTGGCCAATGTCGCCAGCACCGATGAAGCCGACGCCAACGAAGCCGTTGCCGTCGCACGCCGCACCTTCGAATCCGGCGTCTGGGCCAATCTCGCCCCGGCCGAGCGCAAGCGCACTTTGATCCGCTTCGCCGACCTGATCCTGGCCAACCGGGAAGAACTCGCCCTGCTCGAAACCCTCGACATGGGCAAACCGATCAACGATTCGATGAACATCGACATCCCGGCGACCGCCAACGCGATCCGCTGGAGCGCCGAAGCCATCGACAAGATCTACGACGAAGTCGCCGCCACACCGCACGATCAACTCGGCCTCATCACCCGCGAACCTGCCGGTGTTGTCGCCGCCATCGTGCCATGGAACTTCCCGTTGATCATGGCCAGCTGGAAGTTCGCCCCGGCCCTCGCGGCGGGTAACTCGTTCATCCTCAAGCCTTCGGAAAAGTCGCCACTGACCGCGATCCGCATCGCGCAATTAGCGCTGGACGCCGGCATTCCGAAAGGCGTGTTCAACGTCCTGCCGGGCTACGGCCACACCGTCGGCAAGGCACTGGCGTTGCACATGGACGTCGACGTGCTGGCCTTTACCGGCTCGACCGCGATTGCCAAGCAACTGCTGATCTACGCCGGCCAAAGCAACATGAAACGCGTCTGGCTCGAAGCAGGGGGGAAGAGCCCGAACGTGGTGTTCGCCGATGCGCCGGATCTGCGCGCGGCAGCACAGGCAGCGGCCAGCGGCATCGCTTTCAACCAGGGCGAAGTCTGCACCGCCGGTTCGCGTTTGCTGGTCGAACGTTCGATCCGCGAGCAGTTCATTCCGCTGCTGGTGGAAGCGCTGCAAGCCTGGAAACCGGGGCATGCTTTGGACCCGCAAACCACCGTCGGCGCGGTCGTCGATCAGCGTCAACTGGACAACGTGTTGCGCTACATCCAGGTCGGCAAAGACCAGGGCGCGCAACTGATCGCGGGCGGCAGCCGCACCCTCGAAGCCACCGGCGGCCTGTACGTGGAACCGGCGATTTTCGACGGCGTGACCAATGCCATGACCATCGCCCGGGAAGAAATTTTCGGCCCGGTGCTGTCGCTGATCACCTTCGATACCGCTGAAGAAGCCTTGGCCATCGCCAATGACAGCATCTTCGGCCTGGCTGCCGGTGTCTGGACCAGCAACCTGAGCAAGGCCCACACCTTCGCTCGCGGCTTGCGCGCCGGCAGCGTCTGGGTCAACCAGTACGACGGCGGCGACATGACCGCGCCGTTCGGCGGGTACAAGCAGTCGGGTAACGGTCGGGACAAATCGCTGCACGCGTTCGACAAATACACCGAGCTCAAAGCGACCTGGATCAAGCTCTAATACTTCTACAACGGCGGCCGCCGGCACATGCCAGCGGCCATCGGAGAAACCTATGAAACAAGCACATGTAAACAGCTACTACGCCGCAACCCGCAACTTCACCGGCGACTTCCCGGTGCTGGAACAAGCGGTGGATTGCGACGTCTGCATCATCGGCGCCGGCTACACCGGTTTGTCCTCGGCGCTGTTCCTTGCCGAAGCCGGCTACAGCGTGACCGTACTCGAAGCCGCCAAAGTCGGTTTCGGCGCCAGCGGTCGCAATGGCGGCCAACTGGTCAACTCCTACAGCCGCGACGTCGATGTCATCGAAGAGCGCTACGGCGACAGAACCGCTGAAGTCCTCGGCAGCATGATCTTCGAAGGCGCCGACATCATCCGTCAGCGCATACAACACTACGACATCCAGTGCGACTACAAGCCGGGCGGCATCTTCGCCGCGCTCAACAAAAAGCAGCTCAAAGGCCTGGCCGAGCAGAAAAGCAGCTGGGAGCGCTACGGCAACAAGAACCTGAAAATGCTCGACGCCGCGGACATCAAGCGCGAAGTCGGCAGCGACAACTACGTCGGCGGCCTGCTCGACATGCAGGGCGGCCACATCCACCCGCTGAACCTGGCCCTCGGCGAAGCCTCGGCCATCATCGGCCTGGGCGGCAAAATCTACGAACAATCGGCGGCGGTGGAAATCACCTACGGCGAACCGATCACCGTACGCACTGCCAAAGGTGTGGTCCGCGCCAAATACCTGTTGATCGCCGGCAACGCCTACCTGCCGCAGGGCCTCGACAATCGCGTGACCGCCAAAAGCATGCCGTGCGGCTCGCAAATCGTCGTCACCGAACCGTTGTCAGAGAAGGTTGCGCGCAGCCTGATCAAAAACAACTACTGCGTCGAAGACTGCAACTACCTGCTCGACTACTACCGCCTGACCGCCGACAACCGCCTGCTGTACGGCGGAGGTGTGGTCTACGGCGCGCGTGAGCCGGATGACATCGAACAGCTGATCAAGCCGAAAATCCTCAAGACCTTCCCGCAACTGAAGGACGTGAAGATCGACTACCGCTGGACCGGCAACTTCCTGCTGACCATGTCGCGCATGCCGCAATTCGGCCGCATCGAGAAAAACGCCTACTACATGCAGGGCTACAGTGGCCACGGCGTCACCTGTTCGCACCTGGCCGGCAAACTGATCTCGGAAATGATCCGCGGCGACGCTGAACGCTTCGATGCCTTCGCATCCTTGCCACACATGCCAATGATCGGCGGCCGCACCTTCCAGGCCCCGCTCACCGCCATGGGCGCCGCGTACTACGCGCTTCGCGACCGTTTCGGCATCTAACCCAACACAAACCTGTAGGAGCAGAGCTTGCTCGCGAAGACGACGGCACATCCGACATCGGTGCCGCCTGACACACCGCCTTCGCGAGCAAGCTCTGCTCCTACATTGGATCCATGGCAGGCACAAAATGTACGTGCAGCAGAGGTCAAAAACTGTGGGAGCGAGCCCGCTCGCGATGACGCCATCCGGTTCCCCATCAATGCCAACTGACCCACCACCATCACCAATAACCATGCGCCTACAGCAACACCCCCAAACGTGATTTAATACCCGCCTTTCACAATTACGGGACAGGGAAGCGGTACTTTCGCGGCCAAAAGTCGCCCGCCATCCACCCCCATAACCCTTAAGTTTTCCTCGCATAAGGCTGTCATGGACACGGGCTCACGACTCAAATTAGTACGCGAAAGCTACAAACTCTCCCAGCGCGAGCTGGCCCGGCGTAGCGGCGTCACCAATGCCACCATCTCCCTGATCGAACAGAATCGCGTCAGTCCCTCCGTCAGCTCCCTGAAAAAACTGCTCGAAGGCATCCCCATGTCCTTGGCGGACTTCTTCACCTTTGATCAGCCGCCACGTGAACATCAATACGTGTTCCGCGCCAACGAACAACCGGATCTTGGGCGTCATGGGCTGCGGTTGCTGCTGATTGGCGCTTCGGTGCCGAGCCGGCAGATGCGCTTGCTGCGCGAGCAATACGCGCCGGGGGCGAGTTCGGGGGAAGAGCCGATTGTGCACTCGGAAGGGGAAGAGTGTGGGTTGGTTACGCGGGGGACGGTTGAGTTGACGGTGGATGGGCAGATTAGTGTGCTCAACGCGGGTGACGGCTACTACTTCCCGACAACCTTACCGCACAAGTTCCGCAACATCGGCCAGGATGAAGCGGAAATCATCAGCGCCAACACCCCGGCTAACTTCTGATCTCAAAAACGGACGCCAACCTGTAGCAGCTGCCGAGGTTGCGTCCGCGACCAACACCCATGCCGAATGGGAGCAGCTGCTTCAGGAATTTTCAAAGTAAATGGACTTCACATCATGACCACACCCCGCATCCGCCCCCTCGCACTTTGCATCTTCCATCACGACGGCAAGATTCTGGTCAACGAATCTCGCGACCCCATCACTGAAAAGCCATTCTTCCGCCCAATCGGTGGCGGAATCGAATTCGGTGAAACCAGTGCCCAAGCCGTTGTACGAGAAGTACAGGAAGAACTCGGTTTACCCATCACCGATGTTCGCTTGCTCGGTACGCTTGAAAGCCTCTTTACGTATAACGGCACACCAGGGCACGAAATCGTGCAGGTGTATGACGCGAAGTTTGTGGATGCCAGTGTCTATGAGTTGTCGTACTTGAATGCTCAAGAAAGCGATGGTGCGGCCTTCGTTGCGAAGTGGCTCCCATGCGCAAGCTTTACTGCCGAAGCGCCGTTGGTGCCCGATGGGCTTTATGAACTGCTAGAGAAAACTTCAATTTCGGACTGAACCCATCACCCTGCAAGTTTGGGTAAAGTTAAGTGGTTGTCTTTTTTTGTCGAACTGAGGGGTCGTAAGGAATGAGCGTGACGAAAAATGCAATAGCGACATTTATCACTTTGGTAGTAGTGTTGGTGGCGATGGCGTATGTGATTCCATACTTTAATGATAAGTGTTTGAAGCCGCAATTCGTTGAGGCGCATCTGAAAAATTGTAATCTTTTGAGTGTGGAGGATTCTTGTTTGTGGTTGAAAGATAATACCGTCTATGAAGATTATGGAGTAGATAAATCTGCTGTTGTGAAGGCCTGCAATAACAGTCGGGAGATAACTGAATTACTTGTGAAGTATGCTTCAAAAGGGAAAATTGGAGGAGAATAATAATTGACAGCACACTGCTGGCTTCTAATGGGGCAGGCCTAAAAAAGGTGACAGATCTATTTTTTAAATAGATCTGTCACTTTTTCGTTGTGAAAAATCCGATGCCCATTCAGGCATCGGATTTTTATCATTCGCTTAAAGCCACTATGTCATTGCGTAAGGGTTCTGCACTGATTGCGCATATCGTCATTATGGATATTTTCGCAACCATGGCCACTCTGTTTGGCTTCGCACAAGTTACGTTGATCATCGTCGCGGATGTTATTGCACCCGCTACCGGTTGTTTCCCCTTTGCAAGCATTTCTCATGTCGTCGTTTTTGATGTTATCGCAACCACTGCCGCTCTGTTTGGCTTCGCACAAGTTACGTTTATCATTGTCGCGGATGTTGTTGCACCCGCTACCGGTTGTTTCCCCTTTGCAAGCATTTCTCATGTCGTCGTTTTTGATGTTGTCGCAACCACTACCACTTTGCTGGGCCCTGCAATAGGCACGCTCGTCATTATCTTTGATGTTTTCGCAGTTGGCATAGATGTACCCACTGAACATCAACAAAATCAAAAGAATGGCTCTCATCATTGGCATCCATGATTTGTCAGGAAGCAGCCTGACGCTGATTGATCCCGAATTTTTTTCATTTGCGCGCCATCATATCGACATCACTCTGCACAAAAGTTCCGTGATGAAAAACTATTTGAGGAGGCTGTCAAAAAACCAGGAAAGTGCTCTATTCATGCTGTACAGCGTGCGTAAGAAGGTGACTAAAAAGGAATAGGTCGGTCACCTTTTTTACTAGCTACCCCTTGTAGATGCTAACTGAGTACAGGCCAGGGTTAAGTCCCGGACAGCCGCAGATAAGGAGTTACGAGATAACAAAAACCCGCGTCAACGCGGGTTTTTTGGGATGAAATTCAGTCACTGACCATTGGAGGTATCAAACCCACGCTGCTCAATCACCCGAAACACATCACTCACGTCCTGGAGCAAAATCCGGGCGATGTTGGCGACGGTGTTGATGTCGTTTTCGGCGTAGTCGGGGAGGCTGGTGCAGCCCATGAGCTGGAGGTAGGGGAGGACGGCGTTCAGGCGTTCGCTGACGACGTTGTGCAGTTCGCGGATTGGGGCGTGGCTGTCGATGGCTAGTACGGGGTAGTCGGTGGCGAATTGGGACATGGGGGTGAAGCGGCGGGGCGGATGTTGGATCGACATGGATGTAGTCCTAGAAAGATGAATCACAATCGCCATTACTCGTTTACCGACGGGGGTCGGCTGCGCGGGTCTGGCGGTCTTCGGTGTCTTCTCTTTTGGGCTGCGAATCCCGGTCACCGACAATGGCAGCGACGGGGGAAACTATAAGCTGCGATTTTTGCGCTCACAACCGAGCTGTAGGACGCTTTGGCGCTTGTTGTGACAAGGCTTAATGCCACTGTTTACGGGGCTTTCGCGGTAATCCGGGCGGTATGGAGTGCCTTGGGAAATCGGGGGCAGGTTTTGGGGCTGCTTCGCTGCTTGTTGGGAATAAATCCCCTAGTTACAAAAGGTGAATTCCTACACGATTTTCGGATGTCAGGTTTGTGAAATCGAGTTGGCTGAAAGGTGTGACAGTGAATGTTTGTGTTGAATGTGAGGGCCTCATCGCCGGCAAGCCGGTCTCGCTCCCACAGGGGAGATGTAGGCGGGCGCATTGTTGCGTCCGCCTGTGATTGCTTTATGCCGCGTGACCAATCACTTCGATGATTCGCTTCGCGATGTAGTCGACGTGGGTTTCCAGGGCGAAGTGTCCGGTGTCGAGTAGTTCGACTACGGCATTGGGGTTGTCGCGTTTGAACGCCTCTGCGCCAGGCGGGATGAAGAAGAGGTCGTTCTGGCCCCAGATGGCCAGGGTTGGCAGTTGGGTCTCGCGGAAGAAGCGCTGAAAGTCCGGGTAGCGTTTGAGGTTGTTCGCGTAGTCCAGGAACAGGTCGAGCTGGATGTCTTTGTTGCCCGGCTGCTCCAATAGCAGCGCGTCGAGGGTGTAGGACTCGGGAGCGATGAGTTCAGGCGTGCTGACGCCGTGTTCGTATTGCCAGCGCGTGCCTTCCAGGTGCAGGACTGCGTCGGCGATGACCTGGCGATTTTCGGACGACGGTTCTGCCCAGTAGGCTTTGATCGGTGCCCAGGCATCGCCCAATCCTTCCAGATACGCGTTGCCGTTTTGCGAGATCAGTGCGGTCATTCTTTCGGGGTATTTGACTGCCAGTCTCAGGCCGGTCGGTGCGCCGTAATCGAAGACGTACATCGCGTAGCGTTTCAGTCCCAGGGTCTCGACGAAATGCCCCAGCGTTTCTGCCAGTGCGTCGAAGGTGTACGCGTATTTGCGCTCGGCAGGCACTTCGGTGAATCCAAAGCCGGGCAGGTCCGGGGCGATGATGTGGAAGTGGGCTGAAAGCAACGGGATGAGTTGGCGGAACTGGTGGGATGAGCTGGGAAACCCGTGGAGCAGGAGGAGGGTCGGCTTGGCCGGTTCTCCTGCTTCCCGGTAGAAGACGCGAACGCCGTCGACGTCGGCAAATGTGTAGCGGATGGGTGCAGTGGTGGTCATGATGATTGGCCTCGTAACCGCATGGATGAGATCAAGCCGGTTTTCGAGATTAAATCTGGCACGAACAAAGTAACCTGTCAAAATGATTTTGACAGGTTATTGTTTTTCGCCCTCAAACATCGATGACTTTCTTTTGCCGTTCGCGGTGGGCCGCTGCTTTCGCTCGGTTGCCGCAGACCGCCATGCTGCACCAACGGCGTTTTCTGCCTCGGGTGTGGTCGACGAACATCAGGGTGCAGCTCGGTCCTTCGCAACATTTCACGTTGGTGAAATCTTCCTCGCTGACGAACTGCGCGAGCACTTCACCCAGTGGCAACAGCAGGGAATCCGGGCTGCGCCAGCGGCGCTTCAGTTCCCAGGCGAGCTTCGGTGTTTCGCCGTCCTGCAGCGTGATTTGGGTGTACTTCTCGTCCCGTTCGAGCAGGCGATTCAAGGCCTCTAGCTCTGTCAGGGCCGAGGCTTCAAGCGGTTGGCCTTTGTATTTCAGGACAAAGCCGCGAAACCACTCGCGCAATGACCGTGCCTGCGCCGCGACAGTTTCCAGCTCGCCAGGCATCGCTTGTGCCTGAAGCCGTTGCAGTATCTCGTCTTCCACCCAGCCCGATTGTTTCAGCCATTCAAGCCAGCCGTTGCCGTCGTCGATCCAGTCGACAGGTTCATCGACGGGCGTTGCTATCGAGTTCAGGAAATCGAGAGCGGCGGCGTCGGCGACGAAGAGGGCCGGTCCACGGGGAGTGCTGTTCATGAGGGTGTCCACTAAAGCCTGGATTGATAAGGTTCAGCGTAACCACTCAAAATGTATTCGACAAGTTACTATATTATTTGTAACCTCTTCGTTGTGTTCGGTGGGGTTACTGAATGGGCTCAATTCTTGACCTGCTGATTCCTCCCATAAACATCCTCCAACCGCTCAATATCGTCCTCACCTAAATAACTCCCAGACTGCACCTCAATCACCTCCAGCGGAATTTTCCCGGGGTTGGCCAGCCGATGCACTGAAGCAATCGGAATGTAGGTGGACTGGTTTTCCGTCAGCAGGAAGACCTTTTCATTACACGTCACCTGGGCCGTGCCGGAGACCACGATCCAGTGTTCGGCGCGGTGGTGGTGCATTTGCAGGGACAGTTGCGCGCCCGGTTTGACGGTGATGTGCTTGACCTGGTGGCGGATGCCGTTGTCCACCGAGTGGTAGCTGCCCCAGGGGCGATACACCGCGCAGTTGTTCTGGGTTTCCGAGCGGTTTTGGGCGTCGAGCGCGTTCACCAGTTTTTTCACGTCTTGCACGGTGTCGCGGTGCGCGACCATCAGTGCATCTTCGGTTTCTATCACGACGAGGTCTTCCACCCCGAGCAGGGTCACCAGTTTGCTGCTGCCATGGACGAAGCAATTGCGGCTGTTGTAGCTGACGACATCGCCCTTGAGCACATTGCCGTCGGTGTCCTTTTCGTGCACATCCCACAGCGACGACCAGCAACCGACGTCACTCCAGCCAGCGCTGAGCGGGACGACCCACGCGCGGTGGGTGCGTTCCATCACCGCGTAGTCGATGGAGTTGTCCGGGCAGCATTCGAAGGTGACGCGATCGATGCTGGTCACGCCTTCGCTGCTGGGGCTGCGCTCCAGGGCCATCACGCAGGTGTCGTACATGTCCGGTTCGTGAGTGCGCAGCTCTTCGAGGTAGCGGCTGGCACGGAACAGGAACATGCCGCTGTTCCAGAAGTATTCGCCGGAGCGGACAAATTCGGCGGCAGTTTGCTGGTCGGGTTTTTCGATAAATTGCTCGACCTTGAAGGCGTGGGCGCCCGCGTCGCCGCAGTCGGCCTTGATGTAGCCGAAGCCGGTTTCCGGACGTGTCGCCGGAATGCCGAACAGCACCAGATTGCCTTTGAGCGCCTCTTGCTCTGCGTGTTCCAGTGTGGCGCGCAAGGCGGGGACGTCGCTGATCACATGGTCGGCCGGAAGGACCAACATGAGCTCATCGCGGCCCTCGGCAATCAGCTTGAGGGCTGCCAGCGCCACCGCCGGTGCGGTGTTGCGACCGAAGGGTTCGAGCAGGATCGCCTGCGGCGTGCAGCCGATGGCGGCAAGTTGTTCGTTGACGAGAAAGCGATGCTCCTGATTACACACCACGATCGGTTTGCCGATACCGTTGAACGCCAGGCGCTGCAGGGTTTGCTGAAAGAGTGATCCTTCACCGGCCAGGCTCAGGAATTGTTTGGGATACAACTTGCGTGACAATGGCCACAACCGGGAACCACTGCCCCCGGACAGAATGACTGGAATCATTTTTCTTTCCTCCCACACCTTCATCGTTCGATATGAAGGCGCTTCGAACAGCGAAGGACTGCCTTCCATTATTTGAAACACAAGCTCAATTCAAAGTGGCCGCAATCAGGGGCGTGCCGGCTGTTGCACCTGGTCTTTCTGGTCTGCAAACAGCTGGGTGATGTCGCCGCCCAGGCGGTAGTTTTTCATCGGTTCGACCGATTGGCGCCAGCGGTTGGTTTGCGCTGAGCAGTCGTATAGGGCGCAGTACGGTTCCAGCCAGGCAAACTTGCCATCCTCGTTGAGGTCTTCGAGTGCTTGCTTGTGGCCGGTCTTGCGTTCGAACAAACCTGGATTCTTGATGCCTTCTTCTACCCGCGTCGCCAGACGCCGCATGGCGCCGTGGTTTTCTTCGCGCAGGTCGACGCCGTTGGCTTGGGCGAAGGAGGCGATCATCATCAGCGGCCCCATCGCGTAGTTATGGTAAGCCAGAGCACGGGTGTCGCGGCCCAATTCGTTGGGCAGATACCCGTCGGCATCGACCTGGGACGCGCCGATGCGAAACTGTGCAACCGACCAGTCGAACAGGTCACGCCGGTCAACCACCACCGAGGCCGCCATGACGGACCATGCCGCCCAATACTGGTGATTGTTGAGGCGGTCCAGCGGTTGGTCGCGCCAGTCCCGCACTACCTGTTCGGCGAGTTTGCCGATCCAGGCTTCGATGGGACGGGTCTGCGCTTCACGGCCTTTCAATGGCTGTGAACGCGAAAACTTGAGCCGCAGGTACGCCGAAGAAATACTGCCCAGCGCCCATTTGCGCATCGACTTGCCGGTGTGGGTGTAGGTGGTGCTCAGCAGCGCCTGCGCCTTGGCCCAATCGCCCAGCCAGCTCAGCGTGCAGTCCACATGACCGGGGCGGCCGAGCCGCAGATAGGCGGCGACTTGTTTGTTGACGCCTTTTTCCAGTTCGTTGATATCGCCGGACATTTCTTTGTAGCGTTTGTTGGACTCTGCGTTGAGCTGATCCCGAGCCTTGCCCGAGCCTTCGTATTTGCTGGGGATCAGCAGGTCGCCGGTATAGGGTTTGGGCGTCGACGGACAGCTCTGCGCGTCGCCCTTTTTCTCTGTGGCTGGCGCGTAATAGCCCTGCGGCGGGCGAAGTTGTGCGGCCGCTTGCATGATCGGCCCCATCAGAATGAAGGCCACGCCAATGGCGGCCCAGTGTGCCGGGCGCATCAGTTTTCCTCCGTCTGCGCGGTGCGCAGGGTCGGTGCTGCCGTAATGGCGGGTTTGACGCACAGTCGGGTCGAAAGCCCTGTGGTGGTCATACCCGGCGGCGGTTGCACGTCCATGGAAAGAAGCGTCTGTTCGCCCCAATCCCCGTCGCCGCGCAGCTCGAAGGCGAAGCGGCCCTGGGTATTGACCGTCGGCGAACGGCTCAAACTGAGGTTTTCCTGGCGGCCGTTCAGGTAGGTCAGGGTCGCGTTCAGCAGGCGCACGCCGGGATCCGCGAACTTGAGGTCGACCTGATAACGATTGCCCTTGATCGGATACACGTTGCCGCCACTGCCGTTGAACAACACTTGATTGCGCCCACTGTGCAGGGTCGCCTGGCTTTTGAGCAGCGGGGACTGGTTGTCGCAGCCATCGCTCAGCGCCGCCATTGCCTGGCGGTAGAAGCTGGGTTTGCCAAGGCTGTCGAGGTTGTCGGTTTCCCACACCAGCACCGCCGGCGGGGTGTTCTGGAAGTCGTCGCCGAGCAGGTAGGCGATCAACGAATCATCGTAGCCACCGCCCGGTACGCTGAAGTTGCGGACCGGCGTCTCCAGGTATTGTTCAAGGAAACCGGGGAAGTTGAACAGCTCGCTGCTGGCGCTGGTGCCGATCAGTGCGACCTTGGCCGGACCCTTGGCATCGCCTTGGGCGCGGGTTTGATAACGGGTCACATACTGCGCCGCATAACCGTTGCCGCAGATCTGTGCGGCGGCTTTTTGCAGCGTGCCCGAGCGTCCCAACAGGCCGGCCGGTTGGCTGGCAAAGACCTGATGCGGCAACGCCTTGAGCACATCGTTGCCCTTGAGCGTCTGGGCTACCAATTGGGCACTGCGGTCGGCGCCATAGGGCGTCCAGTTGTGATCGCCCTTGAAGTAGAAGGGCTGCCCGGCGGGCTGTGGCGAACTCAGCAGGTTGGCAAAGTCGGGCGCCAGAATGCCCAGGCCGCGCACCCGGTCCAGGGTTTGCAGGTAGTTTTGCCGGGCCCTGGCCTGATCGAAGCTGGCCAGTTCCAGCGGCGTCAGGCGGTCGGCGTGCAGCAGGCCGCGACTGGGTGGCATCACCAACACCAGTTCGACCCCACGCTGGGCGAGCCCGTCGCGCAGGCGCTTGAGGGCTTTGTAACCGCTCTCATCGAGGCCGAAGTCGGTGCGCAAATCGGTACGGGTGCGAAACAGCCACTGGTCCTTGGCCTCCACCAGCGTCGCGTAGTTTTTCAGTTCCGGTGGCTCGTAATAGGTCGCCTGCGCCGCTTGCGGGCACAGCTGGCAGCAGGCCTCGGCCGTGTATTGCGGCTGCGCCTGTGCCCCCATCGACATGGACAGCAGGCCAAGCGCGGCAAATCCATGAAAGGTGTTCATCGGCAGGCTCCTCACAGTGTCTCGGGCAGAATCAACGCGGCGGCGTGGCGGCGCAGGAGGATGTCCATCAAGTCGCCCTGGACGTCCCCCAGCAAACCGGTGAAGGCCAGGCCGTCCTGTTTCTGCGGCGCGAGAAAGGTCAAGTCATAGAGTTCCAGGCGCGAGGGTGAAAACACGGCGATGGGGCTGGAACCGTTGCCGATCAGCTTGCCGCCGACCACGGTGAGCGACAGTTTGGCTTCGTAGGGGTCTTCCTTGAGATCGCGGTCGCTGCCACGCAAATCCTTGGTGTGGCCATAGATCCCGGTCAGGGCGTTGGCCATCAGCTCGTTTTCGTACAGGCGCACGCCGGTGCTGTTGCGCACACGGATCCCGTGTCGGTCATTGTCCGCCGCGCGGTTGCGCCAGATCAGGTTATTGCCGCTCTCGTACAAGGTGATGCCGTCGGAGCGGTTTTTGTAGGTTTCGTTGTAGGCCAGCAGGTTATTGACGCTGGAACGGTCCAGGACGATGCCCGACAGATGATTGTTGTAGGTGCGGTTGTAGATGATCCAGCTGTCGTTGACCTCGCGCGAGAGGATGATGCCGTGCTTCTTGTGGGTATCGAAGACATCGTTATGGGCAATGATCAGCCGGCGCGAACGGTCGTGCGGGTCGATGCCATATACGATGTTTGCGCGATAGGTGTTGCGCAGAATCACCACGTCGTCGGCCTCGTAGCAATAGAAGCCGAAATAGTTGTCGATGAACTGCGAATTGATCAGCCAGCCGGTCGGTTTCTTGCGCTTCATCTTCGGCGCCATGCTCGGGCTGTACTGGGAAATACTCACCCCATAACTCTTGCTCTCGGTGTAGCCGAAGCTGGTGATGGTGCTGTTGACGATGTAGGTCTCGGTGCCGCCCCAGGAAATCAGGAACGGGCGAAACGTTTCCTCTTTTTTGAACCAGGCCGGGCTGTCGTCTTTCTCGCTCCAGGCGCTGACCTTGGTATCGGTAATGAACAGTTTGCCGTCGTTGACCAGGAAGGAACCGCCGTCCTGGGACAAGCGCAGTTCCTTGACCGATTTGTCGATATGCAGCGTCCCGCCGGGACGGATGACGATCGGCAAGCGCGCCAGAAATACCCCCGGTGCGGTCTCGCGCAGGGCTGTCTGCGGCAGGCTGCGTGCCAGTTGCGTCAGGCTCATGTAGCCACGGTCGATGAAGATCGCCACGGGCATTTGCTTCTGGCGCACCACCCATTCCTTGAAGCGGTCCTGGCCGCCGATGAACTCATCAAGCGCGCTCTCCTTGAGCATCGGCTGGATCAAGGCACGGCCGGCGGGCTTGTAGGCAATCTTCGCGGCGACTGCCTCGGCGGTATAGCCGGACAGGTCGGGCATTTTCGGTTCCTTGATCAGCAACGGTTTTCCCGGAGCCTCGCTGATGCTGTAGCGCGGTATCAGGAGGTCACCTGCCGCACTGGCACCTGCCGTCTGCACCAACAGCATTGCGGCGAGCATCAGTCCTATCTTGACGACACGGTCCATAAGTCTCACTCATCCAAAAGGCAGCCGGTTGTGATCAATGTGCCGTTGCCCGCGATGGCTTCAGCGCGGGCAGCCACCGGGTCCTAGATTTTCCAGACGAAATCGATGAACGCCCGGTGCATGCTCGAATCGGTGTCGTTGGCGTAGGCGTCACCGGGGAAGAACACGCCCAGACGCAGGCGGATCAGTGCCGAGGGTTCGTCGACCCAATCCACCATGCTCGCGGGCAACAGGCCTTGCTTGAAGTACTTGGTCATGACCAGATCGACTTCCTGGCCCAGGTCCTTCTCGCCGTCCACCAGCGCCGCATTGATGATCCCGTCGTCGCCGGTTTCCGTCTGGTCGTCGACCCGCCAGAAGCGGTGGTAGACGAGGCTGGCGTCGTAGTCCTCGCGATACGACCAGGCGCCGAACAGCGTTGCTGTCTGGAGGTTGCTCAGTTCACCGCGAAAGGCTTCGCCGAAGCGGTGTACCCGTGAGCGCGTGCCGGTGTAGTTCGAGCGGTTGCTTTGCAGGCCGGTTTGCTGGAACTGGTTCTCCTGGTCGTTGCCGCCGCCATCGCCACGGGCGGCGGCAGCACCGAGGCGCCAGGCGTCATCGATGTTCCAGCGCAAGCCCAGGTCCGCGGCCCAGGAATTGACGTCGCCGCTGGTGTGGCCTGTCGCGATTCGATCGCCGGAAGGGACGATCACGCTGTTGAGGTTGTCGCGATCGCCGGTCAGCCAGGTTGCGTTGACCCAGTAATTGAGCGGCATCGTCGAGCGATAGTTGTAGCCGTCACCGTTCGCTTCAAGGCCGACCCAGGTCAGGCTGCCGGTGGTGGTCTTGTCGAGTGTGTCGAGTCGGTCACCGGGGTCCGGCAGATTGCCGCTGTCTTCCGAGTGATGTACACGCAAGCCGACCCAATTGTTGGGCGTCCATTGCGTAGAGATGTCGGCGAAGGCATGGGAACGGTCTTTGTCTTCCGGTGCCAGGTCGTCCAGGTCGGTGCGGTAGTCGGAAAAGCGTTGAGCGGCGCCGACGTGGCTGCGCAGCAACGTGGTTTCAAAGGTCCAGTTGAGCGCTTCGATGTTGGTGTCCATCCACTCGCCGCTGTCCTCGCGCAGACGCTGGCGCCCCAGGCGCAGATGCTCGCCTGGATAGGCCGTGATGCCCGAATAGTCGACCCAGAATTCGCGAAGCGCCAGGTAGCTGTCATCCGCTTCACGGGTGTTGCTGTCGTCGACGCCGTTGTTCACGGTGTCGGTGTCGATGGTGTCGGTCGCCGCTACCGCCTGGCCCATCACATAGGCGCTCCAGTTGCCCCATTGGCCAAAGGCCCAGGGGCGCAGGTCGAGGCCAATATCGTTGAGGGTGCCACCGGGTGCAGTGCCCAGGTCCCGGTCGTCCTGCGACTCGCCGGTAATCTTCACATCCAGGCCGAAATTCTTCGGCGCCACTTCCGCCGCCAGCACCAGACCGGCGCTGCACATCAGCGAAACTCCCAGACCATAACCTGCCAACAGTGCTTGTTTCATAGTAAGTCCTGTCCATTTTCCGGAGTTTGCAGCCTGGCGAGAGCCGCGCCCGTCAGACGGGCCTGAGCTTCTTCCTCAAGTAAGGGCTGCGCGATTTTCCTCTCTGCCGGGGTCATCCCCGACTGCACGGCCGACAGCACTGGCCCCGCATTTACCACGCCCTGGCGTTGCGCGAGTTGCGCAAAGACAAAGGCATTGATTCGATTGACCTTGACCCCGCGTGAATCGGAAAACATGTGCGCCAGCGCCAGGTCGGCATTGGGCGAACCGTTGCGCGCTGCCAGCAGCAAGTGTTGCAGCGCTTTCTGTGGTTCGACCTGGCCCAGATAACCGCGCCGGTACAACTGGCCGAGGTAGTAATGCGCCCCGACTTCACCGGCGGCGGCCGCCTTGAGCAAGTGCTCTTGCGCCAGGCGCGGATCCTGCGGCAGCCATTTGCCGAGGTAATACAGGCGCCCGGTCAGCAGTTCCGCCCGTGGGTCGCCCGCTTCGCGCCCGCGCTGCAAGGCCGAGAGCAACTGCGGCGCATCGCCTTGGGCGGGGTAGTCGTCGATCAGCCGCGCCAGGCTGGTCCAGGCCGGTGGATAGTCGGGTGCCAGTTCCTCGAGCAGGCGCTGGGCGCTTTGCGGATCGGCCGGGCCTTCGAGTGTCGGCGTCGACAGAACGCGCGCCACCGATTCGACCCGCAAGGGCGCGACTCGTCCCTCGCGCCACCCCTGGCGCAACTGCGCCAGCAAGTCCGCTTGCGCCTTGGGCTGGGCGCGCATTCGGTTGATCGTGGCCAGCTCCACATAACAGGCATCGAGTAATGCCAGTCTCGCCCGGCACATCTGCTCGATTTGCGGCAGGTGAGCGTTATAAGTGCCCTGATTGCGGTAAATCAGGATTTGCGCCAGGTCGGCCTCGACAATGCCTTGGGCGCGCCAGCCGTTGACCTTCTGCTGCGGATCCACCCCCGACGTCAGTTGCGGGTAGCCCAGGTACAACAAGGTCAGCGGCACCACGGCACTGAACTCGCCTTTGTCCAGCGCGCCTTCCAGCAATTGCCGGGCCTCTTGCACTTGCTTGGGATCCGTCGGTCCCTGACGCAGCAACACGCGGCCCAGACGTGACTGCGCCTTGACCGATTCCGGCGCGGCCTGCCGGTACAATCCCTCAGCCGCTTTCAGGCTCGCGGGGTCGCCCGCCGAGGCCGTCAAGTCGCCCATTCCGGCCTGGGCGTCGGCATAGCCGTCCTCGGCCAGCGGCGCGTAGTTCTTGCGAGCCGTTTCATAATCGCCGCGCGCCATGGCCTCGCGCGCCAAGCCTTGATCGGGGAGGGTGCCGCACCCATGAATCATTGTCAGGGCCGCGGCCAGCGCGGAAAACCGCAGCCCCGATCGCCATGCGCCGTTCATTTTCCGGCCGCCATGACTTTATTCGCCCAGGTGTTTTTCACCCAGGCATTGGCCGCCGAGGCACTCTGCACCCAGACATTGCCTTGCAGGTCTTCGATACTGACCTCCACCGGCCGCCCGGCCTGATCGGTTTGCAACGGACTGTCAGGCTCAATGGTGACCCGCAGGTCCGAGGCCAGGCCGCCGTTGTCCAGCGCCACCGCAGTGATTTTGCCCGCGCGTGGCTGTTCTTCGCCGATCAACTGGAAGCTCACCGCTTTGCCGGGCTGGATCTTGGCAAAATTCTTGTAGGGGAAGCGCGCCTCGATGGTTGCCACACCGTCGATTGGCATCAACTCGTACACCGTAGTGCCCTTGCCGACGACCTGGCCGTCCGGCACCAACTGCGACACCACCCGGCAATCGCAAGGGCTGGTCAGCGAACCTTGCAGGGTTCGGCTGAACAGGCGCTCAAGGTTTTCCGGGGTCGCCTGTCCGGGCGGCAGGTTGCCTTTCATCACATCCAGCAACGAGGCGGAAAAAGTCGCCAGCGGGGCGCCCTTGGCCACCACCGCCCCCACTTTGACTAACGAGTTGACGCTGCCGTCGCGCGGCAGACCGATCAGCTGGCCGGGCACATTGACCCGCGCCGATTCGGCATGGGTGACGAAATAAATGCCATACAACTGGTGCACCACATAACCAAAGGCAAACAGTCCCACCAGGAACATCAGCAGGCTTACCGCGGTGGCCCGCACGCGAGCGAGAATGCCCATGCCGTGGCCGCTTTCGTGCTTTCGCGGCTTGGTGAAGTTGTCGCGCTGCTGGGTCGAGAGCATGTCACCCAGGCTGATCACCCCGCCCGAGAGGTAAGAGGTGATCACGTAACGCAAGGCGGAAATCGCACGAGGGCGCAGGTTTTGAAACTCGCAACCTATGCGCTGCCCCTCGTCGTTAATCGAGCGCACGACAAACTCCACGTCGATGGCAAACCCCAGTGCATCGACCTGGAACACCAATTTGCCTTTGTGTTGCCGGCCCACGATCAGCGTTGTACCCGGCTGACTCAGGCTGAATCCGCCGGCTGACAAGTCGATCAGCTCGCAATCGAACGGCTCCCGGTCCGGCCCGTGAAACTTGATCCTCGCCGGCAGAGTCAGCCGCGCATGCTGACGCTGCACCTCCGACTCGTGCACGACATTGTCATCAACAGCAACAAAAGCTGTGTTCATAACGCGTTCCTTCCCATCGATTGAGTCCGATCCGGCACGGCCTGCCACGGCCCTGACACCTGCACTACACAATCCACATCAGCAGCGCGCAAAACACGCTGCCGGCCGAAAACGTCATGGCCCGCGACGACCAGGTATTGAACCAGCGCTGATAGCTCGCCAGCCCACGGTCGAGTTTGGTTTTCTGGCGCGTCCACGATTGCTGGTCGAGACGGAAGAACACATAGATCTTCACCATGGCGCCGACCAGCTGGTTGTAATAGAGAATCAGGGGATAAGCCGGCCCGACCGGGTGCCCCGACGCCAGCAACAGAAGGCTCAGGATCAGGCGCGTCACGCCGATCCAGAGCACATAAATCAGCAAGTAGGCGATGCTGTATTTGAGGCTGGCAATGATCGCCACCGACGGCCCGAGCAGGCTGGCCCACATCGATACGCGTTGGTCGAGCAACACCAGCGAGGTGAACCAGCCCAGCCGCCGCACGCCCAGGTGCAGGGCCCGTGAGTTTTGCCGCAGGTTATTGCCATACCAGCGGAACATCAGCTTGCGGCTGGCCTTGATGAAGTTCTTTTCCGGTGGATGCTCGACGGTGTTGATCGCCGCGTCGGGCACATAAAAGGTGTCGTAACCCAGCCGCATCAGGCTGTACCAACTGGACTTGTCATCGCCGGTCAAAAAGCGGAAACGCCCCAGGCGCCAGTGCTGCAGATAATCGCGCTCGACGTCTTGAATGAATCCGGGATCGGTCACCACTTGGGCGCGGAACACCGACATCCGCCCGGTCATTGTCAGCACCCGCTTGCCCAGTGCCATCGAGCACATATTGATGTGCCGCTGGGCGAACCGCAGCTTGTGCCATTCGCTCATCAGGTAGCTGCCGCGTACCTCGCAGAACTCATTGGTGGTCAACCCGCCGACGTTCGGAAAAAGCTTGAACCAGGGCACGGTCTGACGTACCAGCCCGGCGGAAAGCACGGTGTCGCCATCGACCACGGCCACCACCGCATCGGCGTCCGGCACGTGCCGGGAGATCGCCCGGAAACCATGGGCCAGGCCGTCGCGCTTGCCGGTGCCGGGAATCCGCACGAAGCTCAGCTTGACCTGCTCCGGCGGGGTATAGCTGTCCCAGAGTGCCTTGATCAGCAATTCATCGGCGAGCTCGACGATGGAACAGACCACCGTGGTCGGGTAACCACAACCGATGGCTTCTTCGATCACCGAGCGGTACACCTGCGCCGTGGTCAGCGCCTCGATCCGAAAACTGGTGACCAGCAAAAACACGTGCGACGGGTCGGCAATGCTGCCGAGCCGGGTGACTTTGCGTCTGTAGTAGGGGAACACCACATAAAGGAACAGTAACCCTCGTATGTAATGGACAGCCCCCATCGAGTAGCGCCAGATACCGACAGCCCCCAGCAACAGGAGAAAGTCCCTGGATTGGGGATCGAACACTGAGCGCGGCAGCAGCAGTGCAAGCCCCAGCAACGCGGTGACGTAAAACAGCCAGCCCGCCGCTTCGCGCAAGTAATCCCTGGCACCAGCCATACTTGTGACTCCTGTTCGATAAACCCGTATTGCCCGGGTTGCAGTTCGGTGACTCTCTTACCAGCAGATGCCTTCGAGCTGATCGTCACTGGTGTGTGGCATGAAACCCACCAGGTCAACCACCTGCTTGCCCTCGGGCACCTCTAGCGCGAGGGCTCTGAAGGACTCGTCACCGTTGCCAAGCACAATCACCTCCGCCTCGTCGATCACCTTCACAAGGTCTGCGCGTAGCAGCGAAGCCAGGTGCGGAATCTTCGATTCGATGTAGTCCTTGTTGGCGCCGTAGATGCGCGCGTATTCAACGTTGCGGTCGAAGATATGCAGGTCGTAGCCTTTGCCGATCAACATTTCGGCCAACTCCACCAGCGGGCTTTCGCGCAGGTCATCGGTGCCGGCCTTGAAGCTCAGGCCGAGCAGGGCGATACGCCGCTTGCCGTAACTGGTGATGATGTCGAAGGCTCGCTGAACCTGCGCCGCATTGCTGCGCATGATCGACGCCAGCAGCGGGTGCTCGACATCCAGTTGCCCGGCGCGGTAGTTCAGCGCACGCACATCCTTGGGCAGGCAGGAACCGCCGAACGCGAAACCTGGGCGCATGTAATAACGCGACAGGTTGAGCTTGGTGTCCTGGCAGACCACGTCCATCACATCGCGACCGTCCACGCCGGCAGCCTTCGCGATATTGCCGATCTCATTGGCGAAGGTGACTTTGGTCGCGTGCCAGACATTGCAGGTGTACTTGATCATCTCGGCCACTTCGATACTGCGGCGCAGGAGCGGCGCGTCCAGCTCTTGAAAGAGCGAGGCGAGCAGGTCGCCGCTGCGTTGGTCGAGTTCACCGATCACTGTCATGGGCGGACAGTTGTAGTCCTTGATCGCCGTACTTTCGCGCAGGAATTCCGGGTTGATCGCCACACCGAAGTCGACCCCGGCCTTCTTGCCGGAACAGTCTTCCAGTATCGGGATCACCACATTCTTGACGGTGCCCGGCAGTACCGTGCTGCGCACCACAACCGTATGCCAACTGTCCTTGGTGTGCAGGGCTTCGCCGATCTCGCGGCAGACCGACTCGATGTAGACCAGATCCAGATCGCCATTCTTCTTGCAGGGCGTTCCGACGCAGAGGAATGACATCTGCGTGTCCATCACGGCTGCCTTTACATTACTGCTGCCGCGCAGCCGCCCTGAATTCACTCCCTGTTCGAGCAGCGGTTCCAGGCCGGGTTCGACGATAGGCGATTTACCCTGGTTGATCAGGTCAATCTTGACTTGCGAGACATCCACGCCGATTACGTCATGACCGCGAGCAGACAGACAGCCCGCGCATACAGCGCCCACATACCCCAGACCAAATATGCTGATACGCATTGGTAAGTTCCCCATATACCCGGATTTCGGATGGCCGTCGGCATGCCACACAGGCCGACAGTTGCTCTATTTGGCTAACTAAGCGGCAGTTTGGTTCAACGTGTTTTTCGGGCCAGCAATCGCAGAACCAAGAGTGTAGACAAACATCTTCCTGGCACTGTCATTTTTTTTAACAGGAATTTCGAACAGTTCGCGCCAGCAATATAAAGAGTGGGGGTTACAAGGAAGGTGCCAAAAGACAGTATGTGAATTGCAAATAAAAAACATCAACAAAAACAGATGGATATCTAACTTATTTCGTTTTGTCATATGAGTAGAATATGTATTTTTGCACCAAAATCAGGCAGGTAGATATATCGTTTTTTTGAAGCGGCACTGGCGCGGTGCAACGCCAGCGTTACAATTTTGCAATCAGCCAGATCAATTTTTTATTAGAGTGTAAAGTTGCTGAGACATGTCAAATTTTCAATAACGGTTTTGTTGGCGTTTTTATTATGCGTGATAGTCAATATCTTGGAGCTGCATAATATGATCAAGCAATAAAAAACCGCATTAATGCGGTTTTTTATTGCGGTTGAAATGTGAGGGAGTTAGAGGCTATTGGCCAGTTTCCCGGTGGAGAGGCGGCGCTTGTACGCGGTGTCGCGATTGGCCAGCCAGTAGTAGAGCGGCGAGGTGATGATCAGGCCCACCAGCCAGGACAGGTCAGCCCCATTGATGTGCTGCGAAATCGGTCCGACGTACAGCGGCGTGTTCATGAACGGAATCTGCACCACGATCCCGATCGCATACGCCAACAGTGCCTGCGGGTTGTACCGGCCGTAGATGCCGCCATCGACCTTGAAGATCGAATTGATGTCGTACTGGCCTTTGTGGATGGCGTAGAAGTCGATCAGGTTGATCGCGGTCCATGGCACCAACACCACGAGCAACACCAGCACCATGTCGACGAAGTGGCCGATGAAGTTGGCGGAGGCGCCGACGGCGGCGAAGCAGCAGGCAGCGAGGAGGATGATCGACAGGATGGCGCGGCTTTTGGCGGTGGGGATCCAGCGGTAGGCGAAGGTTTGCACCAGGGTGATCAACGACAGCACCGCGCCATAGAGGTTGAGGGCGTTGTGGCTGATGACACTGAGCAGGAACAGCACGAGCATCAACGGGCCGATGGAGCCGGTGGCGAGTTTGACGGCGTCCATGGTGTCCATGCCGACGGGCGTGGCGAGGACGGCGACGGCGCCGAAAATGAACGAGAGGCTGGAACCGAGCACGGTGCCCAGATAAGTCGTCCAGAAGGTTGCGGCGACGGGTACGTTGGCCGGCAGGTAGCGCGAGTAGTCGGAGACGTAAGGCGCGAAAGCGATCTGCCAGAGTGCGGCAAGGGACACGGTGGCGAGCCAGCCGGAAATATTGAAGCTGCCGCGTGTGAGGAAGTCGGCGGTCTGCACGTGGGTGAAGATGTAGCCGAAGCCGAGCACGATACCCGCGCCGAGCACCCAGGTGCCGATGCGGTTGAGCACGTGAATGAAGCGATAGCCGATGATGCCGATAATGCCTGAACCGAGGGCGCCGATGACGATGCCGACCGGCACCGGCACGCTGTCGACCACGCCATGCAGGGACTTGCCGGCGAGGACGATATTGGAGGCGAAGAAGCCGATGTACATGATGCCGGCGATCAGCACCACCAGCAGCGCGCCGAGGGAACCGAACTGGGCGCGGCTCTGGATCATTTGCGGGATGCCCATCTGCGGGCCCTGCGCCGAGTGCAGTGCCATCAGCACGCCGCCGACCAGGTGGCCGACGAGGATGGCGACAATGCCCCACACCAGGTTGAGGTGAAACATCTGCACGCCGAGGGCGCCGGTGACGATGGGCAGCGGGGCGATGTTGCCGCCGAACCAGAGGGTGAAAAGGTCACGGGTTTTGCCGTGGCGATCTTCGGGTGGCACGTAGCCGATGGTGTGTTTTTCGATGAGTGGGGCGGGGGTTGTTGCTGCGGTAACCATGACGGACTCCAAGGCAATTTTGAGTACGTGGACGTACTTCGGTGAGCGCCGCGTGGGGCGACGCTTTTCTTGTTGGAGTTGATGATGTGCGGTGGGGTGGGATAGATAAATTAGTAGTTTTGTTGGTACAGACGTTAAAAAAAGTAGGTCCATGGGTCGCCCAAAAACCCTGTAGGAGCCGGCTTGCTGGCGATGGCGATTTTGAGGACGCCATCGCCAGCAAGCCGGCTCCTACATTGGTGAGCGCGTGCGGTTGCGAGTGTTGGTTTTATCGGCTGATGAACGCGAGCATTCGTTGCAGCATTTCATCGCAGCGGTTCAATTGTTCGAGGCTGACGAACTCATCTGGTTTATGGCCCTGATCCATGCTCCCGGGGCCGCAGACAACGGTGGGGATTCCTGCTGCATCGAACAGGCCGCCCTCGGTGCCGAAGGCCACTGTTCCAAATTCCCTGGAGCCGGAAAATGCAGCGATCAACTCAGCCGCTTCGCTGTGGGCGTCCGTCGCCAATCCGGGATACGCCGACAACTCACTGAAGCGAATCTCGCTCTGTTCACTGACCGCACGCATTCGCGGCAGCACTTGCTGCTCGGCGTAGGCTTTCAATTCCTGGGCGACTTCACTTGGATCATGCGAGGGCAGGGCGCGTATTTCGAAGTCGAACCGGCAATCGGCCGGGACAATGTTCAACGCTTTGCCTCCGGAAATAACACCGGTTTGTACGGTGGAAAATGGCGGATCGAAACGCGCGTCGTGATGCTCGGGCGCTTTCAGGCGGTTACCGATCCGTCCCAGCTTACCGATCAATTCGGCGGCGTACTCAATGGCATTGACCCCAAGCGGCGCATACGCCGAATGGCACGCTTCACCGTGAATATCACAGCGCATCGCCAGTTTTCCCTTGTGCCCGAGCACCGGTTTCAGCTCAGTCGGTTCTCCAATGATGCACAGCATCGGTTTGACCAGGCGTTGTTCCAGCTCCGCCAGTAAGGAGCGTACACCGAGGCAGCCGACCTCTTCATCGTACGAAAGCGCGATGTGCACCGGCAGTCTCAGCGAAGCGTTTACCAAGGATGGAGCGAGGGCAAGCACGCAAGCAATGAAGCCCTTCATGTCCGCCGTACCGCGACCATACAACTTGCCATCGCGCTCGGTCAGTTCGAACGGCGCAACGGTCCACGGCTGGCCATCGACGGGCACCACATCGGTATGTCCCGACAGCACGATGCCCGGCTTGTCCGCCGGGCCGATCGTGGCAAACAGATTGGCCTTGCTGCGCTGCTCGTTGTAGATCAGTTCACAAGGCACATCGAGACTCGCGAGATAGTCACGGACAAACTCGATGAGCTGCAGGTTCGATTCGCGGCTCGTGGTGTCGAACGCCACCAGGGTTTGCAGCACGTCGCGGCTGCTGCTCATCGGTCGTCTCCGGCGACGCCGTAGCCAGGGGATTTGTCCGGGGCGAGGGCGCGGTCGATGTAGTCCTGGACTTGTGGGCGGTAGGCATCCCAGAGTTTTTCCAACCCGCCGATAGGGTCTTCATCTGCCCAGTCGACTCGCAGGTTGATGATCGGCCAGGTCAGTTCGCCGACCACCACCATCGCTGCCGAATGCACCGGCCCGGCTTCGCCACCAGCGGCGATGGCAGCTTTCATCGCGGCGAGCAAGCGGTCGGCGAGTTGACCTTCGCCGTGTTCGAAGGCCTCGACCATCGCCTCGATCACGCCCCGGTCCGCAAGCATGTTGCCGGCGGCCACACATTGTTCGCCGGACACGGCGTTGTGGTTGCCCAGGGTTTGCGCACCGCTGAAGTGGGCGGTCTGGCCGAGGTGGTCGATGGCGGTGATCTGCCGGTATTGGCTGTAGCCGTTGCGCGTGAGGACCTTGTCCAGCGCATCGAAGGGCGCGAGGCCTTGCTCCATCAGGGCAAGGACGTCCGGGCCGAGGGAGGGCAGGGTGATGTTTTGCGTGGAGACGGCGCCGACGCCCGGCAGCAGCCACGGACAGCGGGCGCCGACGGCGATGCTGGAGGAACTGATGGCGATGCCGAACTGACCGGTTTCGGGGCAACGGGCGGCGATGGAGAAGGTCATGGGTTTTACTCCTTGGCAAATGAGGTGTCTGGGCGGGCCTCTTCGCGAGCAAGCTTCGCTCCTACAGGAAATCCGGTTCACCTGTAGGAGCGAAGCTTGCTCGCGAAGGCCGCGACTCGGTCTACTCGGGAATCACCGCAATCACATCAATCTCCATCAACCACTGCGGTTGCCCCAACGCCGATACCACCAACCCGGTCGAAATCGGAAACACACCTTTCAACCACTTCCCGACTTCCTGATACACCGGCTCGCGATACCGCGGATCGATCAGGTAAGTCGTGGTTTTGACGATGTGACTGAGGTCGCTGCCAGCCTCTTCCAGTAACTGCTTGACGTTGCGCATGGCTTGCTCGGTTTGCGCACGCGGGTCGCCAAGGCCCACCAGACGGCCTTCGAAATCAGTCCCGACCTGGCCACGGACATAAACCGTATTGCCGGCGCGGACCGCCTGGCACAGGTCATTGTCCAGGCTCTGGTTCGGGTAGGTTTCCTTGGTGTTGAACATGCGAATACGGGTATGGGTTGGCGTGGACATGTGAAGCTCCTGGAAAATGGCTTAAGCGCTGACAGTTTTTTTAGGGGCGAGCGAAACAACTTCCGCCTCGCGTTGCGCCGCATCGTGGTAGTCGAGGTACGAACGCTGAATGGCGATGTGATCCGCCACGTACTTGGCGTCATGCCAAACGCCCCAGATGAACGAAGAGCCACGACGGGACTGCCAAGGCAAACCGAGGAAATACACCCCCGGTTCGCTCGACACACCGCGTTGATGCTGCGGCTTGCCCTTGTCGTCGAAGGCATCGACCTTCAGCCAGCTGTAGTCCGTGGCAAAACCGGTGGCCCAGATGATCGAGGTCACGCCGGCCTTGGCCAGGTCCAGCTCAAGAATCGGATGGGTCACACAGTCCGGATCGGGGAAGGTGATGCGCGCTTCCGGTTCTTGCGGCAGGTCCAGGCCATTGCGTTCGATGTAGGCGTCGGCGGCGTTGAGCAGCGCCAGATAATTCTCGTCGCCACGCGCCAGGTTCTCGGCCAGGTTCGGCTGGAAGGTCGCCACGCCGCCGTTGAACGCCTGGGTCAGGCCGACCAGCGTCATGCCGCGATGAGCGAGGCCGCGGAAGTCCACCGTACGGCCGCCATGTGCGCCGCTGACCGCGATGGTCACGTGTTCGCGACCGGGCTTCATTGCCGCTTGATCCCACTCGCCAAGCACCCCCAGCCACCAGCAGAAATCACGGTTGCGATAGGCGCGAGGCGGGCGGTCGTGGGCACCGACGGAGAGGTAAACCTGCTTGCCGGCCCGCTGCAATTCATCGGCGATCTGAACGCCGGACGAGCCCGCGCCAACCACCAGCACCGCGCCTTCAGGCAGTTGCTGCGGGTTGCGATAATCGGCGGAGTGGATTTGCAGGAATGGCTGATCCTGCGGCGCAATCGGCGGGATGACCGGCCGCTGGAAAGGCCCGGTGGCGGCGACCACACGGTTGGCCTCGATCACGCCTTCAGAAGTTTCGATGGTGAAACCCGGACGGCCAACGTTGCGTTCAACTTTCAGCACGTCCACGCCGGTGCGGATCGGCGCGTTGAATTTCTTCGCGTAGGCTTCGAAGTAATCGGCCACGCGTTCTTTCGGCGCAAATTCGTCGGGGCTGAGGTCGTCAAAATCAAGGCCGGGAAAACGGTCGTGCCACGCCGGACCATTCGCCACCAGCGAATCCCAGCGCCCGGTGCGCCAGCGTTCGGCGATACGGTTGCGTTCCAGCACCAGGTGCGGCACGCCGAGTTTGCTCAGGTGTTCACTCATGGCCACGCCAGCCTGGCCGGCACCAACAATCAGCGTATCTGTTTTTATTTTTTCAGTGGTCATCTCTATACCCTTCGAGTTGGATTTAGGTCGCGAACGGCCTGCCATTTCTTGGGCTCAAGACTAGGGATGACCCTGTTATCGGTAAAATATTATTAAGCTGGCATTTGAGTATAAATAACTGATGCAGAGCGTTTGACTCCGCGCCTGTTGAACCCTCGCGCTGAAATATGGTTGTATGGTGCAACTATTTTTCAGGGGAGGCCTGAAGTGACCACTCATCCCGCTCTGGTTGAAGAAATCCGCTCTGCGTCGCGCACGATGGTGCGTGAGTTGGGCTTCATGCGCGCCACGCTGGCGGCGACCGACTACTCACCTTCAGCCGTACACGCGCTGCTGGAAATCGAAGCACACCTGGCGCTGACCGCCGCTCAACTCGTGCAATTGCTCGATCTGGACAAGTCCAGTGTCAGCCGCATGGTGGCCAAGCTCATCAAGGCCGGCGAGCTGGTGGAGAGCGCCGACAGCGATGGTCGCGTCAAGCGCCTGCAATTGACGAAGCAGGGCCGGCGCACGGTGGCTGCGATCCATGCTTACGGGCGAACGCAGGTCCAAACGGCGCTGGAGCACTTGAATCCATCACAACAACAAGCGGTCGCCCAGGGGCTGGCGGCGTATGCCCACGCCCTGAATGCACACCGTACCGGCGAAGGAAAAGCGCCGGGCAACCCGGTCGAGATCAGCGTCGGTTACCGTCCCGGTGTCGTTGGGCGCGTGACTGAAATGCATGCCGCCTTTTACGCCAGGCACTCAGGGTTCGGGCAATTCTTCGAGAGCAAGGTCGCCAGCGGCATCGCTGAGTTCGTGGGGCGTCTGGACCAGCCTTGCAACAACCTCTGGGTGGCGACAGTGAATGATCGCATCGTCGGCTCGATCGCCATCGACGGGCAGGATCTGGGCAATAACCAGGCCCACCTGCGCTGGTTCATCCTTGATGACGGTTGCCGTGGTGGCGGGGTGGGGCGCCAGTTGCTGCGCGAGGCGGTGGAGTTCTGCGACCGGTTCGGCTTCGAGGCGATTGAGCTGGCAACGTTCAAGGGTCTGGACGCCGCGCGTCGACTTTATGAAGCCGCAGGTTTTGAGCTGACCCACGAACAACAAGGCAGTCAGTGGGGCAGCGTGGTGACTGAACAGCAATTCACCCGCCGCAGGGGAGGCGCAAGTCACCCGGTGAAGCTGTAAACTCCCCACACTTTTTACTTCCTCGAACAAGAGAACCCCATGGCGAACCAAGACATCACCTTCACCCCTGATCCCGACGCGGATTCCATCTCCTCCGACGTGGCCGGCTTCAACGGCATCCTGGTCTCCACGCAGATCCCGACTCGCGCCGACGGCAGCCTGGAACTGGGCGACATCACCCTGCAGAGCGAATGCACGTTGCAGGCATTGAAGGTCGCACTGGAGCGCGCCGGCAGTTCCATGGACCGCGTCATGCACCTGACCATCTACCTCACCGACATGGCCGACCGCGCCGCGTTCAACGAGGTGTACAAGCGCTTCTTCGCCAAACCGTGGCCGGTGCGTGCGGCTGTTGGCGTGGCGTCGCTGGCAGTTGAAGGCATGCGTGTGGAAGTGACCGCGATGGCAGCCAAGGGCTGAGCAAAATGGTAGGAGCAGCCGGTCGACGCTCGATTGCTCGCGATGAACTCAGGCGCAACGCGCTTATTCAGAAAGCCCGCGTTATCGTTGGCCTCCATCGCGAGCAGGCTCGCTCCTACAGGGAAAGTGTTGGGCTTTCTCATCACATTTATGTGATTTTGGTATTAGTGCTATCCGATTAGTACTGTTTATCAATCAATAGTCTGAGGGTAAGTTGCTTCTCTGCGTTTCTCGCCGAGAGTACCCCATGACCCATCCCGTTATTCTCTATCGTGTTTCAGCCCTGGCAAAGGCAGGCACCCTGTGTTTTGCCCTGTGCACCTCTGCGGTCGCCGAAGCGGACGAGCGCAGTCCGCTGGTCATCAAGGAGCAGGGCAGCGTGATTGCCGGCGGGAGGGTTGAGACTCAGCCGGGCATCTTTGACCCGTACAAGCCTGCCCTGTCTGATGGCCAAAGCTACCATGGCGACCATGTGTATGCGTTCTACCAGGTCCCGGTTGACGCTCGCCCGTTGCCGATTGTCATGTGGCATGGCGCGGGGCAGTCTGCGAAATCCTGGGAAACGACGGCTGACGGACGCGAAGGGTTTCAGAACATCTTCTTGCGTCGCGGCTTCTCCACCTGGTTGATCGACCAGCCGCGCCGTGGCGATGCCGGACGCAGTCTGGTTGAAACGACGATCAAACCGGTGGCGGACGAGCAGATGTGGTTCAACCAGTTCCGCATTGGCCTGTGGCCCGACACTTTCGAGGGCAGCCAATTCCCTCGGGGGCCGCAGGCGCTGGAGCAGTTCTTCCGCTCGATGACACCCAACACCGGCCCTTATGACATTGAGGTCGTATCCGATGGCGTATCCGCGCTGCTGGAAAAGACGGGGCCGGCCATTCTGTTTACCCACTCGCAAGGTGGCGGGCCCGGTTGGCTGACGGCGATCAAGAGCCGCCATGTGCGGGCTATCGTCGCATTTGAACCGGGCAGCAGCTTCGTGTTTCCCGAGGGGGAGGGGCCCGTGCCGATCCCCAGCGCGTTCGACACAGTCTCGGCACAGATCGTCTCGAAGGAACAGTTCGAAGCGTTGACCCGTATCCCCATCCTCATCTTCTACGGCGACAACATCCCCGACAAACCGGTTCGTTTGCCTGCTCAGGACAGCTGGCGCGCGCGACTTGAGATGGCGCGCCTGTGGCGTGATGCGGTGAATCGCCATGGCGGTGACGTCAGGCTCATCCACTTGCCGGAGATCGGGATCAAGGGCAATAGCCACTTCCCGTTCTCGGACATGAACAACATCGAGATCGCGGACCTGGTTTCGACCTTTCTCGCAGAAAAAAATCTTGATTGATTACGCGCGCGGCAATGGCTGCCGTGCATTTTGGAAACAGGAATTGGCAGGAATATTCATATGACGCGAACCACGATAAAGGCCACATTCCTGGCCGCCATGATCGGGATGTCCGGAGCCGAAGTCGAGGCAGGGGACTACAAGCAGAATCCATTCACATTGACCTACGGTGGCGCGCTGACGAAGAACGAGCCCGGAAAGGTCAACATCCATCCGGTCACCTACAAACTCAATGGCCTGGACATTGCCGCCAACGTTTACACCCCCGCGAACTATGACTCGGCGAAGAAGTACCCGGTTGTTGTCGTGGCGCATCCCAATGGCGGGGTGAAGGAGCAGGTTGCAGGCCTGTATGCCCAGCGCCTGGCAGATCAGGGCTATATCACGATCACTGCGGATGCGGCGTATCAGGGAGGCAGTGGCGGTCAGCCGCGCAACGTCGACAAACCAACGAACCGCGTCGAAGACATCCATGGCATGGCGGATTTTATCGCTGGCTATCCGGGCGCCGACGGCTCGCGTTTGGGCTTGCTCGGTATCTGCGGCGGTGGCGGCTATTCATTGAAGGCGGCGCAAACCGACAAGCGCTTCCAGTCCATCGCAACGGTGAGCATGTTCAATTCCGGACTGGTACGGCGCAATGGCTACAGGGATTCGCAGCTGTCCACCGTTCAGGAGCGTTTACGGCAGGCTTCGGCTGCCCGTGCCCAGGAAGCGGCGGGCGGAGAAATCCTCTACACCGGCGATGCCAAACTCACCGACGAGCAGATCGCCAAGCTGCCATTTGATTTGTATCGGCAGGGTTTTGAGTACTACGGCAAGACTCATGCTCACCCCAACTCGACCTTCAGATACACCCTGAGCAGCCTGCTGGACCTGATGAGCTTCGATGCGACGGATCAGATCGAACTGATCGACAAGCCGTTGCTGATGATCGCGGGCAGCAAGGCGGACAGCCTGTATATGTCGGAGCAAGCCTTTGCCAAGGCCACCGGTACTCAGGACAAGAAGCTGTTCACCATCGATGGCGCAACTCATATCGAAACCTATTGGGTGCCTGAGTATGTGGACGTCGCCATTGCGCAGTTGAACGCGTTTTACGCCAGAACGCTCTGACTTGGGGGGCATTATGAAAAACACTCTTTTGGGGATCGCGGTTTGCGTCGCAGCGCCCTTCGCCAGCGCTGCGGCTGCTGAAAATGCCGGTGAGTCCCGGTCCGTTCAGCAGATCAGTCGCGCAGGCTCCCAATCTTCCACAGCGGGACCGGCGGATTACTTTACCGGGCAAGTGCGCGTCGACCCCTTGTTCCCCGTCACGAATGAAATCAATGCGTCCAGCGCCTACGTGTCCTTCGAGCCGGGGGCGCGTTCGGCCTGGCACACCCATCCCGCAGGCCAGCGATTGGTGGTGGTTTCCGGTGTGGGTTTGACCCAGGAGTGGGGCAAGCCTGTGCAGGAAATCCTCCCCGGCGACGTGATCGTCTGCCCGCCGGGCGTCAAGCATTGGCACGGTGCCGCACCGTCAAGTGCCATGACCCACCTGGCGGTGACCGGTGCTGTGAATGGCAAGAGTGTGGATTGGCTGGAGAAAGTCACCGACGATCAATACCGCGCCCACGAACCCGTGACGCCGACATCAATGTCCACCGAAAATCTCGCTTCCGAGGTGCTGTCCGCGAGGCAGCAAGCCATCCCGCTGATTGCTGCCCACATGGCCAGCAGCAACATGCCGGGGCTGAATGCTGCATTGAATCAGGGGCTGGACGCGGGCCTGACCGTCAGCGAGGCGAAGGAAATACTGGTGCAACTCTACGCCTACACCGGTTTTCCACGCAGTCTCAACGCACTTGGCGAGCTGATGAGGGTTGTGGAGGCGCGCAAGAAAAACGGCATCCAGGACGATCCGGGGCGCGAGCCCGGTCGTGTCATTCCCACCGGTGGTGAACTGCTGTCGGTGGGCAAGGCCAATCAGACCCGTATTGCCGGTGCGCCTGTTCAGGGCCCGCTGTTCGACTTCGCCCCTGTCATCAACCAGTACCTGCAGACGCATTTGTTCGGCGATATTTTCGAGCGCGACAACCTGGACTGGCAAAGTCGTGAGTTGGCCACGGTCGCAGCGTTGGCCGTCACTCCCGGTGTGGAGTCGCAGCTGCGTTCGCACATGGCCGCGAGCCTGCGGGTCGGCCTGAGCGTTTCGCAGTTGCACCAATTGGTCCGGCTGCTGGCGGAGCAAGGTCATGCCGATGCGGCCAAACGTGCCGACGCGGCGCTGAATGCTGCCCAGGCAAATCAGCCCAAATAGCGCAGGGCTTCGCGCAGCAGTGCGAAGGCGGGCGAGCTCTGGCGTCGGCTCGGGTAGTAGAGGTGGTACCCCGAGAACGGCTCGCACCAATCCGCGAGCACGCGAATCAACCGGCCTTGCGCAATATGCTCCTGCACCAGGTCTTCGGGCATATAGGCCAGCCCCAACCCCTGAAGGGCGGCCTCCATGCGCATGGCAATGTTGTTGAACACCATTTGGCCTTCGACGCGTACGTTCAGTTCTTGCCCATCCTTCTCGAACTCCCAGAGAAAGAGGCCGCCGTAGGTGGGCATGCGCAGCGTAATGCAGTTGTGCTGCATGAGGTCGCTTGGGATGTCTGGCTTTGAATGCCGGGCGAAATACGCTGGGGAGCCGACAACCGCCATGCGCATGTCGGGACCGATGCGCATGGCGATCATGTCTTTGGCGACCTGCTCACCCAACCGAACCCCGGCGTCGAAGCCTTCCGCCACAATGTCAGTCAGGCCGTAGTCGACGATGATTTCGATATTGAGATCGGGATTGTCGGGCAGCAGCTTCGCGAGTACCGGTTGCAGGACCGTAATCGCGGAATGCTCGCCGGCGGTAATACGCAGTTTGCCTGCGGGCTTGTCGCGGAATTCGCTGAGCAATGCCAGCTCGATGTCGATCTCTTCGAACCTTGGGGCGATCACTTTCAGCAGATGTTCGCCCGCTTCCGTGGGGGATACGCTGCGCGTGGTGCGAGACAGTAACCTGACGCCCAGTCGTTCCTCCAGCTGGCGCATGGCCCGGCTCAATGCGGGCTGTGACATGCCCAGCCTGGCAGCGGCGCGGGTGAAACTGCGCTCCTGCGCCACGGCCGAGAAGATCGCGAGTTGGTCGTAGCTTTCAACGGTCATTTGTACGTCCCTGGGTCACGTTTCCAAAGAGGAACGAGGAGCTTACCTTGAGGCCTGCGAAAGCGCTTTGCAGGATGTCGAAAAGACCGCGTCACGTCAGGTTGTTCAGCAGCCACTCGATGAAGCTTCGCGCCAACGGATTGTTCTCACTGTCCCGGTGCGTCAACAACGCCCAATTCGGCCCGCGAATGGTTTCCTCCACCAACGGTTGCAGCAGTCCGTTGTCACGCGCCTGTCGACTCAGCAGCTGGCTGACCAGTGCAATCCCTAACCCCGCGCACGCCGCGTCCAGCAGCAATCCAGGGTCGGAAAAATTCAAGCCCTGATCCTTCTGCCCCACATCGATGCCGGCCTCGACGTCCCAATGGCTCCAGTCCATTTCCCGCTCGCCGTGCAGGGTGGTGCGTTGCTCGATGGGCACGGCCAACACATCGGGGTGGCAGGCCGGATAGAGGCGATCGGCGTGCAGCACCTTGAAGCTGCATTCGGCCTGGGAGCTGATGTCATCGCGCACCGCGAGGTCGATGGTCTGGGTGGTCATGTCCGGGACTTCATCGGTGCTGAAAATCCACAGATCGACTTCCGGATGCTGCCGGCGAAAATCCCCCAGGCGTGGCAGCAGCCAATGACGAGCGAATGTCGGCGTGGTGTTGAGTACCAGTTGATTGGGCTTCTGGTATTGCCCGAGGCGACGAATGCCGACCGACAATTGCTGCAACAACGCTTGCGTGGTGCTGAGCAAATCGTGGCCGGCATCGGTCAGGCTGACGCTGCGTCCACTGCGAAAAAACAGCGGCTGTTCAAGGTACGCCTCAAGCGTTCGAATCTGCTGGCTGATCGCCGATTGGGTCAGGTGCAGCTCGTCGGCGGCCTTGTGAAAACTGCCCAGGCGGGCAGCCGCTTCAAAGCCGCGAAGGGTGCTGAGCGGGGGCCAGTGCTTGAGCATATTGATAAGTTCCTCTAATCACTTTTCTGCAAAATCCATCGTTTGTTAGCCCGTTTTTACAGCCGTAGCATGCATGCCAGGACCGCAAAGGTCATTTTCATTGAACACAATGACTTAACTCAAGGGCGATTGTCATGCAGCAGAACGAACTTCAGAACAGCGGCTGGTTGATGCCGGCAGAATGGGTAAAGCACGCAGCGACCTGGATGGTCTGGCCACACAATCAGGCACTCTGGGAGTCGGGTTGGCGCGTCACCCTGGCACAAGTGCAAAAGGACTTCGCCGGGGTAGCCAACGCCATCGCTCGTTTCGAACCGGTGAAAATGGTCGTTGATCCGTCGGCTGTCGCGAGTGCCAAGGCGCTTTGTGGGCCAAACATCGAACTGATCGAATTGGCGGTAAACGACAGTTGGTGCCGCGACTCCGGCCCAAGCTTCGTTTGCCACCCGCAACAAGGGCTGGCCGGTGTGAGCTGGCGTTTCAATGCGTGGGGCGGCAAGTCGGCGCACGATCTGGATGAAGGCCTGGCGCGCCGTGCACTCAATCACCTGGGCTTGCCGTGCTTCGGCACTCCGCTGAGTAACGAAGGCGGGGCGATCCATGTCGACGGCGAGGGCACGCTGATCACCACCGAGTCGGTGTTGCTCAACCCTAACCGCAACCCTGGGATGACCAAAACTGAAATGGAGGAGATTTTCACGCGTCTGCTGGGCGTGAAGAAAACCATCTGGCTGCCGGGTGATCCGGACTACGTGACCGGCGACATGACTGACGGCCATGTCGATGGCGTCTGCGCATTCGCACGCCCCGGCGTGTTGCTGGTGGACGCGACACACGACAAACAGTCGGTGTATGCCGAAGTGGCTCGCGAAAACCGCCGCGCGCTGGAACTGGCCACCGATGCCCAAGGCCGGAAGTTCGAGCTGATCGAACTCTATGAAGCCACCGATGCGGTGGACACTGAGGCTGAAGTGTTCTGCGCCTCGTACACCAATTTCTACATCGCCAACGACGCGATCATCATGCCGGCCTACGGCATCGATGCCGACCACGCAGCGGCCGAAGTGTTGGCCCAGGCATTCCCTGGGCGTGAAGTGGTGCCGGTGCGGATCAACCATCTGGCCCATGGCGGCGGCGGGGTGCATTGCATCACCCAGCAACAGCCTGCCTGGCCAGTGAAGGGTTGATGCCATGACTCTATTGACGATTGCTACCACCCAAATGCCCTGCACCTGGGATTTGCCGCGCAACCTCGACCTTGCCGAGCAGTTGGTTCGCGAGGCCGCGTCGAAGGGCGCTCAGGTCATCCTGTTGCAGGAGCTGTTTGCCACGCCGTATTTCTGCATCGAGCAAAGCCACAAACACTTGGCACTGGCCGAAGAATATCAATACAGCCGTGTACTCAAACGCTTTGCCGCGTTGGCCAAGGAGTTGGGCGTGGTGCTGCCGCTGAGCTGGTTCGAGAAGGCCGGCAACGCGTATTTCAACTCTCTGAGCGTGGCCGATGCCGACGGGCGCTTGCTGGGCGTGTATCGCAAGACTCACATCCCCAACGCCATCGGTTATCAGGAGAAGGAATACTTCAGCCCCGGCGATACCGGTTTCCGGGTCTGGGACACCGCGTTCGGGCGCCTCGGTGTGGGGATCTGCTGGGATCAGTGGTTCCCCGAGACCGCCCGTTGCCTGGCGTTGATGGGCGCTGAAGTCTTGTTGTTTCCCACCGCCATCGGTTCTGAACCTGGCTGCGCCGAGCTGGATTCCCGTGACCACTGGCAGATGACCATGCGTGGCCATGCGGCCGCGAACATCCTGCCGGTGGTGGCGGCCAATCGCGTCGGCCGAGAAGCGGCGACCACCGATCCGACCTTGCAAATGGGCTTCTATGGCTCGTCGTTCATCTGCAATCACAAAGGCAAAATGCTCGCCGAGGCCGACCGTGACAGCACCGGCGTGCTGGTGCACAGCCTGGACTTGAGCGCCATGCGCGAAGAGCGCCTGAGCTGGGGCATCTACCGGGACCGTCGCCCGGAGATGTACGGGGCGCTGTTGAGTCAGGACGGTCGCCACCTTCATGCACGCTGGAACACTCAAGGAGTTTGATATGGGCATTGCGCACACGTTGTTGCTCGGCACCTTGGGGTTGGCACTGGCCTCGTCGTCGCTGCACGCCGAAGAGAAAACCCTCAGACTGTACAACTGGGCCGATTATTTTGCCGAGGACACGCTGGCGAAATTCACCGCTGAAACCGGGATCAAAGTGATCTATGACGTCATGGATGGCAGCGAAACGCTGGAAGCCAAGATGCTCGCCGGTGGCAGCGGTTATGACCTGATCTTCCCCGGCGACACGGTGGCCGAACGCTTGATGCGCGCCGGCAGCCTGCTGCCGCTGGACCGCAGCAAACTCACCGCGCTGAACGACATCGAGCCCGGATTGCAGAAACTGCGCAGGCAGTATGAAACCTCGAGTCAGGCCACCGTGCCTTACACGTGGGGCACCATCGGCCTGACCTACAATGATGAGCAGATCAAACAGCGCTTGCCCGATGCGCCGGTCAACAGCCTCGATATGTTGTTCAAGCCGGAGCTGGCCAGCAAATTTGCCGACTGCGGTATTTCGATGATTGACTCACCGGACGAAGTGCTTGCCGTGGTCCTCAATTACCTCGGTCGGGAACCGCGCAGCGCCAAGCCCGAAGACCTCGCGGCGGCGAGTGAATTGCTGATGAAACTGCGGCCACACATTCGCAAGTTCCAGTCGCAGCCGGTGACCGATCTGGTGAACGGCAACCTGTGCGTGTCGCTCGGTTACAGCGGCGACATGACCCAGGCGCAACGGACGTCAGACAGCGCCGGCAAAAGCACCCGATTCGAGTACCGCATCCCCCGTGAAGGCACCACCGTGTGGATGGACACCATGGCGATTCCGGTCGATGCGAAACATCCGGAGTACGCTTATGCGTTCATCAACTTCGTCATGCAACCACAGAACATGGCCGACATCAGTAACTTCACCGGCTACCCGACCTCCAACGCCAAGGCGCGGCCGAGCGTCGATGCGACCATGCGCAACAACCCGGACATCTATCTTGATGAAGCCACCTATGCGCGGCTGATTCCGGGCAAGGACATCCCCCAATCCGATATGCGCGCGCGGATGCGCACCTGGACCAAGTTCAAGACGGCCACCGCAAAATGAGTTCACTTTCCAAGGATCAATACATGTCGACGCGTCGCGAGTTCATCAAGCAGGTTTCGGTCGTGGCGGGGATGGGGGCGGTTGCCTCCATCGGATTTGGCCTGACGCCTTTGTCCGCGCACGCAGCCACCCAAGTCGGTTGGCGCATGCCGGATGAGGGCGATCGCCACGAGCAAGCCTTCATTGCTTTTGGTGCGCAAGAGGCGATCTGGGAGGATTTCACCGCCGACGTGCAAGCGGCCATTGGCCTGATTGCGCGCACCATCGCCCGCCATGAACCGGTTACCGTTTTCTGTCGCGAGCACGAGCGGAGCCTGGCCGAAGAACATTGCGGCAAGAGCGACATCACCTACGTCGTCACCGAACTCGACGACATCTGGATGCGCGACATCGGCGCCAACTTCGTCATTGATGACAAGGGCGTACTTGGCGCCGTGGATTTCAACTTCAATGGCTGGGGCAACAAACAGCAGCACAGCGAAGATGCGCAACTGGCGGCACAGGTGGCCGACGCCACGGATGCGCGTTACCTGCGCAGCGAACTGGTGGGCGAGGGCGGCGGTATCGAAGTGGATGGTCACGGCACCGGGATCATGACCGAGAGCAGCTGGATCAATAAAAATCGCAACCCGGACTGGAGCAAGGCCGAGGTCGAGGAGGAACTGAAAGCCCGCTTGGGCCTGCGCAAAATCATTTGGCTGCCGGGCATCAAGGGCAAGGACATCACCGATGCCCATGTCGATTTCTACGCCCGTTTCGTCAAGCCTGGCGTGGTGATCGCCAACCTCGACAACGACCCCGAGTCATACGATTACAAGGTCACGCGGGCTCATCTGGACATTCTGAAAAATGCCACGGATGCCGATGGCCGCAAGTTGCAGGTGCATACGGTGTCGCCGCCGCTCAATCCACGAAAGAGCAGGTTCAACCGCAACAACCCGGATTTTGCAGCCGGCTATATCAACTACTTCGTGATCAACGACGCGGTGATTGCGCCGGAGTTTGGTGACAAGGCGGCAGATGCCAAAGCCTTTGATCTGTTGTCCGGGCTCTATCCGGATAGAGAGGTGGTGCAGCTCAACATCGACGCGATCTCGGCCGGCGGTGGCGGTATTCATTGTGTGACCAGTCATCAGCCGTTGGTTTAGTCTGCGATGCTCCACTGCTTGAGCCTGGTCGGGAGCTTTGTATGAAGGTTGGCGTGATTTCCGATACCCATGGATTGCTCCGCCCTGAGGCCCTTGCGGCTTTGGAGGGGTGTGAACGGATCATCCATGCGGGCGACATCGGTAGCTCCGAAATCCTTGAGCAGCTTGGGGCAATCGCTCCACTGCATGTCGTGCGCGGGAACAATGATCTTGATGCTTCCTGGGCAACGGATCTAGCAGATTGCCTGCGTTTCGACCTCAACGGGTGGGAGGCGTTGCTGGTGCATGACCTCGCCGATGTCCCGGCCGTGCTCGATGCGACGGTCAAACTGGTGATCACCGGCCATTCGCACAAGCCGTGCATCGAATGGCGCGGTGAAGTGCTATATCTCAATCCAGGCAGTGCGGGGCGCAGGCGCTTCAAACTGCCGGTGACGCTGGCGTTGCTGGAGGTATTCGAGACTGCTTTAGAACCGCGCCTGGTCTCGCTGTTGGAGTGAAGTGCGCGAAGCAAAAAACGGTTCGTTGGGTGCGCTCTACCGCAAGTCGGTACTGAAGTTCGAGGGAGAGGGCCTGCTGATCTTTCGATTTGGCAGCAAGCTCAGGACAACAAATTTTCGCCATCCCCCAAACCGACAGTAAGTCCATCAGTTGGTCGAAGCTTTTTTTCATGTTGTTCAATTTCCGCCCGCAATGCAGCAGCGCCGCTGCCTTCAAGCGCAATCAGTAGCGCCGAGAGCAAATCCGGCCATCCCGGTCCAGGCGCTGTTTCCATAGTCCTCCGTACCCGTCAAATCGCACATGGCGAAATTTTGATACTACACGTCGGGTTGACGGGAGCGACGAAGCGCTGACGACGATTATTGTTTTCGCACAAAAGCAGGAAACAATAATCATGCTGCCGTCGAACAAAAGAATTGATAGTCACGTTCACTTTTACACGTCGGATGATCTTCGCCGGGTGGCTGGCTCGCTGCCTTACACCTTGCCTGAACCGCATCCGCTGACGACTTATCTGGACAAGCTGATTGATGCCGGAGTGGTTCCGACAGTCATTAACAATGTCCATCTAAGTATCCTGCCTGATTCAGAAAACGTGTTTGCTTCGTTTGATGAACTGAAGAGTCTCCAGGCTGCGAATCCTTCGCGCTATGAGGACGTCAGGTTGGTCGGGACGATCAAGGCCGAACCCGCTTACGCCACCAAAGAACGCCTTTCGCACCCGCAGGTTATCGGCGCGCGAATCGTTCTGCACGATGCCAGGCCTGAAACGGTTTCCGATACGCGCTTCAGTGATGAGCAATGGTCGGCGTTTTATGCGCGTCTGTTACCGCACCAGCACCTGCACATTTATGCGAAAGAGGCCGAGACCAATCTGCGCGTATTGCGCCAGATCCCTGACGATGTGCGCGTCATCATCGATCATCTGGGCAGCTGCCACAGCGAGCGCGGCGCCACGGAGCCGGCCTACCTTGCGCTACTTGCCGAGGCGGGAAGGCGAGGCAACGTGTGGTTCAAGGGGCCGGGCTATCGCACCTCGGTCTCTCCCGTGGAAACCGCACGTTTCGTCACGCAAATAATCAGCGCCCTCGGCGCCGACAAGATTCTCCTGGAAGCCACCGACGCCCCTCATGTGGGAACCGACAACAACGGTGTGGCGTATTCCGAGCTGTTTGATTTGCCCAGCGCTTTCGATTTCGTCGATGCCGTTGCGCAGCTTGTTTCTACAGAAACCCGAATTCCCGTTGGCCAACTTCTTCGAGGAGCTTCTGGCCAGTTGGTTAGTTGATCTACGCCCACACTCACACTTCGAGATACCCAGCGATGACGAACATCATTACCCAAGAAATCAACTTTGCCGTTCAGTACGGCGATGAAACCCTGAGCCTCAAAGGCACGGTCTTTCAGCCAGAACAAATCGACGCGGCACTTCCACCCGTCATCTTCAACTCCGGCTTCACCGGCGGCGTCACCATGTACGGTCAGCTGTTCGGCCGTGCCCTGGCGGCCCGGGGCTATCGAGTCATGACGTATGACGTGGCGGGTTTCTTTTCCAACAAATACATCCGCAACACGATTAAGGCCGCAGGCATCGAGATCACCGATGTCAGCCTGGAAGACCAGAAGGATGAAGTCCTCGGCGCCGTAGCCTGGGCACGAGACAATTTTGGCGAGATGCCAGTCGTGGCGTCCTGGGCGATGGGCTCGACTGCGAGCCTCGGCGCGGTGGCTGAACTCGCCGCAGCGGGTGGCGAGCAGATCCGGTTTTGGGTGCCGATGAGCTACACCAACATCAGCAAGTTGCAAGCCTTGCGCACCGACAAAGCCGCCGCCGACGCTGCGATCCAGCAATTGGCGGATGACGCGCCGATCCCGCCGTTTGATACCGGGACCGAATCGACTCGTCTGGGTTATTACCCGCTCGATCCTGAAACCCAGGCCTACGTTGATCAGCAACTGGGCGGCTACACCGAAGCGGGCGGCGCCGACCGTTGGCCTGGCTGCACGCATGTGACGGCAAAATCCTACAAGTCCTATGTGGCGTATGACCCGGAGCAGTCCATCGAGGGGGCAAAAGGCTTCCCGCCAGCGCTGATCATCCACGGCGCCGAGAACACCCTGCACATGCCGTCGGAATCCGAGCGTCTGCACCGGCACTACCCGGGTGATGCAGGTGCGGGTGCGCTGATCATCCCGCACATGCAGCATGGCCAGCAGAATCAGGTCGACAGCCCTGTTTTCAAATCGATGATCCAGAGCATCGACGAAGCGATCCGCGCGCGCAGCTGATCTGCTCGCCACTCTCCTGCGGGACCTTGCAATGAGGTCTCGCAGCGTTCGTCGTTGCGAGGAATCGATCTGGCTGAATGCGTGCCGAGGCCCTAACATAGCGTGTCCAAAGCCACTCCCTCGGGCTGGCCTGAGCCGTGATGTCTGAACGGCTGGACCCACTCATGACAAGGATCTGGCGATGACAAGCCCCATTGAAGCAGCGACGCCAGTGAACGGTTACACAACCAAGCGAATCGGCCTGCTCATACTCCCTCAGTTTTCCATGATGGCATTGGCTGGCGCCAGCGAGCCGCTGCGGGCGGCGAACCGGCTTTCCGGGAAAACGCTGTATGAGTGGACCCTGCTCACGGAGTCCGGCGGGCCGGTCAGTTCCAGCAGTGGTATCGAAATCCAGACCGTGCCGATTGATCAAGCGCCCGAGGTCGATCGCGTTTTTGTCCTGGCGAGCCTGGACATCGAACATCAGAAACCGCCGAAAATGCTGCGCTTTCTACAGCGCGCTGCGTCCCGTGGCGTCACCGTTGGCGCACTGAGTACCGGTACGTTCATTCTTGCCCGTGCCGGGCTGTTGGAAGGGAAGCGGTGCACGTTGCACTGGGAGTCCATCGGTCAATTTGCCGAAGAGTTTCCCACCATCGAAGTCACCAAAGAACTGTACGTCAACCATGGAAATCGCTGGACCTGCGCCGGAGGGACGGCGGCCATCGACCTGATGCTGGCGCAGATCGCGCTGGATTTCGGTAACCCGCTGGCCGCGAGCATCGCCGAGCAATTTCTGCACGCACGGATACGGGCGCCGGAAGAACATCAGCGGATGTCGATCCAGTGGCGGTTCGGGATTCACGATCGACGGCTCACGGCGGCCATTGCCGCCATGGAAGACAACCTGGAAAACATTGTCGGCATCGAAGAGATCGCCGACCGGTGCAATCTGTCCCATCGTCAGCTGGAGCGCTTGTGGCACCAGCACTTCGGGATGACCCCGAAAAAATTCTATCTGGAGCTCAGGCTCAACGAAGCACGCCGGTTGCTGCGTGAAAGCACCCAGCCCATTGCGTCCATTGCCTACAGCTGCGGCTTCGTTTCTGCCTCGCATCTGGGGGCCGCCTACCGTCGCGTGTGGGGATGCACGCCGGGTGAAGAGCGGCGGAAATTTGATGATGCCCATTCCTGATTTCAGCCCTTGGTAAATTGGCGTCAATCCCTCGCCAACCCCCACCGAGCAATCCTCCCCGCAAAACCCAATAGCTAGCTAATGACTTGGCCCGACAGCAGGTGCGCACTGGCGGGCCTGGGTGATTTGGCGATCCTGTATGCTTTCTTCATGACTCGATCCTTCACATCGCACCGCACGCGGTCGGGTCTCGTGACGTCGGTTTTTTGATAGAAATCGTCGAACTCAAAGCGCAGGCTCCGTTCGTGAGCGCGGTAAGGTTCCTTACAAATCCGGCGTCCACTTCCAGATGCTCAGCCGGCAAAAACAACAATGACGTAAAGAAGGCCTATCAACCATGGAAACCTTGAGTTTCATTCTGGAAAACGGCGGGCTGATCAGCCTGCTCCTCGGACAGCACCTGCTCATCGTGGCGGTAGCGGTGGGGCTGGCGATTCTGACCGGCGTGCCTGTCGGGATCGCGATATCCCAGCACCCCAGAACCCGCCGGTGGGTCCTGGCCTTCGCCGCTGTGCTGATGACCATTCCTTCTGCCGCGCTGTTCGGGCTGATGATTCCGGTCTTGTCCCTGATTGGCTATGGGATCGGCGTTGTACCGGCGGTCATTGCGCTGTTTCTGTATTCGCAGTTGCCCATCATCCGCAACACCACCACCGCGATCTCCAATATCGATCCTGCCTTGCGCGAAGCGGCAATCGGGATGGGCATGTCCACCTGGCAACGGCTGCGCAAGGTCGAGCTGCCGATTGCGGTCCCTCTGATCATGGCCGGCGTCAGGATGGCTACGGTCATCAACATCGGGATCGCCGCCATCGCCGCCTACATCGGCGCCGGTGGTCTGGGCAGCCTGATCATTCGCGGCATCGCCCAATCGGATACCCGGCAGCTGCTGGCTGGCGCCATCGTCATCAGCGTCATTGCCATTGCGGCTGACTATGCCCTGTACGCCTTGCAGTGCCTCCTGACGCCGAAAGGCCTGAACAAGAACAAAGTGGCCACTGGCCGAATGAAGGAAGCGACGACGTGATCCAGATCGAAAACCTGAACAAAAAATTTGGCTCAATCACCGCCGTAGAAGATGTCTCGTTCAACGTTGAAGAGGGACAGATCTGCGTACTGCTCGGGCCGTCGGGCTGTGGCAAAACCACGACGCTGAAGATGATCAACCGCCTGATCACGCCCACGTCGGGCACCATCAGAATCGGTGGTCGCGATACGGCCGAACTGGACAGCGTCACGCTCAAGCGATCCATCGGCTACGTGATCCAGCAAGTCGGTTTGTTCCCGAACATGACCGTCGAGGAAAACATTTGCGTCGTCCCCAATCTGCTGGGATGGGACAAGACCAAAAGCCGCAAGCGAGCGGCGGAATTACTGGAAGTGGTCGCGCTGGATCCGTCGAAATTCCTCAAGCGCTACCCGTGTGAGCTCTCGGGTGGCCAACAGCAGCGCGTCGGGGTTGCCCGCGCCTTGGCTGCGGACCCGCCGGTGATGTTGATGGACGAGCCATTTGGTGCGATCGACCCGATCAACCGGGACGTGATCCAGGACGAGTTCATGCGCATCCAGCGCCAGGTCGGGAAGACCGTGCTCTTTGTCAGTCACGACATCGACGAAGCCGTGAAGATGGCGGACTGTGTCGCGCTGTTCCACAACGGCAAGATCGAGCAGTTCGGCAGCTCGGACGACCTGCTGGCCCGGCCCAACAGCGAGTTCGTGGCGAATTTCATGGGCGGCGACCGGATCATGAAACGCCTGCGACTGCTGCGGGCGGCGGATGTCGCCAGCAAGATCCCGCCGAGGGAACAGATGCAGATCGTGGGCGGCAACAGCGCCATCTCCACACGCTCGCAACTGGTGGTGAAGCCCGGGGATGACTTGCGCCAGGTGCTTTCGCAGCTACTGGGGCGCGGCCAGGACTGGGCGCTGTGCAACGACAGCGACGGGCGCTTTATCGGCTACGTCCATCAGACCGACATCCTGGCAAGGCTTGTCGACAACATTACTCCGGCGGTGCACTGACGATGTCTGACTTGATGATCAGATTTTGGCAAGGGCTTCAGTTTTACTGGGGCGATATCAGCTACCTCACGGTTCAGCATCTGCAGATCGTGGCCATCAGTGGCGTCCTGGCGCTGGCGGTAGCGCTGCCACTCGGCGTCTGGATGAGCCGTCCCGCGAACCAGCGCTACGCCATGGCCAGCATGCAGTTCCTCAATGTCGGGCAGGCGATACCCAAGCTCGCACTGCTGGCGTTGGCCATGAGCTTCATCGGCGTAGGCAGTGGCGCGGCCATCATCGGCTTGTTTGTCGCGACGTTGTTGCCGGTGGCGGTCAACACCTATGAAGGGTTGCGCGCGGTGCCGCAGCACTTGGTGGAGGCGGCCGAGGCCATGGGCATGACGCCTGCGCAAACCCTGTGGAAAGTCGAAATCCCGAATGCGATGAACGTGATTTTCGCCGGCATCCGCACGGCGCTCGCCATCAACGTCGGTACCGCGCCGCTGGCCTTTCTGGTCGGCGGAGGAGGGCTGGGCGAGTTGATCTTTACCGGCATCGACCTGAACGACTTCGGCATGATGTTGGCCGGTGCCGCGTCAACCGCGCTGTTGGCGATTGCGGTCGACCTGTCGTGCGGTTTGATCCAGAACGTTGCCGTGTCGCGGGGCTTGAGGTTGGCCGGGCGCGAATGAATTAGAAAACCATCGATAAAAACCAATAATACGAGGTGCACCATGATTCATCGAATGCTAGTCAGTCTGATCTGTACGCTGAGTCTTGTTTCAGGTGTCGTGGGCAGTGCTTCTGCCAACAGCACGATAGTGGTCGGCGGCAAGAAGTTCACCGAACAGCAGCTGGTGGCGGAAATGACCACGCAATTGTTGCGCGCCAATGGCTACAACGTCGATAAGCGCCCGGATTTGGGTTCGTCGGTATTGCGCGCGGCGCAAGAGAACGGTCAGGTCGACGTGTATTGGGAATACACCGGCACGTCGCTGATCACTTACAACAAAGTCATGGACAAGCTGAGTGCCGAGGAAACGTATAAGAAGATCAGCACCCTTGACGCAGAGAAGGGCATCACGTGGTTGAACCCTTCAAAAGCCAACAACACTTACGCATTTGCCATGCGTAAGGACGAGGCCGATAAAGATGGCATCGTCTCGATCAGCGATCTGGCGAAAAATATCGGAGCAGGCAAAGTCTATAAATTCGCCTCCAATGCTGAGTTCTTTTCGCGGCCCGATGGCTTGCAGCCTCTTCAAAAGACCTACGACTTTGAGTTCGAACGCAAGAACGTCGTGCGTATGGACGGTGGGCTGACCTATCAGGCGCTTCGGGATGGCCAGGTGAATGTGGCGTTGGTGCTGTCGACTGACGGGCGGATTCCAGCCTTTGGCTTTGTTGTGCTGAAGGACGATAAAGGCTTTTTCCCAAGCTATGCGCTGACGCCGGTGATTCGTACTGAAGTCTTCAAAGAGAATCCGAAGATCGGCGAATTGCTCAATGCGCTCTCTTCCAAACTGGACGACGAAACCATTGCCGGCCTCAACTCCCGGGTCGACGTTGGTCGTGAGTCGATCGAGAGCGTGTCCAAGGAATTCCTGCAGCACAGCAAGTTGCTCTAATTCATGCATCACACACATTAACTGTAGGAGCCGGCTTGCTGCGGGCCCTACAGGGGACGCGTTCGCCTGGAGAATCATTAATGCAGTCGATTAAAAAGTTCGTGGCATGGTCATTCGTGATGTTTGCGGCAAGTGCTCAGGCCGATGTCGCCATCGACCACATGACGCTCGCCGATATGCGGCAGGCGTTGAACAACGGGACGATCACTTCCGAGCAACTGGTCAGGCATTACCTGGATAACATTCGCGCCAACAATCACCAGGGCCAAAACATCAACGCGCTGGTGACGATCAATGAAGCAGCGATCGAGCAGGCGCGGAAATGGGATGCCCAACGAGCCAAAAATCCCACTGCTCAATATGCGCCTCTGGCCGGAATTCCATTTGTCGCGAAGGACAACTTTGATACCCGCGGCATGGTCACCTCTGGTGGTTCTTATGTGTTGCGTTCCTCTCTGCCGAACCAGGATGCCTTCACCGTCAAGAAGCTGATCGACGGGCAAGCGATTCTTCTCGGTAAAGCCAACATGTCCGAACTGGCTGCATCCTTTGGCTGGTTTGGCTACAGCTCGTTTGGCGGGCAGACGCTGAATCCCAACAACACCAAGCGCGATGCGTCTGGCTCCAGCAGCGGCTCGGCTGCGGCGGTGGCGGCGAAATTTGCGCCTTTTGCGTTGGGGTCGGATACCAGCGGGTCGATCCGGGCGCCGGCCAGCGTCACCGGTACCGTGGGCTTTCGACCTTCGCTCGGGCTGATCAGTCGCAGCGGCATCATTCCGCTGTCGCTCGCGTTCGATACCGGTGGAGTGATCACCCGCAGTGTGGTGGATCAGGCAATCGTACTGGATGCGATCAAGGGCCAGGACAACAGCGATTCCGCGACTCTCGACGTGGCTTCAGACCGCATACAGTTTGAGCAAGCGCTGGACCGTACCTCACTGAAAGGCAAGACCATCGGGGTCATCACAAATTTCAAGGGCGCAAACCCTGAGGTGGATGCGGTTTTCACGGCCGCTCAGGAAACGCTTGCCAAGCGGGGGGCTCATGTCGTTGCCATTGACCTGCCAAAGGGCTTTGAAACGCTTTGGAGCGATGTGCTGGGGCCGGTGGGAGAGAGCGAATTCAAGCCGCAATTCGAACGCTACCTGGCAACCCTCGGTGCCAACCAACCGCGGACGCTGGAAGGGTTTCTGGGGCTTGCCAGGAAAAATCAGGCCGAAAATGGTCCGCACGGAATGAACCCGGCGCGCCTGGCCGGGCTGGAAGCGCTATCGAAAACCAATAGCACCGATTCGCCGTTGTACATCTCGATCCTCTCCAGAAAGATTCCGCAATTGCGTGCGCAACTGATGGGCATCATGCAGAAGAACAAAGTGGACAGCCTGTTTTTCGCGACCATCAATTGCCCGGCGTCGGTGGTTCATGGCGTGACGGATGACAGTTACGTCTGCAAGGCCGGTGATACCTATGCGTCTTCGTACATTGCCTCCGCGACCGGGTTCCCCGAGATCACGGTTCCTGCGGGCACCATAAAGGGCAATTTGCCGGTGGGTGTTTCGTTCCTGGGCGGCTATGGGGAAGACGCCAAGGTGGTGAGTTTCGGGTACTCGTTTCTTGAGCGGTAGGTTTGCCTGATGCACCGCGTTGTCTGGATCGCCAGCAAGCCGGCTCCTACAGGATTGGGGTGAGGCTGGGTCTTGTGTGCGCCGCTGCACTGTAGGAGCCGGCTTGCTGGCGATGCAGACGACGCGGTGCATCGGCGGACGCCGTCATATCTGCGCCAGCAACCAGGTACGGAACGCGATCAGCGACGGCAGCCTTTCGTTGCGCGGTGGATAGGTCAGGTAGTAACTGCGCTGGCTGGCGAAGGGTTGGTCCAGGCTGATCAACTCGGCGTTGGCCAGTTCGTCGGTCACCAGGATGCGTGGCACCAGACCGATACCGATGCCCGCTCTCACGGCCTGGATCAAGTGTGAAGTGAGTTCGAAACTCGGCCCCAGCCGCATCATTCGATGGGGCAGGCCGTGGTGGCTGAACCACTCGCCCCAGACGTTGGCGTTGTTCGCGACGTTGAGCAGCGTCTGTCCGCCGATGCGTTCCGGGGTCCAGGCGTCATGGGCCTCGGCCGCTTCTGGAGAAATGATCACCATCAATTCTTCCGTGTGCAGGCGATGGCTGATCAGGCCCGGCGAGTCGGCCGTGCCGACGACGATTGCGGCATCGATGCCACTGGTTTCGAAGTCGATGGCTTCGATCCGGGAGTTGATGTGCACCAGCATGCCGGGATGGGTTTTGTAGAAGTCATGAAGACGCGGCAATAACCACTTCGAACCGAACGTGGGCAATGTGGCCAGGCGCAAGGTGCCGCTGCCTGACTGATAAGCCAGCGCCTGCAATGTGGCGCTGCGGATGCGCCCGAGTGCGTCGCTCATTTCTCGCTGGTAAAGACGACCGACGTCGGTCAATTGCACCTGCCGACCTTCGCGACGAAACAGCGTCAGGCCCAGTTGCTGCTCCAGCGCCTGGACTTGCCTGCTGACGGCGCTTTGGGTCAGTGACAGCTCCAGCGCGGCGCGGGTATAGCTTTCATGCCGGGCGGCGGCTTCAAAAGCCAGCAGCAAGGACATGGACGGGGTGAGATGGCGGTAATTCATTCGTAAAAGTCATCGATAGCGGCAGGATTATCCGTTTGTCCGGCACCAAAACCTACAGGATCATTGGCTTAGCCGACGACCTGAGGCTGACCTATTAATGCTCAGGCGACAAGTATTTTGATTTCCGTGATTAGACCTACAAGAGATTTTCCAGCGATGATCGCCCAGTTGCCTACCGCTGCACCCGCCGCACAGTACCCGGAATTCCTCCAGGCCTTGCGTGCCGCCGGTTTCCGCGGTCAGCTCAGTGCCGACTACGCCACCCGCACCGTGCTGGCGACCGACAACTCGATTTACCAGCGTCTGCCGCAAGCGGCGGTGTTCCCACTGGATGCAGACGACATCGTGCGCATCGCAACATTGATGGCCGAACCGCGCTTTCGCCAGATCAAGCTGACCCCGCGTGGCGGCGGCACCGGCACCAACGGCCAGTCGTTGACCGATGGCATCGTGGTTGACCTGTCGCGACACATGAACACCATCCTCGAAATCAACGTCGCCGAACGTTGGGTGCGGGTGCAGGCGGGCGTGGTCAAAGACCAGCTCAATGCCGCGCTCAAACCTCATGGATTGTTTTTCGCCCCGGAGCTGTCGACGTCCAACCGGGCCACCGTTGGCGGCATGATCAACACGGACGCCAGCGGCCAGGGCAGTTGCACCTATGGCAAGACCCGCGATCATGTGCTGGAACTGCACAGCGTACTGCTCGGCGGTGAGCGCCTGCACAGCCAGCCGCTGTCCGACGCACAGCTGGAAGCTGCATGTGCGCAACCCGGCCGTATCGGCGAGGTGTACCGCACCGCACGGCAGATCCAGGAAACCCAGGCCGAGCTGATCGAGGCGGTGTTCCCCAAACTCAATCGCTGCCTGACCGGTTACGACCTGGCGCACCTGCGCGACGAGCAGGGGCGTTTCAACCTCAATAGCGTGCTGTGCGGTGCGGAAGGTTCGTTGAGTTACCTCGTCGAAGCCAAGCTCAACGTGCTGCCGATTCCCAAGTATTCGGTGCTGGTGAACGTGCGTTACAGCAGCTTCATGGATGCGCTGCGCGATGCCAATGCATTGCTGGCGCACAAGCCACTGTCCATCGAAACCGTGGACTCCAAAGTGTTGCTGCTGGCGATGAAAGACATCGTCTGGCACAGCGTCGCCGAGTATTTCCCCACGGATGCCGAGCGCCCGACGCTGGGTATCAACCTGGTTGAATTCAGCGGCGAAGACCTGTCGGAGGTGAACGCTCGCGTGGCGTCGTTCGTGACGCATTTGCAGGCCGATACGACGATCGAACGGCTGGGCCACACGCTGGCCGAAGGTGCTGAAGCGGTGACCCGTGTCTACACCATGCGTAAACGCTCCGTCGGTTTATTGGGCAACGTCGAAGGCGAGGTCCGCCCACAGCCGTTTGTTGAAGACACCGCCGTACCGCCTGAGAAACTGGCCGACTACATCACCGAGTTCCGCGCACTGCTCGACAGCCATGGCCTGGCCTACGGCATGTTCGGTCACGTCGATGCCGGCGTGTTGCATGTGCGTCCGGCGCTGGACATGAAAGACCCGAAGCAGGCCGCACTGGTCAAGCCGATTTCCGATGCCGTGGCCGAGCTGACCCGGCGTTATGGCGGGCTGCTGTGGGGCGAGCATGGCAAGGGTTTGCGCTCGGAATACGTCCCCGATTTCTTTGGCGAACTGTATCCGGCGCTGCAATCGCTCAAGGGCGCGTTCGACCCGCACAATCAGCTCAACCCCGGCAAAATCTGCACCCCGCCGGATGCTGCCCAAGGCTTGCTCAAGGTCAACGAAGTGACGCTGCGCGGTGATCTGGATCGGCAAATTGACGAGCGCGTGTGGCAGAGCTTCGGCAGCGCCGTGCACTGCAACGGCAACGGCGCTTGCTACAACTATGACCCCAACGATGCGATGTGCCCCTCGTGGAAAGCCACCCGGGAACGCCAGCATTCGCCGAAGGGCAGGGCGTCTTTGATTCGCGAGTGGTTGCGCCTGCAAGGGGCGGCCAACATTGATGTGTTGCAAGCGGCCCGGGGCAAATTGTCGTGGTTGAGCGGGTTGCCGGCGCGGCTGCGCAACAACCTGGCGCGCTCGCGCGGCGAGGCGGATTTCTCCCATGAAGTGTACGACGCCATGGCCGGCTGCCTGGCCTGTAAATCCTGCGCGGGACAATGCCCGGTCAAGGTCAATGTCCCGGAATTCCGCTCGCGTTTTCTCGAGCTGTATCACGGTCGCTATCAACGCCCGATGCGCGATTATCTGATCGGCTCGCTGGAGTTCACCATTCCCTACATGGCCTACGCGCCGGGCCTGTACAACGCGGTGATGGGTTCGAATTGGGTGAGTCGTTTGCTGGAGCGACACGTCGGCATGCTCGACAGTCCGCTGATCCACCGCTTCGACCTGCAGAACACGTTGACCCGCTGCAAAGTCGCTGTCGCCAGCGTGCCCGCCCTGCGCGAACTGACTGCCGCACAACGTGAGCGAAGCGTGGTGTTGGTGCAGGACGCCTTCACCCGCTACTTTGAAACACCGCTGTTGGCGAGCTATATCCAGTTGGCGCATCAGTTGGGCTACCGCGTGTTTCTGGCGCCCTACAGTGCCAACGGCAAGCCTTTGCACGTGCAGGGTTTCCTCGGTGCATTCGCCAAAGCGGCGATCCGCAACGCCAATCAGCTCAAGGCCCTGGCCGACTGTGGCGTGCCGTTGGTTGGCCTGGACCCGGCGATGACGCTGGTCTATCGCCAGGAATATCAGAAAGTGCCGGGCCTCGACGGCTGCCCGAAAGTCTTGCTGCCCCAGGAATGGCTGGTTGATGTGTTGCCTGAAAGGTCCCGTCACGCTGATCAGACGTTCCGTTTGATGGCGCACTGCACCGAGAAGACCAACGTCCCGGCCAGCACCTCGCAATGGGAAACCGTGTTTGCCAGGCTTGGGCTGAAGCTGGTGACCGAGGCAACCGGCTGTTGCGGCATGTCGGGCACCTACGGCCATGAAGCGCGTAACCAGGAGACCTCGCGGACTATCTTCGAGCAGTCATGGGCGGGCAAGCTGGACAAGGCGGGTGAAGCGCTGGCGACGGGGTATTCGTGCCGCAGCCAGGTCAAGCGCCTGGCCAGCAAGCAACTGCGTCACCCGCTGGAGGTGGTGTTGGAGCATGTGCTCGTTGAGTGAAGAGTAGGGCGTCAGTCCGGAACGCCTGCCTGCTCTTCTTTCTCGGGAGCAGCAGGCCAGGCACTGATCACCGATTGCAGGAACTGCCCGGACAACTCAGGGTTGTCCAACGCCCTGGCAATCAATATCGCCCCGGCTATTGATGACAGGACGCGCAGCGATTCCTGGTATTTCTCCTCGTGACTTTCCCCCTCGACCAGCGCCATCAGCGTTTCGATCAAACGCTCGACGCCTTTGGTGAAGGAGTTGCTGACGGTCCCGCCGGCGCGGGCAACATCGGCGCCCAATGCCGGGATGGGGCAGCCCTCGGTCCAGTTATCCAGGTGCCCTTGCGTCAGGTAACCCTTGATGAGCTCGGGAATGGATTTGGCGTCCCGCCAGTCCTGGATATTGGACTCGAACGTGCGGGTGACGGCTTCTGAAGCCAACTGCTCCTTGCCGCCCGGAAACTGTCCGTAAAAGCCGCCATGGGTCAGGCCCACGGAGCGCGACAGTTCACCAATGCCGATGCCGTCGATTCCCTTTTCCCGATACAGCCGGGACGCGGCCGTGAGGATCGCCTCTTTGTTTGCGGCGGCCTGGTCTTTCGTGACTTTCATGAGTCTGCTCCTGTCGCCAGGTCGGCATCGCTTGGGAAAAGCTGTGCTGAGAGGCTGGTATTGATGATGCGCGTCATATAAAGTCGCTGCAATGGCTTTTCCGGTATCGACTCAAGTCTGGCGGATTCCCCGCCTGTGGCTCAAGTCAAAAATCTCTACGTGGACCTGCCCCATGAAACGTAATGATCTGCACAGTATCGATCTGAATCTGCTGGTGGTATTCGACACGCTGATTCAGGAGCGAAACCTCACCCGCACCGCTGAGAAACTGTCGCTGGGCCAGCCCGCCATCAGCGCGGCGCTGGTGCGTTTGCGCAAGTTGTTCAACGACCCTTTGTTCGAGCGCATCGGTCGCCGAATGGTGCCCACCCCACGGGCATTGAGTGCGGCGCAGACGCTGGGGCCGGCGCTGGATTGCGTGTGTTCGGCAATCGCTCACAAGAGGGGTTAACCGGGTAGCCCCCTTTTTTTGCTCTTAAACATGATAGCTATCATTAATGATGATAGCCAACTTCACTCCGTTCGATTCGTCGTGACCTCGCGCGAGGCCGAGAATCCGCAAATTCCCAAACCGTCTGGCGGACACAACCCATGGAACAGTCACTCAAACCTTTGCGTTATCCCTTGGCTGCGTTGGCGCTGCTGATGCTTGCCGCGTGTGAACGTACACCCAGCGCCGCACAGGCTCCGGGGGCGCCGCACGTTACCGTCGCCAAAGTGCTCGAGCAGCCCATCACCGAGTGGGATGAAGTCACCGCTCGCCTGGAAGCACCGGAAACCGTCGAGGTTCGTCCACGGGTGTCGGGTCAGATCGAACGCGTGGCGTTTACTGATGGCGTATTGGTGAAGAAGGGCGACTTGCTATTCCAGATTGATCCACGGCCGTTCGAACATGAGGTGCATCGCATCGAGGCGCAGCTGCAACAGGCACGCGCCACCCTGGTCCGCACCGGCAACGAAGCGCAGCGCGGCCAACGTCTATTGAGCAGCAACGCGATCTCCGCAGAGCTCGCCGACACCCGCACGACCACGGCGCAAGAGGCCAGGGCCGGTGTCGATGCCATTCAGGCGCAGCTGGATCTGGCGCGTTTGAACCTCAGTTTCACCCGCGTTACCGCGCCGATCACCGGCCGCGTCAGCCGTGCGGAAATCACCGCCGGCAACATCGTGACCGCCGACACTACAGCGCTGACCAGCGTGGTCTCCACGGACAAGGTCTACGCCTATTTCGATGCGGACGAGCGCATGTTCCTCAAGTACAGCCTGCTTTCCCGCCAGGGCCAGCGCGGTCAAGCCACGCCGGTGTACATGGGCCTGTCGAACGAGGAGGGCAACAGCCACCTCGGGCAGATGAACTTCGTCGACAACCAGGTCAATCCGAAAACCGGCACCATCCGTGGTCGCGCGGTGTTCGACAACACGGACGGCCAGTACACCCCCGGCCTGTATGCCCGGTTGAAACTGGTGGGCAGCGCCGCCTATCCCGGCCTGTTGATCAAGGACGAAGCGGTGGGCACCGACCTCGGCAAAAAATTCGTGCTGGTGGTCGATCAGGACAACAAAGCCGTGTATCGCAGCGTCGATCTGGGGCCGAAGCTTGAAGGCTTGCGCATCGTGCGCAGCGGCTTGCAGAAAGACGATCGCATCGTCATCAACGGCTTGCAGCGCGTGCGGCCCGGCGCAGTGATCGATCCGCAGGATGCGCCGATGGCCAGCCCGGAAACCGTCGCCACACTGGCTCGCCAACGTCAGGCCATCGAAGCCTCCAATCAGCCGGCTGCCGCTAAATCACCTGCCCTGGTGAAAGCGGATTCTGCCGCTGCACCTCGCGGATAAGGAGCACCGACATGAAGTTCTCCCAGTTCTTTATCACGCGGCCGATCTTCGCGGCGGTGCTGTCGCTGCTGATCCTGATCGCCGGCGCGATCTCGCTGTTCCAGTTGCCGATCAGCGAATATCCGGAAGTGGTTCCACCGACCGTCGTCGTTCACGCCAACTACCCGGGCGCCAACCCGAAAGTCATCGGCGAAACCGTGGCAGCCCCTTTGGAGCAAGCCATCACCGGCGTCGAGAACATGCTGTACATGTCCTCGCAATCCACGGCTGACGGCCGGCTCACCCTGACCGTGACCTTCGCGTTGGGCACCGACCTGGACAACGCCCAGGTCCAGGTCCAGAACCGCGTAACCCGTACCGAGCCCAAGTTGCCCGAGGAAGTGACGCGTATCGGTATCACCGTCGACAAGGCATCGCCCGAGCTGACGTTGCTGGTGCACTTGGTGTCGCCGGACAAACGCTACGACATGCTCTACCTGTCCAACTACGCGATCCTCAACGTCAAGGACGAGCTGTCGCGTCTGGAGGGGATCGGCGATGTGAAGATGTTTGGCATCGGCGATTACTCGCTGCGTATCTGGCTCGATCCGGACAAAACCGCCTCGCGTAATCTGACTGCCACTGATGTGGTCACAGCGGTGCGTGAACAGAACCGTCAAGTCGCCGCCGGGCAACTGGGTTCGCCACCCGCACCAAATGCCACCAGCTTTCAGATGTCGATCAACTCCCAAGGGCGGTTGGTCAGCGAAGAAGAGTTTGAAAACGTGATCGTGCGCAGTGGCCCGAACGGCGAAATCACGCGCCTGAAGGACATTGCCCGGATCGAACTGGGTTCCAACCAGTACGCCTTGCGCGCCTTGCTCAACAACCAGGAAGCGGTGGCGATGCCGATCTTCCAGCGGCCGGGTTCCAACGCCATCGACGTCTCCGATCAGGTGCGGGCGAAGATGGCCGAGCTGAAGAAGAACTTCCCGGAAGGCATGGATTACGAGATCGTCTACGACCCGACGATTTTCGTCCGCAGCTCGATTGAGGCGGTGGTGCACACGCTGTTTGAAGCACTGATTCTCGTGGTGCTGGTCGTCATCCTGTTCCTGCAAACCTGGCGCGCTTCGATCATTCCATTGGTGGCCGTGCCCGTGTCGCTGATCGGTACGTTTGCCGTGATGCACCTACTCGGATTTTCGCTCAACGCGCTGTCGCTGTTCGGCCTGGTACTCGCCATCGGGATCGTGGTCGACGATGCCATTGTGGTGGTGGAGAACGTCGAACGAAACATCGAGTCCGGACTGGAACCGGTCGAAGCGACCAAGAAAGCCATGGGCGAAGTGACCGGGCCGATCATCGCCACGGCGCTGGTGCTGTGCGCGGTGTTCGTGCCTGCGGCTTTCATCTCGGGTCTTACGGGACAGTTCTACAAACAGTTCGCGTTGACCATCGCGATCTCCACGGTGATCTCGGCGTTCAACTCCCTGACCTTGTCACCGGCGTTGGCGGCGGTGTTGCTCAAAGCCCATGGCGCACCGAAAGACCGGTTCTCCAGAGTGCTGGATCGTTTGCTCGGTGGCTGGCTGTTCAAACCGTTCAACCGTTTCTTCGAAAAGGCCAGTCACGGCTACATGGTTGCCGTGGCCAAAGTCATTCGTGGCAGCAGCGTGGCGTTGTTGGTGTACGCCGGCCTGATCGCCATGACCTGGATGGGTTTCAGCACCACGCCGACCGGCTTCGTGCCGACCCAGGACAAAAAGTACCTGGTGACCTTCGCGCAACTGCCGGATGCCGCGAGTCTCGACCGCACCGAATCGGTGATCCGTCGCATGAGCACCATCGCCATGAACGAGCCGGGTTTCGACAGTGCCGTGGCATTCCCGGGCCTTTCAATCAACGGCTTCACCAACAGCCCGAACGCCGGTATTGCGTTCATCGGCTTGAGTTCGTTCGAAGAGCGTAAAGACCCGAGCCTGTCTGCCAAGGCGATTTCCGCCTCGCTCAACGGCAAGTTCGGCGGCATTCAGGACGCCTACATCGCCGTGTTCCCGCCACCTCCGGTACAAGGCCTGGGCACTATCGGTGGCTTCCGTCTGCAGATCGAAGACCGTGGCAACCTGGGCTACGACGAGCTGTACAAAGAGACCATGAACATCATCGCCAAGAGCCGTAGCACGCCGGAGCTGGCCAACCTGTTCACCAGCTACACCGTCAACGTGCCGCAGGTCGAAGCCGCCATTGACCGGGAGAAAGCCAAGACTCACGGGGTGAAGATCAACGATATTTTCGACACCTTGCAGGTCTACCTGGGCTCGCTGTACGCCAACGACTTCAACCGTTTTGGCCGGACCTATCAGGTCAACGTGCAGGCTGAGCAACAGTTCCGCCAGGAACCTGAGCAGATCGGTCAGTTGAAGGTGCGCAATGATCGCGGCGAGATGATTCCGCTGGCCACGTTCGTCAAGGTCAGCCCGACGTCAGGCCCTGACCGGGTCTCGCACTACAACGGTTTCCTCACCGCAGAAATCAACGGCAGTGCAGCCCCCGGCTACAGCTCCGGACAGGCACAAGTCGCGATTGAAAAGTTGCTCAAGGAAGAATTGCCCAATGGCATGACGTACGAGTGGACCGACCTGACCTACCAGCAAATCCTGTCGGGCAACACGGCTTTGCTGGTGTTCCCGCTCTGCGTGCTGTTGGCGTTCCTGGTGCTGGCGGCGCTGTATGAAAGCTGGAGCCTGCCATTGGCGGTGATCCTGATTGTGCCGATGACCCTGCTGTCGGCGATTGCCGGGGTGATCATTTCCAAGGGCGACAACAACATCTTCACCCAGATCGGCCTGATCGTACTGGTTGGCCTGGCCTGCAAAAACGCGATCCTGATCGTCGAGTTCGCCAAGGATAAACAGGACCAGGGCATGTCGCCGCTGGATGCAGTGCTGGACGCTTGCCGCATGCGTCTGCGGCCGATTCTGATGACGTCCTTCGCGTTCATCATGGGGGTGATTCCGTTGGTGACGTCCACGGGTGCCGGCTCGGAAATGCGTCGTGCGATGGGTGTCGCGGTGTTCTCCGGGATGCTCGGCGTGACCTTCTTCGGGTTGCTGCTGACGCCCGTGTTCTTCGTGCTGATTCGTCGCTACATCGAGCGCAAAAACGCGCGCAAGGTCACCAAGGCTCATCAGGCAAACGCACTTAACCAGGAGGCACATTCATGAACACCTTGAAGCTTTTTTTACCCAGCCTTCTGGTCGTCGCGCTCGGCGCCTGCACGGTAGGCCCCGACTACAAAACGCCGGACACCGCGCCTGCCAATGTCGTGTCTGCCCAAGGCAGTGCCTACGATCAATCGCGTTTTGAAACGGTGTGGTGGCAACAGTTTGATGACCCCACGCTCAATCAGTTGGTGAGCAAATCCCTGGAGGGCAACCGCGACTTGCGCGTCGCGTTTGCCCGCTGGAAAGCGGCCCGGGCGATTCGTGATGACGTCAGCAATGACATTTTGCCGGTTGTCACCAGCCGCGTCAGCAGCCAGCAGGGCAAGTCGCAAGTGCCTGGCCTGACCGAAAGCCGCGTCAATATCGAGCGCTACGACCTGGGCCTCGACATGGCATGGGAAGTCGATCTGTTCGGCCGGATCCAGCGTCAACTGGAATCCAGCAGCGCCCAGGAAGACGCTGCCGCCGCAGACTTGTATCAGCTTCGCGTGACAATGATCGCCGAGCTGGTGGATGCCTACGGCCAATTGCGTGGCGCGCAGTTGCGGGAAAAAATTGCCCTGGCCAACCTTAAGAATCAGCAGGATTCGCGCAGCGTGACGGTCAGCCTGCGCGATGCCGGCGTGGGCAATGAGCTTGACGTGGTGCGTGCCGACGCACGTTTGGCGGCTGTCGAGGCGACGGTTCCGCAACTGCAAGCGGAACAGGTGCGGCAGAAAAACCGCATCGCCACGCTGTTGGGTGAACGCCCGGATACGTTGAGCGTGTCGTTGAGCCCTGCGCAGTTGCCCGCCATCGCCAAAGCATTGCCGATCGGTGATCCCGCCGAGCTGCTGCGCCGGCGTCCCGATGTGCTTGCCGCCGAGCGCAGGCTGGCGTCCTCCACGGCGGAAATCGGCGTGGCCACCGCCGACCTGTTCCCGAGAGTGAGCTTGAGCGGCTTCCTCGGTTTCACCGCTGGCCGTGGATCGCAGATTGGTTCAAGTGCCGCCAGAGCCTGGGGATTGGGACCGAGCATTACCTGGGCAGCTTTTGACCTGGGCAGTGTGCGAGCGCGCATCCGGGGTGCCGACGCGAATGCCGAAGGCGCCTTGGCCACCTACGAACAGCAAGTGCTGCTGGCGCTGGAAGAGTCGGAAAACGCCTTCAGCGACTACGGCAAACGCCAGCAACGGCTGCTGTCGTTGATCCGGCAAAGCGAGTCCAGCCGAGCGGCGGCAGACCTGGCGGCGATCCAGTACAAGGAAGGCACGGTGGATTATCTGGTGTTGCTGGATGCGCAGCGTGAACGCCTGAACGCCGAGGATGCGCAGGCGCTGGGTGAGATTGATCAGTACCGGGGCATCGTCGCGATCTACAAGGCGTTGGGAGGAGGGTGGGACAGTGGCGGCAAAAAAGTGGTAACCACGAACTGATGCCGGTGTGAGATCTGTCGCCCTACGCTGACGGTGTGGGGCGGCCGGTCGGATATTTCGGATGCATCACCATCCTTTCACTCCACTCATATCGGGCAACTTGTGCGCAATGCCCTTGTGGCAGTCGATGCAAGTGGCCTCGCCCTTGGCCAATGCGGTGGAGTGCATGGCCGCAGCGCGTTTGCCCTGGCGGGTAAAGTCCATGAACTCAAAGTTGTGGCAGTTGCGACATTCGCGCGAGTCGTTGGCCTTGAGCCTGGCCCATTCATGTTCCGCCAGTTCACGGCGCAAGGTGAGGAATTTGTCGCGGGTGTCGATGGTGCCGAACAGCTTGCCCCAGACTTCCTTCGACGCCTGCATCTTGCGCGCGATCTTGTGCGTCCACTCATGGGGGACGTGGCAGTCCGGGCAACTGGCGCGCACACCGGAACGGTTGGTGTAGTGAATGGTGTCCTGCAACTCGACATAGACGTTGTCGCGCATCTCGTGGCAGGAAATACAGAACTTCTCGGTGTTGGTCAGCTCCAGCGCCGTGTTGAAACCGCCCCAGAAAATGATCCCGGCGATAAAGCCGCCCAGTGTCAGAAACCCCAGGCTGAAGTAAACGCTGGGTCGACAGAGGATGCCCCAATAATCCTTAAGCAGGGCGAACAGTGCTTTCATGGCGCCTCCTCAAGGTTTTTGCGCAGCGTTGGCATCGTCTTGCAGGATTTTGTCGATGGTTTCAAAGGTGTTGCCCACCAGCGGCAGTACCTCTTTTTGCGGCACGTGGCACTGAGTACAGAAGTAGCGCCGGGGCGAGACCGCCGCCAGCGCCTGACCGTCGCGGTCCATGTAGTGGGTGATGCTGATCATCGTCGCCTGGGTGCGCGCGCTATTGGCCCGGCTGTGGCACGTCAGGCATTTGTTGCCGTTCTTGTCGATCTGGTACCCGCGAATGCTATGGGGAATGGTCGGCGGCTGGTCAGGATAGTTGCGCTCGCGCTTCAGGTCCTTGTTTTCATCGTTGGCAATCGGTGGTGCGGGCATGCTCCGGGTGAGGGTGCCGCCGGGGCGGCGACCGTCGGGGCCGGGCGCGTCCAGCGGGTAATCGACCTCGGCGGCGAGCACCATGCCCATTGCGGCAAGCAGGACCAGGGGCAGGATTCGAAAAGTCATGACGGTTCTCCTCAAGCCGCGCTGATCAACTCGATGCGGATGGCGCATTTCTTGTAGTCGGTCTGCTTGGAGATCGGGTCGGTGGCGTCGAGCGTGACCTTGTTGATCAACTTGTTGGCATCGAAAAACGGTACGAACACCAGGCCGCGGGGTGGTTTGTTGCGCCCGCGGGTTTCGATGCGCGCGCGGATTTCACCGCGGCGGCTGATCAGCTTCACTTCGCTGCCACGCCGTGCCTTCAAGGCCTTGGCGTCCTCCGGATGCATGTACACCAGGGCGTCCGGCACCGCTCTGTACAACTCCTCGACTCGCTGGGTCATGCTACCCGTATGCCAGTGTTCGAGGACCCGGCCGGTGCTTAGCCAGAACGGGTAGTCAGCATCCGGGATTTCCGCCGGTGGCTCGTAGGGCAGGGCGAAGATGATCGCCTTCTTGTCCGGGTAGCCATAGAACTGCACTTCGCTGCCGGCCTCCACGTAAGGATCGAGGCCCTCGCGATAACGCCAGCGGGTCTCCTTGCCGTCGACCACCGGCCAGCGCAGGCCACGTTCGCTGTGGTAAAGGTCGAAGGGTGCCAGGTCATGGCCGTGGCCACGACCGAACCGGGCGTACTCTTCGAACAAGCCTTTTTGCGCATAGAAACCAAAGGCCTTGGCTTCGTCGTTCTTGTAGCCGGCCTCGATTTGCTCGACGGGAAACTGGTCGACCTGACCGTTCCTGAATAGAACCTCGAACAGGGTTTTGCCTTTGTATTGCGGCGATTTGGCCAGCAACTCGGCGGGCCAGGTTTCGTCGGTGGTGAAGCGTTTGGAAAACTCCATCAGCTGCCACAAGTCCGATTTGGCGTCTCCCGGTGCACTGACCAATTGATGCCAGAACTGCGTGCGACGTTCGGCATTGCCAAAGGCGCCTTCCTTTTCCACCCACATGGCGCTGGGCAGGATCAGGTCGGCGGCCTGGGCGGAAACGGTGGGGTAGACGTCCGAGACGATGACGAAGTTTTCCGGGTTGCGCCAGCCAGGCAAGACTTCCTGCATGATGTTCGGCCCGGCGTGCATGTTGTTGCTGGCCTGGGTCCAATACACGTTGAGGACGCCGTCCTTGAGCATGCGGCTCTGTTGCACCGCGTGAAAACCGACTTTCTCCTGAATGGTGCCGGCCGGCAGTTTCCAGATCTGTTCTGCGGTGGCGCGGTGCTTGGGATTGGTCACTACCATGTCGGCGGGTAAGCGGTGGGAGAAGGTGCCGACCTCCCGCGCAGTGCCACAGGCCGACGGCTGGCCGGTCAACGAGAATGGGCTGTTGCCCGGCTCGCTGATCTTGCCGGTGAGCAGGTGGATGTTATAGATCAGATTGTTGGCCCACACCCCGCGTGTGTGTTGGTTGAAACCCATGGTCCAGAACGACACGACCTTGCGTTCGGGGTCCGCATAAAGTTCAGCCAGGGCCTTGAGGCGTTCCGGGGCAACGCCGGACTCTTTCGCGGTACGTTCCAGGGTGTAGGGTTTGACGAACGCGGCGAACTGCTCGAAGGACATGTCGGTCCAGGTATTGGCCTTGTCGGCATTCTTCGCCTGCTTTTCCCGTGGGTCGTCGGGACGCAAACCGTAGCCGATATCGTCGGCGCCTTTGGCGAAGCGCGTGTGCTTGCTGATGAAATCCTTATCGACCTTACCGTTTTCAATGATGTGGTTGGCAATGTAATTGAGGATCAGCAGGTCGGATTGCGGCGTGAATACCATGGGAATATCGGCCAGTTCGAAGCTGCGATGCTCGAAGGTCGACAGCACCGCGACTTTCACGTGCGGCTGGCTCAGGCGCCGGTCGGTGACCCGGCTCCATAGAATCGGGTGCATCTCAGCCATGTTCGAGCCCCACAGCACAAAGGCGTCGGTGGCTTCGATGTCGTCGTAGCAGCCCATCGGTTCATCCGCGCCAAAAGTGCGCATGAAACCCATCACCGCCGAGGCCATGCAATGGCGGGCATTGGGGTCGATGTTGTTGCTGCGAAAACCGGCTTTCATCAATTTGTTGGCCGCGTAACCTTCCCAAACCGTCCATTGCCCGGAACCGAACATGCCGATCGATTCCGGGCCTTTGCTCTTCAGGGCTTGCTTGAACTTTTCTTCCATGATGTCGAAGGCCTGGTCCCAGCTGATCGGCTGGAATTCGCCCTGTTTGTCGAACTGGCCGTTGGTCATGCGCAGCAGTGGCTGGGTCAGGCGGTCCACGCCGTACATGATTTTGGAGAGAAAATAGCCCTTCACGCAGTTGAGTCCGCGGTTGACCTCGGCCTTGACGTCGCCATGGGTGGCGACCACCCGGTTGTCGCGGGTCGCGACCATCACGCTGCACCCGGTGCCGCAGAAACGGCAGGGCGCCTTGTTCCAGTCCAGGGTGACCATGTCCGCCTCGGTAATCAGGTTACTGGCGGACGTGGCAATCGGCAGGCCAGCGGCGGCGGCTGCGATGGCCGCGGCCTGGGCCTTGACGAACTCTCGGCGGGACATGCTCATTCGGTGTCTCCTGTGGGCTCTAGGAGTTCGTGATAGATCAACGCGGCGTTGAGCACACCCGGCAGATTGTTGATTTGCTCGATACGTTGCAGGATCTGATTTTCGTGGCTGGCCTCAAGCACGACCACCAGTTTTCCGGCGGCACTTTCGTGATGTAATTCCAGGCCGTCCAATAGACGCAAGTTGGCTTTGACGGCGTCGAATAGTTCAGGTCGGGCAAGTACCACCAGGCTGGCTATATGCAGAGTTTCGTCCATGCGCTGACTCCAACAGGCTCTGAAAGAGAACTATCAGTTAGGTGGTCCGGGCGGGCCGTAGAGCATTTGGAAAAACCAGATGAGGAAGCCATAGCCGCCCACTATCGCGACCGACAGCAGCGGAAAAAGGCAGACGACAAGAAAGACAAACAGCCGGGCTTCTTTGCGACGCTGCGGTTTTTGTTCTTCAGCCAACGACATGAGAATCTCCTGCCGAAACTTGCGTTGATACTAGATCAGTAGTTAAGGGGAGGACTTCTGCCCTGAGTTTTTCTCGACCAATGGTTAATCTCCATGCACCGGTGCAAGCCTCGGAAACGCTAGTACGAGCGGGACAGGTTTCAAGCTACTTTCGTGACGCAACGCTGGCGTATCGGCCCGATCTCCTTGCGCGCAGTGCATGCGGTGACCGGAGTTCCCGAGTAAACGATCCTCGCAATCTCTTCCCGGTCGATGCATTCGGCTATCGGTCCAGCAGAGGTGCCAGCAGTGCACACATGCTGCGCCAGTGCGAACCCTTCCAGTAAATCCGTTGGCAGGCATCGCAACGCAGGAAGTGCGAATAGAGGGCGCCAACGCGTGGCGGCACCTGCGGCCGGGCCAGTTCCGGGCTGATCTCGTGCAGCGGCAGGTTGCAATGAAGGCACAGGCTGAATGGCCGCGCGCTACGCGCCAGGTCGAGGCGCTCGTACAATTCGCGCAGCTGCAGCGACGGTTTCAGGGCATGCACGTAACAGCCGTGGCTGATGATCCGCCGCTTGAGCAGTTCGCGGTCACGGGTGAGCACGATACGTCCTTGCTGCGCAGCGATCTCAGCAATCTCGCCATCCTCGAAGCCATTGTCGTAGAGGGTGTCGAAGCCGCTCATGCGCAGCAGGTTGGCCAGCCCGCCCAAGTGCGCATCAGCGACGAAGCGCAGCACCCGTAAAGGTTGAGCCCGAACCTTTAACAGCGGGCTGATGTCCAGCGTTTCGAACTTGGGAAACACCGCCAACCGGTCATCATCGAAGATCACCCGCTCGAAACCCACCGACTCGCCGTTGAGCAACACCAGTTCGACCTCCGTGTGCGGTATCCCGAGCGCCTCGATCATGTGCTTGACCGTCGCCCCTCGCGCGCACTTGCAGGTGAATGACTGCCGCCGCCGTTCGGCCGGCAGGAAATCGTTGAGCTCCTCGTAGAAGCGGAAGGTTGCACTGGCCATGATGAACAGTATGGCAGGGCTGCAGGATGAGCGAGTCTGGCCCGGACATCTTCTGCGGCGGGGCCCCGACTACGATCGTGTTGGAATTGCTCAGGGATAGGTTTGATGCCGATTGGTTCAGGGCCTTCCAGGCGGCAAAGATAAAAAGCAGTGGGCCAAATGTATCGCTGTGTATCCAGACCCGCTGTAAAGATGCTGGCGTACAAATGCCCCTCGATCCGGATACATCCGGGATACACGGTTGCAGTCAAATAGCCTGGCCTTAGCGAGAAAGCAAACGCACCTCGCACCACGGCTTATAGCCCTGGCGGCATGACCCTGAGCGGCCTCACCGCACACAGTATCCGGAGAAATAACCATGTCCCGTCTTTCGAACAAATCCCGTATTGGCCTGATCGCTGTTTCACTGGTCGGCTGCATGAACCTCGCTTCGTCCGCCTTCGCCGCTGACGCACTGCCTCAAGGCTACCAACTCGCCGCGGCGGAAAAGACCAGTGAAGGCAAGTGTGGCGAAGGCAAGTGCGGTGCCAGCGAAACTGGCGCCAAGGTCACCAAGGCCGGTGAAGGCAAGTGCGGTGAAGGCAAATGCGGCGACGCTTCCTTCGCCCGTACCGACACCGACCACGACGGCCGCGTTTCCCTGAAAGAATTGCTGACCGTGGCCCCAAAGGGTGCTGAAGAGTTCAAGGCGATGGACACCAACAACGACGGTTTCCTTTCTGAAGGCGAGGTCTACAAATTCCGCACCAACCAGTTCACCTCCAACGGCAAGAAAGTGCCAACCGAGCTGTTCACCAAAATGAGCAAAGCGCAGGGCTGATAGTGGGTTGCCGACTACGACAACACCGGTGTGGCGAGATAGGTTTTTTTCTATCTCGCCACACCGGTGTTTTATTCGTTGTGATCTATAAAGCGTCGGGGTGCTTCAAATCGACCGCTGATTCACCCGCCGGGTCAGTTCCTCCGCCGACTCCTTGCGTTCGGAGTAACGGTCAACCAGGTCCGGACGCTCCCGGAGCAGCAGAGTGAACTTCACCAGCTCCTCCATGACGTCCACCACCCGGTCATAAAGCGCGGACGGTTTCATGCGGTTGTCTTCGTCGAATTCCAGATAAGCCTTCGGCACGGAAGACTGGTTGGGGATGGTGAACATCCGCATCCAGCGCCCCAGCACACGCAGTTGATTCACTACGTTAAACGACTGAGAACCACCACTGACTTGCATGACCGCGAGGGTTTTGCCCTGGGTCGGGCGAATGGCGCCTAGCGCGAGCGGCACCCAGTCTATCTGCGCCTTGAACACGGCCGACATCGAGCCGTGACGTTCAGGAGAGCACCAGACCTGTCCTTCGGACCATTGCATCAGTTCGAGCAGTTCCTGGACTTTCGGGTGATCGGTCGGTGCATCGTCCGGCAGAGGAAGGCCGGATGGATTGAAGATCCGCGTTTCTGCACCGAAATGTTCGAGCAATCGGGCGGCTTCCTCGATCAGCAGACGACTGAATGAGCGCGGTCGGGTTGATCCGTACAACAGCAGGATTCGTGGCTTGTGCGGGATGTCGTCACCGGCAATGGATTGAATCAGGGAGGCGTCGAGATTGGGCAGTTCGTGGGACATGAGGGCTCCGGTTACAGGGTGCTGATGCGATCGAGTTCGCGCTTCAACGCATCCCGGTCAAGTTCGCCGAAGGGCAGGGCGAGGAAGGCCCGGCAGCGTGTTTCGATGCGCGCCAGGGTCGAGTGAAAGGCTGCGGTCACGACCGCTTCGTCGCCCTTCACTTCGGATGGATCTTCCAATCCCCAATGGGCCTTCAGCGCCGGCCCGAAGTAAACCGGGCACGCCTCGCCGGCAGCCTTGTCACAGACGGTGATGACAATGTCCGGTGGGTTGGCTTCGAAGGCGTCGTTGCCTTTACTGCTCAACCCGTCAATCGCGATGCCGGCTTCTTGCAGCGTCACAAGACTGCGCGGCAGAACCTGGCCCTTGGGGAAGCTGCCGGCACTGACTGCCTGAAAACCTTGCGGCGCGAGATGATTGAACATCGCTTCGGAGAGGATGCTGCGGCAGCTATTGGCGGTGCACATGAACAGAACGCGCATGGTGACTTCTCTGGGTACATATGGTTAATCGAATATACGGTTTTCCATATGGGGTGGTCAAATGCTGTCTGACTGTCAATTCATTGCCTGGCATGGGGGCGTTGCAGGAGTGCAGTCTACGAGTGGCAGCTTTTGACCAAGGCGTACGCATGATCGTCAGAAGATCTTGTACAGTCTGCTCCTGCAAAGCAAAGATATTTCCTCAAACTTGCCCTTTCCTGATTTTACCGAATGTCTTACTTCATTAATAATTTCTTGGATAAGGGGTACCATCCCTTGATACGTATACTCCGGTTGAATAACAACCAGAAGTGTTCTGTTGTCTGGATAGTTTTTGGCGTGCTTTTTCTCAATGGCCTGGACTATCTTGCCAGGGATAGAATCTATCATTGCTTTGAGCTTTACTTTGGTTTTCATTGGCAGAGTGCCGTCATTGGACTGACTCAATAGCGATAGCAGTTCATGATCGCCTACTGGAAGCGCCCACGTGATCTCCAGTATTTTCTCACTGCCATGTTCGTCAATTATTTTTAAGTCAAAAATCTCTTGATTCAGTCCGAACTGTAAAATTGCCGAATCGCTGACATTACATTTTTTGATGAATTCCAGTGATGGAAGAAACTCTTCGCGGAGACTCTTGTTGGGTGCGTGACGAGTTGAAAAAAATCCATCTTCGGCATGTAGAAAATGCATATTTTCAACAGAGCTATGCCCGATGTAATCATGAATGATCTTTTTGAAATCTGCTGCGGATATGGGCTTTTCAAATATTTTTAAATCTAAGTTTTCCTTCTCATATGTTTGTTGGGTAGGCGCCTGGCGGGATTTTAATTCAGTCTCAGCGTGCACTACCAAAGAAACATAATGTTCGACAAAAACAGGATGCCCGCGGAGATCATCATCATCATCTCGATAATTTACAAGTTGCTTGTCTTTCGTACCTTCAAATTCTGAAAGCACTTTATCAATGGTGCACTTTAGGGCTTGTGTCAGACGGTCCCGTTCGTGTGGTTTTTTCTCAAAAAAGCTGAGCCACCAGAGAAATGTATCTTCGAAGCCAAGCAATTCATGCTCGTGTAGAAAAACATCAGAATTATACTGATTTTTGAAGTCGGTCAAACTTTCATTAATGCGTTTGGTGAGGTCGCTATAAGCTTTCCACCCCAGTTCCTGATAGGGGTGGCCTTGTGCGAACACAATGTAACTGTGAGACTGAGAATCTTCTATTTTCTCAAACTCTTGAATAGTCATTTGCATCGTCTACATTCCTTGATAGGCCTAATAAAATAGCGGCAAAAACGGGGACAGATATATTTTCAGAAAGGAAAACAGGTCTGCCCCCTTTTTTCACTCATGGGGTAGTGGCCGTTTTGGCTTTTTTCCGGCGCGTTTTTTTGACTCCAGCGACCGCAGCGCTCGTGGGCGCAGCACTTGGAATCAGGCATAAGTTGCCTGCTCGCACGCACCCGCAAAGGCATTGAGGATCCTTAGCCTTGATCGAAAACTTCAGCAGGATGTTGCCGTGATTGTGTTCGTGCTTGGGTGGGTAGGGTGGGTATGTTCTGCTGCATTCTTGCCTGTCCTTTGTAAGCGTCACCGTCCAATCCCAGCCTGCAGCCTCATAGGCATCAATCGAATCCTGTTTGGGATGGCCGTAGCTGTTTCCGTCGCCCACTGATAGAACGAGTTTTTTCGGACTGCCTCGCATTGGCTTGGGAACGGCTGCCGCAGTGATCGTTGATCCATGATGGGGGGCCACCATGCCCGCCAATTTAAGCCGGTGGTTGGTCGCCAGGGAGGGAATGGACGGGAAGTCGGCGTCTCCGGTCATGAGAATTGCCGGCCCTTTACCCTTCGGTCGGACAAACATCGCAATACCGGTGTTGTTCCTGTCCCTTGTCTGACGTGTATCGGGCTCACAGGCTTCCAGCCAGCCATCGGCAAAACGAATTCGTTCGCAATTGTCTGGCCATAAAAGCATTGCCGAGATGCCAGGCATTAATTGTTTGCGTGTCAGCGCATCATAAAAACTTCGCGCCAGCGGGCCGATTTGATGTTGTTCTATCTCAGGTGCACGAGCAATCCAGAAACGCTTAAGTGCCTCCTGGTTCCATTCGTGTTTGGTTGTCAGGTTTACGGGATCGTATTTGCTTCTGGCGATTGCATAACACCAGTGATCCATATCCCAATGGGAAAGCACGACAGGGGCAGCCGTATGATGATTGCAAGCGAAGAAAGCAGGCTGGTGGGACGGACGCGTACGCGCGTGAAAGTTCGGCGCCCAGCCCAAATCAAAAAAGACGCGTGGGAACTCGTGTTCGTCGACGATGGCGTTGCAGTTCCCCTGACCCACATCGTACGCAGCAATCGCGAGAGTGCCTGATTCGCGTAGCGAAACATCAAGCACTCCAGCGATAAAGCTTGCAGGTGAGCGCACCTCACCAGCAAGCATGAAGATGGCGCTTTCCCAATTGCTCAACTCAATGGGCGACACGCTGGCAATGTGAAGCAGGACTGGCTCGGCATTGTCTCCAAACATCACAACGTCCGCCGAGATCGTATTTTCCGAAATTTGCGAGGCAACCTCGATTTTTACCCAGCGGCCCTCCGACTCCCCAATGCTTGGGAATAGTCCTGCTACGGACGCAAAAGAGACTCGTAAGGTAAGTAGATCAAGCTCAGTATCGCGGGGAGAGTAACCCCTCGGTTGTTTTCTGCTGAAACAGTCAAAAGTTACCCAGCCGCCATTTTCCTTGTTTTGCTCGTCACGCTCTATTTCAACCAGAGCCGTGAATTCTCTGCGTCTGTACTCAAGCAAATCATGATCCTTCATATCACTCTCTCTCATGGCGCCACCTTGGCCGGATTCATCACCGTCTGGAAATTACAGTATCCGTTCTTGATTTCAAGCTCGAACCGGATAATATACGTTCCATATCCATTTCATATAGTGAGCCTCATGGGCATCGTAAAAATTTCTGAAGACATGCATGAGCATCTGCGCGTCGCGAGCGATGCGTTGAGTCGCTCGATCAACGCTCAGGCCGAGCACTGGATGCGTATCGGGATGCTTGCCGAATTACACCCCGACCTGGATCACAGCGACATTTGCCGCATGCTGATTCGTGCAGAACTGCAAGGCGGTCTTGATTTGAAGAAGCTCTGCGCCCTCGAAGAAAGTTCGCAAGGCCCACAGGTTCATGCAGCCATCGGAGCCAGGAAATGAGGGCGAACGTGCGCATCAATACCCGGGCAGACATCGCCAGCTCACGTGCCGCTGCAACGCTGGCGGCCGAGGTGCTGGCCATGATTGGGCCTTATGTGAAAGCGGGTGTCACCACCGACGAGCTCGATCAGCGCTGTCACGACTACATCGTCAATGTGCAAAAGGCCATTGCGGGGAATATCGGGTATCTCGGCTACCCGAAAACCGTGCTGACGTCCGTCAACCAGGTGGTCTGCCATGGCCTGCCTTCGGCCACTGTCCTGAAGGATGGCGACATTGTGAATATCGACGTCGCTGTCAAAAAGGACGGTTGGTATGGCGACACCAGTCGAATGTATTTCGTGGGTGAACCCAGTCCGCAGGGTCGGCATTTGGTCAAGACCACCTACGAAGCGCTGTGCGCCGGTATTCGAGTCGTTCGCCCCGGTGCCACGCTGGGCGATATCGGTTATGCCATTCAGTCGGTCGCCGAAAGGGATGGATTCAGTGTTGTGCGCGAATACTGCGGTCACGGTATTGGCAAGGTCTATCACGATGAGCCGCAGATCCTCCATTACGGCTACCCCGGCCAGGGATTGCAGTTGAAAGCGGGCATGATTTTCACCATTGAGCCCATGCTGAATGCGGGTAAGCGTCACGTGAAAACCCTGGCGGACGGCTGGACAGTTGTCACCAAGGATCACTCCCTTTCGGCCCAGTGGGAGCACATGGTGGCGGTCACTGACGATGGCTTTGAGGTTCTATCTGCCTGGCCTGACAGCGTCGAAGAGTTCCCGGCTATCCGATAACCCGACCCTGGACGGGCCTTTGACAATTACGCAGTTGCGCCGGATTCACGCCATGGCCTCACGGGTTAAGTCAATCAGTCCCTGTTGGCCATTGCGATAGCTGGCGGAGCGGAAGAGGCCGTAATGTCCCAAGTCAGCAGTATCTGGGTGATGGCCGCATCAATTACCTCATGCGACGTGTTATCCCGAGCGAGGATGGAAATACCCTGCAGGAAACTGTCGAACACCGTAGCCATCGCGGGCGCGTGAACATTGCCCGGCAATTGACCTGTACTGATACCCCGCTCGACACACGCCAAAATCCCCGCACGAGTGCGGGTGCGTGAATGGGTCAATGCATCGACCACCCGCGCACTCTCCGGGCTGGGCGCGCTCATCACGCCGAGGGCCACCATGCAGCCTTTGGGATGACCTTCTTCGCATTGCATGCGCGCCGATTGGCGCAGCGCGGTTTCGATAGCCTGGCGTGGAGGCAGGCTCCCATCCCACAGGCATTCGGTGACTTGAGCGAAAGTCGCCAGATAACGCTGCACACACTCGTCAAACAACGCTTCCTTGGAACCGAATGCCGCGTAAAAACTCGGTGCGGAAATTCCGCCGCCCAATCCGGCTTTCAACTGAGCGAGGGAGGTCGCGTCGTAGCCGTGTTGCCAAAACAGGTGCATGGCCTGTTCCACGGCTTGGTCGCGGTCAAAGGTTCGGGGGCGGCCCATTTGCGCCATTTCAAGGCTCCTGAGGATTACGAGATAAATACTAGTCGATACATAAGTCGTTGACAACGAGTGCTGGCAGCCTTCAACATTTGTATCGATCAGTATTTAAGTCGAAAATCCTCACTCAAGGAATCTACCGTGACACCCTCAATTACCTTATCGGTGGCGCCCGAGCGCCTACCCATTGGCGCCTTGCTTGCACTGGCCATGACCGGCTTCATCTGCATCGTCACCGAAACATTGCCCGCCGGCCTATTGCCCCTGATCAGCGAAGGACTGGCGATTTCCCCCTCCATGGCCGGGCAGATGGTCACCGCTTACGCGCTGGGTTCGGTTCTGGCGGTGATCCCCATGACCATCGCCACCCGTGGCTGGCGCCGCCGCAATGTACTGCTGCTGACCATCGTCGGTTTCCTGCTGTTCAACTCCATCACCGCGCTGTCATCCCACTACGGAGCGACCCTGGTGGCGCGCTTCTTCGCCGGCGTCGCGGCGGGGCTGGCCTGGAGCCTGCTGGCCGGTTACGCCCGACGCATGGTCGCGCCCCATCAACAGGGCAAGGCGCTGGCGCTGGCCATGGTCGGCACACCGATTGCCCTGTCCCTGGGTGTACCCCTCGGCACCTGGCTGGGCGGCCTCGTGGGTTGGCGCACGACCTTCGGCATCATGTCGGCCCTGACCCTGGTGCTGATTGCCTGGGTGCTGGTGAAAGTCCCGGACTACCCCTCCCAAGCCGAGCACCAGCGCCTGTCGCTGCGCACCGTTCTGACCACTCCGGGCGTGCGCCCCGTGCTGGCGGTGGTGATCTGCTGGATGCTGGCCCACAACATTCTCTACACCTACATCGCACCGTTCGTGGTGCCGGCGGGGTTGGGGGATCGGGTGGATTTAGTGTTGTTGGTGTTTGGCACTGCGGCGTTGGCGGGGATCTGGCTGACTGCCAAATTGGTTGAGCCGTTGTTGCGCAAGACAGTGTTGGTGAGCCTGGCGACGTTTGCGGCGGTATGCGTAGTGCTTGGATTTTTGGGGAGCGTGCCTGAAGTGATCTACATCGGCGTGGCGGTTTGGGGGTTGAGCTTCGGCGGGGCGGCGACGTTGTTGCAAACGGCGCTGGCAGACGCGGCGGGAGATGGGGCCGATGTGGCGTTGTCGCTGAATGTGGTGGCCTGGAACAGTGCGATTGCGGGGAGTGGGGTAGTGGGCGGCGTGTTGCTGGATAGATGGGGCATCGCCTCTTTTCCGTGGGCAATGATGGTGTTGGTGGGAGTGGGGTTTGCGATTGTCTGGGGGGCTCGGGCTCACGGCTTCAAATCGGGGCCGCGTGCGGCTGGCCGGCCTGCGGTTGCGGGGCACTGAACTACAAAAAAGGCGCTGGCGGGGGGCTTTAATTCGAGAGTTGTCCCGTCCTGAATAAGGTTTACACCTTCTGATCTGTTTTCAGGAGGACGGGATACATCTCCGCTGCTGAGGGCTTGGCAAAAAATTATTGAGGCAGATGGCCGGAGCGCTGTGGTCAACTTCCGAATCCCGAGACCAGATTTCAGGCAAACACCTCCTCGATAAATGCTTCCAGCGCCTTGTCTTCCAATATCTCGATGGAGAAGTGCCCGAAGCGCTTGGGCAGCCAGATGATGCGGGCCCCGGACGGGGATTGCAGGTTCTCGCGGGCGAGGGGTTTGCCGTTTTCGTCTTCTGGCTGAACACCACTGGCCATCAATTCGTCATAGGCCTTCTCGATGTCCGGCGTGGAGTAGCAGTGGCGATAAATCATGCCTTCACCCGATGAATCCAGGAGTTCTTTCAGGTTCCCCGCCAACGGTTGCACCAGCATGAAACGCTCCTGACCGATCAACGCAATCGCGTAGCGCACGTGCAGGCCACCGCGTTCCCAGACGAGCGTTTTAGAGATCCTGGCCTTCAGTGTCCGTGCGTAGTAAGCACAGGCTTCTTCAAGATTCGTGACCAGTACATCGACGTGACTGAACTTCAGTTCCATTGCATTTCTCCTGTCGAACCGGCGTCCATGATAACGACGTCACCCTCAGGATCAGAAGGGGTTTCATGGGGTTGTTTGCGAGCCGAACAGCGTCGCTGAGGTGGGGCCGTGGCGCATGCTTGCCGAGAGCGGCAACGCATTGGCCTCGACGTTTGCGGCAAGCAAGCACTTCATCCTTTACTCATACGCCGTAACTCGCGGCTATCACAATGAGCGCAAGGAAACAGACCAACTGAATGCAAAAGAAGGTAAACCGAACCGCCACGAACCTGTTTGTCTGCACATGAGATACGTGAACCAGAGACTGGCACACGCGAGCGATCAGGACGAGCATGGACAAGTAGTCAACGGCGGGTGTGTTGATACCAAGGGCTGAAATCACGAACACGATGGTGCCAAAGACCGGCAGGTTTTCCACACAGTTCGCATGCGCTCGTGTTCCGCGCCGATACCAATCCTCGCCATCGGGCTGATCGCTTCGGAAAGAGGCAATCGGAACATTCGAGAACAGGATTCTGACCCAGCGATACACCCCGACGGTTGCCATCAACAGCAGCAAAGTCCAGGTCGCGAACCCCAGCAACATCCACATCGGTATCGTCATGGCTGCCATCCTCAATCCAGCACGTCATTGCACATCCGCGCGACCGACGCGAGGTCGGCCGCACCTGTAGATCAGTTGCTCATGATGGGAGCCAGTGCGGTCTGAATCCTGGACATCTGTGCGGGTGTTGTCATGCGCGCAAGCAGTTGGCCAAAGTGTGGATGTTGCACGCCCGAGATAATGTATTGCCAGCGGTAGGCGCCCAGCACGGAGGCTTTGATTTGCGCGGTTTCGTCAACACTGAACGAGCGTGGAACATTGCGAATGAAGTAGTTGGCATCGGATGCCGATTGCGCCTGCAGGATTGCATCGACGGCTGCCACCAGCGCAATCAGATCGTTCACTGCCTGGTCGCGCTCGACTGGCGAAAGTTTCGCATGCTCCGCTTTCCATTCCAGCTCATCGAGTACGACGTGCCGGCTTTCATCCTTCCAGTGAAATTTGAAGACATCCTTGAAGAGCGGGCACAACTCCTCGCGCGGGGCGATGCTTTTTGCGTAATGCGTTTGAACAAACAGTTCGATATGACAGGTCAGCGCCAGCACCGACCAGGTGCTGGCCGCCAGTACCGCACGCGCCACATCGTTTGGATCGGCCACTTGACGATATCCCGCCGGCAATTGCGCATCCATCATCGTTTCTATGCGCCGGAACAACTCCTGATGCTTGATCTCGTCATTGGAAAATCGCACCAGCGCTTCAAGCGCGAGTTGATCGTCAAAGACATGGGCCCGACCTTGATCGAGCATTTTGGCACTGATGAAACGCTCGACCAGGCCAAAGATATACGCATAGGTTCGGCCCTGAATCTGGCTGAGCAGGCGCGCCTCTTCCAGGGTGAGAAAGGTCAGGCGGTCGATCCGCGAGAGTCCGTCGGGCAAGAATTTGCGCGAGAAGTCGAAGCGGCGGTCCTGGAGCAAATCGCGATCGATCTGCCATTCGGCTTTTTTCGAGGACCTGACGAGTTGAGCATAACGGGCGGCGTTGCCCGAATCTGCGTCGGGTAAGGTTGCGACGGTGTTCATATCGATCTCCTGCTTCCTGGTCGAACTGGAAGGGGGCCATTACGGTTAACGTCGGAGCCTGTGACCATGAGTGAAACCTCTGGGGGGCGTCCTGATCACTGAGTCCGCGTTGGTGCTAATCTAGGCCTCGCCGTTCAGGCGCAGAATGACCGGTGCGCCTGATTACATGCTCCGGACTCCGGAAAGGAGGGCTGGCAATTGCTGGATGCGCTTTCTGATGTCTTGCGTGTCATTCGGCTCTCTGGAGGGGTCTTCCTCGAGGCGGAATTCACTGCGCCCTGGTGCCTCAGCGGAAAAATCTCTGCGGACGATTGCAAACCGTTCCTGGCGGCCCCTCGACATGTCATTGCTTCGCATTTTGTCGCTGCGGGGCACATGCAATTGAAAATCGCCGGTGAAGCCACCCTCGACGTGCGGGCAGGCGAACTCATTCTGCTTCCGCGCAATGACGTTCATACGTTTGGCAGCGACCTGAGCGTTGATCCCATGTCGGCGCGCGACGTTATTCAGCCGCCGGAAGTCGGCGGCATTTCACGTATCAAGTGCGGCGGAGGCGGCGAGGTCACGCAGTTATTGTGTGGGTTCCTCGGCACTGAAACCCCTTTCAGTCCGTTGCTCTCGTCGCTGCCATCCTTATTGAAACTGGACGTGCGCGCGACGGCTTCGGGAGCCTGGATTGAAAGCTCATTCCGGTTTGCTGTCAGCGAGATCGCGGCGGGGCGCGTCGGCTCGACAACGGTCATCGCCAAGCTATCGGAATTGCTCTTCGTCGAAGCCGTCAGCCAGTATGTCGCGAGCCTCCCCGCTGAACGGCGCGGGTGGCTGGCGGGTTTGCGGGATCCGCATATCGGGCGCGCATTGGCGCTGCTTCATGCTCGCCCAACCGAGGGCTGGACGGCAGAAGCCCTGGCGCTTGAAGTGGGCATGTCGCGCTCGGTTTTCGCGGAGCGATTCACGGCATTGGTCGGCCAGCCACCGATGCAATACCTGACGCTCTGGCGCATGCACGTGGCGGCTCAACACCTGCGCGAAGGTCGCGGCAATGTGGCGCAAATCGGCTTTGCAGTGGGCTACGAATCCGAAGCCGCGTTCAGTCGCGCATTCAAACGCCAGTTCGGCACATCACCCGGCACCTGGCGCAGGCAATCGGCTTGAGAACGGAGGGCGACGGGCGCGCTTCATCCGCTTGCTACCCGTATTCAGCGAAAGATCAGCGACTGGTGTGCCGCGCCGCCCGTGCGTGCGCCGTCACCCACTGCGACTGCCACATTGCCTGCGGCTATTGCTGCATCCCCGCAGGCAAACACGCCGGGTACACTGGTTTCGCGCATCGCATCGACCTTGATGAACTCTCCCGTCGGCCCGGCTTCAAACTCGCAACCAAGCAGCGCTGCCAGTGGGCTGCCCATACGCGTGAGAGGCTGAGTGAACAGCCCTGCAAATTTGATCACACGACCGCTGGCCAGTGTCACATCGGCTTGTTCCCCGCCAACCGACAAGACAGGTTCGCGCTCCACCGCAACCCCACGCCTGGCCAGCTTCGCCAACTGGTCGGCATCAGGCTCGAATACCTCGTTGAGGAAGAGTGTCGTTGGCCCCCAGTCGGGCAACATCAGCGATTGGTGGATGGCAACTGGCGAGGCCGCCAATACTCCAATCGGTCCGCCGTACAGTTCATATCCATGGCAATACGGACAATGAAACACTCGCTGCCCCCAGCGCTCTGACAGCCCGGGAATCGCAGGCAACTCATCCACCACCCCTGTGGCCAGGATCAGACGCCTCGCCGCGAATTGTTCCCCGTTCGCGGCTGTTATCACAAATCCACCATCGCCCGTCTTTGCATGGACGGCGGGTTGCGAAAGCCACTCGACTGTTGGATAGGCCAGCAACTGGGCACGTGCCTCGCTGGCTATCGTGCCGGGATCACGACCGTCCTGCCCAAGAAATCCATGTGAATTGTGAGCAAACCGATTACGGCGCTGACCTGCATCGATCACCAACACCTTTCGGCGCGCCCGTGCCAGTTGCAAGCCTGCGGAAATACCGGAATAGCTGCCGCCAATGATGATCACGTCGTAAACCATTGATCAGTCTCCCTGGGTCTTCGACCTGCTCGAAAACTCTAGATACAACGTAAGTTACGTGATGTCGGAGTGTCAACAGTCTCGTAACTTATGCTGTGTCGAGCGATACTCGGCACACGCAATTTCAGGAAGCCGCCATCCATGAGAAATGACACTCGCTTGTCCCGCATGCTGCACGTGCTGATCCACATGGCTCGCCACGAACAGCCCGCCACGTCCGATACCATCGCGCAGATGCTCGGTACCAACCCGGTGGTGGTCCGGCGGACCATGGCGCTGCTCAAGGACGGGGGGTATGTGCGCTCGGAAAAGGGGCACCGTGGGGGGTGGACGCTGGCGAAACCGTTAGCGGATATAACACTGTTGAACATCCATCAGGCCTTGGGCTCGTCCTCGCTTTTCGCCATCGGTCTGTCGACCGACCATCCAGAATGCCTGGTGGAGCAAGCGGTGAATGCTGCGCTGACTGAAGCGTTTGATGCGGCGCAGGCACTGCTTATAGATCGCTTGGGAAGCGTCACGCTTGAACAGTTGGCCAGTGATTTCGAACGGCGCTACCAACGTCTGTAAACCTGTGGTCTACAAAGCGGCGTCTGGAAGTAGCTGTATGTTTGGTTCTAGCCGGAAAGTGACGGTCCAGTAGGGAAAGATCACATCCTTGGACATTACCCACATGGGGCCACTTGATCTTGTGAAAAGGTGAGTCATGTCGCCTGGAGGGCGAACTACGTTACTCAAAAAAGCACCTCCAGCCTACCTCCACTTTGTCTGTACTACGTTAGCTGAAAACGCTCTAACGCATAATCCTTGCCTGCCAAGGTAAGTTCAAAAGTGGTGGCACCAAACGTGCCCCGTGTCACTTTTTGTTTGATAAGGCGTTTGTCTTGAAGTTGCTTTAGATCGGCTTCAACTTCTGCTGTGCTGAGTGAGACAAGTTTGCAAATTGAGTTCAGGTTTGCAACTTTCCTGAAATTTGCATGATAGGCCAAAGCTTCCATTAATAGCGTTTGGTTATCTGTTAGTCGTGGGAACTGAGGGTTGTTCATTTTGTAAACTTTTCGCTCTATCTCATGTAGCTCGTCGTAAGCTCCATCAGTGTTGCGGGCGTAGTAAATCGCTGCAGACAGAGTGCTGATTAAAATCGCGATTATCATCAGCAGCGACCAATTCGGCATTGGCGTTTCCAGCGAAAGCCAATCCGAAAAACGTTGCGGCCAGCTCGTGCTATCTGCCAACAATCTCAGGTCCAGGTGAGTGTCGAGCAGCTTTATGACAGCCCAAGCGACAAGGAAAATCCCAGCCCAGCAGGCCATAACCTTGAGCGTGAATGGGGAATGCTTGCCTTGTGCTGCCATGCTACTCGTCCCCAGTGCAGAAACAGGTCTTATCAGCATAGCAGTGGAAAACTGGTCGTCAGGCAGCTGACCTGCAAGGTCAGCTTTTGGCCGCCGGCCGCTCACCCAACCGCTCAACCAATCTGACGAGATAACCATCGGGATCCTGGACGATGAACTCGCGCTGGCCTACTTCTACGGTATCAGCCCGATACCAGGTGTCTTTGCATGCTCGATAGAGTGGAAATCCGGCTTGGTCAAGTTTTTGGGTGATGGGGGCGACAGCGGCAACGTCGATCTGCAGGTTGATTCCTCTTCCAAATGGCTTCGTTAGGGGGGCCGTAAGCCATTGGCCTGCGTCCGGATCAATCTGCTCGAGCATCACCTGAGCACCGTTCAAGTCGAGGTAAGCGAATCCATCTTCGGGGCGTTGATACGCTACTTCGAAGCCAAGGCAATGCACCCAAAAACCCAGGCTGTTACCAAGGTCGGTGACCATTAACTCTGGAACCAGTTTGCTACGTTCAAACATGAGATGACTTCCATTTCGATAGGTTTCTCCCCTGGGGCTGGCAGTGTAAATGCCTGATGCGTGGTAGCAGGCTCTGCACTGTTGGCACGAGTGCCACGGGAAAGGGGAGCGAGCGGCATGATGCAGGGGCGGATGAGTATTCTCGAGCCACAAAGCGATTATCGGGACTGCGGCCAGTGATCCTGAATGTCATGCCATACAGCCTTGGACGTCACCTCGACATGCTTCTGTTTATCGCAAGTAAAGGGCGTGTCCAGCGTACCGAGGGCTATGGAGATCCAGTCGGAGTATTCGCCCTGGTTATTTGACCAGAAGAGCGACGAGCCGCAGCGAGCGCAAAACTGGCGCTCGACAGATTCAGAGGAAGGGTAAGAACGGATGTCGTCGTTACCCTGTACCAGATCAAAGTCGCCCCTCAAGACACTGCCGTAGCTCGCAAATGCGGCGCCATGGCTTTTGCGGCATTGGCTGCAATGGCAGTGCGAAACAGCTTTGGGTCGTGACCGGAGTTGGTATTGGATGGCGCCGCAAAGGCAACTGCCCTGGAAGGTCTCAGTCATTTTTGGTGGCAATCCATTGTTGAGGGGGCAGCACTTTAAGTGGTGGGCAGATGCAGTGTCGAGCGACTGTCCGTCGAACAGGCAGGGCGGCAGACTTCGACAACGATCCGTAGACAGTTTTTGCCCTGCCACAGACGGTCACTGCAAAAAGTCGCGAATCGCCCGAATAGTCTGCGTAGGCGCCTCTTCCATCAACCAATGTCCTGCCCCCGGAATCACCACTTCCGTGACATTGTCCGCGGCGTTGCGCATGACGATGGCTTCGTTGTTGCCAAAGGATTTTTCCCCGCCGACGGCCAGCACGGGCATGGTCAGGCGTGTCTTCATCGATGCTTCGTTGTCCACGGCGTCCTGGCGAATGCTGCGGAACTGCGCGAACGCCGCGTGCATCGCGCCGGGGCGGGCGTAGAGCTTGGCGTAATGCTGGCGGGTGGCTTCGTCCACTTTGGTTGGGTCGCCGGCGAACTCGTTCCAGAAGCGGTCGAGGTAGATACGCTCACGACCGGCCACCAGGCGCTCGGCATCCGGACCGCCAAAATCGAAGTGCCACAGCATCGGTGAACGCACAATCTCGTTCCACGGCGGAATGCCCGGTACGGGCGCATCCATCACCACCAGGCGATCGGTTTGCTGCGGATAACGTGAGGCGTAGGCGAAGGCGACCATGGTGCCGATGTCGTGGCCGATGACCACCGAGTGGTCGATCTTCAAGGCTGCCAGCACCGCGCGTATGTCGCCCGCTTGCGTCTTCTTGTCGTAGCCGCCGTCCGGGATCGACGACAAGCCCATGCCGCGCAGGTCCGGCACCACGACCGTGTGGTCCTTGGCCAGGTCGGCAGCGAGAGGCGCCCACATGTCGCCGGTGTCGCCGAAGCCATGCAGCAGCACCACGGCAGGCCCTTTGCCGCCGACGCGCACGTGGATTTTCGCGCCTTCCACGGCGATGTCCTGGGTGCGGAACGAAGTGGGGAATGGCGTGACGCCGGCATGGGCGGGCAGGCTTAGCGCAAGCAGCAAAGAAGCAGTCAGCAGGGTGCGGATCATGTGGTTTTCCCGGAAGGATGCATGGAGAGTTGCGTACCGCATCCGCTGCAAACCACCGTGCCGAAAACGCACGTCGCCCGGGGCAGAACAAGGTACCCAAGGCTGGAGCGTAGACCACATTGAGCGTTCTGATGGACCCTACAAATCGATGACCAGGTCTGACGTTGGCTTACTGCAGCACAGCAGGCGCAATCCCTTGTCGATTTCACGCTGGCGAATGCCGCCGTTGTGGTTCATCGCCACCGTGCCTTGCAGCACCGCCGTTTTACAGGTGCCGCAGACCCCTTGGCTGCAAGAGGAGGGGATGATGGCGCCGGCCTTCTTCGCTGCGGTCAGCACGGTCTGGTTGCCCGGCATGCTGAAGGTTTTACCGGAGCGGGACAGCGTGATCGTAAACAGGCTCTCCGGCTGATCGAGGACGCAGGCCGTTTCGATCAGAGGGGCCTCATCCAGCGCCGTGATATCGAAGCTTTCCTGGTGATAGTGCTGGAAATCAAAGTTTCCCTGTTTGAGTAGCGACTTGACCGCGCTCATGTAGCCTTGCGGCCCACAAGTGAACACTTCCCGCTCCTTGAAGTCCGGCACCTGTTCGCTGAGCAAGGCCAGATCCAGGCGGCCAATCTGCCCGGCCCAATCCGTGCTGTCGCCGTGTCCTTCGCAGATATTCACGACACGAAGTCCCGGCATGCAGGCCTGCATCCGTGTCAGTTCTTCATGGAAAATAATATCGTCGGGGGTTCGAGCACTGTGCACGAAGACGATATCCAGTCGGGCTGCCAGGTCGAAACCCGCACGGGTCATGGACATCAGCGGTGTCACGCCGGAGCCCGCCGATAGATAAAGCAGCTTGTCGGCTGGACGGCCTATCGGTGTGAAGCTGCCCGCAGGGCCTGAGGCAAGCAGCCTGTCGCCTTCGCGCAAGTGATCGTGCAGCCAGTTCGATACGGTCCCGCCGGGAACACGCTTGACCGTGATCGACAGCGCAAAGGGGCGGGTGGGCGACGATGACAACGTGTAGCAGCGCGACACGCGTTGCCCCGAGATGGCCGGCGATACAGTAATGAACTGCCCTGGCTCAAAACTGATGGCGCTGAAATCCGCACTTCGAAAGGTAAAGGTTTTTACGTCGTGGGTTTCGTCGCGTACGGCGCAACAGTGCAGCGCTTTTTGCTCGCCACTGTTCCACTGCGCACCGTAGGTGGCCCACGTGTCCGGATGGGCAAATACGTTCGGTGCAGACACGGCGCTCGCTGTAACCGGTGGCTTTTCAAGGAGGGTCATGGTCATTGCTCACACTCCCTGTGCGGCAAGCCGCGCGGCGTACCAGCGAGAAAATTGATCCACGTAGGATTCGGTAAATGCCGAGAAGGGGCCAGGCGAGTAGCCGGGATCTTGCGTACCGCTGTGGGTGATCGCGACAAGGTTGGCGTCCTGCTGATTGGTGGCTTTCCAGACCTCGGTCAGTTTTTCGATGTCGTAATCCACGCCCTCGATGGCGTCGGCATGGACCAGCCATTTGGTGCGCACCAACGTCTTGTCGGGCGCGAGCGGGATGATGTATGAAATGACGGCGTGATCGCTCATCACATGCGTCCAGGAGTTATGAGTCCACAGGTGCACGTCGCCGAGATCGCGGCGGGTCAGGTCACCAAACAGCCGTGTGCAGGCCACCCGAGTGTCGAGCGTTTGCGATTCGCCATTGCCGGCAATGACCAGCCGTTGCGTGCGGAACTGGGTCACCGCGTCTGTGTCCAGGTGTTCCACTGCGTCGCAGATAAACCCGTCACGTTCCCAACTGCGTTTGGCCGCCGCATTGCGTTCTTCATACTCATCCAGCGCTTGCAGCGATTCCTCACTCAGACCTTCGGCGCAGAACCCAAAATCCTCCGGCAGGAATGAGGCGGTTAATTCAGGGTGCGTCGCAGAGCAGTGATAACACTCGCGATTGTTTTCGATGACCAACTTCCAGTTACCGTCTTCAATGATCTCTGCTTCATAAGCAATCTTCGAATACGTGAGGTTGTAGGGCGCCAGCCGGGGCGCCATGGTTTGTTCCAGATAGGCGATGTCTTCCGGTGGTTGGTCACCCAGGCAGACAAACACATGAGTGCCGACCACTTTCGTATGAACACGAATCAGGCTTTTGCAGGTCGGATCGAAATCCTTGCCCATGTGAGCGGCGTGCTTGAGGCTGCCATCAAGGTCGTAGGTCCACTGGTGATACGGGCACACAAGCATGCCCACCGTTGATTTGCCGGCCTGTTTCAGGCGTGCCCCGCGATGGCGGCAAACGTTGCGAAACGCCTGCACCTGCTCGTCGTCATCACGCACGAGGATGATCGAGGATTTGCCGATGTCTATGGTCGAAACATCCCCAGGCTCCGGGATGTCCGCCGTCACGCCGACCAGAATCCAGTGCCGGGTGAAAAAGATATCGACGTCGCTGTCGAAAATGTCCTGACGCCCGAACAACGCGCCATGCATGCCATGGCCTGGGGTGCGTGCAGTCACCAGTTCTTGTTGGGATTTCGCGACAGTAGTTGTCATCTGTTGCCTCACGGGGGCGATGTTGAATCGTCAGCAAGTGACGGTGAGGCAAGTATCAAAATGGTCCGGATTTGCGTCAATGCGCTTTAATTTCACCCTCGCATAGCTAAAAGTTATGCGAAGAATCGACAACTGACCTTAGTGTGAAAGTAGCGACTCATCCCGTAACCAATCGACGATGGCGTTCACCAGCGGGGTTATTTCCCGGCCGTTCGGAACAATCAGGTAATAGGCATCTTTCGGTTTCACCGCGTAGTCAGTAATCCGCACCAATTCGCCGCTCAGCAATAGCGGACGCAACAAACGGTTCCAGCCCAGCGCGACGCCATAGCCCTGCAACGCGGCCTGCACCGTGTCGTTGTAACTGCTGCAGCGCAGGCAGTAATTCACCTTGGGACGACTCTCGCCCAGCTCCTTGAACCAGCTGTTCCACGTCATCCAGCCTTCGAGCGTGGTGTCCGAATCGATCAGGTCAATGTGCAGGAAGTCGTTGACCGACAGCGGGGCAGGGTGCGTGGTCAGCCAGGCGGGGGAACACACAGGGAACACTTCTTCGTCAAACAGGAAAATAGCCGTGCCGTCTTCCCATTTTCCATTGCCGAAGCGCACGGCGATGTCGACGTCCTGTCGGTGCACGTCCGGATTGTGGACTTGGGTGATCAGGCGCAATTGCAGCTTGGGTTGCGACAGGCGCAATGCAGCCAGCCGGGGCAGGATGCGCAGGTGTGAAAACGCCGCGGTGCAGGCGAGCACCAGTTCCTGCTCGGGAATCCCCTCGGAAATCTTGTCGAACACGTTCGCCATGCGCTGCATGGATTCGGCGACCACCGAATACAGCACGTAGCCTTCGCTGGTCAGTTTGATCGCCCGGTGCAGTCGATGAAACAGACGGGTGCCGAGGGTTTCCTCCAGGTATTTGACCTGCTTGCTGACGGCCGCCTGGGTCACGCCCAATTCTTGCGCCGCCAGCGTGAAGCTGCTCAACCGCGCAACGGCCTCGAATTCCATCAAGGCCGTCATGGACGGTATCAGTCGGCGGTAACCCTTGACCTTCTTACTGGTTTCTTCACTGCCCATCTTGGTCGATCCTGAAGGAGAACGGAGCCGCTCAACCGGCGACACACTATCGCTCGTTCCGTTGCTCGCCGGGAAGTGCTCGCAAAGCCGTGTCGCAAACGCCTTGCGCCATGTCGCTACGGGTCAACCGGGCTGCTGCCAAAGTGCGCTTGGCAATAAGCTTTATGATGGAATGATCTAGAAATAAGCATTCCAAAAACGACGTGTTTCTTTTCTGTAACCGACTAGTTCATTTTTGAGGTGAACGCATAACTAAATGAATTAAAAAGAAATTATTCGAAATTGCGTTGTGTTTTTCCTGTGTTTTCTATGTATACACAAGAAATACAATCTATTGACCGACCCAAAAACCCGTGCGAGTCTCGACTCATCAGTCAGCCGCACCTGACCGCAAAACTGCCCTTGGAGGTCGTTGTGAAAAACGGCAAAACCAGTCTTTACGAAGATCTGAAACGTCAAATCCTGACGATGGAACTGGACCCTGACGAAGCGCTGGATGAGGTCATTCTCAGCGAGCGATATGGCTTGTCCCGCACGCCGGTCCGGGAAGTATTCCGACGCCTGGCCGGTGAAGGTTATGTCGACATTCGGGAAAACCGCGGTGCCCGGGTGATTCCAATGAATCACTCGACCCTGCGCAATTTCTTCCTCGTCGCACCGATGATTTACGCAGCCGTTGGCCGTCTGGCCGTTCAAAACTACAAGCCGCGCCAACTGGTCGACTTGAAGGACACGCAGCATCGGTTCCGCATCGCCACCACCTCAAGGGATGCGCTGGCCATGGTCGTCGAGAACAACCGTTTCCACGCGATCATGGGCGAAATGGCCGGCAATCAATACCTCCAGCCCAGCCTGGAAAGATTGCTGATTGATCACTCCCGTATCGGCAATACCTTTTTCCGGCCTCAAAACGAGGACATGGAAGAGCGTCTTGAGCTGTCGGCGGGGCACCACGATTTGTTTATCGAGGCGATTGAACGCCGCGATGAATCCGCAGTAGTCGATCTCGTGTTTGAACACTGGGAACTGTCCCGGGAAAACATGGAGATTTTTATCGCGCCCCAAGGCATCAAGGCGGACGCGCTCGTTGATCTTCCACGCAATTCATTTCCGGAGAAATCATCTTGAAATTTGAAGGCATCTACACACCCGCAGTGACACCTCATAAACCGGATGGGGAAATAGACTGGAGCGTGTACTCCGAAGTACTGGAGTCGCTGATCGAGGCGAAAGTGCACGGCATTATCATCGGCGGCTCGACCGGCGAATATTATGCGCAGACCTCGGAAGAGCGTACCGAGCTTGCCGCTTATGCCAAGGATGTCATCGGCAGCCGGGTCCAGTTGATCGTCAGCACCGGGGCCATTCGTACCGAAGATTCGGTGCAATACGCCAAGGATGCCAAAGCGATCAAAGCGGACGCCATTCTCGTCACCAGCCCGCCGTACGCGCTGCCGACTTCCCAGGAAAACGCGATTCACGCGCTGACCATCGATCGCGCTGCCGACCTGCCGATCATGCTTTACAACTACCCCGGCCGCATGTCCGTTTCGATGGACGAGGATTACCTCACCCGTGTGAGCGCCTCCAAAAATGTAGTTGCCATCAAGGAAAGCTCCGGCGACATGGGCCGCGTTCATCTGCTGGCCCGTGAGTTCCCGAACATCGCGCTGTCCTGCGGTTGGGATGATCAGGCACTGGAGTTTTTTGCCTGGGGCGCCCGAAGCTGGGTGTGTGCCGGCTCCAACTTCCTGCCAACCGAACACGTGGCGCTTTATGAAGCCTGTGTGCTCGAAAAGGACTTCGACAAGGGCCGCCGGATCATGTCGGCGATGATGCCGCTGATGAATGCCCTGGACGGCGGCAAGTTTGTGCAGTCGATCAAATACGGTTGTGAACTGGCCGGGCTGAAAGTAGGGGACGTGCGCTTGCCGCTGCAACCTCTCGACCTGGAAGAAAAGCAAAGCCTGCAAACCATCATTGCCAATGTGAAGCGCGACGTTGCACGCATCACATCAGGAGCCAGCCATGGGTGATCTCCTGACCAAGGCCGAATACGCCGCCATCGCCAAAGACATTTCGTTCCCCTGCAATGCCTTCATCAACGGCGCGTTCAAACCCGCAATCTCGGGCAAAACCTTCGCCACGAACAATCCGGCGACCGGTGAGTTTCTGGCGGACGTCGCCGCTTGCGCGTCGGCAGATGTCGATCTCGCGGTCAGCAACGCCAAGGAAGCGTTTGAGGATGGCCGCTGGAGATCCATTTCTCCAAAAGAGCGCAAAACCGTCCTGTTGAAGTTTGCCGATTTGCTCGAACGGCATAGCCACGAACTGGCGGTCCTTGAGAGTCTCGACAGCGGCAAGCCAGTCAGCGAGTGCCAGTTGGTCGATGTGCCGGACACCATTCATACGCTGCGCTGGCACGCCGAGTTGATCGACAAGATTTATGACAACACCGCCCCTGTGGGCAGTGACGCGCTGACCATGGTCGTGCGTGAACCCATCGGGGTGGTGGGCTGCGTGCTGCCCTGGAACTTCCCGCTGCTGATGCTGGCCTGGAAAATCGGCCCGGCACTCGCCGCAGGCTGTTCGGTGATCGTCAAACCCGCCGAGCAGACCACGCTGACGACGCTGCGTGTGGCGCAACTCGCGTTCGAGGCGGGCGTCCCTGCTGGTGTGCTCAACATTGTCACCGGCACCGGGAAAGAAGTCGGCGAGCCGATCGGCCTGCATCACGACGTCGACATGGTGAGCTTCACCGGTTCCACTGCGACCGGCCGCCGTTTCCTGCACTACGCAGCCGATTCGAACCTGAAACGCATCGTTCTCGAGTGCGGCGGGAAAAACCCGGCCGTGGTGATGGACGATGCGCAAAACCTCGACCTCGTCGCTCAGCATGTCGTCAACGGCGCGTTCTGGAACATGGGCGAAAACTGCTCCGCAACCTCGCGGCTGATCGTCCACGCGTCTGTGAAAGATGAACTGCTGGAACGCATGGGCGCCTACATCCGCGAATGGAAAATGGGCGATCCACTCGACCCGCAAAACCGCGTCGGCGCGTTGGTCAGCCCCGAACATTTCGCGAAAGTGAAGTCGTACCTTGAGCATGCCAGCGCCGGCAAACTTGATGTTGTGTACGGCGGTGGTACCGAAGACGGTGCGTTCGTCGAGCCGACCGTGATTGACGGTGTTGCGCCAGAGAGTCGGTTGTTCCAGGAAGAGATCTTCGGTCCGATTCTGTCGGTCACCACGTTCAGCTCGATTTCTGAAGCCATTGCCCTGGCCAATGACACGGTGTACGGCCTGGCCGCCTCGGTTTACACCGGCAGTTTGCGTCGTGCCATCAAGTTGGCGAGGGAGATTCGCGCCGGGATCGTCACCGTGAACTGCTTCGGCGAGGGCGATGCTTCCACGCCGTTTGGCGGCTACAAGGAGTCCGGGTTCGGCGGTCGGGACAAATCGATTTTTGCCCACGATCAATACACCGAAATCAAAACCATCTGGATCGATGTGTCTGATCGGTCGGATGAAGAGAACGAAAAATGAGCACCCATACCATCAAGCGCCTTCCGGTAGACACCGGGGTTTCAGGTTGGGAGGCAATTTCCGTACGCACTGCGCCTGTTCGCCTGCTTGATGGCAACGTCACGGCGGACTGGCTGATCATCGGTGCGGGTTTTGCCGGGCTGTCTGCGGCTCGCAGGCTGGCTCAACTGCATCCGGGCTGCCGCATCGCGGTGGTGGATGCCCATGAAATCGCCAAGGGGCCGGCGGGCAGGAACTCGGGGTTCATGATCGATGTGCCGCACAGCCTTTCATCCGGGGAGTATTCGGTGGGCGGTGAGTCGGCAACGGCACTGGAAATTGCCCAGAACCGTTTTGCCATTGCGTTTGCCGCCGACGCTGCTCGTGAATATGGCATGTCTGCGCAGACGTTCGACCCTTCCGGCAAGATCAACGCCGCCGCCACCGAGCGGGGGATGAAACTCAATGACAACTATGCAAAATCGTTAAAGGGCATTGGCGAGCGGTTTGAAGTGCTGGACGCCGCGCAGATGCGAGACATCACCGGTTCCACTTATTACCACAACGGGCTGTATACGCCTGGTGCAGTGATGATTCAGCCAGCGCAATATATTCGGGATCTTGCAAACGGACTTGATCGGCAGATTGAACTGTATGAGCGTTCACCGATTGTGGAATTGTCCCGGGCGGGAGTTGGCTGGAAGGCGAAGTCTCATCGTGGTTCCGTTAGTGCGCCTAAAGTCATTCTTGCGGTCAATGGCCATATTGAAGACTTCGGTCACTTTCAAGGCCGGTTGCTGCATGTCTTTACTTACGCCTCAATGACGGCTGCTTATAGTCATGATGAGTTTTCAAGGCCGGTTACCGGTAAAGATCGTTGGGCCTTATTGCCAGCGGACCCGATGGGCGCGACAGTTCGCAAGATAACTTCTAATGGACTTTCGCGGATTGTTATCCGCACCAAGTTTACCTATGACCCGAGTATTCAAGTCACACCGATGCGTGTCGCGGCGGTGGCCGAAGAACAACGGCACTCTCTGGATGCGCGTTTCCCGGAGTTGAAATCGACGCCGCTGGAATTCAGCTGGGCAGGGCGGCTTTGCCTGAGTCGTAACAGCGCGCCCGCCTTTGGCGAAATCGAGGAAAACCTCTATTCCGCTTGCTGCGAAAACGGGCTGGGCACGGTTAAAAGCACATTGGCAGGCGTGATGGCTGCCGAGTTGGCCAGCGGTCACCATTCACAGGTTTTGCAAAGTTTCAGTCAACTGCCAGGGCCTAGCCGGCTTCCACCAAAGATATTGACGATGTTGGGTGTCAACTCGGTTATTCGCTGGCAGGCGCTCAGAGCAGGGCGAGAAGGCTGAATAGTTTCAAACCACCGGCTTTTATTTCATAAAGGCCTAATCTCTAGTTTTAACCGTAGATCGGAGCACGCCATGAAAAAGATTTGGAAGGCAGTCTGCGCTGTCGCTGTGGCCGGCGTTATGTGTTTGCCAGTTCACGCCGAAGAAAAAAATATCACCATGGGTACTATGACGTGGGAGGACTTGACGCCAATTACAGGTATTACCAAGAAGGTGCTTGAAGACTCTGGTTATACCGTAAAAGTTGTAGAGTTCTCCGAGTGGGGCATCGCTTATGCGGCATTAAGCAAAGGTGATGTTCAAGTGCTGGCGTCGCAAACGGACTACGCGGCAAACGATTACTGGAACAAAAACAAGAACAAAATCGAGAAACTCTCGCCGGTTTCGTTTGGCCTCTACCAAGGGCTTGCGGTACCGAGTTATGTCGACATCGATTCCATCGACCAGTTGAACGCCAATTCGGAAAAACTGGGCGGCAAGATCATCGGTATCGAACCGGGTTCCGGCCTGATGAACGATGCGACCAATGTGGTTAAAGCCTATGACCTCAAGCTGAAACTGGTGGAAGGCAGTACCACGGCAATGACGGCGGCGTTGAAATCGGCAGTCGACCGTAAAGAGCCGGTGGTCGTCACCGTTTGGGATCCGTCCTGGATGACCAAGAAATTCGATCTCAAATTCCTGAAAGATCCAAAAGGCATTTTCCCGCCGCTGCAAGGCTACTACTGGATCGGCCACAAAGGCTTCGCTGAAAGCAATCCGCGTGCGCGTGAACTGATGGCGAGCGTGTACGTGCCAATCGCCGACATCACCGCGATGAACGCCGAAGTCAAAGATGGCAAGACCATGGAACAGGCCATCAAGGGCTGGACCGATAGCCACAGCGAGCTGCTAAAGCGCTGGGAAAATATCAAGAACTGATTGCTGATGCCTTACGCCACTGCCGCCCTTTGATTCATTAGAGAAACCAGAAAACTGGTTCACGGGTTACGAAAATGACAACGGCCAAAATAGACACTAACGAAGTGCTGATAGATTGCCAGTCAGTCTGGAAAATCTTCGGGAAAGCCGCACCGGCAGCGATGAACGCTGTCACTCAGCAAGGGCTGACCAAGACTCAGATCCTGCAAAACTACGGCTGTGTGGTCGGGGTCTCCGACGTCAGCCTCCAGGTTCGAAGAGGCGAAATCTTCTGCATCATGGGCTTGTCCGGCAGTGGCAAATCCACCTTGATCAGGCTCCTCAACAAACTGATCACACCGAGCTCAGGCAAAGTGCTGGTCAAAGGCAAGGACCTGTCTTCCCTGACACCGGCGCAGCTTCGAGAGGTGAGGGCGCGTCACATTGGCATGGTCTTCCAGAGTGTGGCGTTGTTGCCCAATCGGACGGTGCTGGAGAACACGGCATTCGGTCTGGAAGTGCAGGGCGTCGGCAAGGCTGAGCGGTACAAAGTGGCCGAGCAGGCACTGGCCAAAGTGGGGCTGAGCGAATGGTCATCGCGTTACCCCACGGAGTTGTCTGGCGGCATGCAGCAACGTGTCGGCCTGGCCCGTGCGATTACCGCCGACCCTGAAGTGATTTTGATGGATGAGCCGTTCAGTGCGCTTGATCCATTGATTCGCCGGCAGTTGCAGGACGAGTTTCGCCAGCTGACCAAGGAGCTTGGCAAGTCGGCGGTCTTCATTACTCACGATCTGGATGAGGCCATCCGCATCGGTGATCGCATCGCGATCATGAAGGATGGCGTGATCATCCAGGTCGGCACCGCCGAGGAAATCGTGCTTAACCCGGCGGACGATTATGTCGCGGAATTTGTGGCAGGTATTTCCCGGCTGCACCTGGTCAAGGCTCACTCGGTCATGACGCCGGTCGAGCCTTTCAAGGTCGCAAACCCGGGATGCGACATTTCCAGGCTGAGCAAGACTTCGCTGGGCGCAGACATCAACGAACTGATCGGATTGACGATGAAGTCCGAGCGCGACGCGCTGGCAGTCATCGACAACGGCGTGGTGGTGGGCATCATTACGCCGCGCGATTTGCTTCGCGGCGTTCAGGGCATTCCGAATGAATTCTCGGCCTCAACAACCGACACCGTTCTGGAGGCATCGACATGAGCATTCCGGACTTTTCCGATCAATTCGACGCGACCATCGACTCGAGTCTGGAATGGCTCTCGGACCATGGCGAGTTTTTGTTCGACGGCGTCAATGCACTGCTGACGGGCGTTTATAAAAGTGTGCTTTGGTGCATTGCCTATCCGCCGTATTACCTCGTCGCGCTGGCCATCGCCCTGATCGGATGGCGGGTGGTGGGCGCCCGGTTCGCGATTCTCGCGGGCCTCGCGCTGGTGTTCTGCGACGTGATCGGCTTGTGGCCAGAGACGGTCAGCACGCTTGCGCTGGTGCTGACGGCCACCGTACTGGCGCTGGTGGTCGCGATTCCACTGGGCGTGCTGGCCGGCCTCGCGCCGTCGGTTGATCGCGTGGTCGATCCGGTGCTGGACCTGATCCAGACCATGCCGCCCTACATCTACCTGTTGCCGGCCATCGCGCTGCTGGGCTACGGCCCGGCCACCGCACTGCTGGCGACTTTTATCGTGGCCGTGCCGCCGGCGATACGCCTGACATCCCTGGGGATTCGGATGACCCCGCGAGAGTTCATCGAGCTGGGCGATGCCAGTGGTGTCACGGGCTGGCAAATGTTTTTCAAGATTCGCCTGCCGTTCGCCAAGCCCAGCATCATGGCCGGGGTGAACCAGAGCTTGATGATGGCGTTCGGCATGGTGGTTATCGCCGGCATCGTCGGCTCCGGCGGGCTGGGTGAGTCGATCTACGGCGCCGTTCGCACACTGGATATCGCCAAGTCGATCAACGCGGCCATCGCCATCGTCATTCTGACCATGATTCTGGATCGGTTGGCGCAGCACGCTGCCCGCTCGCGGATGGGAGAAAGCCAATGAGTGCCTCAGAACTGCAATTTTCCCCGGGTGAATTCCTGGCGCCCGCAGTCGATTGGCTGAACGCCAATCTGCACGGTGTGTTCAAAGGCATCAGCCAAGTCATCGAGGCGGTGCTGGGCGCGGTGGAGTCCGCGTTGCTGGCGCCGCATCCTTATCTGTTCATCGCCATCGTCGTGGTCGGCGCGTTCTTTTTCGCCAACAAACGCGTCGCGGTATTTGCCGCCTTGATGTTGGCGTTTTGCCTGTTCGCCGGCCTTTGGGCGGCCTCCATGCAAACCATCGCGCTGGTCTCGGTGGCGGTGTTGATCTCGGTGGCCATCGCCTTTCCGCTCGGTGTATTGGCGGCACGGGTAAAACGCGTGGATGAAGCCTTCCTGCCGATCCTCAACATCATGCAAACCGTGCCACCGTGGGTTTACCTGATTCCCGCCGTGATGCTGTTCAGCCTCGGGCGAGTGCCGGCGATTATCGCGACCATCGTCTACGGCATTCCGCCGATGCTCAGGCTGACCACCCTGGCGTTCAAACAGTTGCCGAAAGACCTGCTGGAACTGGGCCAGGCGTCCGGCGCTTCACCCCGGGACATTCTGTTCAAGATCGAACTGCCGACCGCCGCGCCGACGCTGTTGGTCGGGCTCAACCAATGCATCCTCATGTCCCTGGCAATGGTGGTGTTGGCGGGCCTGGTCGGTGCCGGTGGACTCGGTGCAGAAGTGACACGAGGTCTTTCCAGAATGGAGATGGGCCTGGGGCTGCGCGCCGGTCTGGCGATCGTCGCGGTGGCTCTGTTGCTGGACCGGCTGACACGCGGCGCGTTGCAGCGTCACTCCCCACGCGCACTTCTTTGAGAGAACTTCAGAATGAGACGTAGCTTTTTTTGTGTCGACTCCCATGCGTGCGGGAACCCGGTGCGGGTCGTGACTGGCGGCGGGCCTCTGCTGCCGTCCGTTTCGATGGCCGAACGCCGTGAGATTTTCGTGCGTGACCATGACTGGGTTCGCACCGCGCTGATGTTCGAACCCCGTGGGCACGACATCATGTCCGGCGTGATCATCTACCCGTCGAACCGCGACGATTGCGATTTTGGTGCGTTGTTCATCGAAGTCAGCGGCTGCCTGCCAATGTGCGGGGCGGGTACGATCGGGTTGTCCACCGTGGTGATCGAAGAGGGGCTGGTCACGCCGCGCGAACCGGGCCGGCTGGCCATCGAAACACCGGCCGGGCGCGTCGATGTCGATTACGTCATGAGCGGCGAATACGTGGACTCGATCCGACTGTTCAACGTGGCCAGCTACCTGCACAGCGCCGACGTGGTGGTCGAGGTGCCGGGCGTTGGAACCTTCACCGTCGACATTGCTTATGGCGGCAATTTCTATGCGGTGGTTGAACCTCAAGAAAGTTGGGCCGGCCTGACGGGGATGACGACCGCAGACATCGTCAGCCTGAGTCAGAAACTTCGCTCGGCATTGGCAGGCGTGTGTGATCCCGTGCATCCCGAAAACAGCCGGATCAGTGGCGTTCACCATGTCATCTGGTGCGACGACGAACACGGCACCGCCGCCGATGGCCGCAGCGCGGTGTTTTACGGCGACAAGGCGATTGACCGCTCTCCCGGCGGCACCGGGACGTCGGCGCGGATGGCGCAACTGGTGGGGAAGGGCCGGTTGCACGTGGGCGAGACGTTCCGCAATGAGAGCCTGATCGGCACGATCTTCGAAGGCAAAGTCGAGTCTGCGGAGAAAGTCGGCCCTTTCGACGGCATTCGCCCCAGCATCGGTGGCTGGGCGCAGATTACCGGGCACAACACCATTTTTGTCGATGACAAGGACCCGCTTCGTCATGGCTTTCAGTTGGCGTGAAGAGGTGTAAATGGCGCTAGGGTGTTTTGAGCGTCAGCAGGTAGCATTAGGTTTTATCTACGCCGTAACCGAGTGCCTAAAACTTTGATCGAACGACGCCAATTTAGCGGAGGCATGAAGGGGAAAAATCTTCGCTATCTGAACGACAACCCCGACGAGCCTGTTCAACTGACACGGACAGGCTTTTTGCTGCTCGAACATTTTTCGCTGCCGGCATTTACGCAGGCACTGGATACGATCATCACGGCGAATCTGCTACGGCCAAAACTGTTCTCGTCGCGCACGTTCGGCTTGCACGACGGGGAGGTAATCAGCGATCTGGGGCTGGTCATCCGGCCGGATGCGCGCATTGATTGCTCCGTCGTGCACGACCTCGATCTGTTGGTCATTTGCGGTGGCTACAGGACCGAGCTGAAGGCCTCTGACGAGTTGACCAGTCTGTTGAGAGCGGCCGCCGACCATGGCGTGAGCCTGGCCGGATTGTGGAATGGCGCCTGGTTCCTCGGGAGTGCCGGCTTGCTCGACGGCTATCGCTGCGCGATTCATCCCGAACATCGCCCCGCGCTCGCGGAAGTGGCGAAAGCGGCGCATGTCACCAGCGAGCCTTTTGTCATTGATCGAGACCGGCTCACGGCGTCCAGTCCTTCGGGCGCGTTCCACATGGCGCTGGACTGGATCAAGAGCTTGCACGACAAGGCTCTTGTCGAAGGGATCGAGGACATCCTCGCGTTCGAAGAGTCGCGTTACCGGCGGATCAAACCGACGGAAAATGTCTGCGTGAGCGCACCCTTGCGCGAGGTGGTGAAGCTGATGGACGCCAACCTCGAAGAGCCTCTGGAGTTGGAGCAATTGGCCGTCTACGCAGGCCGTTCTCGCCGCCAGCTCGAGCGTCTGTTCAAGGAACAGCTCGGCACCACGCCTCAGCGCTATTACATGGAATTGCGCATTACCGAAGCGCGACGCCTGCTGCAGCACACGGAACTGTCCCAGGTGGATGTGCTGGTGGCCTGTGGTTTTGTGTCACCGAGTCATTTCAGCAAGTGCTACAGCTCGTATTTCGGGTACAGGCCGTCCAAGGAAAAACGGCTGGTCAAATAAGCCCCCTCAAAATTTGTAGGAGCGAGCCGGCTCCGGGCGGCGTTCCGACGATGGACTCCAGAACACCGCGTTTATCCAGATAACACGCGTTTTCGTTCACGACCATCGCGAGCAGGCTCGCTCCTACCGTTCAAGTGTTCGTAACGACATGCGTTGTCGTACGACTATCTGATTTTCAAATGCCCACGACCACACCCGGACCACTAATCTCTTCAAGGGCGGCACAGCCTTTGCCGTTCGGCGGGTTGTCTGTCGAGACGAACGGCCATTTTCCGGATTGACAGCCGGGTAGGGGAGTCGTTATAAAAGGCGCAGTTGTACGACGACATACGATGTTACACCCCTAAAAACAAAAACCGGGTCCCATCATGAACTCAATCCGCTTTCCAGCCTTCCCACATACCGCTTCTTGTGGTCCGGTCCTGATTGCCTGCCCAGGTGCTCAGTCATCCCCGTTATCTGTAGATACCCCCCGATTGCACGTGCTACTCGTCTGACGATAGCCACAGAGCAGTTCGCTGCGCGTAAGAATTGATCTCGCTTGAAACCGAGAGATCATCACCACAATCCAATAATAAAGTGATGCCATGAATCTGAACGAGCCCATCAATGCGCAACGTGTCGGCCAGTCCGTCGGCAAATATCGCTGGACGATCTGTGCACTGTTGTTCTTCGCCACCACCGTCAACTACCTCGACCGCCAGGTGCTCAGCCTGTTGGCGCCGGATCTGTCGACGCAATTTGGCTGGAGCAACAGCGACTACGCCAACATCGCTTCCGTTTTCCAGTTTGTGTACGCGATTTCCATGCTGTTTGCCGGCCGTTTCGTCGACAAGATCGGCACCAAGAAGGCCTACATCATCGCGATCGCTGTCTGGTCGACCGGCGCCATGATGCATGCCTTTTCAGTGCCGATGGGCGAGGGCATCGCGGCGGTGAGCAGTGCGTTCGGCCTTGCCGTGATCCCGGTCTCTATCGCCGGTTTCATGCTGTCCCGCGCCGTGCTGGCGATAGGCGAGGCGGGTAACTTCCCGATTGCGATCAAGGCTACGGCCGAATACTTCCCGAAGAAGGAACGCTCCTTCGCCACCGGTATCTTCAACTCCGGCGCCAACGTGGGCGCGATCCTGGCGCCGATCTGCGTGCCGCTGATTGCCGCCCTGTGGGGTTGGGAAGCGGCGTTCATCGTGATCGGCATGCTGGGCTTTGTCTGGGTGGCCGTGTGGATTGCGCTGTACGAAAAACCTGAAAATCAAAAACGCCTCTCGGCAGAGGAACTGGCCTTCATCCGCAGCGATGCGCAGGTGATTGCCACCCCTGCACCGGGCGTTGCCGAGAAAAAAGTCTCGTGGTTCAAGTTGCTGACCTACCGTCAGACCTGGGCGTTCGCCTTCGGCAAATTCATGACCGACGGTGTGTGGTGGTTCTTCCTGTTCTGGCTGCCAACCTACCTGTCGGCGCAGTACGGCATGAAGGGCGCGGCCATCGTGTTGCCTTTGGCCGTGCTGTACAGCATGACCATGGTCGGCAGTATTGGCGGCGGCTGGTTCCCGAGCTATTTCATGGCACGTGGCGATGCGCCGTATGACGGCCGGATGAAAGCCATGCTGGTCATCGCCTTCTTCCCACTGCTGGTGTTGCTGGCTCAGCCACTGGGTTACATCAGCTTTTGGGTACCGGTGATATTGATCGGCATCGGGGCGTCGGCGCATCAGGCGTGGTCGTGCAACATCTTCACCACCGTGTCTGACATGTTCCCGCAAAAATCCATCGCGTCAGTGGTCGGCATTGGCGGTTTGGCCGGCGGCATGGGCGGTGTTGCGATGACGAAGCTTGGCGGTTGGGTGTTCGACTACTACAAATCGATCAACGATATTCACACCGGCTACATGATCATGTTCGCCATCTGTGCGGTGGCCTACCTGGTGGCGTGGAGCGTGATGAAATTGCTGGTACCGCGCCACAAGGAAATCACCGATCTGTAATCGGCTGGCTTGAGAGGTTGAACCGGTGACGGCGCTGGTAGCCGTCGCCGGTTCCGTTTCGCATGCTGGTCAATTCTTGTGTCACCCGGGTGAGGGGTGACACTCGACGGGGCCTGCTGCACGTGGATAACGAACATCAGAGGAACGAGCACTTCCGACACCATCGCATGCGATGTATAGTCGGGCCTTGCGATCCATTTGTCTTTGGCCCGGAGAATGCTCATGAAACCCACTGAAAAGACATCCGCCCTCGACCTGAAACTTTCCGACTTCCTGTGTTTTGCGGTCTATTCCTCCAACCTCGCCTTCGGCAAGGCTTACAAGCCAATGCTCGAACGGCTCGGACTCACCTACACGCAATACATCACCCTCGTGGCGCTGTGGGAGGAAGACAACCAGACCGTTGGCAGCCTCGGCGAAAAACTGTTCCTGGAATCCAACACCCTCACTCCGATCCTGAAGAAGCTGGAAGCCATGGGTTATGTGCTGCGCCAGCGCGACCCGGAAGACGAACGCCAAGTGCGGATCAGCCTCACAAAAGAGGGGCGAAAATTGCGTGAAGGTCTGTCCGAAGACGGCTTCCCGCAAACCGGTCTGGATGCCGACGACTTCGTGCAATTGCAGCAGGCAATCGTGAAGTTACGGGGCAACCTCATCCGTACGACGAAAGATCGGGAGTAGGGCGATTCAACCGTTCGAGCCTGTCTACCCGAAGGCGAGACGACAGGCAGTTCATCACACAACCCGCGCCGGCGCTTTACCCTGCCACCCTCACCAAGCATCATGTGCGGCCCGCACTCATGCCAACGGTGCCGGACATCCGTGGTGAAAAGGAACTGCAGTTGAACGAACAGACATTGTCCATGCGCCTGGAGCGCGTGGCTGCGCATATGCCAGCCGGTGCGCGCCTGGCCGATATCGGCTCGGATCATGCCTACTTGCCGGTGGCGTTGATGCGCCGTGGCGCCATCGCATCGGCGGTGGCGGGCGAGGTGGCATTGACACCGTTCCACTCGGCCGAACGCACCGTGCGCGAAAACGGTCTGGACCAGCACATCACCGTGCGCCTGGCCGATGGCCTGGCGGCAATCGAACCGGGCGACGGGATCACCGCGATCAGCCTCTGCGGCATGGGCGGCGAGACGATCCGCGACATCCTCGACAGCGGCAAGGCGCACCTGAGCGGCCTGGAACGCTTGATCCTGCAGCCCAACGGTGGCGAGCAGCCACTGCGCCAATGGCTGATGGAAAATGGCTACCGCATCCTCTGCGAGGAAGTGCTGCGCGAAAACCGTTTCGACTACGAAATCATCGTCGCCGAGCGCGCCGGACCGGTGACGTACACCGCCGAAGAACTGTACTTCGGCCCGCTGCAGATGCAGGCACGCACCCCGGCGTTCCTGGTCAAATGGCAGCGCATCCTGCGCCACAAGCAACAGACCCTGACCCAGTTCGCCCGCGCGCGGCAGGCTGTGCCTGAGGAGAAGGTGCAGGATGTTGCCCGGCAGGCGCGGTGGATTAGCGAGTTGCTGGCTTGATACGTTTCCCGGGTTTGTACGGACGTTAGCTGGGCGGGTATTCCTCAACGGTGTAGACACATCAAATGGTTGATAACGACCTATCGCGAGGGGCAGCGAACGACCCATAGCCGCCAGTCAAGGAGGGGCGCAATCGGCCAGAAGCGGACGCTCGCCCTCAGATACTCGGAGCGAGCAACCAATCGACAAGCTTGCCCCTTGGTCAACTGCTGATGCGTTCACCAGTAGGCCTGTTTTTTATTCACGCGGATATTCCAAGACGCTTACGTACCATTCTCAAAAGCTGGCTGGCCACATCGGACATTCCCTTGTTCTGAGCCACGACCTGCGCACCCTCGAGTAGCAGGGTCAGCTCCTGAGCTTTGTCGAGTGGGTCTGCCAGCCGCGCCTCCTCACACAATTCTGCTACTCGCTGAAACTGACGCCGTTTATGCGCCTCGATCAACAGCCGAGCAGGATGCAACTGGTCTGCGAGCTCAGCCAGGCTATTAGTGAACGGGCAACCGCGATAACCCGATTTTTCTAGATCCGCCGCGATGAATTCGGCAAATCCCAATAATTGCATAACGGGCTGACCAGGCAGTTGTTCTGCGAGATCGTCAAGCACCGCGCTGTACTGCTCAGTGAGAAGCCGCAACCACTCCAGTACCAGCAAATCCTTTGTCTCGAAATGCCGATACAGCGTCATTTTTGTTGAACCCGCCAAAGCGGCAATGGCGTCCACTGTCACTCGGGAAATGCCCTGTTCGAAAAATAGAGCGTGAGCGGCATCGATGATGCGCTCACGGGGTGGCAACTGTGCGATGCGTTCAGGACGTATGGGCTTTTCCACGGCTAACACTCTCTGGAAATCGAATTCTGCTTGACATCGATACTACACAGTATCGCATGATACTAACAAGTATCGTACGATACTTATTAGTATAGGTCACTCATCACAGGAGATATGTATGAATCTTTCCGAGTACGCTGAACATGACGCCGTGGGCCTGGCAGCTCTGATTGCCGACCGCCAAATCAGCGAAGTCGAAGTTCGAAGCGCTGCCCTTTGCGCAATAAAGGCGCTTAACCCTCACATCAACGCGGTAATCGAAACCTGGGAAGACGAGCCACAGGCCCAGGCAGGCCCACTGCAAGGTGTGCCGATGCTGGTTAAAGATCTGGGGCTGACTGCGCGTAATCGTCGCAATGAGTTGGGTAGCCGGCTTGCACAGGGCTGCGTTGCCGATTCAGATTCAGAGTTGATGAGTAGATTCCGCCGTAGCGGCCTTCTCACACTTGGCCGCACCACCACTCCAGAACTGGCCGCCAGCACGACTACAGAAAACCGTGTGGACGGTCCGACCCGCAATCCATGGGATCTGACTCGCAGTGCCGGTGGCTCCAGCGGTGGTTCGGCGGCCGCCGTGGCTGCAGGTGTAGTGCCGGTGGCTCATGCGACTGATGGCGGCGGTTCGATACGAGTACCCGCTGCGTCCTGCGGGCTGTTCGGCTTGAAGCCAAGTCGTGGCCGTTTACCCATGGGCCCTGATGTAGATGAAGTGTGGGCTGGGCTCGCTGTGCACGGTGTCCTGAGTCGTTCGGTTCGGGATACCGCCAGCTTGCTGGACGCTGTGCACGGCCCAGCTGTGGGCGATCCTTTCCACATTGCACCACCGAACCAAGCCTACATGTCGCTGCTGAATCGCGAGCCCGGGTCTCTGCGCATTGCCGTGCAAGAACATGCCCTGAACGGTCTGTTGACATCACCCGAGGTGAGCGCCAGTTTAAAAATGGTCTGCGAGACACTTGAAAACCTAGGCCATCATGTCACGCCCGTAATCGCTGATATCGGTCTGAGCTGGGAAGCGTTTGTGGAACTCAATGCACGATTCTGGTCCAGCAACACAGCTGCTTGGGTTGACGCGATTGCGGCTGTAACTGGCCGAGGCATTGATGAGTCCACACTTGAGCCCGCAACACTCGCTTTATACCGGCTCGGCCAGGAATTAAGCGCGACCGAACTGTTGGGCGCGATGTACCAACGCAATATCGTGACCCGGAACATGGGCCAACTGTTCAGCAACTACGACGTGCTTCTAACCCCGACGCTACCCAATGCTCAGCCAGTTATTGGCCAATACAATGCAGGCCAAGAAACACTTGATGGGCGCGGCTGGATGGCGAGAGTGTTCGATCACTCCCCATTCACCGCAGTTTTCAACGTCAGCGGATGCCCAGCCATGTCGATGCCTCTGGCGCACGACTCGACGAATGGCTTGCCTATTGGTATGCAGTTCGGGGCAGGCTATGGCCGCGAAGATCTGTTACTGCAACTGGCTGCGCAGTTGGAGCGTGCTTTGCCTTGGAATGCCCGGCGTCCAGGAATCTGGGCAGGGAACTACTAATCGTCGACCCTAGACATCGCTAAGAACCCGAGAACGCAGGCCGCATACGGGGTATGCGGTCGACATTCGTTGTGCCGTAAAGAGGTGGAACTCCAAATGCCATCCCTGTTAATTGAGCATGACTAAAGGGTCTCACCGATTCGGCGGCTGACCTGAACGACCACTTTTGGCCGATTTCCTGTCTACCACCACCGTCTGCTTTGGGTCGTTTGTGGCCGGCCAACCACTCCGGAGGCCCACCAGCATCGTGGGCCCGTATCGTCGAACTGAAGTGTAACTTCGGGTTGAAGTAAGACCTGGAAACGATAATCGAAACAGGGGTTCTTGCCGAATCATCGTTTCCGCAGGGCGCTTTAGCACTGATAGCCTTTTTCAGGGTTAGCTGATTTGTGTCGCAACAACTATGCCGATAGTGTTCCCCGTTCAGTTTCAATAACTGGAGGCGTTTTTTGAAGTCCGATCTTGGCATTCGCAAACGAGTGCTTGGCGCCTTGCCGGAGCTACCGCTCGAGTGTAATGTGCACAGCAGCTACGATCTGTAGCGGAGCCAACTACCCGTGATGCTCTCTATTGATGATGCCAAAGCGTTAGGTATTGAGCGTAAGGTAATTACCTTGAAATATTGTGTTTAATCGTTCGTGCTTGCTGCATGTGTAACTGCAACAGCCCAGGCCACTAAAAAATCGGAAATCTGTGGATGGCCCGCCGACATTTATAGAGCAACGCAGGAGAGGTGCGCCTGTAATACGGGGAATGGCCGCTGCGAGGTGCTCGCTGCGGCTGAAAAACCAGAAATGAGTGAGTGATCTGAGCGTTTTGGATCGACTCGCCACTTTCAAAATCGGCAGTGGTCGAAGTTAGCCCGAAACGTATGGCTACTTCAGGCCATCCCTAGCGCGTGATAAAGCAAAGATTGTCATGTAGCATAGATCAATGAGTAGTTCTACAGTCAGCCCCTCACTACGCGCTTCTGCACCAACTCTAGAAGGTTTGTGAATGATAAAGACTATCCCGATGTGGAAAATGATGATGGCCACCAAAGGTCAGAAAACGGGACTTGCAATACTGGCATGCTTACCTGTTTTCATCGTTACCGGTGCGTGGATGTTTCTTGAAGGGTTGCAAAATGGGCAAAAGCGCCAGGCTGCAATGGGGCTTATTGGTCTGATTTTTTTTGGTGTGTGCCTCCTGCTATTTGCACCTTCAAAAAAATATATTCCCGGCAAAACATTTCAGGCTTATAGAAATAAAAAGCTCAGTACAAAGACGGCCATAAATTACGGTTACGGAATCATTGTTTTTATTTTCGCAGTTTTTGTGGCTCTTGCACCGGAAGACGCGCTGAAAGCAATAGGCTATGGATTAGTAGGCATCTTTAGCCTTTATGTTCTGTCAAAAAGCTTAAAATTTCACGCAGATATCGATTTTTCGACAAATGAATATTTGGCAACCGCTCTGGGATTTTCTGTGGGGGAGAAAATTCTGGTCAGCTACCAGAATTTTGATGCTGACGAGGTTGAAGTTGGTAGCAATGCTTTTGCCGCAACAGCGACAAAATTCATTGTAGCGTCGTTTGATGGGTATCTTTGGAGAAAGCTGTCGCGGGATCTGAATCAGGTCTCGCGCATTGGGATCGCTGGCGATGAAAATCAAAATTACTTCGTTAAATTGCAATTCAATGATGGAGCCGATGCTTTGTTGCGCATTGGGCTATATGAAAAGCTCACATCAAATCCCATTCTGGTAATAAGAAGGCTGCTGGAAGCGATTGATGCAAGTCTTCTTTGTGGTAGTGGTGCATCACAGACAGCACAAAGACGTCGGGTAGTTGTCAACTCTGGAACTCCAACATCGGTTTCAGAAATTGTTGCGCCTGAGGCTGCGCTTGCATCCACGGCGCCTATGCGCAACATTGAGGTAGCCCCTGACGTAATAATTGCTATCCAGAACGCCGAAGAAGTTGTTCCCGGTCGCAGGCTGGAGCTTTAACAATGTCTCATTGTACAAAGTTTGAATTTTCTTATGTTAATGAAGAAGCCATTGCCAAAGCGTTCGGCAAGATGGGCCTAAGCCCAACGACTGGTCTGGTTTCCGTATTTGTCAGCGACTTCAGTAAAAAGGTATTGAGCAAAATAGGCTATATGGGCAAGCAGCAATTTAGGGCTATTTGTGGCCAAACGGCTGATAAATTCAATCTATTTGTTTGCCAAATTGAGGAGGGCTCCTACAAACTCCTCATCGAACGGGGAACTATTTCGTCCGACGACGAAGCGATAATGGCTGATTTGGCTTTAAGCTTTCAGAAAGCGTACATCAGCGTAGCCATCGATGAAACCATCAAGCGCATAGACGCATCAGGTGTTCCAGCAAGAGTGAAAGAAACTCTTCAAGGGTTCGAGGTTGAATTTGGACCTAGCTACGAATACAGCATTCATGTCACCTTTACGGGCGATGAAATTACGGAGGAAGTGCATGGCGTGAAAGGCGATATTTGCACAAAACTTACTGAAGAGCTTGAATCTCTACTTTCTAGCCCTACTGCGGAACTTGTGACTGAGTGGAAGCCGGAATATACCGTAGTCCATGAAGAGCAAACCCTTCAAATTCTCAGTGCGAATTTCTAAATGGAAATCAATGTACACCATATGGAATTGAGCAGCGTTAACGGCCCCGGGTTGCGCTTGACATTATGGGTGCAGGGTTGTGCGCTGAATTGTAAGGGGTGCTTCAATCAGAAGACCCACGCTCGCGAAGCGAGTACGCTGATGCCTGTTTATGAATTGGCACAGAAGATAAATGCGCTGGACATCGCTGGGGTTACCCTCTCTGGGGGGGAACCGCTCGACCAGGCGCCAGCCTTGGCGCAATTAATACATGCCGTCAATGGCGAGAAAAACTGGATACTTTATACAGGCTATACGCCAAAAGAGATATTCCAGAATGAAGCCATGATTCGTGTTGTTAAAGCCGTAGACTTGACGCTGGCTGGTCGGTATCGGCATAACGCGAATCACCCCTATCAGCACAAGCAGATTATTAAAACCAGCGACAGAGTCGACATTGACTTTTTCCGTACTAGAAGAGTTGTCGAGTTTGTTGTTTCAAAATCTGGTGTTACCAAAACCGGTCTTCCGATGCATGTATAACTCAGTTCAAGCGCAGGGATAATAGGCATGAGCCGTACCAAGCAGATAACAGATTACCTCAAAGCGCGTTATGCGATTTTGGTCATTGAAACTTTCGAGGAAGAGCGTGCACTCATTGAAGTTTCTGAAATCGCCAAGGCGCTTGGCCATCGTTTGTTCGTTTGGAACTCGACGCTAGGAGTCCAGATAAATGGCGTCGTGGCTGGGGATAAAACCTTTGATTTGAAAATGGCCTTGGACTTTTGCGAAGAAAAGGCGAAGGAGGAGGGCAGCAAAAATATTTTTGTTTTTTGTGATGCTCATAACTACCTTTCCTCAAGCTCAAATCCTGTCTATCGTCGTCGACTTCGAGATTTAGCCATAAATATCCGCTCACGTGGATATCGAAGCAATTGCATTATCGTGGCGCCCAGCTTTGAAATTGCCAATGATCTTCAAAAGGAAATCACGTTGATTGATTTTCCTTTGCCATCAAGAGATGAAGTTAAGACTCAGATAAATAACTTTGTTAATTCCTGGCAAGGCAACAGCAGCGTTAAGATTGATCTTTCTAGCGAAACCAAAGATAAACTCATTGATGCCGCTTTGGGCCTCACGGGATTAGAAATTGACAATAGCTTGTCTCGTTCATTGGTATCCAGTCTGAGTGTAAATGAAAATACCGTAAAAGATCTGCTTTCCGAAAAAAGACAAATTATACGGAAAACAGGTATCTTGGAATACATCGACTCAAAGGTAAATCTTGAGGATGTTGGAGGGCTGGCAACTCTTAAGAAGTGGCTCCATTTGCGTAGCCAGTGTTTTGGGCAGATTGCTCAGGAGTTCGGTGTCGGAACCCCGAAGGGTTTGCTCTTAACTGGAGTTCCTGGTTGCGGTAAGTCTCTAACGGCGAAATGCGTATCGTCGTCTTGGAACATGCCCTTATTGCGTTTGGACATGGGGAAAATCTTCCAAGGGGTGGTTGGCTCTTCAGAATCCAATATTCGTTCCGCACTACGTACTGCCGAAGCTATTTCGCCCTGCATCCTATGGATCGATGAAATTGAAAAAGGACTTTCCGGCTCTTCCGGAGGAGCATCTGATGGTGGCACGGCTACACGCGTATTCGGCACACTGTTGACTTGGATGCAAGAAAAAACGGCGCCTGTTTTTGTGTTTGCTACCGCTAACAACATCAACAGCTTACCTCCGGAGTTGTTGAGAAAGGGGCGATTCGACGAAATATTTTTCGTTGACTTCCCATCGACATTAGAAAGAAAGAAGATTCTTGAAATACATCTGAAGAAATTGAAACGTGACCCAGAAAAATTTGATTTGGATCGATTGGCTGCTCTAGGAGGCGAGTCGAATTTTGGTAAAGACATTGTGCTTTCTGGTGCTGAAATCGAAGCTTGGGTTGGGGACTCGCTGATTGAAGCGTTCTCACGGCGGATGAATGGCTCCGGTGATGTAAGCGACCTGACTATGGTTGATTTTGAAACTACTATTTCGCGTTTAGTACCAATGAGCAAAATGCGTAAAGACGAGTTTACAAAACTTCGTGAGTGGGCGAATCAAAATGCAATTAGCGCTTCGGCTATGGTTGCCGGTCAGAGTGATACGGAAACTCAAATCGGCGGCAGGCAAATTGATTTTTAATCTGCGGTGATTTTTCAGTGGGTAAGGCTTTGTTGCACAAATCGCGGCTGATGGTCTGGCCGTTTGTTGCCTGTTGTGAAAGGCAGATATCGACCCAATGCAGTCCTTCTGTTTCATTGCGTCTGTAACTGTCGGCTCTCGACAGGCCCGGCGCATCGGGCCTGCATTGGATTCTTGCGCTGCAATTGCTGCTGGGACTGTTTCACTCGAAAGGTCAGGTCAGGTCAGGTCGGTACTTAGGATCCGGCTGAGCGATTCTTTCCCTGCGTACACGGATTAAAAATCTGGTAAATACTCTCGCTGGATCCTACATAGGTTTTGGTACCTGGAACTGCCACAGCCGAGTAATTCTTGCGATCGGTGACCTGAATAAAATTTCCTTGCCCAGCCGTGAAGCTCTCAGTGTTTGGCGGCACTAGCACGCTCAGGAACTGGGCTTTCTTGTCGAGGGCCAAGGCACCTCCCACGGTAATTGGCGCCAGCATGGCGGCCCAACGTTCACTGAACAGGTAGAAGGTATCGGCTGCGGCTCTGCCACTTTGCAGGTGGGCACACTGCACATCGCTGGCGTTGATGACTTCAGCTTGCTGGTAGATGCCGCCCTTATAGAAGGCCAGCACTAGCTTGCTCTTGGTCAGTACACCCAGGCCTTGCTTGGGTCTGCACACTTGCAAATCACCATAGGCAGATAAACACCAGTTGGTTTCGGTGATAGTGACGATTTCGTCTGCTCTGAGCTTCAGATCGCGTTCAATATTGGCGCGGGCTTCCGGGGTTTCGTAAGGGATGGCGCATGCGCTCAATAGAGCTGCGAGGGTAAGGGCGAGTAGCGGGGTTCTCATCAAGCGTCCTTTGCTGCTGGAAGGTACATGTAAATGACGAATATTTTTTGCAAATCTCTTCTTTCAACACTCTACGAGTCAAGCAATCGCGAGAGCAGGAGGAAATAGCCGCCCTCGAAAAACACTAGACAACGAAACACCCGCTGAACGATTTTCTGGGCAGCGACGCTGGTGCTACGGACGTGGGCCGTCAGTGCAAGCGGGTGCTCACTACCTCGCCAGTGACTGCATCCTCCAGCCACACTTCAAGCCGATTGAGGCCCACATACCTTGAGCGCGCCATTATTTTCTGGCCAGGTTTGCCCTCGAACTTCAGGTCCGCAAACAGGAAGTAGCGGGGCAACTGGTATTCCAATTGGATGGTGTAGGTGCCAGGCTTCAACACCGCGCGCTGCGGGGAGTCGTTCTTGTAGTAGTACGTAGAGAACGGAATGTTGCCGACTTTGTTGTCGTTGATCCTTATGATGTTCAGGTCCGGCTGGAGATCGGCGAAGTGACGCTGGGCCCTGTCCGCATAAGTATCTGTCTCGACCACGGTATAACGCGACTCGTCATCCGCCGTGGCGGGATCGACGTTGGAGTACGCGGGCATTTCCGCACAACCGTGCAGGCACAGCAGTGCGATAACAAATGGAAGGACGAACTTTCTCATCAATAGATCCTATTGTTGCGCAAAAAAACAATGCTATTTGTCCTGTCCGGGTCTGGCAGACAGTTCAGTCTCGATGACTGCTCAACGCACAACATTCACTGCTGTGAACGTATAAACGCTCTTCGTATTTTTCGACGTCGACTCCAGTGTCAGGGAAACCCCCAAATCCTCGATAAAGGCGGCGGAAGTTTTACTGGTGCCCTGGTCGCACTCCAGCGCGATGGCGTCACCTGTCAGCGAGGTGAATACTTGCCGGGCAGGAAAGCGCTGACCCACGGTGCAAGTCGTCGACCACTTCATGGGTTTGTCGCTTGGCTGAGCAGGCACTTCTTGCATGACCAGACGAGCGCTCAACGTCTCGCCGGGGCTCCAGCTCGTCGGGGCCTTGACCTCAAGTTCGCGGGTGAGCAACACACGTCCATCGCCTATGCCGTTCATTTTCGACTTCAACTGAATCAGGCCCGCCTGGGTGAGACGCTCGACGTGGAAGGCTTCGTTGTAGATCTCATTCTTCTTCAGCAAAGCGCCGTCTGCGGTGTACTCAACCGTCACCGGACGATCCTTGATCGCATCGCCGGTTCGGGTGGCATAGGTGTAGCTCAACGTTTTGAATTTCGGTTTGAGCAGCGGCGAGTCGAGGCTCTTGAGCACGTCCTCCGGTACGGCGACGCCGGCAATGCTCGTATCCGGTAGTGGCTGAGGATAATCAGCCGGCGTGATGTCCGGGCGCAGTTGGGCGAGCATCGCACCGTCAACGGCGCCTTGCAGGGAACAATTGACCCGCGACTGAGTGCCCTGTTTGCCTTCCGCCTCGACGATCAAGATGCGTTCCACACGCTTGCTACCCGGCGCCGTGCCTGGCTGCGGCTGGATGAGTCGCCATTGGTCACCGACCTTGAGTTCACTGCGCACATAAGACGAGCCAATATTCTGCAGTTGCCCCGGTTGTTCCATCAGCGGCGCGAGGCGCCTAGCCACTTCGTCTACGCCGCCTTCAACAATGAAGCCCCAGAAATAGTAGTGACCCAGTTGGCCGAGGTCGCTGCTCTCGTCGACATAGGACAGCAGTTTCATACCGGCAACAATCGGCGTACCGCGCAGAGGCACCGAATTTTCCGGGTTGCTGCTGCGGTTTTTGACGGCTATCCACGCCGCATCTTTTCGCTGTTCAATAGGCGCAATCGCGCCCCAGGCATCGCGGTGTGTGTTCAAGCGGGCGAAGAAGGTGGCGTCGCAGTGGGTGAGTGCCTTGAGCGTTTCGGTCAACGCTGCATCGTTGGCTTGGGCGACGGTGGGCAGGAGCAGAGCGCAAGCGAGGAGCAAAATGGGGGACGGCAGCTTCACTGAATGGATGTCCTTATCTATGGGCTATGCGGGTGGAGGCATATGGCCATTATCCAGACATTGAGAGGTTAGCTCCAGTCGTTCTTGTCCAAATCGCCATCGACCAGCGGCGTTTTTTACCTGCTCACACTCCAGTCAGCGTTAAAAGCCTCCGGTTGATGCACTGACCGAAAGCAGTGATTGAGTCGTCGCGCTTTTCATTCAGCGGTGACGCCTGTAAAAAACGACCTAACCGGAGGTCGCTATGACCAACGTTAGTCCAGAGTACGAAAATCCATAGGCTCTCAATTCGGTTTCGATAGCCAGTTTGTGAAAGGTAGCGGGCCGATTGTATTCGGCGCCATGAAGCCATGGGTTATTAGGGGACAGACCACATTTTCTAAATGTGGTCTGTCCCATAAATCCCAATCGCGGTCTTCCAGTTCAAGCGACTATCCCTGCGCTTTCTTCAACCCTTTCAAGCGCACATTCGCCCGTTGCACAGCGGCCATTTTTTCAGGCCGCTTCATGCGTTTCCACTTTCTGATGTCTTCCTTGCTCCGTCCACAACTCACACACAGATCGCCACTCAGTTGGCAAACCGAGATGCAGGGGTTTTCGATTTCTTTAGCCATCGTCAATAACCCTTGGCCAGGCGCTTCTGCCAATTGCCACCGTGAGTGCGCTGGCATTCTTCCTCGGAGTCAAAGCGGACATTGAGGTCTGATGGGCTCAGATCGATGTTGGCCTCATTCAAGGCGATGGCCGTCAGCTCAAAGATGCGCGTCTTCGCGTTAACCTGGGCGAGCTTTTTGTCAGCGAGGGTTTCGAACACCCAGATCACCTTCAGGGTTTCAGCCAATGCGTTCAGGTCAGTGATGTGGGTGAGCCAGGTAAAACCCTTGATTTCACCTTTTGCTGTTTCGCACGCATCAGTGAGCGTGGCAATCAATCGGCGTTCGATCCGCGCCAGTTCACGTTTCCCTGGGGGCATTACGGTTTCCTTTGGAGGCAGTGGAGGGGAGGGGCTGAATCAGGCCGGTCGAAACTCGACCGTCAGATGGCTGACTTCATGAACCGGCTTCAGACGTTCACGAATGCTGTCGGCGTTCGCAGTGGCTTCACCAAGGACGCTGACGATGGCCGCATGAGCTTGTGGTCCAACTCGCCAGACGTGCAAGTCAGTGATGGTGGCATCCCCAGGTTTCTCAACCAGTTCACGGATTTCCTCGGCAACGTGTGCGTCTGTCTGATCCAGCAGTACACCTGCGGTGACCCCCATCAAGATCCATGCCCAGCGCGCGATAACGATAGCGCCGACAATGCCCATGACCGGGTCCAGCCACACCCAACCGAGATACCGGCCGGCGAGCAGTGCAGCAATGGCCAGAACCGAAGTCAGCGCGTCCGCGATGACGTGGACGTAGGCCGATTTCAGGTTGTTGTCGTTCCCATGATGGGCATGGTCGTGATCGTGATCGTGCCCATGACTGTGCCCGTGACCCAGCAGCAGAGCGCTGACTATGTTGACGATCAAGCCGGCAATCGCGATGAGCGTCGCGGTGCCGAACTGAACTTCCGTTGGCTGCAAGAGACGTATGACGGACTCGACGCCAATTCCCAGGGAAACCATACCGAGAATCAGCGCCGAGGCGAACCCGCCCAAGTCTCCAACCTTTCCGGTACCGAAACTGTAGCGCTGGCTGAAAGCGTGGCGTTTTGCGTAACCATAAGCGGCCGCCGCGATACCCAATGCGCCGGCATGGGTTGCCATGTGAAAGCCATCGGCCAGCAACGCCATCGAGCCCGTCATATACCCGGCGGTGATCTCGCCGACCATCATCACAACGGTCAGTATCACAACCCAAAGCGTACGCTTGGCGTTTTCGTCGTGCGCTGAGCCAAGGAACATGTGGTCGTGTGTGTAGTTGATGTTGGAGCTGCTCATGTGTGTGTACCTGCGTTCACTTGGAGTAACGGCGAATGGCCTCAAGAAGTTCTTCGACGCCCTTGTTACGCTCCTCTTCGCTGAGAGCAGGGTTCGCGACATGCTCCCGCGCGTGGTCCTCGATGATTTCCTCCATCAAGCCGTTGATGGCTCCGCGGGTGGCGGCAACAAGGTGCAGTGTTTTGGCACAATCGAGATCCGATTCCAATGCCCGTTCAACGGCTTGGATTTGCCCGGCGATACGTTTTACGCGTTTGAGAAGATCGCCTTTGTTTGCTGCAATATGGCCCATGGGATACCCCCCCTACCTATGTATTGCGCATGATAGGCATACCCCCTATACCTATGCAATGTCAGGGGCGGAGAGGGCATCTATAACCCCTGGCAGGAATTTGCGAGGGGGGAATCGAGAGGACCTGGAATGATCGCTTCTGGCTGATTGTTGCCGTTCACCATCGACACTGATGCTCACCAGCTGCCCCCTTGGACTCGAGCAATGGATATCGCTTGGATGAATGGCAGTTCCTTACCCTGCGGGACGTCTGGAAATCAGCTGTACTTAAATTCCGACATCGAGTTCCTGGAGATCAGATTATGAGAAAGCACAGGACGTTTGGTTGGGTAGCGATGATTTTTCTTCTGGTGGCGAACGGGGCAGCTTGGGCGGCCACCGAACGAGCCGAGACGCGTCGTTCCGCGCGCGATGTCAGGCAGGAGACGCGCCAGGGTGCGCGTGAGACGAAACAGGATTGTCGAGCAGCCGATGCCCAGAGCAATCCCGGTTGCCGACAAGACAAGCGACAAACGAAGCAGGAAGGACGTCAAAAAGCCCGGGATATCAAGTACTGAACCTGGACGCTCGAACGGCGGAAACTGGCCGATTTCGGCCAGTCATGGACGGCAGAAATCGGCCAATACCCGATATTTCTCACCCTGGCTCGCAGACGTTTTCGGTCCATGTGCCGTCACAGCCAGCACGTGAAATCTTGCTCGAAAATCCGTCATAACATGTTATGACCTCACTCAAAAATGCCGTTTGGCCCAACAAATACGGCGTTTAATGGACGAATGGTCGTAAGGCGTCAAGCGCGGGGAATTGCTAGGGGCCTGAAGCCACTACAGGCGACTCAGATCGGCGCGTTCGTCGCGGTGAAGTGAACTTCACTTTGATCACGTGTCACATTAAGTCCTCGTTAAGAGAACTTCAGTGGAGGTACAGCCTTATGAACATGGCCACAATTGTCAGTGCCGTGATTTCCAGTCTCGCGCCAACTGTCTTCGACCAGAACGGCCTGCAAGAACCCGGCGCGCATGTCTCAGCCGTCGATTACCACTACGGTATGGAAATCGATGTGAAGCGGGTATTGCAGCGCACTGATACATCCAACAAGACAGGCGTGGTACCGGTGACCCTGGTCTATGAAGACAGCCTGGGTGAGGTTCACAAGATCCGTTTTCTCGAATGGGGCGCAAGCCCGGCAAATCCCGCCAGCATTGCCTGATCCGCTCGCCGATAGGGTTCTGGATATCGCCGACCCCAGAAGCGGAAGTTAAACCTCATATGCACTAAGTACGAATGATTAAAAGTTCATTCGCGAAAATCACTATTATCCTGGCAGCGTAACACTGCGAGATTATTTAATAATAATTGTTGGATCCTAATTACAATCAGCAACGGCAAACTCCAATCAAGCTGTGCCGAGAGCTATGTTGATTCACTATTGAAGTCAAGAGGTAACCATGGAACTTAGTATGATTTCTTCGTCCACCGTGGAATATTTTCGTTTGGGCGTTGTATATTTCCATCTTATCGCCTGCTGTGTTGCAATCGGTCTTGTCTTGACCAGTGACGTTGCAATGGTCAAGCAACTCCTGAAGGGGGACGTGTCGGGTCACCATGATGACGCACATATGGAAAGCCTTCAAAAAACCGTCGTACTTGCACTTGTAGCTCTCTGGATTACGGGCATTGGCATTATCGGGATCGATTATACCGGCAAGGGGATGGAGTATTTCCTGAATCCAAAGTTGCAAGCAAAAATCGGGATCGTTGTACTGCTGACATTTAACGGTTTCCTGTTGCATAGCGCTGTATTGCCGGCGCTGAAAAAAGCCGGTTCGTTACTCAAACTTTCCTTCAGCCTTCGCATGCTGGCGCTGTTCTCGGGTGCGCTCTCTGGTGTGTCGTGGTTCTATGCCGCCATGTTGGGTGTTGGTCGTCCGCTGGCCTGGAAATACTCGCTGATCGAGTTGCTGGCAGCCTATCCGGTTCTCATCGTCGGTGGATTCGCAATGATGGTAATGCTCACCGCCTGGGCAAAAAGCAGAGATACCGACGGGCGTATGGAGCAAGGCACCTGGACGCAACAAAACGCCGCCCTGGCTTAATGCTAAAGCCAGGTTGAATAAGCAAGTAATGCTTTAGCAAATAACTACCACTGTTATCTATTAATAAACTCTTACTTGAGGATACCCAAATGAAATCCATGAAAGTTCTTTTCGTCGCCGCCGCTCTGACCGCTTCCACTCTGGCTATGGCCACAGGTGGCGGTGATCGGACCTTCACACGCATGGAGTCGGCCCGGAAAGTCTCGATGGAAGCCTTCCAGGTTGCACAGAAACAGAAGGCTGAAGCCGCTGTTGCCGAAAGCAAAGCCAAGGCGACCGATCGCACCAACGGCTGATCTGTGTAGCGCGTCCCCAGGCTGATAGAAGTAGGCGGGTTGCGCTCAACGGCAACAACCTGTTCGACAAGCGCTACTACGCCACCATCGGAACCGAGACCTTCGGCAACTACTACGGTGATCCATGCAACTTTATGGTGTCGGTCAAAGCGAGTTTTTAACGCAGGCCGCACTGAAAACGACGCATAACCCGTGAGCGAAATGCCCGCTTCGCAAGAGGCGGGCATTTTTTTGGGTTCTTCACACAGTCCCGGGAAACACAAAACTGTAGGAGCCGGCTTGCCGGCGATGCGGTCTTGAACTTTACGTTGCCCGTTCGGACGTCATCGCCGGCAAGCCGGCTCCTACAGGGGAGCGCTGCTCACCGCTTGCTGAACGCCAACCGCGCTGCAAACAGAACAAAGATCATGCCCGTCGTGCGGTCCATCCATTTGATGACTTTCTCACGCCGCAGCACCAGGGCGAGTGGTTGTGTAGCGCGAATCAACGTCAACGACCAGATCAAACCGAGCACCACGTGAATGCTGACCAGGCCAAAAGTCCAGGCAATCAGCGAATGGCCCTGGGGAATGAACTGTGGGAGAAAAGAGACGTAAAAGATGCCGATTTTCGGGTTGAGCACATTCCCCATCATGCCTTTCAGGAACCAGTTGGCCGTTGGTTTTGCGTCGGTTTCGAGGGGCGACAGCGAGCGGCGCGGGCGCAACAGCATGTTCAGGCCCAGCCACGCCAGGTAAGCGGCGCCGCAGTATTTCAGGACGTTGAAGGCCAGTTCCGAGACCGCAATCAACGCGCCCAGACCAAAAGCGACCGCAGCGCCCCACAGAAAGCAGCCGGCATTGATGCCCAATGCCGCGCGGAAGGCCTGTTGTCGGCCTTCCACCGTTGCGGTTCGCAGGATCAATGCGGTATCGAGGCCAGGCGTTAGTGTCAGCAACGTGGCCGCGAAGGTAAACGCGAGAAGATTGTCGGCGATGGACATGGGCGTGCGCTTCCAAAAGAGGATGCGCGCACGTTATCACGCGGCGACCTATCGGTTGTGCGCGACGTCGGCCAATTGAGCGGTGTCCACGCGAACAAAAGTGGAGTCGCCCACCGCCGTGAGCACGTCCCCGGCGTAGATCTCGCAGATGACCCGAGTCTTGCGCCCGACATCACCTTCGACTTTCGCCCGCAGGGTCAGCGGGACACCCATCGGCGTCGGCTTGATGAACTTGATGCCGAGGTTGCCCGTGACGCAATTGATGCGCGGAAGGCTGGCGGCGTCGCGGTTTTCCGCCCGGTAGTGATAGGCCATGGCGGTCCAGTTGGAATGGCAATCCACCAACATCGCGATCAAACCGCCGTAGACCAGATCCGGCCAGCCGCAATACCTGGCGTCGGGCACGTGCTCGGCGATGACATGCTCGCCGTCTTCATGCCAGTAGCTCTTGACGTGCAGCCCATGCGGGTTGCGGCTGCCACAGCCATAACAAACGCCTTCCGGCGCCGCGGTGTCTTGCAGGGAAATGTCGGGTGTGGACATGCCTGGGTCATCCTCAAAAATGTGGGCTGAACATTTTCCGATTCTAACGCCGAACGGAAAACGCGTTCATCCCCTGTGCAGGCGTCAGTTCATTCCTCGGCGGTGTCTGGAAGCCTGGCAATCACCTTGATCTCGAATTGAAAGCCATACAGCCACGTTACGCCGACTCCGGTCAACGTCGGGTGCGGTGCGTTACCCCAGAACTCCGGCACGATCTTCCAGATGGTTTCGAAGGTCGATTCGGGGTCGACGATGAACACGGTGACATCAATCACATCGTCGAAGGTGCAACCGGCCGCCACGAGGATCGCGTTCAAATTGGTGAATGCGAGCCGCACCTGTTTCTCCAGATCCGGTTCGGGCGATCCATCCTCAGCGCTGCCGACTTGCCCCGAGACGAACAAAAAGCCGTTGGAGCGAATAGCCGGCGAGTAGCGATTGCGCTCATATAGCGCCTGGCGTTTGGCTGGGAAAACAACATCGCGCTGCGTCATGAAAGGCCTCCATCAAGGGCTCTGTGTGAACGATGAAGGGACTGTAAGGACTTGCATCGGGGCGATAAACGAGCAACCTTGGCCAGCACTGTTTGTGATATCCAAACAATCCTATCGATACCTGGGGCTGCAATGGACCGTTTTGATGCAATGCAGGCATTCGCGCGCGTGGTGGAGGCGGGCAGTTTCACCAAGGCGGCCGAAACCCTGCACATGAGCAAGACCACCGTGACCCAACTGGTGCAGCAACTGGAGGCCCGGTTGCGCGTCAAGTTGCTCAACCGCACCACGCGCAAGGTCAACGTCACGGCTGATGGCGCCGTCTATTACGAGCGGGTGTTGCGGCTGCTGGCCGACATGGACGATGCCGAAACCAGCCTGTCCGGTGCGTCGACGTTGCCCAGAGGCCGGCTGCGCGTGGATGTGCCGAGCCCGCTGGCGAGGATGATTCTGGTGCCGGCATTGCCTGCGTTTTATGCGCGATACCCGGACATCCAGATCGACATGGGCGTCAGCGATCGCATCGTCGACATCATCGATGAAAACGTCGATTGCGTGGTGCGCGGCGGCGAGCTGATGGACCAGTCGCTGATGGCCCGGCGTGTCGCTGACCTGCCGCTTGGGGTGTTTGCAGCACCGAGCTATCTGGCTCGCGTCGGCGTGCCTTTGCATCCGCAAGAGCTGGAGGATTCGGATCATCGAGTCGTCGGCTTTTTGTGGGCGCGCACCGGCAAACCGGTGCCCTACGCGATGTACAACGAACGTGAGCGTGTGCAGGTCAAAGGACGTTATGTGCTGGCCGTCGATGATGGCAACGCATTTCTTGCGGCGGGCCTCGCCGGGCTCGGTGTGCTTTGGCTGCCCAAATACATGTCCCGGGACTACGAGGCTCGCGGTGAATTGGTACCGCTGTTCGAGGACTGGAGTCTAGAGACGATGCCCTTGTATGTGGCCTTCCCGCCGAACCGGCACATCAGCCTGAAGCTGCGCGTGTTTATTGATTGGGTGGTCGAGTTGATGGCGCAGCATGCGCCGGTTGCTGATCGGCCGGGGGCATGAGGCTAGGGGGTAACGATCCCTTTTGCCGCAACCATTCGTTTGATCAATAACCATCATCAAGAATCGCAAGTTCTGTTTTTTCGCCAAGGGAGGAGGATAGCCACATACCGAATTCGCCACCGAAGGAACCTGCGCGATGAGAATCTCTACCCTGCTGGCCCTTGTCGCTGTCCTGACCGGCAGCATTGCCGCCACCGTGCCGGCATACGCCGCCGAACAGTCCTGCCACTTCCCGCCGGTCGCCGACAGCGCCGCGAGCTTGCAGCACGCGCAATCAGTGGGCGTGCTCTACAGCGAAAACACCGTCAGCACCCTCGAATACCTTGAGCAATACCACTCGGTTGCACTGAACGGCGCAAAGAACCCGGAACTGGATTCACGCATCAGCAGCGCCTTCGTCGACAGCTCCGATCCGAAACGGGCGATCAACTGGCTGATGGGGTCGTTGCAGAAAGAGTTTGCCTCGGTGACGGTCTACGACAACCTCGATGCGCTGGTGCAGGCGCACCCGGACGTGGTGGTGATGCTCGACACTTACAGCCGTCTGGTGTCCAAGCGCAACAACCAGGTTGAAGCGCGGTTCATGGCCAAATTCTACGACTCGAACCTGCAATACATCGGCAAGGCCGAGGGCTCGCGCACACAACAAATGCCTTCGGTCTGGGTGCATGGCAAAGCCGCACCGGAGATCGCCGCGCAGATCGATCAGCAAACCGCATTGCAAGTGAATGCACTGAAACAGTTCGACACCTCGCTGAAGGCGCTGGTGACCTCAGGCCATGTGGCCCAGGTCGCGATCAACTGACGCTTCACCGCAATCCTGTAGGAGCCGGCTTGCCGGCGATGGGGCCCCTGAGCCCTACATCGATTGTGTTTGCACAAAGGTTTGGCTAATCTCGCACAAACCCGCAAACTCAGGCATAAACATGCACGACCATCACTCGGCCGCCGAACTCCCTCATCTGCGCCGGCAGAAAATCCTGCTGATCCTCGAACGTGACGGCAAGGTCATGGCCTCCGAGTTGAGTCAGCATTTCGCCGTCTCGGAAGACACCATCCGCCGCGACCTGTCGGAGTTGGCCACGGCCGGTCTGGTGCAACGCGTGCACGGCGGCGCGCTGCCTCGGCCCAAGGACACGGGCAAGGATTACTTCACGCGGGTCAGCGAAACCGATGAGGTGAAAACCCACCTCGCGCAGCTCGCCGCCAGTCGCGTGGAGAATGGCCAGATCGTGATGTTCGATTCCGGCACCACCACGCTGCAGATCGCGCGTTCGTTGCCTTCGGACATTTCCATCACCGCCATCACGACCTCGCCGATGACCGCCATCACCCTGGCCGAATACAAAGGCATCAAGGTGATTCTGGCAGGCGGGCAACTCAACCTCGCGACGATGTCGGTCAGCGGACACGAGACCCTGCGCTTGTTGCAGGGTATCAAGGCGGATGTGCTGTTCACCGGGGTTTGCGCGATTCATCCGCAAGTTGGCATCAGCTCGTTGCACTTCGATGAGGTGCCGGTGAAACAGGCGCTGCTCGACAGTGCTTCGCAGGTGATCGCCGTCACCACGGCGGACAAACTGGGCGCGGTCGAGCCGTTTGTGGTCGCGCCGTGCAACCGCATTCATACGCTGATCACCGAGCGCCATGTGGCGTCGGGCGATGTCGGGGATTATCGGAAACTGGGGATCGAGGTGGTTCAGGCGTAGGCCTGAACCTGTCCCGCTGGCGTTTCAGCTCAACACGAAATCGACGGGTTCAAGGGCCGGGGGAAGTTGTGTTTCACCCAGTGCCGCGAGGATTTCGCGCTCGATGTTGCGCACCATCGCATGGGTCGGCAGATCGTTTTCGTCACGCCCGAACGGGTCCTCCAATTCATCGCCAATCGCATCCAGGCCGAAGAACGTGTAGCTGACGATGGCGGTGAAAACCGGTGTCAGCCAGCCCAGCGACTCTGCCATGGCGAAGGGCAGCAAGAGGCAGAAAAGGTAGGTCGTGCGGTGCAGCAGCAGTGTGTAGGCGAAGGGTAGAGGCGTGTGCTTGATCCGTTCGCAAGCCGCTTGCGACCGGCTCAGGCTCGTCAGGTGGTTGGCCATGATCGTGTAGCGAAACTCACTGATGGCTTCGGACTCGCCGAGTGCTGAACATTGCTCACCGACATGGTTGAGAATACGTCCGCTGATGTCCGGCGCGTTGTCGTCCGGCCTCGGCTCAAGCCACTCACCAGCGGCGTCCAGTTCGCGCTTGCCGTGCAATTTTGCGTTCAACGCGTGGGCGAACCCGCAAAGGTTGCGCAGGATGGTCTGCCGCGCGTGCGCGTCCTTGATCACTTGGGTTTCGCGGATCATCGAACGGATCGCGACGATCATTTCGCCCCAGGCTTTACGGGCTTCGTACCAGCGGTCGTAACAGGCGTTGTTGCGAAAGCTCATGAAAATCGAGAGCGACAGGCCGAGCAAGGTGAACGGCGTCGCGTTCACTTTGGCAAAATAGTTGGGATGCAGGGTTTCCACGAGCACGATGATGGAAGCCAGCAGCGTCACCATCAGACAACGCAGCGCAATTTTCCTGGCAATCGAGCCCTTGAGCGAAGTGAGGATGTTGATCAGATTGGGTTTGGGGCGGACGATCATGGTGCTTTGCCTGTGTCGGAGGGCGCTGTTCACGAAATGAGTGCGCGCAGGCTAGAAGCAACGGGCCGGGGCGTCCAATCACTTTAGATGACCAGTTGATTGACAGAGTCTATGACATCGCCAAACGCCGACCTGTATCTGTAGGAGCGAGCCTGCTCGCGATGGACGTTAACGATAACGCGTTGTCCTGAATGAACGCGGCGCCCTGAAGTCCATCGCGAGCAGGCTCGCTCCTACAGGAGATGCGGTTTACGGCGTACCAAACATCACTGTCCAGTAAATCCCCGAATCGCTCTTCGGGTCCACCGCATACGCAGCGCCCAGCTCGTGATACTGCGGGTTCATCAGGTTCGCGCAGTGGCCGGGGCTGGCGACCCAGCCATCGACGACCTTGCGCACACTGTCTTGCCCGGCGGCGATGTTCTCGCCGATCTGCTGGCCGCTGTAACCCGCCAGTTCTGCCCGGTCACCCGGCGTGCGACCGTCGCGGTCCTTGTGATCGAAGTAATTGTTGTTGGCCATGGACCGCGCATGCGTCTCGGCGGCTGTCGCCAGTGTGGCGTTCCAGGTCAACGGCGTGGCGGCGGCAAAGGATTGCGTGCCGCACTGACGTGCACGGCTGCGGGCGACGTTGAGTTCGGCCAGCAGCTTCTGGCCTTCCGCCTGCCAGTCGCCCAGGCGCGCGCTCAACAATGGACGGGCCACCACGATGCGCCATTCACGGTCCTGGCGGCTCACGCCGATGTCGACGAATTGCGGATCGAGCACGATCTGGCAAAAGCTCTCCTGGATCGCTTTCATCGCCGCCGCCGCATCGCGCGGCCCGGACAGGCTGATCGCCTGCACGTTCTTCATCGGATAATTCGCGGCAACCATGGCCTGTTGCAGATTGCCGATGCTGGAGGCGGACAACGCCAGCCGTGGATCACCCGCCAGCGGTGGCAGTTCTGACGAGACCTGACCTGCGCACCGCTGGTTCTGGCTGCGGTAATCGTTGATTGAGTCGATCAGTTGTTTCTCGTCGGCCGCCAGTGCATTCATGGCGAACAACAGCCCCAGCGACAACGTGGCAAGACGCAAAACGGGTGGCAGGACACGCATGGAAATCTCCCTTGTTCGGACTGCGCCCATGATGCGCGATTTCACCCCCGTGAGCGCAATGCCTTTTCACATCGAAATACAGGTTGTCGGCCGTCTGTCGAAATGAAAACGGGCAACTACAATCAAGCGATGTCGCCGGCCAGGGGCGCTCAGCGTCGACATTTTGTTGCTTGAATCCAGTCCACTCAGAAGGGGCGATCATGCGCTTGATTTGGATAGCGACCTGCTTTGCAATCACGCTACTCAGCGGCCAGGCAGCGGCGACTGAACAGGAACAAAAAAAGGAAGCGGCCGAAAACAAGGCCGAAGTGCTGGAACAGAAAGCGGCGGAGAAGGGGGCCGATGTGCCGGTGCCCAAGTCCGAAGCGATTACCACCTCCGAAGTGCAGGCAGTCGACCCGGCAGGTGCGTCGCCGCTGGACGATGCAATCACCTGCCTGGCGCGCTCCATTTATTGGGAAGCCAAGGGCAAATCCTCCGCCGACATGGAAGCCGTGGCCAGCGTGGTGATGAATCGCCTGGGCCATGAGGGCTTTCCGGACACGGTGTGCGCGGTGGTCAAACAAGGTTCTGAAACCAAGAATTGCCAGTTTTCCTGGTGGTGTGACGGGCGTTCCGACCAGGTCCAGGAAGAAACCCAATACACGATCGCCAAGGAAATCGCGCGCAAGGCACTCAACAAGCAGCTCAACGACCGCACCCACGGCGCAACGTATTTTCACGACCGCAACGTGAACCCCGATTGGGCCAGCAAATACATCAAGACCACCGAGACCAGCATGTTTCTCTTCTATAAGCCCAAGGGCGGAGAGGCCCATTAGCGATGTCATCTGGATGTCATCGAACCCATGTAAAAATTCTTGCAAACCGTCTTGAACGTACAGCGGGCCTGGGTCTGCTGACAGATGAATTTGCAAGGAATACCTCAATGAAAGGAGATGCCTCCCTGTTTGCGGCCATCGACCTGGGTTCCAATGCGTTTCGTATGATGATCGGTCAGTCGGTCAAGCGGAACCAGCAACTGGTGATCCAGGAAGTGAAAACCCTGCGCGAGCCGGTGCGGCTGGCTGAGGGTTTTCAGGGCGGTGCGCTGGACGAAATGGCACTGGATCGCGGATGGCAGGCACTCGCGCGATTCGGAAAAAAGTTACGCGGCTTTGAGCCCGGTCGTGTGCGGGCGGTGGCGACCAGCGCCGTGCGTGAAGCCGACAATGCCCAATTGTTCCTGGCCAGCGCAGAGCGGCATCTGGGTTTTCGCATCGACGTGATCTCCGGGCATGAAGAAGCGCGGCTGGTTTACGCCGGTGTGGCTCACACGGTTCCCGGTACGGAACGCAAACGGCTGGTGATCGACGTCGGTGGCGGCTCCACGGAATTGATCCTCGGGCAGGGTGCGCAGCCGTTGTTGACCGAGAGCATTGCCATCGGCAGCGGCACCTTTGGTGCGCGTTATTTTCAAGGTGGTCGCATCACGGCCCCGGCGCTGCTGGAAGCCGAGCGTGTCGCCACCTTGCAATTCGAGCGCGTGGCGCGCCGTTATCGCTCGCTGGGCTGGCAGCAGGTGATCGGCTCATCAGGCACCGCACGAATGCTCGCCAAAGTGCTCAAGGCCAACGGTTTGAACGACGAAGGCCAGAGCGGCATTACCTACAGCGGCCTGTTGCGCCTGTCGCTGCGCCTGCTGGAAGTGGGGCACGTCAATCAACTCAGGCTCGCGGGCCTGCAAAGTCATCGCCTGAGCATCCTGCCCGGTGGGCTGGTGCTGATGCTGGCAGCGTTTAAGGTTTTCGGCGTCTCGCACATGACTCCCTCCGAGCCCGGTTTGCGGTTCGGTGTGCTGCATGGGTTGATGTCCCGGCACTGAGTGCCAGCCGCGATCCCTTCATAACTTCGCATAGTTCAACGCATCGACCACGGCCGAGCCTCGTGTTGCCGGCTAACGCCTTTCTGTTAGGTGTAGACCTGATCAGGGCGTACAGTGCAGGCTAGATGGCCTTAAAAGCTATCAAGCCTCCTTTGCGGTCATCAGGAATTGGCGTCATGCACGAGATCGGCCTCATCGTTTACCCCGAATTTCAGGTGCTGGGCCTGGCCATGTGTGCGGCGTTTGAAATGGCCAACGGCGCCGCCGACGAGCCGGTATACAGCCTCACCTTGTTGTCGGAACACGGCGGGACGGTGCAGACCTCCGCCGGCTTCGGCGTGGAAACCACCGCGTTCGATCAGCGCTCGTTCGACACGCTGCTGGTAATGGGCGACAACCTGATCCGTCCGGTTTCATCGGGCATGGTGGCGTTTCTGCGCAGCGCCAGTCAGAGCTCTCGCCGGGTCGGATCGATCTGCACCGGTGCCATCGCGCTGGCCGAGGCCGGTCTACTCGATGGTCGGCGAGCGACCACGCACTGGTGCCATGCGCCTGCGTTGCAACGGGCTTACCCGAAGGTGAAGGTGGAGGAGGACCGGATCTTCATCAACGACGGCAACGTCTGGACCGCTGCGGGCATGAGTGCCTGTGTCGATCTTGCATTGGCCCTGGTGGAAAGTGACCTCGGTGCAGAAGTGGCGCGGCGGGTGGCCCGGCAATTGGTGGTCTACCACCGGCGCGCGGGCGGGCAGTCGCAGTTTTCGGTGATGCTTGAACTCGAGCCCAAGACTGACCGCATTCAAGCCGCGTTGACCTATGCCAAGCAGCATTTGAAGTCCGAGTTGTCGGTCGAGGAACTGGCCAGCGCCGCCAACCTCAGCCCGCGACAGTTCAGTCGCGTCTTCCATGCTGAAACCGGTCAGTCTCCTGCCAAGGCCATTGAAAACCTGCGGGTGGAGGCCGCGCGCCTGATGATGGAAACCGGCCGGCACGCCATCGATGTGGTGGCGACAGAGACCGGTTTTGGTGATCGCGAGCGGATGCGCCGGGCGTTTATTCGCGCCTTTGGTCAACCGCCGCAGGTCATCCAGCGTGCGAATCGAGGTTGACGTTGTAGGAGTCGGTTTGCTGCGGGCGGCGTTCTCGAAATCGCCATCGCCAGCAAGCCGGCTCCTACAGGTTTTGTGTGAATCCTCGATTCTGGACATCCCCTCGATCTGTAGGAGCCGGCTTGCTGGCGATGGCGTATTTGAAATCGCTATCTGTGTGGCTTAAAAGGTGGTGTATTCGACATTTGAGCCAAAATATTATTGGCGTAATCTCGGTCTCGTTGAAGCCCATTCCCCACTGAGATCACCGCCATGACCATCGTCAAAGCCGCTGCCGTCCAGATCGCACCTGTGCTCTACAGCCGTGAAGGCACTGTAGAAAAGGTCGTCAACAAGATCCATGAACTCGGCGAGAAAGGCGTGCAGTTCGCCGTTTTTCCGGAAACCATCGTGCCGTACTACCCGTACTTTTCCTTTGTGCAGGCGCCGTTCGAAATGGGTTCCGAGCACTACAAATTGCTCGATCAGGCGGTCGTCGTGCCTTCCGCGACCACCGATGCCATTGGCAAAGCCGCCAAGGACGCCAACATGGTGGTGTCCATCGGCGTCAACGAGCGCGATGGCAGTACCCTGTACAACACGCAATTGCTGTTCGATGCGGACGGCACCCTGATTCAGGCCCGTCGCAAGATTTCGCCGACCTATCATGAGCGGATGATCTGGGGCATGGGCGATGGTTCCGGCCTGCGCGCAATCGACAGCGCTGTTGGCCGCATTGGTCAACTGGCTTGCTGGGAACACTACAATCCGCTGGCGCGTTATGCCCTGATCGAAGATGGCGAACAGATCCACGCCTCGATGTACCCCGGTTCGTTCGCCGGTGAGCGGTTTACCCGCCAGATGGAAGTCAGTATCCGCATGCACGCGCTGGAATCGGCGTGTTTCGTGGTCAACTCGACGGCCTGGTTGTACCCGGAACAGCAGGCGCAAATCATGGCTGACACCGGTTGCGGCATTGGTCCGATCTCCGGTGGTTGCTACACCGCGATCATCGATCCGCAAGGTGAAGTCGTCGGCGCATTGACCGAAGGTGAAGGTGAAGTCATTGCCGACATCGACTTGTTCCAGATCGAAGTGCGCAAGCGTCAGATGGATGGGCGCGGCCACTACAGCCGTCCGGAAATCCTCAGCCTGAACATCGACCGCACACCGCATCGCCATGTGCACGAGCGCAACGTGCAGCCGAAGCTGGCCGACACTGCGCAAGCGGAAGAGTTGTGATTATGGAAGTCATGACGATCAATCAATAAACGCCAAACCTGTAGGAGCCAGGCTTGCCGGCGAAGGCGTCAGTGAAATCGCCATCGCCAGCAAGCTGGCTCCTACAGGTTTTGCGTCAACCCGCGACCCCGAACACACCCGAGATCTGTAGGAGCACGGCTTGCCGGCGAAGGCGTCAGTGAAATCGCCATCGCCAGCAAGCTGGCTCCTACAGGTTTTGCGTGAACCCGCGACCCCGAACACACCCGAGATTTGTAGGAGCACGGCTTGCCGGCGAAGGCGTCTGTGAAATCGCCATCGCCAGCAAGCTGGCTCCTACAGGTTTTGCGTGAACCCGCGACCCCGAACACACCTGTGATCCGTAGGAGCCGGCTTGCTGGCGATGGCGTCAGTGAAATTGCCATCACCAGCAAGCCGGGCTCCTGCCAAAAGCGTGTCGGTCTTAGAGTTCCATGCCCAGGAAGATCAGCGTATTGCCATGGGCTTCAGCCGCGGCACGCTGGTTGTAGCTGTCGCGATGCGAGCAGTTGAAGCCATGCTCGGCTTCCGGGTAAACCACGATTTCAACGTTATCGTTGTTGTCGAAACGCTCGGCGATTTTTTCCACGGCTTCCAGCGGGATGTGGCTGTCCTGTTCGCCGAAGTGCATCAGCAGCGGCACTTCGATTTCGTCGGCGCGGTCCAGTTGGTTCTGGATGCCGCCGCCGTAGTAGGCGATCGCCACGTCCACCAGCCCATTGGCAGCGGTGTGGTAGGAGAGCAAGCCACCAAAGCAGTAGCCGATGGAGGCAATGCCGCCATCCAGACCCGGTTGTGCTTTCAGGGCGTCGATGGCCAGCTCGATGTCTTTCTGCGCCTTGCCGACGTCGGTGGCGTTCATCAATTCGACGGCGCGTTTCCAGCCGGCTTCGTCGTAGGTCAGTTCAATGCGCGGGCCGTTGCGCCAGAACAGGTCCGGCACGATTACCAGGTAGCCGTCGGCGGCATATTGCTCGGCGACCGAGCGGATGTGTTCATTCACACCGAAGATCTCCTGGATCAGCACAATCCCCGGGCCTTTACGGGTATGCGGAATCGCCAGGTAAGCGCCGAATTTACCTTCAGCGCTGTCGATCTCGATCCATTGGGTGGTCACGCTCATGGTGGCTCCTGTCTTCGCAAGTGAGTTGGGGCGTAGCTTAATGCGGCTGTGTGGCTTTGAAGCTCGTCAGCCCCTGCATCCGTTTCCACCAGCTGTTGAAGCCGTCCACGGCAAATACCTGCGGCGCATCCGGGGTCATCGCGATGTAGGCGCAACCCGGTGCCAGGTAGAAGTCGCCGATGCTCGGTTCAAGGCCGGCGATATACGGATCGGTGCCTTTAATCTTCATCAACTCGCGCAGCACTCGTTTCGAGTTCTCGATGCCTTGGCGGCGCGAATCTTCATTCTGCCCGCCAATGAAGTCGGGAAACAGATGGTAGCCGAACACCGAGACCAGCGCGCCATAACCGTAGGAATCATAAATGCCCTGGGCCATGTGGGTGCGCGCACGGTCGTGGGCGTTGTCCGGGGTGATTGACGGGCCGGGCAGGACTTCGTCCAGGTAGGCAATGATCGCGCCGGTTTCGATCACCCGAAAGCCGTCGTGGTCGACGACGGGCACCTTGCCGAACGGGTGGCGCACCAGATGCTCCGGCAGGTGCGGTTCCCCTTTGATCACGTTGACCTGCACCTGCTCGAAGTCCGCGTCTTTTTCCACCAGCAACATCTTCACTGTGCGCACATAAGTACTGCCGTCAAAACCGTAGAGAGTGAGACTCATGGCGATTGCTCCTGTTCTATTGGGAGTGGCAGGTACGTTATCGAAACGCCGGCGCCTCAGCGGTGGTTGCGACGCCAGAAGAAGCGAGCCAACAACGTATCGAGACTGAGCTTGCCGGCACCCGAGAGCAACAGCGGCATCAGGGCGGCGAGGTAAATCAGCGGCAGTTTGAAGTTGCCGTGGCCCTTGTTGCTGATGGCGTAACCCTGAGCAAGCTCACTCAATGTAGACCAATCGGCCGGCCAGTGGACGGCGGCCGTCGCAACAAGGGTGACCACGATCAACGCGATGGCCGAAATCCGCGTGCCAAGGCCGACGAGGATGGCGAGGGCGCAAAGCAGTTCGGCCCACATCGACAGTTCCCAGTTCAGCGTCGCCGGTATCTGGTCGAAGGGAAACGGAAAGCGATCCTGAATGTCGGCGAACCAGTTTTCGCCATTCCATTTTTCCAGGCCTGACTCGAAAAATTCCCAGGCAATGAACAACCGCAGGGTCAATGGGGCGAGCCAGCTACCGGCACGGTCAAGGTTCAGGTGCAGGCCTTTCACGGCCGACGAGATTGCAGAGTTCATGGACGTGGTCTCCGTTCAGTCAGGGATGCGGGGCTCGCGGCCCCGCGCAAGGGTTACTCGCCGGCGCCGCACTTGCCTTCGCCGCATTTGCCTTCAGCCGGTTTTTCCGCGGTGTCGGCGTGGGCCTGGCTGTAGCCGTGGGCCAGTTGTTTCATGCTGAACGCTTCGGACTCGGAGGCCGACGCAACGTTGGACAGGGCCAGGCCGCCGGCGATGATCAGGCCGAGGGTCAGGGAAGAAGTCGAGAGCTTGAACATGGTGATACTCCGTAGCATTGAGTGAGTTGAGCGCTTTGATCGGCTGAGCCAATCGACAGGCACATTTCATCAATCGGGTGTATCTGCGATGTGTCGTTGGGGTGGGGTTTTATGGACGGGGTGTGTCAAGGACGGGGCTGTACACACTCTGATACGTAACCCCCTAAATTTCCTTGGCCCCCGCACAAATCACTGTAGGAGCCGGCTTGCCGGCGATGGCGTCCGTTCAGGCGATAAATGTGTCGACTGAACCACCGCTATCGCCAGCAAGCCGGCTCCTACAGGGGGTATTCCACGCCTCCACTGTGATCCATTCGTTGCCACCAGCGTCTAGCGTCAGTGTCCCCGCAATCCCTTGGGGCGAGACTTCGGAACCCGGCATGCAAGCGCTGTTGAACGAGATCCTTGACGCAGTTCGGCCCCTGATCGGTCAGGGCAAGGTGGCTGACTACATTCCTGCCCTCGGCACCGTGCCGGCCAATCAACTGGGCATCGCCGTGTATGGCAACGACGGCGAGCTGTTTTGCGCCGGTGACGCCCACACGCCGTTCTCGGTGCAGAGTATTTCCAAGGTGTTCAGCCTGGTGCAGGCCATCGAACATTCCGGCGAAGCCATCTGGCAGCGCCTGGGCCACGAGCCTTCCGGCCAGCCGTTCAACTCGCTGGTGCAGCTGGAATTCGAACGCGGGCGCCCGCGCAATCCGTTCATCAATGCCGGCGCACTGGTGATTTGCGACATCAATCAGTCGCGCTTTGCCGCACCGGCCTTGTCGATGCGCGATTTCGTCCGGCGCCTGTCGGGCAATCCGCAAGTCATGGTGGACGGCAAGGTCGCCGAGTCCGAATACCAGCACCGGGCGCGCAACGCCGCCATGGCATACCTGATGCAATCCTTCGGCAATTTTCACAATGATGTCGAGGCGGTGCTGCGCAGCTACTTCAGCCATTGCGCCCTGCGCATGAGCTGCGTGGACCTGGCGCGGGCGTTCTGCTTCCTGGCCAACGACGGCTTCTGCAAGCACAGCGGCGAACAGATCCTCAGCGGCCGCCAGACCCAGCAAGTCAATTCCATCATGGCCACCAGCGGCCTCTACGACGAGGCGGGCAACTTCGCCTATCGCGTCGGTTTGCCCGGCAAGAGCGGCGTGGGCGGCGGGATCGTCGCGGTGGTGCCGGGGCAGTTCACGGTGTGCGTCTGGTCGCCGGAACTCAACGCCGCCGGTAACTCACTGGCGGGCATGGCCGCGCTGGAGTTGTTGAGCCAGCGAATTGGCTGGTCGGTGTTCTGATAGCGCGGGGTTGTGGCCGGCGCGACTACCGCCACAGCCGCCGAGGCGAGCTGTCTCTTTGTTCGTACGCATTCCCCTGTAGGAACCGGCTTGCCGGCGAAAAACGTCGGGGCAACGCGTTTACTCAGACAGCCCGAGTTATCGTTGACGTCCATCGCCGGCAAGCCGGCTCCTACAGGGGATCTGCGTACGGTTTCGCAATCGAACGAAATGCGCCGGATGGCCACCGGTTAATGACGCTCCAGAAATTTTGCTATACATTTTCTGACCGCCCATTGCATGGTGAAACCGCTTCATGTCTCTTGCGCTCGAACGTCTAGTCGCTGGCACGCCAATCCCTTTCGCTGGTAACCGCGTCACTGTGGTCAGCCCCGAACTGGCCTTGCGCTTTCAGCCCGGGGACCACCTGTTGGTGGAGCAGGTCAGCGGCGAGTTGTTGCTGATTCCCGTTGCGGACCAGAAAGCGGCGGCGGTCGCGATTGAGCGGGCTGAAGCGGCGTTTACGGCGATGTCCGCCGTTTCCGATCAGGCGATCAGTGCGTTTTTCGACCTTTTTGCCCAACGCCTGGAAAACCAGGACTGCTGGGACTTGATCGAAGCGGCCAACCGGGCCGACATCGAATGGGCCAAGTCGCGTGGACGCTCCACCACACGGTTGCTGGCCGATGAGCGCATGCGTCGTGACATGATCGCGGGCCTCAGGGCCTGGCGCGATGCGTCAGCCACGCGCGGCAAAGTGATCAGTTGCGTCGAGCATGACGGCTGGAAAGTCGAGCAGGTGGTTTCGCCGTTGGGCATCGTCGCCTTCGTCTTCGAGGGCCGGCCGAATGTCTTCGCCGACGCCGCCGGCGTGTTGCGCACCGGCAACACCGCGGTGCTGCGCATTGGCAGCGATGCCTTGGGCACGGCGCAAGCCATTGTCACCCACGCGTTGAATCCGGCATTGAGTGAGGCCGGTTTGCCGGTGGGCGCAGTGTCGCTGGTGGAAAGCGTCAATCACGCCGCCGGTTGGGCCATGTTCGCCGACCGTCGTCTGTCGTTGGCGGTGGCCCGTGGTTCGGGGCGTGCGGTCAGTCAGTTGGGCAGCATCGCGCAACAGGTCGGCACTGCCGTCAGCCTGCATGGCACCGGTGGCGCCTGGCTGGTCGCCGACAAGGACGCCGACGCCAAGCGTTTCGCCGCCGTCGTGCGCAATTCCCTGGACCGTAAAGTCTGCAACACCCTGAACGTCTGCCTGATCCACCGCGATCGCGCCGCCGAACTGGTGCCGCTGTTTCTGGACGCCTTGGAAAAAGCCGGCAGCGCCCGGGAAGAGGGCTGCAAGTTGCACATCGTCGAGGGCAGCGAAACGTATTTGCCGGGCCGTTGGCGGACTGCAACCGTCGAGGTCTACCGCCCCGACGGCTACCAGACCGAAGCGTTGGCCGAACCACTGCCCGAAGACCAGTTGGGCCGCGAGTGGGAGTGGGAAGAAACCCCGGAAGTCAGCCTGAAGATCGTCGACGACCTGGGCCAGGCCATCGCCTTGTTCAATCGCTACAGCCCGCAATTCACCGTGTCGTTGATCAGTGAAAGTGCCGAGGCGCATGAGCGCTTCTACAACGCGGTCAACGCGCCTTTTGTCGGCAACGGGATTACCCGTTGGGTTGACGGGCAGTACGCGCTGAACAAGCCGGAACTGGGGCTTTCGAACTGGGAGAGTGGTCGCCTGTTCGCTCGCAGCGCGATTCTCTCGGGCGACGGTGTGTTCACGATCCGTAGTCGCATGACGCAGATCGATCTGTCGGTCAAACGCTGACAACCCGACCTCAAGCGCAGACCGCACTATAATTAAGGGTGTCTGCGACTGCGTCTTGAGACAGGGGTCCGCCATGAAACTTCAATCCTTCGATCATTACTCTCATAAGCTGGAATTGGCCGCGCATGACGCGTGGCTGACAGCCCGGGTGAAGTCGGCCTTGGCGTTGGCCGATCCGACCCTTGGCCTGCAAGTCCATGTCAAAACCCTCGCGGGAATGGTGATGTTGAGTGGTCGCGTCAACACGCATAAGCAATGTGAGCAGGCTGTTGCGCTGGCTCGCACGGTCAGTGGTGTCAATGAAATCGATGCCAGGGAATTGCTGACTCACGTGTTCACGCCTGGAAGCTTTCCAACACCGCCCAACGCCGAGGAAAACCCGGAGATCCGGCCATCCTCGTCAGCCAAACCGGAAGACAAATAAAGCGGGGTGCAGCGCTTCCGTGAATCGGGCGCGCTGCATTTTCACTTCGCGGTTATTGAGCGCGGATGCTGATTGGCTGCAAGGTGCCAGCTGAGGGCGATGGCCCTCTGATACACGGATCAAGCCGCTTCAACCGCTTTGCCGTGAACGGCGCACGTGCTCGGGCGTTCGGCCAGCGACACAAACGTGCGGCTGTTGGCATCCAGTGCATCGATCGACCCGGTTTCGATGTCGTAGACCCAGCCATGCAGGTTCAGCAGGCCTTTTTCCTGAGCCAGTCGCACGCTCGGGTGCGTCTGAATGTTCGCCAGTTGCGCGATCACGTTTTCCCGCACCATCGAACTCACTTTCGCCGCGTCGCTGGCATGAGGCCGGGATTCGTTGATGACCTTCGCCGATTCCGCATGTTGCAACCAGCCGCTGACGGCGGGCAGGTGATCCATGCATTTGCAGCTGGCGACGGCTGTCATCGCACCACAATCCGAATGGCCGCAAATCACGATGTCGGTGACGCCCAGCACGGCCACCGCGTATTCGACCGTGGCCGATACACCGCCCGGATGCGGGCTGTAGGAGGGCACGATATTGCCGGCGTTACGGATCACGAACAGTTCGCCGGGTTCTTGCTGGGTCAGCAGTTCCGGTACGACACGGCTGTCGGAACAGGTGATGAACAGCGTGCCGGGGTGTTGCGTGGTGGCCAGGTGTTTGAACAGGTCGGTCCGTTGTGGGAAGGCTTCTGTCTGGAACTTCAAAAAACCGTCGATGAGCGCTTTCATGGGGAATTTCCTTTCAAATGATGGGGGATCAGTTCGAGCAGCCGGTGCCAAACACGCTGTAGTCCAGAATGTGGGTGGCGCCTGTGGAGTCCTGGTACGTCATTTCCACGGGGACGACCCCGCATTCATCGGCAATCGGCGTGATGCTCACGACATGCGCGATGTCCAGTTTCATGCCGTACTCGTACGCGACGGCCGTTTCTTCTGCGTGAGCCTGGGCAGACATGCCCGCTAACAACGACAGCACCAACAGAATTTTTTTCATGGGGCATCCTCCAGGCCAATGTGGTGAACAAAGAAACAAGCGGGGTTCTGGAACTGGCCCGCACTTGAGTGCGGGCCGGGATCAAGTCAGAAAGGACGCAGTGGCAGGAACTTGCCGTCGAGGGTGATCACTGCGCGGGAGCCGCCTTCCGGGTCTTCGACTTTTTTCATGTCGAGCTTGAAGTTGATCGCGCTGATGATGCCGTCGCCGAACTGTTCATGAACCAGGGCTTTGAGCGTGGTGCCGTAGATCTGGATCATTTCGTAGAAACGGTAGATGGTCGGGTCGGTCGGCACGCCAGAGAGGCTGCCGCGCAGTGGAATGATTTGCAGGCGGGCCACGGTGTCGGCGTCCAGGTCGAGCTTCTCGCCAATCACTTTGGCGGCGCTTTCCGGCAGTGGGTGCTGACCGAGCAGGGCGGCGGTGACGTAGGCCAGGCCGAGGCCGGTGCCGTCGGTCAGGTCCTGCCACGACAGGTTTTTACGCGCCTTGGCATCGAGGATCGAGGTGGTCAGGGCCAGGCTCGGGTCGTTGTAAGCGTGGGACTGTTGCATGGTGAATCTCCTATCGGGTTGAGTACTGCTTGGGTGTGAAGCAATCTTCTGCCGATTGATTCATAGCGTCCAAGACCGATATACAATGCATTGCATAAGCCCTGCCTATAGGTTGATCCCGATGTTGCTCCGACATTTGCGCTACTTGCTGGCGGTCGCCGACCACGGCGGCTTCACCCGTGCTGCCGAGGCATTGCACGTGTCCCAACCGACCTTGTCGCAACAGATCCGCCAATTGGAGGAAACCCTCGGCGTGAGCCTGTTCGACCGCACCTCGCGCACGGTCAAGCCGACCGATGCGGGTGAGGCCTACATCGAGTGCGCTCGGCGGGTGCTGGTGGAACTGGAGGCGGGTAAACGGGCTTTGCATGACGTGAAGGACTTGTCCCGGGGGACGTTGCGATTGGCGATGACGCCGACGTTCATGGCGTATCTGGTCGGGCCATTGGTGCGCGACTACGTGGCGCGCTATCCGAACATTCACTTGGAGATTTTCGAGTTGTCGATGGACGACATCGAGGCCGGACTGCTGGATGACTCACTGGACATCGCCATTGCATTTGATCAGGTCAGGAATGCCGACATCGAGTCGATCCCGGCGTTTACCGAGACGCTGGGCGTGATGGTCGGGCGGGATCATCCGTTGTACGAAAGCCGGGTCGCGTTATCCGCTGAAGCGGTGGCCCAGCTGGAATTTGCCCTGTTGGCCACGGACTTCGTCACCCGAACCCGAATCGATGAGTATTTCGCTGAGCAGCAGATCACGCCAAAAGTGGCCATCGAGGTGAACTCGGTCAGCACCTTGCTGGAAGTCATCCGCCACACGGCGATTGCCACCATCCTTCCGGAACCCATCGCCACTCAGGACCGCGCGTTACGCAGGATCCCGTTGCTGGGGGAGGCGCCCAAGCGCGGGGCCGCGCTGCTGCGGCGTAAAAACAACTACCACAGCGCGGCGTCGGTGGCCTTCATGGAACTGTTGCTGGGAACCGTTGAGGCGACGTCAGTCATCCACTGACTGACACACGCCGTTGGAGGCCTTGCCGGAGGAGGTCACGGCGACCGAATCGTCATCGGCGAGGACAATTGACAAGGTGATGCCGGAGCCCTTGGCTTCGAAGCGGCGCTCACTGATGATTTTGGTGTCGGCTTCCTTGCCGTTGATCATGACCGGCCCATCCTGATCCGCCTGGACGAGAAACTTGCCGGGGCACTCCACCGCGAATGACGGGACACCGTCGACGCTGTTTGCCTGAGCAACACTTGTCAGAACCAGCAACAGCGGGAATATCAGCTTGTTTTTCATCGCAAGTCTCCAGTGACCAACAGCGGATACGCTTAACAATAGCTTTGTTTGGCAAACCGGAGACAAACAAAAAGGCCCCGCTCGTTTATTCGAACGGGGCCTTTTTTATGGGGCCTTCATTGGTTTGAACACCCATTCAGATCATTGTAGGAGCCGGCTTGCCGGCGATGGTCGTTAACGATAACGCGTACTGACTGTTTCACCACGGTGTCGTTGAGTCCATCGCCGGCAAGCCGGCTCCTACATCATTGGGTTTATCAGTAGAACCGATCAATCACCCGAACTTCATTCTGGTTCTGCATCGAGTCCCAGGCCTGCTTCAGCGTTTGCAGGACATTGCCGATGAAGTCTTTGTCGGCTGCAGCTTTCTTGCCGACATAACCCTGGCCGCGACGGTACATTTTCAGTCGGGCCAACAGGTTCTGGTTGTTCTGGTCGAACTCGGCTTCATGGGCATGCGGCGACAGGCAATCGATATGAACCTGGCCCGATTTGCTGATCCACAGAATGTGGCTGTCGTGGCTGTCTTTTTGCGCAGCGAACATACGAGCCAGTTCATCGATAGTAGGTTGATTGTTCAGATTCATAATATGCCCCTTGACCATTTGGTGATCTTTCAAAGTTGATTCGCTAATACAAGTAGCCCATCGGTTAGTTGATCCCTGGCACCGAAACCAGGACGTCAGCGTTCGGCCGTCGAGAGTGACGGGGTTCCGCGTCTGTTGCATGTAGTCGTGTTGAATAACTGCTACGCAATAGCGTCACAACGAAGAGAAGCAGCGAATACCTTCAGGCCACCGCCGACGTTTTCAGGGTCGGCCACAAGCTTCATGAGGATTGATCGCCAGCGCTTCTCGTCCTTGTACTGGACGTTCGGGCCAGGTCAGCTTCTTCAATCTGCCTTGTGGGCAGCGTGTATCCGGGAAAAACAGCTCGGCGGTCAGACGAGCTTGCTCAAACATGTTGCTGTACTCCCGATCGGGGAGATGTCTGCATCATGCAAGGGCAAATCGGAGGCGTCAACGGTTTTGTAGTGATTATTTTCAGTCACTACATATTGTCGGACAAAGCTGTTTGGAATTAGAAAGCAGCAGGGTGAAAGCGCCCCTCAGGACGAGGGCGGCGCGCTTTGGAAGCGGTAAAAGGTGCAGGGATAACCGTCCGCTGGCTGCTGATGCCGGGAGAACGCGTCACCCGTGAGGCCCGGTATCACTCGGGCCCAGTACTGCCGTGCAGGCGGGTTGGCGTCGATGTGGAAAATCTGCCATTGCCCGGGCAGCTGGCTCAAGAGGGTAGAAACGACAAACGTCGCGACTCCTTGGCCACGAAAGCGTCGGCTGACAAAAAGGTAGCCGATGTTGTACTGGGCGCCAGGCAGATGGGTGTTGTCATCCACGGTCACAAAACCGGCCAGCTCCCCGTCGACCTTGATCAGGAACGGGCGGGTTGCGGGGTTGCGCCAGTAGTCCTGTTGCGGCTGGATGCGGAAGAAGCCATGCCCGCCGAGTTTGAGCGGCAGCCACTCACTGAGGTCGTACATATAGAACTGCATCAGGTTTTCGAGCGTTTCCAGTTCGTCGCGCTGAGCGGCGTGCAGTTCTATCGAGGGCATGCGGGCTGGCTCCTGTTCAGAGCGGAATCAATCAGTGAGGCGCGAAGTCGTATTTTCCGCCTTTCTTCAGTGCGGCTTGATAGGCCGGGCGTGCCTGGAAGCGCTCGATCCAGGCCGCTACATGAGGGTAGTCGCCGAGCTTGCGTTGGGCGCGGGCGATTTCACCTATAAAACTCATCTGGATATCGGCTGCACTGAATTCCTTGCCCAGCAGGTAATCGGACTGGCTCAGTGCCGTGTTCAGATAACCGAGGTAGTTGGCCACTTCCGAGTTGATCCGTGGATGCAGCGGTGCGCCGGCTTCACCGAGACGTCCGACATACAGGTTCAACATCAGCGGCAACATGGCCGAGCCTTCGGCGAAATGCAGCCACTGCACGTATTCATCGTAGGCCGGGGTGGACGGATCGGGTTGCAGGCGCCCCTCGCCATGGCGACGAATCAGGTAGTCGATGATTGCGGCGGACTCAATCAGTTTCTGTGTGCCGTCTTCGATGACCGGCGATTTGCCCAGGGCGTTGATCGCTTTCAGTTCCGGCGGGGCGAGGTTGGTTTTCGGATCGCGCTGATAGAGCTTCAGTTCGTAAGGGATGGCCAGTTCTTCCAGTAGCCACAGAATGCGCTGGGAGCGGGAGTTGTTCAGGTGGTGCACGATAATCATGGTCGATGCCTTTTCAGGAAACAGGGCTGTAGCCGGGCTTGAAGAACACTAGACCATCGCTGGCCAGTCGAAGTGCCATCAAGCTTTACCCGGCGTTTTTGCTGCACGTTTGACGCCGGTCGATGGCTTGCGTTTGGCCGGCTTGCGTTTGTTTTTCCAGGGTGTGGCACCTCGCCCGGCAGGGCTTGCGGGCCCGCTGATGGTCAGGCTCAGGCCGGAACAGCGGGCAACCTGCTTGCTCATCCACGCCGCTTGTTTGGTGACGAATTCTTCCAGGCTCATTTCGCCGTTCTGCACCATGTCCAGCGCCTGCTCCCAGATCGCTGTGGTGCCAGGGTCGGCAATCGCGCGCGGCACGGCGTCGATCAGGCTGAACGCCGCCGGGGTGGCGCCCAGGGCCTTGCCGTTCTTGACCAGATAACCACGGTCGAGCAGGCCCTGAATGATCGAGGCGCGGGTGGCCTCGGTGCCGATCCCGGTGGTGTCCTTGAGTTTCTGTTTCAGCAGTGGATCCTCGACCAGCTTGGCGACGTTCTTCATCGCCTTGATCAAATCACCTTCGGTAAACGGTTTGGGCGGCTGCGTCCAAAGGTCCTTGAGCTTCACTTCGGCTACCGCGCAATCACGGCCTTCGCTCAATGTCGGCAGTGTTTGCGGCGCCGGTACTTCGCGGCCCTTGGCCGGAGCAAGGGCCTCGGGCAGGGCGCGTTTCCAGCCGGGTTCGACGATCTGCTTGCCGACCGCGCGCAAGGCTTCACCGGCACAGTCGAAGTCGGCCTGGGTCCGGTCGTATTCATGGTTGGGCAGAAACTGCGCCAGATAACGCGCGCGGATCAGCGTGTAGACCGCTCGCTGCTTGCCCACCAGTCGATCCAGGTTCTTTGCCGCAGCCGTGGGGATGATGCCGTGGTGAGCGCTGACCTTGGCGTCATTCCAGGCCCGTGAGCGCCGTTGCGGTTCAAGGTAGTCCTGCAAGGCGTTCAGCGTCGGATCTGCTTGCCGCAGGGCGGCGAGAATACCGGGCGCTTCACTGTGTTGACTCACCGGCAGGTAACCGCAGTCGCTGCGAGGGTAGGTGATGACTTTATGGGTTTCGTAGAGTGCCTGGGCGATGTCGAGGGTTTCCTGAGCGCCAAGCCCGAGTTTCTTCGAACAGACTTCCTGCAAGGTGCCCAGATCGAACGGCAACGGCGCCACTTCGCGCATGCGCTCGGTACGCAGTTTGATCACCCGGGCGCTCGCCGCGTTGCCAATCGCCGACGCAGCTTGTTGTGCGAGTGCCTGATTGAGGCAGCGATCCTGATCGTCGCAAACGTCGGACGGCGCACGCCACTGTGCGGTGAACGCGGTGCCATCGTGCAGCAGCTGCACGTCGATGGCCCAGTAAGCCACGGGGACGAAATCGGCGATGCTGCGGTCGCGGTCCACCACCAGGCGCAGGGTCGGCGTTTGCACCCGACCGACCGGCAATACGCCCTGATAACCGGACTGGCGCCCCAGCAGCGTGAACAACCGGCTCATGTTCATGCCGATCAGCCAGTCGGCCCGTGAACGGCCCAATGCCGAATGATAAAGGCTGAAGGTCTCCGCCCCCGGCTTCAGCGCAGCCAATGCCTTGCGGATTGACGCATCGTCCAGCGCCGACAGCCACAACCGCTGGATTGGCCCGCGATAACGGCAATGCTCCACCAGTTCCCGGGCGATCATTTCGCCCTCACGGTCGGCGTCGGTGGCGATCACCAACTCATCGGCCTCGCCGAGCAAGCGTTTGACCGCCTTGTACTGACTGGCGGTGCGCGGTTTGACGGTCATTTTCCATTTGTCCGGAATGATCGGCAGATCCGCCAGCACCCAGCGCTTGTAGCGTGCGTCGTAGGCATCCGGTGGCGCGGTTTCCAGCAGATGGCCGATGCACCAGGTCACCGTGACGTCCGTTCCCAACCAGCAGCCGTCACCGCGACGCCGGGCGCCGAGCACGGTCGCAATGTCTTTGGCCTGGGAAGGTTTTTCACAGAGGTACAACCGCATAACCACCATCGTTCATCAACTGCCGGGAGGTGCACAGAATGGCCGCTGATGAGCGATGGAGCAATCTTTATCTGTATGGATGTACAGCTCGTGCGTTTCGAGTCATTGCAACGAACGGCATCTCGCTTCTACATTTGACGTTATCCGCCTCTGCGCTTGTGCCGGTCCACCGACGGATAGCTCCAGCGCCCCGTTCGGCTGTGAAGCCGTCGCGCTGATGAAATCTGGGTTATACCTGACAAAGCTGTGTTCTCAAGTTTTGGGGCACTGTGCGACCCATTGCGGGCAAGTCGGATTGCCGCATCGCACGCTCCCACAGGTTTTTCACCGTCCCGAGGAACGCATTTCATGAAAAGCTCCGGTCCTAGCCCTGTCATTACCATCGCCGAGCAGCCCGGCTGTCTGTTGGTGAAGTTTCACGGCATTCAGGTGGCTGCGTCGGCGCGCGCGCTGGTGCTGCTGGAGGCCAATTACCCTCCGGTGTACTACGTGCCCCGGGAGGATATCGACGAGAAGTATTTTGCCCGCACCGACCACACGAGTTACTGCCCCTACAAGGGTGATGCGAGCTATTTCAGCCTGCAGGTCCCGGGGCATGAGGGCGCGAATGCGGCGTGGAGCTATGAAGATCCCAAAGTGTCGGTAGAACAGATTCGGGGCTACATTGCGTTCTATCCCGATCAGGTGAAGTTCGAGATTCTCAAAGACGTCGAGTGATTGAAAACGCCCTGCATCGACAGGGCGTTTTTACGATCAAGCGTTCAGTTCACGAACCGCCTGCACCAGCGTCGACTCATCGATCTGAGCAATCGAGGTCACTCCGGTCAACGTCATGGCCACGCGCATCTCTTTGGCGAAAATATCCAGCATGTTTTCCACCCCGCGTTGACCGTCGGCGGCCAGGGCATAGGCCATCGATCGCCCCAGCAATACACCTTTCGCGCCCAGCGCCAGCATCCGCACGACATCGAGCCCCGAGCGGATCCCCGAGTCGACCAGCACCGTCAGATCATTCCCCACCGCTTGTACGATGGGCGGCAATGCCTTGGCGGTGGAAAGCACGCCGTCCAGCTGTCGTCCGCCGTGGTTCGACACCACAATGCCGTCCGCGCCAAAGCTGACGGCGTCTCGCGCGTCCTGAGGATCGAGAATGCCCTTGATGATCATCGGGCCTTTCCAGAAGTCACGAATCCACTCCAGATCGCTCCAGCTGATCGACGGGTCGAAGTTGTTCGCCAGCCAGCCCATGTAGTCTTCGAGCGTGACGGCTTTGCCAAGGTACTTCGAGATGTTGCCCAGATCGTGCGGGCGTCCCATGACGCCGACGTTGAAGGCCCAGTCGGGTCGGGTCATCGCCTGAAGTATTCGCCGCGATGACGCAAACGGCCCGGACATGCCCGAGTGCGCATCCCGGTATCGGGCGCCGGGCGTGGGCATGTCGACGGTAAACACCAGGTTCTTCACCCCGGCAGCCTTGGCCCGTTCCAGGGCGTTTTTCATGAAGCCCCGGTCTTTCAGCACGTACAGCTGGAACCAGATGGATTGTTGGCTTTGCGCCACGACTTCCTCGATCGAACACACCGAAACTGTCGACAGGCATAGGGGAATGCCTTTGTTTTGCGCCGCTTTCACGGCTTGTACTTCGCCTCGACGGGCGAACATGCCTGTCAGGCCTACCGGTGCCAGGATGATCGGCATTGCGAGGGGCTGGTCGAAGAGGGTGGTTTGCAGGCTCAGGGTTTCGACGTTTTTCAGAATGCGCTGACGCAGGCTGATGCCTGTCAGGTCGGCGCTGTTGGCCCTCAGTGTGTGCTCCGCATAAGCGCCTCCATCGATGTAATCGAACAAAAACCGGGGGAGTTTGCGGCGGGCTGCCTCGCGATAGTCGGATGCGGATGAAATGATCATGGTGCCTCGGTCGGGTGAGTGGCGGGGCGATGGGTGCTTTGAGCCAGAGTAGCGAAAACGGCTCGTGTTTGCGGTAATTCTGTTTTTCGCGGTGTTGGGTGTTTGGGTTTTTTGGGGGGGATATATCCGTTATTGGGGTAACGGCGGCTATTGGTTTCGCCCTTACGGCGAGTCACTTGGAGAAGCGCCAAGTAACCAAGCGCTTTTGCCCCTTTCGTTCGGTGCCTCGCTAATGCTCGGCATGCCCTCGCTCCGGTCCTGCTCCGTGGGCCCGCCGCGATCGGCCATCCTTGGCCGTGCGCGGCTAACCCGGCATCCATGCCGGGTTGCCCACTACGCAGAACCTGCGCTCGGCCTCTCGAGGGGGCGACGACCGCCACAGCCGCCGAGGCGGCCTGAAAGCCGACCTGGCTCTTCAGTCGTGTGCGCGCTCCCGCATTGTGGTGGCACCGCTAATTTTGGATGTTTGCACATTCCCTTGTAGGAGCCAGCCTGCTGGCGATGGACGTCAACGATAACGCGGGCTGTCTGAATGAACGTGTTGTCCGGTCGTTTTTCGCGGGCAAGCCTCGCTCCTACAGGGAATCCCATAAGCTTTTGATCTTCACCACTCATCAGGCCGAGCGTTAGCTCGCCTTCCGCTTTTGATCTGAGCGCCCCCTCGAGAGGCCGAGTGGAGGTTCTGCGCAGTGGGCAACCCGGCATGGATGCCGGGTTAGCCGCCCCCGGCCATGGATGGCCGATGGCGGCGGGCCCACGGAGCAGGACCGGAGCGAGGGCATGGCGAGCATTAGCGAGCCACCGAACGAAAGGGGCAAGAGCCCTTGGTTACTTGGGGCTCTTCCAAGTGACTCGCCGTAAGGGCGAAACCGCCAGCAGCCATCACCGAAATAACGGACATGCCCCCAACCACCCAAACACCAACCCTCAGTTAGTATCCAGATCCACGTTCTTGGTCTCACGCAAACAGATCATCCCCACCACCAGGCTCACCGCAGTAATCACCACCGGGTACCAAAGCCCATAAAAGATGTCCCCGGTGTACACCACCAACGCAAACGACACCGTCGGCAAGAACCCACCAAACCACCCGTTGCCAATGTGATACGGCAGGGACATCGAGGTATAGCGAATGCGCGTCGGAAACAGCTCGACCATCAACGCCGCCAGCGGCCCGTAGCACATGGCCGAGATGATGATCAGCGCGACGATCAGCGCCACGATCATCGGTTTGTTGATCAACTGGACGTCGGCTTTTGACGGATACCCGGCCAGGGTCACCGCTCCCCGCAGGGCCGCTTCGTCAAAGCCTTCAAGCCTCACGTCGCCGACGCTGACCTGCACGCCGCTGCCGGCCGGGGCCGCTTCGCTGCTGTAGGGCAGGCCCTGTTTCACCAGGAAGGTTTTGACCTTGTCGCACGGGCTGTCAAATTTCGCCTTGCCCACCGGATCAAACTGGAAGGTGCACGTCGCCGGGTCGGCCAGTACGGTAATCGGTGCCTGACGGCTGGCCTGGTCGATCGCCGGGTTGGCGTAATGAGCCAGGGTCTTGAAGATCGGGAAGTACAGCGCGGTGGCCAGCAACAGGCCGATCATCAGCACCGGTTTGCGCCCGACCTTGTCCGACAGCCAACCGAAGAAAATGAAGAACGGCGCGCCGATGATCACGCTGACGATCAGCAGGCTGTTGGCCAGGGCCGGGTCCATTTTCAGGAACTGGGTGAGGAAGAACAGCACGTAGAACTGCGCCGCGTAAAACGTCACCGCTTGCCCGGCGTTGATGCTGAACAGCGCGATTAGCACGACCTTGAGGTTTTCCCATTTGCCGAAGGAATCGCGCAGTGGCGATTTGCAGAGTTTGCCTTCCTCTTTCATTTTCACGAACGCAGGCGATTCGTGCAGGCTCAGGCGAATCCAGGTCGAGATGCCCAGCAGCACGATGGAAAACAGAAACGGAATCCGCCAGCCCCAGACTTCAAACTGGTCACCGGTGAAGTAGCGGCAACCCAGCACCACGAGCAACGACAGCAGCAGGCCGAGGGTCGCGGTGGACTGAATCCAACTGGTGTGGAAACCGCGTTTGCCGATGGGCGCGTGTTCGGCGACATAGGTCGCAGCGCCGCCGTACTCACCGCCCAGGGCCAGGCCCTGAAGCATGCGCAGCACCACGAGGATGATCGGCGCGGCGATGCCGATGCTCGCGTAAGTCGGCAGCAACCCGACGCAAAACGTCGCGACGCCCATGAGGACGATGGTGGCGAGGAAGGTGTATTTGCGCCCGATCATGTCCCCCAGCCGCCCGAACACCAGCGCACCGAAGGGCCGCACGATAAAGCCGGCGGCGAATGCCATCAGTGCAAAAATGAACGCGGTGGTGTCGTTGACCCCGGCGAAAAACTGTTTGCTGATCACCGCCGCGAGGGCGCCGTAGAGGAAAAAGTCGTACCACTCGAACACTGTTCCCAGTGACGAAGCGAAGATGACTTTGCGGGTGTCACGGCTGGCATCGGCGCTGCGCGTGATTTCCAGAGATTGAACGTGTTCTGACATATCGGTATCCCTCACAGTGATTGTTTTTGTTGTTCCACTGTCGGCACATGCTTTGTGGGCGGGTGCCGCTACTGTCCGTGCATCGGGTGACATCGATGTTGATTGATCCGCCGCTATCGCTGGCAAGCCAGCTCCTACAGTTGATCTTTGTCGTTCATATTTCTTGTGCCCCACCTACAACCCTGTAGGAGCCGGCTTGCCGGCGAAAACGATGTGTCAGTCAATACTGATGGCGCCTGACACACAGCCTTCGCCAGCAAGCCGGCTCCTACAATGTTCGTGTTTGGAGGTCAGGCATTGGTCGCCAGTTCCATTGGCGCTGTCAGGCTCCTTGTGGCGGGGTTGAGGATGAGTTGTGCGGCCTTTTCGGCAATCATCAGCGTCGGCGAACAGGTGTTGCCCGAGGTGATGCGCGGCATGATCGAGGCGTCGGCGATACGCAGGCCGGGAATGCCGTGGACTTTCAATTCGGCATCGACCACAGCGTCCCCGTCGTTGCCCATGCGGCACGTACCGACCGGATGGAAAATCGTCGTACCGATTCGCGCGGCGGCTTCGTGCAGTTGTTCTTCGCTTTGCAAACTGTCGCCGGGCAGGTATTCCACCGGTTTGAACGCTTGCAGGGCTGGCGCGGAAACGATGCGTCGGGTCAGGCGGATCGCATCGGCAGCGACGCGCAAATCTTCCGGATGGCTCAGGTAATTGGGTTGAATCAGCGGCGCGTCCTGCGGGTTGACCGAGCGAATATCGATTCGCCCACGGCTTTGCGGACGCAGATCGCAGACCGACGCCGTGAAGGCCGGGAAGGCATGCAGCGGCTCGCCGAAACGCTCCAGCGACAGTGGCTGCACGTGGTATTCGAGATTCGCCGAAGTCTGCTCCGGCCCCGAGCGGGCAAACGCACCGAGCTGACTCGGCGCCATGGACAGCGGGCCACTGCGGTCATACAGATAACGCAGCCCCATGCCGATCTTGCCCCACACACTGCCGGCGATCTGGTTCAGGGTGCGCGCGTTTTGCAGTTTGTAGATCAGCCGCAGTTGCAGGTGATCCTGCAGGTTGCCGCCCACACCGGGCAGCTCATGGGCCACACCGATACCCAGTTTTTCCAGGAGCGGGCGAGGGCCGATGCCGGAGCGTTGCAGGATGCTCGGCGAACCGACGGCACCCGCGCAAAGGACGATTTCCTTGCGCGCCTTGAAGGTTTTCGCCTGACCCTGCCAGCGTGTACTTACCGCTGCTGCGCGGCCGTTTTCCAGGAGCACACGGTCGACTTCAACGTCGGTCAGCACGGTGAGATTGGGACGATGGCGGACCGGTTTGAGAAATGCCTTGGCCGCGTTCCAGCGAATCCCGGCCTTCTGGTTGACCTGAAAGTAGCCGCAGCCTTCGTTGTCGCCCTGATTGAAGTCATCGATGCTGGCGATGCCGCTTTGTTCGGCCGCGCTGCGGAACGCATCGAGAATCGGCCAGGACAGTCGCTGACGCTCGATCCGCCATTCCCCGGCGGCACCGTGAAATTGCGAGTCGCCGGCAAAATGATTTTCGCTTTTCTTGAACAGCGGCAGCACATCGTCCCAACGCCAGCCGGGATTGCCATCGGCCGCCCAACCGTCGTAGTCGCCGGCCTGGCCGCGCATGTAGATCATGCCGTTGATTGAGGAGCAACCGCCGAGCACCTTGCCGCGCGGGTAACTCAGGGCGCGACCTTGCAGGCCTGCTTGCGCTTCGGTCTTGAAGCACCAGTCGGTGCGCGGGTTGCCGATGCAGAACAGGTAACCCACGGGGATGTGAATCCATGCGTAGTTATCGCGGCCGCCGGCTTCGAGCAGCAGCACCCGGTGTTGCGGGTTGGCCGACAATCGATTGGCCAGCAAACATCCCGCCGGCCCGGCCCCGACCACGATGTAATCGTATTCATCAAGGGAAGTCTGCATCCCTGACCTCGTATTGTTGTTCTTGTTGTCGATCATCCTAGTTGTTAGCTTTCGTCAAAAGAATGTTAGTTTTTGCGCAGCCGCTGTGCGTTTTTAAACAGCGTATCCCTAAGGACGGTTCATGTTCGATTGGAATGACCTGCGTTTTTTTCTCGAATTGCAGCGCAGCGGGCGTTTGCTCACCGCTGCCCGCCGTTTGAACACCACCCATGCCACCGTGGCCCGGCACATCGAGGCCATCGAAAAAAGCCTCGGCACGGCGCTGTTCGTCCAGCACGCCCAGGGTTATGAATTGACGCCGGCGGGTGAAGCGCTGCTCAAGCACGCTGAAGCGATGGAAAACGTCGCCTTGCTGGCCCAGGAAGAGATCACCCAATCGACGGCGCCGCTGGGCAAGATTCGCGTGGGGGTGACCGAGGGCCTGGGCATCATGTTCCTCGCCAGTCGCATGAACGGTTTGTTCGAGCGCTATCCGGGGCTGGAAGTGGAGCTGGTGGCGGTGCCGCGATTTGTCAGCATCCTCAACCGCGAAGCGGAAATCAGCATCCACCTCGAACGCCCGGCTGCCGACATGCTGGTCACGCGCAAACTCACTGACTATCGCCTGGCGCTGTATGCCAGCCAGGCTTACCTCGACAGGGCGCCACCGTTGCGAAGCCGCGAAGACCTCGGGCGCCACGCTTGGATCGGCTATGTCGACGACTTGCTGTTCAGTCAGGAGTTGATGTTCCTCAACAGCTTCTGCCGCAATCCGCAGGTGGTGTTCCACAGCACCAGCGTGATCGCCCAGCAACAGGCGGCGCGCTCGGGGTTGGGGATTGCGGTGCTGCCGTGCTACATGGCCAGCGCCGATCCGCAGCTGGTGCCGCTGTTGCCGGACGAAAGCATCCAGCGCAGCTACTGGATCAGTACCCGTCGCGAGCTGCACAAGTCCGTGCGGTTGCGGGTGTTGTGGGATTACGTGGTGGAGTTGTGTGAGCGAGAACAGGATCTACTGCGAGGCCCCGACACCTTGTAGGAGCGAGGCTTGCCCGCGAAGGCGGTTTTGAAATTGATACCAGACTCAAGGGCCTCTTCGCGGGCAAGCCTCGCTCCTACAGTGGATCGCGTGTTTAGGGGAGGATTTCGAAGGCAGTGCTGGCGAGGCGTTTGCCGTTCACCAGGACGTGCACCGCGTGTCGGCCGGCGTAGTGCTTGCGCGTGGTGAGTTCCTTGATGTGCTGACTACGGCTGAGGAGGGCGGTCGCATGGCCCGGCAGCGTCAATGCCTTGAGCTTGAACACCTTCGCCGAGGTGCTGCCATTGGCTTTGACGTAATCAATGGCGTAGTCGATCACCAGGCGCTGACTGTCCTCGACCGTGGATTTAACGCTGAAGGACAAGGTGATTTTCTCCCCCAGGCCAATCACGGCCGGTTCAACGTTCACATCAATGATTTCGACCTCGGGCTTGCCGCCCGCGCCGATGATCGCCAGCGCCCGCTGGTTGCCCTGTTTGATCAGGCTGCGTAGTGCATGTCTGGCGATCCATGCGGTGTGCCTGTTCTCCAGCGACCAGCCTTCGATCAGGTCCAGCACCCACTCGGGATGGTCCTTGGTGATGTCGTTGAGGTGGTTGGCCACCGACTTGCGCACATAAAGGCTGGCGTCCGCCTTGAGGTTGTCGAGGATCGCGGCAGCGAGGCTCGGGTCGGCCTGGATCTGTTCCAGGCGAAACGACCATGGCAGGCGCGGGCGACAGCCTTCGCTGGCCAGGCGCCGGACATGTTCGTTTTCATCCAGCGACCAATCGTGCATCACGGCCAACGCGCGCTTGAGGTCACTGCGCAGGAAATAGCGGATCGCGAATTCAGCAGAGCCGAATGTGGTGAAGTATTTGAGCGCAGCCATGGACGGTTCGAAAGCATGGGCGCCGTAAGTCGCGACGTAATGCGGCAGCGAGATGCTGACGAAGCCGCTGTTCAGGCGCGGGGCGAGGGCGCGCAATACCTCCAGCGACTCATCAAAACCCAGCGGCAGTACGGCGTGCAGTGATTCGCTGACACGGGCCATGCGCTGCATGATCGACAGCTCGGCCAGCCCGTCGTTGGCCAGTTTTAGGAAGGCTTTGGCGTTGAAGTCGGGGTAGACCGCGGTCATCTCGGTGGCGATGTGTTTGAGGCGCTCGGCGTTGAAGATTTCCTTCAGGGCGGGGGCGGGTTGGTCAACGGCCATTGTCGATTCCTTTGAAATCGTTATTTATCCAGGTACACCGCGTTATCCAGGCGAGCTTGCTCGCGAATACGCTCATCACTGATGAAACGTATACCGATCCTTCCCCGAATGTTTTGACTCATACAACGCCTCATCCGCTTTCACCAGCGCCTGATTCAGCGTGTCGCTCTCCGCGACCCGCGCAAGGCCAATGCTGATGGTCACCGGGTGCAGGGTGGTTCGTTCGCGGACCACCCGGCACAGATCGCCGGCCAGGGCGGCGACGTCTTCACGGCGCACACCGGCGAGGTAAATCGCAAACTCTTCACCACCCAGTCGCGCGTATTCAAAGTTGGCCATCACCGCTTTGATGTCCGCGGCAACGCGCTTGAGCACCTCGTCGCCAATGTCGTGGCCGAACACGTCGTTGACCTTCTTGAAGTTGTCGATATCGATCATTGCCAGGTAATGGTCGGATTCCCGTGGCGCGGCTTGCAACTGTTTGTCGGCGCGTGCCATGAACGAGCGACGGTTGGGGATCTCGGTCAGCGTGTCGATGTAGGCCTGATCCAGCAGCAACCGGGACATGATGAAATTGTAGAGTTTGGCCTCGCGCAATTTCAGGAAGCTGTAGACGGTCATCGCACAAAGAAAACCGGCGTAGCAGACCGTCATCATTCCCCGCAGCTCAAGCACGTGAAAGTGGGTGTCGTAGAACGGATTGAGCAGCAGCCAGGTGATGATTTGCGCACCGTAGAAGGACCAGCGACTCAGCGGCAAAACCGACGCGCTGTACAGCGTGCTCGCAGCGGCCAGTACCAGCCAGGCGGGCTGAAAATCGGCGGGCAAGCCTTCGATCACCAGGCGAATGCCCAAGGTCATGGCGAAGACGAACATCAGGTTCAATACGTGGAAATGCCGAGCCTTGCGGGTGAACAGCAGCACAATCGCCAGGATCGTGAATACCCCGAGAAACAGCATCGACAGCCAGGTAAAACCCTGGTCACCGATGAAGCTGACAATCAGATCGAAGAGCACCCAGATAACGATGCTGGCGACATAAATCAGCAGGCAGAATTTATGCAGCCGCTCGAATTCATGCTGGATGAATTCAGCCTTGAGTGCCGCCGGCGCGGCTTTTTTCAGGACTTCATCTTCAATGGTTTTGTACATCGCCGACCTATTGCTTGCGCTGGTTGTCGAGAATCACCTTGCCCCACGGTCGATAACGCAGGGAAAACACCGCCGTCGGATGGCAACCTGCCGAGGAAGCGTCCGGGGCGGCCGGCTCTGCGCGGAACGGTTGGCCTTCGGCGCTGACCTGCCGGAACGCTTCGCGCACGATGCCGACCGGGCAGGGCAGCGCGCTGGCGTAGCCGTTGTGCACCAGTGGTGGTAAACGCCCGGTGCCCGCGCCGTCCTGCCACCACACTTGAACGCCCACGCTCGTCAGCCCATCGAGCCACTGGCCATTGACCTGTGGCGCAAGTTTGCCGGCCGTGAAGGCGCTGACGTGCAGCGGTGCGTCCAGTTTGCCGGCGAAATCCTTGAGTTGGCGCTGTAGGGTTTGCCGTCGCTCGACCGCCAGGAAGTGAAAGTCATCGAGCTCCATCGGCAGGTACCAACCGCTGACCGGCAACTTCCAGTCCTGGCGCAGCCGCTGTTGCTGGGCGAGCGATTGCCCGAGTTGCACCTGCCAATAAGCCGCGAGCCCGGCGCTGTCCAGCTCATCGATACGCTGGTAATAGGCCGGGTCCATGTTCAGGCCCAGTACCAGTTTCAGGCCTTGCTCGTGGGCCAGTTTCAAACTGTTGGCGAGCCAGCCATCGACGCCACCGAAGTTTGAATCACCGTACGCCGTCCATTGCACGATGACGGTCTGCACGCCGTGTTGGGCGGTGTCCTGCCAGATCCGTTGCCATTGCGCCTGGCTCAGACTGGCGTCGACGTTCAGGGGTTGGTAAAAAATCCGCTCATCGGCGCGGGCCATTGTGCTGCTCATTAACAGGCAAAGAACCAGGAGAAAACGCGTCATCAGAAATTCAACTCCACACCCAGCAACACACCGTTGCCGCCTTCATACAGGTTGCCGCTCAGGGATTGCTGATACTCGGTGCGAACCGTCAGGTGCGCGCGGTAAGCATTGTAGATGTCGTCGTCGAACCACCATTGCCAGCGCAAGCCGATACCGGTGCGCAGGTCCTGGCGCCAGTCATTGTTCGGGTCCTGGCTGGCGAACTCGAGAAAGCCGTACGGCATGACGGTTTGCGCACCGTTGAACGGCAGTTTCCAGGTGTGACCTTGCTGGAAGCGCGACAGCCATTGGTGATCACCGGCCTTGGTCCACCACGCGGCGTCGAGGTAGAGGAAACGTTCCTCCCAATCGTTTTCATCAATGCGCCAGTCGTTGCGGAACCGTCCCTGATCAAGAAACGAAGCCGTGGCGCGCAACAGGTAATCGGTGCTGGTGTGACCGTCCTGGCGGTGATCGTTGAACTGGTCGGCGAGTTTTTCAGGAATCAGCAATTGACCCAGGCTCAGGCGCTGATTGTCGTTGTCATCGAACGAACTCTGTTTGTAGAGCTCGCCGTAGAAGTTGATGTTCGCCGTGCCCCAGGGCTTGTAGCGCAGACCCACGCCGGTGCCGAGGGATTCGCCGTAACTCGATCGACCCTGACCGCCAAGCAGTACGCGGCCATAAACCGACAACGTGCTGCCGGCGCGACTCGGCTCTTCGCCGAGCGCATGGTCCCAGATCGCCACTTGTACGTTCTGTGAGGTGGCGCGTCGTGAGCTGTCGCGCAAGGTGCCGTTGGGGCGGAAGCTGTCGTTGGTCGAGACGCCGGCCGGTGACCAGGTGCTGGCCAGCGTGCGGCTGTCGCGACGGGACAGGGTTTCGTGAGCACGGCGCTGGCGATAACGCCTGGCTTCCATGCTGCCGTCCTCATCGTCGGCGGCTACCGGGTGCTGTTCCAGGTCAATGACCCGGCGCAATTCCTTGCGCGCCGCCGCGCTGTCCTTCACTTCGTCATAACGCAGCGCCAGGGTTTCGCCGAGGCGATAGTCTTCCGGAAAATCACGGGTGGCGCTTTGCAGATAAGGGATGGCGTGGGCGCGCTGTTCCCGGGTGTCGGCCCCCGCCAGACGCATGCCGTAATCGGCGCGATAACGCGGGTTGTCCGGCTCGCGACGCACGGCTTCGGCGAGCCACGCGGTGCTTTGTTCCAGTTCGCCGGCCTTTTGCGCGGTAACCGACGCTGCGTAGAAATGCCCGGCATCCGGCGCCTGCTGCAAGGCTGAGCGCTGACGTTGCAATGCTTCGTGATGATCGCCGCGCGCGTCGGCGATCGCTGCGCCCAGTGCCCATTCATTGGCCCCCCGGGCGCGACTGTGTTGCCAGTAACGTTCTGCGAGCTGCGTGTCGCCTGCGGTGAGGGCGCTGCGGCTGGCCGTCAGCTTGGCGTTATCGCTCAACTCAGCCTCCGGCAGGCTGCGCCAGATGGCCAGGGCACCCGCCGAATCACCGGACGCTTCCAGCGCATACGCCAGTGGCAGACGACTGCCACGGTCGCCGAGTTTTTCCGCGGTCTGGTAGTAGACGACGGCTTCACCCGGCCGATTCGGCATGGCGCAACGGCCCAGGGCTCGATAGTCGCCTGCGACCTGCGGGTGGTCGCCAATGGCTTGTTGCACCGCGTCGCACTGACCTTTCTCGGCCAGTTGCGCCAGCAGTTGGCCGCGTGTGGCGGGATCGACGCGATTGAGCAGCGACACCATGCGTTTCTGCTGCGCCGGGGTCGGCGTCGACGAGGCATAGAGCCCCGCCAGCCGCTGCAGCAGGGCAACGGGCAACTTGCCGCCATGACGGTCATAGGCGTTTTCGAGCCACTGTTGCGCGTGTTCGCGCTGGCCAGCATTCAGCGCCAGATACGTTGCCTGATTGAGCGAACCGAGGTTGCCGGTCTGCTGGTAGTGTCGCTCCCAGAGCGTCGCGGCTTCTGTATTGCGACCCAGGGCTTGCACCAGTTCGGCCCGGCGTTTGACCACGTCAGCCGTCTGTGGCTGGCCGGCGAGCCAGGCCATGACTTTGTCGCTCTCGCCCTGGTCCTGCCAGATGTCCAGCAGCCGTGCCTGGCGGCGACTGTCCCAGGGTTCGGGCAGGCGCGTGCCTTGCAGCAGCTCGGTGTCTTGCAGGCGCTGGGCCAGAATCAACCATTTTTGCGGGTCATCGTTCGGCTGGCAGCCACGCAGCTGCGTGCGTGCGGCTTGCGGATCGCGACCGGACAACCATTCGGCCGTCTCCAGGCACGGGCGCTGCAATTCGCCACTCAAGCGTTGCACGGTCGGTACATCGCCGCTTTGTCGAGCCAGTTCCCACAGGCGCTGGCGTTGCGCCGGATCCGCCAGTTCGCTGGCGGGCAATGATTGAATCCAGCGTTGAGCCAGTTGCACTTGGCCCATGGCGATCGCCCGATCGATCATCGCGAGGCGTGCCTTGCGCGCGGCTTCGGGTGACGGGGCTTGCTGCAGCAATTGCTGCAAAGGCTGTTCGTCGAGCCGCTGCACATAGGCATTGGCCAGTCGCTGCCAGCCTTCGGCGTCCAGTTGATCGCTGGCGGCCAGTGGCGCCAGTTGCTCGATGGTGCCGTTCCAGTCGCGCAATTGCTCGGACCAATTGGAGCGGGCCAGTTGCAGGATGTTGTCGTCACCCTTGGGCGTCAGTTGTGCCAGCCAGTCGTGAGCCCTGCCGGCGCCACCAAACTTCGCGAGGCTCAAGCTATAGGCCTGCCACAGGCGTACCCGCTGGCTGAGGTTGCTGTTGGCAATCCATTGTTCTACTTGCTCGCTGCCCGGAGGATCCTGTTCGATCCAGGTCAGGCGCAGGTTGAGCAGGGCGTCGTTGTTGTCCGGGTTGTCCGGCAGCGCCTGCACGGCATCCTTGTACCGTCGTTGCTTGGCCAGCGCTTCCACCAGCAGGGCGCGGGCTTCATCGTTTGTCGGCACCTTGACCAGCAGGTGGCGCATCAGCCGTTCGACCTCGGCCCAGTTGCCCTTTTTCGCTTCGCGGTAGCTGCGATCCATGTAGGGGAAACTGCGAAATTGTTCGAACTCGGTCAGCGGTTCAGCCTGTACCCATGAGCTGGTGGCCAGGCTCAGCAACAGACTGCCAATGAGGAGGGCATGGCGATCAGGCTTCATGCAACCTCCCGGACAATGCGGAAGGCCGCTTGCTGTTCACTGGCCTGGTCGGCCAGGGCCTGTTCGAGCACTTCCTGCGTGATCATGCCGCGCGAGATGAGGTGTTCACCCAAGGACATGTGCTCGGCATCGAAGTCGATCAAAGCCTGATTGAACAGGCTCGGCGGGACCATGCCGCGCACTTGCAGCAGATTGCCCAGCAGCACTTGGTGATGGCTGACGCGTTCGAGCAAGGCTTCATCGTCCTGATGACGCTCAAGCACTTCGAGCATGTGGTGCACTTCCTTATTCTGGCGGGGGCTGGCGTACCAGTAGCGGATACCCAGCGTGACCCGGCCCTGAGGCGCGAGACGGCAGCGCACCGGGCGTTTCAATTGACGGCTGATGGCACCGAGGGAGACCTGGCTCACCGGCCCTTCGGAGGCCAGCACCAGGGTGTTGCCTTCCTCGGCCACCGGCAGCACGCCGTAGTGGGAGGCGATCTTGCGCGGCACGGCGTCGATCAGGCGTTTGTCGAGTTTGAACGGGTTCAGTGGCGCCCATTCGAGATCCAGTTGCTCGGCGAGGGTTTCTACCAGTTGCGTGCTGTCGATGTGTTCACGCAGCAGCAGTTCGTGGCCCAGACGCCGGCGTATCGGGTTGGTGATCGCCGCTTCCAGTTGCTCTTCGGTGAGCAGGCCTTTTTCCACCAGGCGATGACCCAGCGGCGTGCGCTGGGCTTTGGTCAGGGCCGGGAATTCGTGGGTGGTCTTGTCCCACGCCACACGGCGCGAATCCCCCATTTCCATGACCTGGCGCAGCGCCCGCACGTTGGCGAAGAAGTTGATGAAGTTGCTCCATATCATGCGCGGTGCCGACAACAGGCCTTCGACGAGCCCGTAGTAACGGGTGACGAACCAGCCACGCTGGAACAGCCGATTGATCAGCATCAAACCGTTGAGCCACAAGAGCGTAGCGAGCACCGGGCTGTTGGACAGGATCGACGGATAGCGCCAGGCGGTCGGTGCAATCACTGTCATCAGCCACATCGCCAGCAGCACGAGGCACAACAGGTTCACCAGGAAACTCAGCAGGTAAGCGATCATGCCGCGACGGTCGCGCCAGAGGAAATAGTTGAGCACGCCCGTGGGGCTCCAGCCGAGGTTCTTGGTGCCTTGAAAGACGATGCCGACGATCCAGCGCGATTTCTGGCGGATGGCATGCTGAAAGTCCCGGGGGAAATGCTCGCGAACGCAGATGACCTGGGAAAACACGCGGTCCATGCCGAACGCCCAGGGCTGTTCGAGCGCCAGTTTCGGGTCGGTCACCGAGTAGCGGGCAAAGATGCACTTCATACCCTTTTGCTTGAGGCGGAAACCGATGTCGTAGTCTTCGGTCAGGCTCTGCACGTCGAAGGCGATGCCGTCACCGTCTTCGAGCAGGGCGCTGATGGCTTTACGGCTGAAGCAGGTGCCGACCCCGGCGCTGGGCACCTGGCCAGTCATGGCTTCGCGGACGATTACATCCTTGCCATGGTTCTCGGCGAACTCGTCGACGTAATGCCCGGCGGTGAAGCCTCGCCACTCCGGCGCATAGGGGTAGACCGGAATCTGGATCAGGTCCTTGGCCGGCAGCAGGTAGTTGAAGAGGCGCAATTCCATCGGCGAAATCACGTCTTCGGCATCGTGCAGAATGAACCCGGAAAACTGGATTTTCGCCTCGCTTTCAAAGCGCAGGATCGCGTCGATGATGTTGTTCAGGCAGTCGGCCTTACTGGTGGGGCCGGGGCGGGCGCAGACCACTTTGTGCACGTTGGGGTAGTGCTGGCAGACCGCATCGACGTCGGCCTGCGTCTCGGCATCGTTGGGGTACGTACCGACGAAAATCTGATAGTTCTCGTAATCGATGGTCGACGCCGCAAGGCGCGCCATTTCACCGACCACTCCGACTTCGTTCCACGCCGGAACCATGATTGCCAGGGGTTTTTCGGCGATGGCGTACAGGCGCTCTTCATCCGCGCGCTTGAATTTTTCGTAGATCCGCCAGCGCCGGACCAACTTGCGGCCCCAGTACACGAGGTCGATGAACAGGTCATCGAGCCCGAGGAGGAACATCAAAAACGCCAGGGTGATCGCGAGGTATTTGAGACCGAACAGGACGTAGGCAAAAAAATCGACAAAACCGAAAGTCATCGTGCTTTGACCGCCGCCGAGCGCACGCTCAGACGCTCGAACAATCGAGTGCCGATGCGTTCGCTGGCGTGGCCGTCGCCGAAGGGGGTGTGAACGCGGCTCATGCGTTCGAAGTGGACCTCGTCATCCAGTTGGCCGGTGGAGCAGAGGCTCAGTCTGCCCCCGGACAATTGACGCAACACTCTGGCGAGTGGCGCCATCTTGATGGCCTCCGGACGCGTACCGAAAACCATCATGATGTTGAAAGACATTGACCCCTCCTGGGAATGTGGCAAGGCTCTGGCTCAAGGCCAGCAATGCTTTGCCGCTTACTGAGATGTAAATAAAAGCAGTCGGATTGGAGCTTGTCCAATTCGGTTTGAGGCTTGATTGATGTCAATAAATTGCAGCAAATGCTCAGCCGATTATGGCTATTAGATGGCACTTTCCTTAAACGTTCAATTCAGTGCAAAAAAGGTCGCAGCCAGCCGGTTTGGGGCCCGTACTTATTCGATCAGCCTGGCTGATTCGGATTGAAGGCAATTTTCGGGTATCGAGTATACGTGATGCGTTCTCCACACCGTTATTGAGCATGGTCTTGTCGCAAAGCGCCAACGAGGATGCCCGTGCGCAGGCATCGCCTCCTGTCAGAATGGACAGCGGACAGGGGCATCGGCCGCGGCTTTATTGCACTCGGTTGCGAACGGCTCGATGGCTTTTCCTATAAAAAAGGAGGATCAAGCGGTTTGTTCCGGGTTGAAATGTAAGTGTGCCGGCAAGGTGAGCGCACCTGACAGGGTCAGCCTTCGCCCAATTGAGATGCTTTTACCCGCCCGTTGTGGCGAACGGTAGCGCCCAGTCGTTTGCACGAGCGCTACCGTTTTTTCCTGTTGCAGCGCATCCCGTTGATTTCACTCGATTTGTAATTTTCCGAGAAATGGCCCCACAACCTGTGGCACACTTTCTGCTGTCTATTCCGTTGTTACATACTTGGTTCCGGTATAGCGGAATACACATCATCCTGGAGTGCTTGCCATGCATCGCCGACCTTCCTTGTTTAAAGCGTGTGTTTTTCTTTTTGCAGCTTCGGCTGCTGCCATGGGCGTTGCCCAGGCGGCGGACAGCAAACTCGATAGCGTGCTGGCCCGTGGGAAACTGATCGTGGGCACGGGCAGTACCAATGCGCCGTGGCATTTCCAGGGAGCGGACGGCAAGTTGCAGGGGTTCGATATCGATATCGCGCGAATGGTCGCCAAAGGGTTGTTCAACGATCCGAGCAAGGTCGAGTTCGTGGTGCAGTCGTCCGATGCGCGGATTCCCAACCTGCTGACCGACAAGGTCGACATGAGTTGCCAGTTCATTACCGTGACCGCCAGCCGTGCGCAGCAAGTGGCGTTCACGCTGCCGTACTACCGCGAAGGTGTCGGCCTGCTGTTGCCGGCCAACAGCAAGTACAAGGAAATCGAAGACCTCAAGGCGGCCAATGACAGCGTGACCGTGGCGGTGCTGCAGAACGTTTACGCCGAAGAACTGGTGCACCAGGCGCTGCCCAAGGCCAAGGTCGATCAGTACGACAGCGTGGATTTGATGTACCAGGCCGTGAACTCAGGCCGTGCCGACGCCGCTGCCACCGACCAGTCTTCGGTCAAATACCTGATGGTGCAGAACCCCGGTCGCTATCGCAGCCCGACCTACGCCTGGAGCCCGCAAACGTACGCGTGCGCAGTTAAACGCGGCGATCAGGACTGGCTGAACTTCGTCAACACCACGTTGCATGAAGCCATGACCGGCGTTGAATTCCCGACCTACGCGGCGTCCTTCAAGCAGTGGTTCGGTGTGGATCTGCCTACCCCGGCCATCGGTTTTCCCGTCGAATTCAAATGACCCCGTGAGAGTGGGGCGCGCATAACGCGCCCCGTTCAAGGTACTGCTGACCATGAACTATCAGTTGAACTTTGCCGCCGTGTGGCGCGATTTCGACACCTTGCTGGCGGGGCTCGGACTGGGCCTGGAGCTGGCGCTGGTGTCGATCGCCATCGGTTGCGTGATCGGCCTGATGATGGCGTTTGCTTTGCTTTCAAAGCACCGCGCATTGCGGGTGATGGCGTCGGTGTATGTGACGGTGATCCGTAATACGCCGATTCTGGTGTTGATTCTGTTGATCTACTTCGCGTTGCCGAGCCTGGGGATTCGTCTGGACAAGATCCCGTCGTTCATCATCACCCTGTCGCTGTATGCCGGTGCGTACCTGACCGAAGTGTTCCGTGGCGGGTTGTTGAGCATTCCCAAGGGCCAGCGCGAAGCCGGGTTGGCCATCGGCCTGGGCGAGTGGCAGGTCAAGGCCTACGTCACTGTGCCGGTGATGTTGCGCAACGTGCTGCCGGCCTTGTCGAACAACTTCATTTCGCTGTTCAAGGACACCTCGCTGGCGGCGGCGATTGCCGTGCCCGAGCTGACCTATTACGCGCGCAAGATCAATGTCGAGAGCTACCGGGTGATTGAAACCTGGCTGGTGACCACAGCGCTCTATGTTGCGGCCTGTTACCTCATTGCCATGATGCTGCGTTACCTCGAGCAGCGTCTGGCGATCCGCCGATAGGAGGCCCTCATGTACGAATCACCCAGTTGGTTGCATGAGTTATGGGTTGCCCGCGAAGTGTTGTGGCAAGGCTTCCTGACCAGTGTGCAGGTCTCGGCGCTGGCGATTTTGCTGGGCACGATGGTCGGCATAGTCGCCGGTCTGGTGCTGACCTACGGCAAGTTCTGGATGCGTGCGCCGTTCCGTTTTTACGTGGACATTATTCGCGGCACACCGGTGTTTGTGTTGGTACTCGCTTGCTTCTACATGGCGCCCGCATTGGGTTGGCAGATCAGTGCATTCCAGGCCGGAGCCTTGGGGTTGACGCTGTTCTGCGGTTCCCACGTCGCCGAGATTGTGCGCGGCGCGCTGCAAGCGTTGCCGAGCGGGCAGATGGAAGCGAGCAAGGCGATTGGCCTGACGTTTTATCAAGCCCTCGGTTACGTGCTGTTGCCTCAGGCGCTGCGGCAGATCTTGCCGACCTGGGTCAACTCGTCCACCGAGATCGTCAAGGCTTCGACGCTGCTGTCGGTGATCGGCGTGGCTGAGTTGCTGCTCAGCACCCAGCAGATCATCGCCCGGACCTTCATGACGCTGGAGTTTTACCTGTTCGCCGGATTTCTGTTTTTCGTCATCAACTACGCCATCGAATTACTCGGCCGGCACATTGAAAAGCGGGTGGCCTTGCCATGACTCAACCTCAAGTTTCGAACGTTCCAAATGAGCAGCCCCTGCTGGACATTCGCGGACTGCACAAAAAATATGGCCAGCTCGAAGTGCTCAAGGGCGTCGACCTGACCATGCAGCGCGGCAACGTGGTCACGCTGATCGGCTCCAGCGGTTCGGGCAAGACCACGCTGCTGCGTTGCGTGAACATGCTCGAAGAATTCCAGGGCGGACAGATCATGCTCGATGGCGAATCCATCGGCTATGACGAGGTCAACGGCAAACGCATACGCCACCCGGAAAAAGTCATCGCCCGCCATCGCGCCATGACCGGCATGGCGTTCCAGCAGTTCAACCTGTTCCCGCACCTGACCGCGCTGCAGAACGTCACCCTGGGGTTGCTCAAGGTCAAAAAGCTGCACAAGGACGAGGCTGTCGCGCTCGCCGAAAAATGGCTCGAGCGGGTCGGTTTGCTGGAGCGCCGCGATCACTATCCGGGGCAATTGTCGGGTGGTCAGCAACAGCGCGTCGCGATTGCCCGGGCGATTGCAATGAACCCAAGCCTGATGCTGTTTGACGAAGTCACCTCGGCCCTCGACCCGGAACTGGTGGGCGAAGTGCTGAGCGTGATCAAGGGCCTGGCCGAGGATGGCATGACCATGTTGTTGGTGACCCATGAAATGCGCTTCGCTTTCGAGGTCTCGGACAAGATCGTTTTCATGAATCAGGGGCGTATCGAAGAGCAGGGGCCTCCCAAGGAGCTGTTCGAACGCCCGCAATCACCGCGTCTGGCTGAGTTCCTCAAAAACACGCGGTTTTAACTTCTAGCTTTTCAATCAGGAGAAACACTCATGAGCATTACTCGTTACGGCACCGGCAGCAGCGCCGCTGGCGGTACGCCTCGTCCTTTCGCCCGCGCCGTTGAAGCCGACGGCTGGCTGCACGTTTCTGGCCAGGTGCCGGCGTTGGATGGCGAGATCATTGTTGGCGGCATCGTCGAGCAGACTCACCAGACCATGAAGAACCTGATCGCGATTCTCGAAGAGGCCGGTTATGGCCTCGAAGACGTGGTGCGCGCCGGGGTGTGGCTGGAAGATCCGCGGGATTTCACCAGTTTCAACAAGGTCTTCTCCGAGTACTTCAAACCCGAACACGCACCGGCCCGGGCCTGCGTGCAGGCGAACATGATGGTTGATTGCAAGGTTGAGATCGACTGCATCGCGTACAAGAAAAAGGCCTGAGATTTGCGGTGAATTCTTCGCGGGCAAGCCTCGCTCCTACAGATCACCTCGACCTGTAGGAGCGAGGCTTGCCCGCGAAGGCGGCCTAACGGTCAGCACAGCACTCTAGGTAAACTCCCGGCACTTTGAATGGGAATTTGAAACATGACCGAAGACACCATCAAGCGCCGGGCTCGCGGTCTGGACCGGGCGTTCGATATCCTCGATTTCCTCAAGGAAATCGGCCAGCCCCTGCGTCCGAATGAAATTGCCAGTGGCATCGGCAGCCCGAAATCCACGGTCTACGAACTGGTGGCGTCCTTGCTCGAACGGCGGATTCTGGAACCCGTGGGCAAGGACGGTCACGTTTACCTCGGCCGTCAGCTGTACTTCCTCGGGCAGGCGCATTTGCGTCATTTCGACCTGACCCGCGAGGCCGATCACGCCTTGCAGGAGATCGTCAGCCAGACCCATGAAACCGCGCAGATGTGCCTGCTCAACGGGCGCAAATACACGGTGGCATTGATGAAAGAGGGAGAGCGGCATTTCCGCATTTCCTCGGACATCGGCGAAAACGCGCCGATCCCCTGGACCGCGTCCGGGCGCCTGTTGCTGGCGCACCTGAGCGACCAGGAAATCATCGACCTGATCGATCACAACGACTTCATCCTGCCTAACGGTGAACGCCTGCCGCTGGAGCAGTTTCTCGGCGAAATCCGTCAGGCCGGCATCGACGGTTTTTTCTCCTTCGACAGTGTCGCCGACACCTTTACCCATTGCTTCGCCGCCCCGGTCAAAGACCCGAACGGCGTGGCTATTGCGACCCTGTGCATCGTTGCCCCTCGGGCCGATGCCAAGACGCATTACAACGACTATCGCCGGGTGTTGATCGACAACGCCAACCGCCTGGCCCGTCGCATTAACGAATAACAGCGGCTGTTCGCGGCCGCGAAAATGTGAGGAGTTCGACCATGTCTTCTGCCCAAAATACTGCTGCCGTGGAAAAGGGCTTTGCCCAGACCGGTGCCCATCTGGTGCGCGACGTCAGCCTGCCGGCGCTGGTGCTGCATCGCGAGGCGCTGGAACACAACATTCGCTGGATGCAGGCGTTCGTCAGCAACAGCGGCGCCGAACTCGCGCCTCACGGCAAAACCAGCATGACCCCGGCCTTGTTTCGCCGCCAACTGGACGCCGGCGCCTGGGCCATCACCCTGGCCAGCGCTACGCAAACCCGCGCGGCGTACGCGCACGGTGTGCGTCGGGTGCTGATGGCCAACCAACTGGTGGGGACGCCGAACATGGCGCTGATCGCCGATCTGCTGGCGGACCCGACGTTCGATTTCCATTGCATGGTCGATCACCCGGACAACGTCGCTGACCTCGGTGCGTATTTCGCCTCGCGCGGTGTGCGCCTGAACGTGATGATCGAGTACGGCGTGGTGGGTGGCCGTTGCGGTTGCCGGACCGAGGAGGAAGTGATCGCGCTGGCCAAGGCCATCAGCGCACAACCCGCGTTGGCACTGACCGGTATCGAAGGTTATGAAGGCGTGATTCACGGTGATCATGCGGTCACCGGCATTCGTGCGTTCGCCGCGTCGCTGGTGCGTCTGGCGGTGCAGTTGCAGGACAGCGGCGCGTTCGCCATTGCCAAGCCGATCATCACCGCGTCGGGTTCGGCATGGTACGACTTGATCGCCGAATCCTTCGAAGCGCAGAACGCTGGCGGGCGTTTCCTCAGCGTATTGCGCCCTGGCAGCTACGTGGCCCACGACCATGGCATCTATAAAGAAGCGCAATGCTGCGTGCTCGACCGTCGTAGCGATCTGCACGAAGGCCTGCGCCCGGCGCTGGAAGTCTGGGCCCATGTGCAGTCGTTGCCGGAACCGGGTTTTGCAGTGATCGCCCTGGGCAAGCGCGACGTGGCCTACGACGCCGGGCTGCCGGTGCCGTTGCTGCGTTACAAGGCCGGTGTGGTGCCGGCAACGGGCGACGACGTCAGCGCCTGCAAGGTGACGGCGGTGATGGATCAGCACGCGTTCATGACGGTGGCGCCGGGGATTGAGCTGCGGGTGGGCGATATCATTTCGTTCGGCACTTCGCACCCGTGCCTGACGTTCGACAAGTGGCGCACGGGGTGTCTGGTGGATGAGCAGTTGAATGTCATCGAAACCATGGAAACCTGTTTCTAGGGTTCCAGACCGAGGCGCGGCCATCGCCAGCAAGCCGGCTCCTACAATGGAATGCGTTCCCCCTGTAGGAGCCGGCTTGCCGGCGATGGCGCCCGCCGAGACACCACCGAACCACCAGAGACACCACAACAATGAACACCATCAACACACTCGGCCCCAACATCCCGCGCATCGCCTTGATCGGCGAATGCATGATCGAGTTGCAACACCGCGCCGACGGCAGTCTGCAACAGAGCTTCGGCGGCGATACCTTGAACACGGCGGTCTATCTGTCCCGCGAACTGGGCGAAGGCGGCAGCGTTGATTACGTCACCGCCCTGGGCGATGACAGTTTCAGCGATGCCATGTGCCAAAGCTGGGCCGCCGAAAACATCGGCCTGGACATGGTCCAGCGCCTGCCCGGTCGCTTGCCCGGTTTGTACTGCATCCAGACCGACGCCGCCGGCGAACGTCGCTTTTTGTACTGGCGTAACGAAGCCGCCGTCCGCGATTGCTTTACCACGCCAGCCGCCGCGCCGATCCTCGCGGCGCTGCCGGATTACGACGTGCTGTATTTCAGCGGCATCACCCTGGCGGTGCTCGGTGTGCAAGGTCGGGAGAAATTGCTGGAAACCCTGATCGAAGCACGGCAGCGGGATGCGCGGATTGTGTTCGACAACAACTACCGGCCACGTTTGTGGGCGTCGATCGAGGACGCTCGGGCGGCGTATCGCAGCGTGTTGCCGTATGTCGATCTGGCGTTGCTGACTGTCGACGACGAACAGGCGTTGTTTCATTTTTCCGATTGCGAGGCGGTGTTCGCCGCTTACGAGCAGGTGGGTACGCCGGAAGTGGTGCTCAAGCGTGGTGCCGAAGCGTGCCTGATTCGCTGTGAGGGTGAGTCGTTCGAGGTGCAGGCGCAGAAGGTCGAACGCGTGGTGGACACGACGGCGGCGGGGGATTCGTTCAGTGCGGCGTACCTGGCCAGTCGGCTCAAGGGGGGGAGCCCGGTGGAGGCGGCCGAGGCCGGGCATCGGTTGGCGAGTCGGGTGATTCAGGTGCCGGGGGCGTTGATTCCGCGGTAGGTGGTGAATGGCCGGCTGCTGCGCAGTCGGATCGCGAGCAGGCTCGCTCCCACAATGGATCTGTGTACGCCGCAAATCCAATGTGGGAGCGAGCCGGCTCCGGGCGGCGTTCCGACGATGGGGCCCTCAAACCAACCCATCAATCCCGATAAAACACCTGCACCAGGTGATAGCCAAACTTGCTCTTGATCGGGCCATGCACCACCCGCAACGGCTTCTTGAAAATCACCGCATCAATCACACCGACCATCTGCCCAGGCCGTACTTCACCAAGATCACCGCCGCGCTTGCCGGACGGGCAGGTGGAATACTTCTTGGCCAGCACATCGAAGGCTTCGCCCTTGGCGATGCGTTGTTTGAGCTGCTCGGCTTCTTCCGAGGTTTTCACCAGAATATGGCGGGCTTGAGCTTTCATGGGGCGAGTACCTTGCAACGGTAGTGGCTATGTGGGTGGATCGGGGCGCGCGATTATGCCTCAACTCACTCGGGTTGGCCGATCATCGTGCGAATCTTGTTGGCCAGCAGGTCAACCGAAAACGGTTTGGCCACCATGTCCATGCCTTCCTCAAGGAAGCTCTGACGCTCGGCGGCCATTTCCGCGTAACCGGTCATGAACAGCACTTTGAGCTCCGGACGGTGCTGACGGGCGATTTCTGCCAATTGCCGACCGTTCATGCCCGGCAGCCCGACATCGGTCACCAGCAGATCGACCCGCAGACCCGATTCGAGCAGGGGCAGGGCGGTCTTCGCATCTTCGGCCTCATGGGCGTGATAACCCAGCTCCTTGAGCAGATCGAACACCAGCATGCGCACCGCCGGATCATCTTCCACCAACACCACGGTTTCCCCGGCTATCGCCGAGGGGGCCTCGCCGATGACCGGCGTCAGCACATCTTGCGGCTCCATCTCGTGCAAGCGCGGCAAGAACAGGCGCACGCTGGTGCCCTGGCCCGGCAGGCTGAACAGGCTCACGTGGCCGCCCGACTGCTGGGCAAAACCGTAGATCATCGACAAACCCAGCCCCGTGCCCTGGCCGATAGGCTTGGTGGTGAAGAATGGATCGAACGCCTTGGCCAACACTTTCGGGGTCATGCCGGTGCCGTTGTCACTGACGGCGATCATCAGGTAATCCCCGGCCTTGACGGGTTCCAGAATGTTGATGTCACTGCTGTCCAGATAGACATTGGCGGTTTCGATACGCAACTCGCCGCCATCGGGCATGGCATCCCGCGCATTGATGACCAGGTTGAGCAGGGCGTTTTCCAGTTGGCTGACGTCGGTGCTGACTGGCCAGGCTTCATCGGCCAGTTGCAGTTTCAGCTCGATGTGGTCGCCCTTGGTGCGGCTGAGCAAATCTTCCAGAGAATGAATCAGTTCGTTGGCGTTCAGCGGCTTGCGGTCCAGCGACTGGCGCCGGGAGAAAGCGAGCAGGCGGTGGGTCAGGGCGGCTGCGCGGTTGGCTGACGACACCGCCGCTTCGGTGAAACGGCCGATCTCGGCGGTACGCCCATCGGCGATGTAGCGCTGCATCAGGTCGAGGCTGCCGATGATCCCGGTGAGCATGTTGTTGAAGTCATGGGCGATACCGCCGGTGAGCTGGCCGACCGCTTCCATTTTCTGCGCATGGCGCAGGGCATCTTCGGCACGTTCGCGCTCGAACATTTCGTTTTGCAGGCGCTGGTTCGCTTCGGCCAATTGCTGGGTACGGGCGGCGACACGTTCCTCAAGGGTTTCGTTGAGGTTGCGCAAGGCTTCTTCGGTCTGTTTGCGCTCGGTTTCGTCGATCACGAAAATGTAGAAACCGTTCACCGCGCCATCCGGCCCGTGGCGGGGCAGGTAATTCATCAAGGCTTGTCGGGTGCTGCCATCACGATGCGGCGTGCTGATGCTGAAACAGCAGGTCCTGCCCGCCAATGCTTCGGCGATGTATTCGGCACGCAAGGCGTAGGCTTCTTCACCCAGCACCTCACGAATAGTCCGACCGTAAAGCTCCTGGGGCGTCAGGCCGTACCAGTCGAGGTACGCCGAGTTGTTCAGGCGAAAGCGTTCCTCGCTGTCGACGTAACTGATCAGGATCGGCATGGCGTTGATGATCAGTTGCAGCTCGGTCTGACTCTGGCGCAAGGCCTGTTCGGTGTGTTTTCGTTCGGTCAGGTCCAGCGCGGCGCCGAGGAAACGGATCGGCCGGCCATGGTGGTCCTTGTAACAACGGCCCCTTGCAAACACCCAGCGCAACTGGCCGTCGGGTTGCAACAGGCGATATTCCTCGGCGTATTCGCTGCCCTGGGTGATGCACTGCTTGATGCCGCGGGTGACCATCGAGCGGTCTTCCGGATGCACCGCTTCGAGATAATCACTAATGGGCAACTGACTGGCGAGTAGCGGGTCGATGCCGTGCAATTGGGCGAAGTGCGCGTCGGCAATGAAGCGGTCTTCGCCGATGTCCCAGTCCCAGGTGCCGACGGCGTCAGTGGCGGCCAGCGCCAGTTGCAGGCGTTCCTCGGTCTCGCGCTGTGCCTTCAGACTGGCGGCCGAGCGCTGCTCCAGTTCGAGGGCGATGCGTCGGCGTTCGTTGGTTTCGATGGCTGTGACCAGAATCCCGGCGACGTCGGCGTGTTCATCGCGGATCGGGCTGTAGGTCAAATCCAGCCAGAAGTCGGAATCATTCCCGTCGCGTTGCAGGGTGAAGCGTTGTTCGCTGTAAGTCCGCACCTGGCCTTGTAGGACGGCGCTGTAAATCGGGTCGGTAAAGTCTTTGAGTTCTGGCCAGATCTGGTGCGTCGGTTGTCCGAAAGCGTGCGGATGCTTGCTGCCGGCCAGCAGCGCGAAGCCGTCGTTATAGATCTGCGTAAGCTGCGGCCCCCACAGCAACAGCATCGGCATCGGTGAGTGAATCACGATGTCCACCGCTGTGCGCAGGCTCTGCGGCCAGTCACTGGCGGCGCCGAGCGGGGTGCACGTCCAGTCCAGTCTGGCAATCAAGGCCTGGGCATCGCTGCCGGTGGGTACTGCGTTCATCAAGGTGTCCTGCACGTCGGTCGGGGTGACGGCGTCTACTATCCTAGGGCGGTAGACGCTGAATGACCGATTTTTCGGGTCATTTCTGTTCATTGAATGCTTCGCGGGTGTTTTTTGCCATGGAAATCGATGCGCTGTTAAAGACCCTGTCCAGCCAGGAGGGTTCCGATTTGTACCTGTCCACCGGTGCGCCACCCTGCGCCCGGTTTGACGGTGTACTCAAACCCTTGGCCGAGCAGCCGTTCAAACCGGGGGAAATCGCCGCGATTGCCGCGTCCATTATGGATGCCGAACAGCGACTGGAGTTCGATCGGGAGCTGGAGATGAACCTGGCGATCTCGTTGGCGGGTGTCGGGCGCTTTCGGGTCAATATTTTCAAGCAACGCAACGATGTGTCGATCGTGGTGCGCAACATCAAGCTCGACATTCCGCGTTACGAAGATCTCAAGTTGCCACCTGTGCTGCTGGAAACGGTGATGCTCAAACAAGGGCTGATGCTGTTCGTCGGCGCCACCGACTCAGGCAAGTCGACCTCGCTGGCGGCGTTGGTCGATTACCGCAATCGCCATAGCAGCGGGCATATCGTCACCATCGAAGACCCTATCGAGTACATCCACCGGCACAAAAAATCGATCATCAATCAGCGCGAGGTCGGCGTCGATACCCGCAGTTTTCATACCGCGCTGAAAAATACTCTGCGCCAGGCACCCGATGTGGTGCTGATCGGTGAGATCCGCGACCGCGAGACCATGGAGCATGCGCTGGCGTTTGCCGACACCGGGCATTTGGTGATTTCCACCTTGCATGCTCACAACGCCCATCAGGCGCTGGATCGCATTATCAATTTCTTCCCGCAAGAACGGCGGATGCAACTGCTGCATGACCTGGGCAACAATCTTAAAGCGTTCGTTTCCCAGCGCCTGGTGCGCACTCGTGACGGTCAGCGCAGGGCGGCGGTAGAAGTGATGCTGGGCACGCCGACCGTAGGCGACCTGATACGGCGCAATGAATTCGACGAGCTCAAAGGGATCATGGAGAAGTCGACCGAACAGGGCATGCAGACGTTCGATTGCGCGCTGTACGCATTGGTGATCGAAGGCGCTATCGGCGAAGAAGAGGCCTTGAAGCATGCGGACTCGCTGAACAATTTGCGCCTGCGGCTCAAGCTGCATGCCGACGCATCACCGGGACCCAACGCACAACCCGGCGAATGGGGTCTGATGGACTGACCCACATCCCCTCTGTAGGAGCCGGCTTGCTGGCGATGGCGGCCTGGAGCTTCGCATCAACTGTCAGGGCCCCATCGCCAGCAAGCCGGCTCCTACAAAGGGGTGTGTTTCAAGTGTTGAGTTCGGGACGATCCCGAAATTGCTCCAGCGCTTCGGGATTGGCCAGCGCATCGGTGTTTTTCACCGGCTGGCCATGCACCACGTTCCTCACCGCCAACTCGACCACTTTGCCGCTGATGGTGCGCGGAATGTCCGTCACCGCGACAATCTTCGCCGGTACGTGACGTGGCGTGGTGTTGGCGCGGATGACCTGGCGAATCTGCTGCTGCAGCGCCTCGTCCAGTTCGACCCCCTCGACCAGCCGCACGAACAGCACCACCCGCACGTCGTCTTGCCATTGCTGACCGATGGCCACGCTGTCGGTGACTTGCGGGACTTTCTCCACCTGACGGTAAATTTCCGCCGTGCCGATGCGCACGCCGCCGGGGTTGAGCACCGCGTCCGAGCGCCCATGAATCATCATCGCGCCGTGAGCCAATTGTTCGGCGTAGTCGCCCTGGGCCCAGACGCCGGGGAACAGGCTGAAATAAGACGCGCGCAGTTTTTCCCCGGTCGGGTCGTTCCACAGGCCGACGGGCATGGCCGGAAAGTGTCGGGTGCAGACCAGTTCACCTTTTTCGCCAATGACCGCGCGGCCGGCATCGTTCCAGACTTCGACCGCCATCCCCAGGCTCTTGCCCTGGATTTCGCCGCGACGCACCGCCAGCAGCGGATTGCCGTTCACGAAGCACGAAACGATGTCGGTGCCGCCGGACATCGACGCCAGGCACAGGTCGGCCTTGAGGTCACGGTAGACGTAGTCGTAGCTTTGCGGCGATAGCGCAGAACCGGTGCACAACAAGGTTTTCAGCGTGCCGAGATCATGGCTTTGCCGAGGCTTCACGCCGTTGCTTTCCAGGGTCGCAAGGTACTTGGGACTGGTGCCGAACACGCTGATGCGCTCGTCGTCGATCAGGTCGATCAAGCGTTCCGGGCCGGGATGAAATGGCGAGCCGTCGTACAGCACCACGGCACTGCCGACGGCCAGGGCCGACACCAGCCAGTTCCACATCATCCAGCCGCAAGTGGTGTAGTAAAACAAACGGTCGCCGGGCCCGAGGTCGCAATGCAGGCCGTGTTCCTTGACATGCTGCAACAGCACGCCGCCGGTGCTGTGGATGATGCATTTGGGCACGCCGGTGGTGCCGCTGGAATAGAGGATGTACAGCGGATGGGCAAAAGGCACGGCAACAAAATCCGGCTCGCCGCCCGGTTCGTAGAACGCATCCCAAAGCGTCACGCCTGCGTGGGTGCGGAAGTCTTTGATGTGCGCCTGGGGTCGTGCGTAAGGCACCACGATCAGCTGTTGCAGCGACGGCAGGCGTTCAAGGATTTCGTTGACCTTGGCGCTTTGGTCGATGTCTTTGCCGGCATAACGGTAACCGGCGCAGGTGATCAGCACTTTCGGTTCGATCTGGCCGAAGCGGTCGATGACGCCCTGGGTGCCGAAGTCCGGCGACGAACAGGACCAGATCGCCCCGAGGCTGGTGGTGGCGAGCATGGCTACCAGGGTTTGCCAGGTGTTCGGCATGCACGCGGCGACGCGGTCGCCAAGACCGACACCGACGGCGATCAAGCTGTTTTGAAAACCGGCGACATGCTCGGCCAGTTCGGCCCAGGTCAGTTGTTCGCGCTGGCCGTTTTCACCGATCGCTATCACGGCGACGGCATCGTCACGACGGCGCAGCAAGTGTTCAGCAAAGTTCAGGGTGGCGCCGGGAAACCACTGGGCGCTGGGCATGTGATCGCCTTCGATCAGCACGGCGTCCGGTTGCGTATGGAAACGGATGTCGAAGAAATCGACGATGGCTTGCCAGAAATCGACCCGTTGATCGATGGACCATTGGTGCAGGGCGGCGTAGTCGGCAATGTCGAGGTGGTGGCGTTGATTGATGGAGCGCCGGAAGGCGTCCATGCGGGTCTTGGCGATGCGTTTGGCGTCAGGTTGCCAGAGGATGTCGGACATTTTTTGCCTCTTCTTTTTCTATTTCGAGATCCAATCGCCGGCAAGCCGGCTCCTACAGGTTATCGGTGTTTTCATGAGCGACGCACGACCTGTAGGAGCGAGGCTTGCCCGCGAAGAACGATAACGCGGTCTATCGCCCAATCACTGCGCCAACCACCCACCATCTATATTCCACGCCGCGCCCCGCACTTGGCTACCGGCCTCACTGCACAAAAACAGCACCAGTTCACCCAGCTGAGGCGGCGTAACGAACTCCAGCGACGGCTGCTTCTCGGCCAGCAAATCGTGCTGCGCCTGCTGCGGATCAACCCCTTTGGCGATGCGGTCGTCAATCTGCTTCTGCACCAACGGCGTCAACACCCAGCCTGGGCAGATTGCGTTGCAGGTGACGTTGGTCGTGGCGGTTTCCAGGCCGACCACCTTGGTCAAACCGATCACCCCATGCTTGGCCGCGACGTAAGCCGCCTTGCCCACCGAACCGACCTGGCCATGCACCGAAGCGATATTGATAACCCGTCCCCAACCCTTGGTGCGCATGCCCGGCAAGCTCAAACGGGTGCTGTGAAACACCGACGACAGGTTGATCGCAATGATCGAATCCCAACGCTCCACGGGAAAATCTTCCACCGACGCCACGTGCTGAATGCCGGCGTTGTTGACCAGAATGTCCACGCCGCCGAACTCGCGCTCGGCGTAGGCGATCATGTCGGCAATCTGCGCCGGGTCGCTGACATCGGCGGGGTGATGACCGACCTTGCCGCCGAACTGTTCAACCTCGGCAATCACTGTGGAGGCATCGCCGAAACCGTTGAGAATCAGGTTGGCGCCAGCCTTGGCCAGGCTGAGGGCGATGCCCAGGCCGATGCCGCTGGTGGAGCCGGTGACCAGTGCGGTCTTGCCTGAAAGAGTCGTCATGAATACCTCACACAATGCCAGTGGCGTAGAAAGTACCGATCACCACAAAAACCGCCAGGGTCTTGATCAGCGTAATACAGAAAATGTCTTTGTAGGCTTCGCGGTGGGTCAGGCCGGTCACCGCCAGCAAGGTGATGACCGCGCCGTTGTGCGGCAGGGTGTCCATGCCGCCACTGGCCATCGCGGCGACGCGGTGCAGCACTTCCAGGGGAATGTTGGCCGCATGGGCCGCAGCGATGAAGTCATTGGCCATGGCCGCCAGCGCAATGCTCATGCCTCCCGATGCGGAGCCGGTGATGCCGGCCAGCAGGGTCACGGTGATCGCTTCGTTGACCAGCGGGTTGGGAATGCTTTTGAGCCAGTCGGCCAGCACCAGAAAGCCTGGCAAGGACGCGATTACCGCACCAAAACCGTATTCGGACGCCGTGTTCATTGCTGCCAGCAATGAACCGCTGACTGCACTTCTGCTGCCTTCAGCCAACTTGCCGCGAATCGCCTGGAAGCCGAACACCAGCACCATGATGATGCCGACCAGCAAGGCAGCCTGAACGGCCCAGATCGCCGTGAGTTTGGCGACATCGGTGGTTACCGGTGCGGCCATGCCTGGCAGAGCGAGGCTGTGGGTCTTGCCGTACCACTGGGGAATCCACTGGGTAAACAACAGGTTCATGATGCCGACGGCCAACAGCGGCGACAGCGCGATCCACGGATTCGGCAGTTTGATGTCGGCGGCGGTTTCCGGTTCGTTGCGCAGGTCGGTGCCGTAGCCTTCGCCCGAAATCTGAGCCTTGTTGCGCTGGCGCTGCAGAAACGCCATGCCGGCGCAGACCACGAAGATTGCGCCGATCAAACCCAGCCACGGCGCCGCCCACGCGGTGGTGTTGAAGAAGGTGCTGGGGATGATGTTCTGGATTTGCGGGGTGCCGGGCAGGGCGTCCATGGTGAACGAGAAGGCGCCGAGGGCGATGGTCGCCGGGATCAGGCGCTTGGGAATATTGCTCTGGCGGAACATCTCGGCCGCGAACGGGTAGACCGCAAACACCACCACAAACAGCGACACGCCGCCGTAAGTGAGCAGGGCGCAAACCAGCACGATCACCAGCATCGCCTGACGGGTGCCGAGCAGGCGAATCGCCGCCGCAACGATGGAGCGCGAAAAACCCGACAACTCGATCAGCTTGCCGAACACGGCGCCAAGCAGGAACACCGGGAAATACAGTTTGATGAAGCCGACCATTTTCTCCATGAACACCCCGGTGAAAGCAGGGGCGACGGCGGAAGGGTCGGTGAGCAGGACGGCGCCGAGGGCGGCAATCGGGGCAAAAAGGATAACGCTGTAGCCACGGTAGGCCGCGAGCATCAGCAGCGCGAGGGCTGCCAAGGCAATGATCACACTCATGGTGTGTCTCCTGGATTGTTATTTTTGTGGGGTGAAACGGTGTGAGGGAGGGCTTTAGCGAGAATTGTGCCAAGGTGGCAACATGTTGAAATATAAGGATATTTATTGTTTTTTCAGAGGCGAATTAGCGTATTTGTCTCTGTTTTGAGATTTTTTGTGGTTTGGAGGCCATCATCGCCAGCAAGCCGGCTCCTACAGAAGATCGCATCAACACCGAAAACCCTGTAGGAGCCGGCTTGCTGGCGATGAGCGCAAAGCGCTCCAAAAATATGTCTGTAAATAGAGATCTGTGTCTCGTTATAGAGACTCTGCAATCCCCAACGCCACCATCTTCTTGTACAACGTCGACCGCCCAAGCCCCAGCCGCGCCGCCGCCTCAATCACTTTTCCACCGCATTGCGCGAGGGCTGATTCAATCAACTGCCGGTCAAACCGTTCACGCGCCTCACTGAACGTCTCGTGTGCCACCGACTCAACCTTTAAAGGCGCCACACGCTCCACCGGCGTAAACGTACCAATCGCCGCACGGATATCGGTCGCGTTCAGCATCAGGTCATCACTGAGCAATGCCGCCCGTTCCAGCACGTTGCGCAACTCGCGAATGTTCCCTGGCCAGGCGTGTCGGGCCAGCAACTCCAGCGCCTCGTGGTTCAGCTCGTGCTGACTGCGCAACTCCTCAAGGATGGCTTCACTGAGTGCCGGCAAATCATCAAGACGATCACGCAGCGGCGGCACCTGGATCGGCAGCACATTGAGGCGGTAATACAAATCGGCGCGAAACTCGCCGCGTTTGATCGCCGCTTCAAGGTCGGTGGAGGTCGCGGCGATCACCCGCACATCGCTCTGAATCACTTCGTTGGACCCGACCGGTTCGAATTCCTTTTCCTGCAGCACCCGCAGCAGCTTGCTTTGCAGCGGCAGTGGCATGTCGCCGATTTCATCGAGAAACAATGTGCCGCCCTGCGCAATCTGCAACTTGCCGACGCGACCCTTGCGATCGGCGCCGGTAAACGCGCCGGGGGCAGTGCCGAAGAATTCGGCCTCGAGCAGCGCCTCGGGAATCGCAGCGCTGTTGATGCTGACGAAAGCTTTGTGCGCACGGGGTGATGCGCCATGAATCGCCTGCGCCAGCAGTTCTTTGCCGGTGCCGGTTTCGCCGAGCAGCAAAACCGGGGAATCAGCACTGGCACTGCGTCGGGCGCGGCGTTTGACTTCGAGGCTGGCCGCGCTGGTGCCGATAAAATGTGCGAAGTTGTACTTGGTCTGCCGCGCCCGCAGCAGCGAGCGGGTGGAGGCCAGTTCTTCCTGCATGCTCATGTAGCGTTTGAGCATCGGTGACAGGCTGCGCAACTCATCGAACAACGCGAAACCGATGGCGCCGATCACCACGCCGGCGTCGTCATGGATCGGCAGGCGCATCACCACCAACGGTTCCTTGGGGGTGTCCTGCATGTCGAGCAGAATCGGTCGGCCGGTGCGCACCACTTCCCGCAGCAGGCTGCCGGGGATCACACTTTCGCAGGCCTTGCCGATGGCCACTTGCGCCGAATCCAGACCGAAGCGTCGGGCATAACGTTCGTTCATCCAGACGATGTTCGCGTCGCGATCGACAATCACCGTGCCTTCACTGGACTGCTCGATGATCTCGAACAGCGAACGGATCGCCAACAGACGAACGCGCTGGTAATCCTTGAGGCTTTCGGTGGTGTTCATAGTGCAGATCCTGATTGTGTATTGCTTGGTCCGGCCTCTTCGCGGGCAAGCCTCGCTCCTACAGGGGATCGCGTTCACCTGTAGGAGCGAGGCTTGCCCGCGAAGGCAGCGACGCGATTTTATGCCTGTTGCAGATGCGCCGCCGCCAACAGCTCTTTGGTGTACGGATGCTGCGGTGAATCAAACACGTCGTGGCTGGCGCCGCTTTCCACCACTTTGCCGTCCTTGATCACGATCATGTCGTGGGCGAGGGCGCGAACCACCGCCAGGTCGTGGCTGATAAACAGATACGTCAGGCCGTGTTTTTCCTGAAGCTGGCGCAGCAGTGCGACCACTTGTTTCTGCACGGTGCGGTCCAGCGCCGAGGTCGGTTCGTCCAGCAGGATCAGCGCCGGTTTCAGCACCAGCGCCCTGGCGATGGCGATGCGTTGGCGTTGGCCTCCGGAAAACTCGTGGGGGTAGCGATGACGGCTTTGCGGGTCGAGGCCGACTTCCTGCAGGGCCCGAATCACTTCGGCCTTGCATTCGTCCGCCGTCAACTGGCTATGCACTTCCAGGCCTTCACTGATGATTTGTGCCACGGACATCCGTGGGCTGAGGCTGCCGAAAGGGTCCTGGAACACCACCTGCATTTTCTTGCGCCATGGCCGCAGTTGCTTTTGCGTCAGACCGTCCAGAGCCGCGCCCTGAAAGCGAATGCTGCCTTCGGAGTCGAGCAGGCGCAGGATCGCCTGACCCAGTGTCGACTTGCCCGAGCCGGACTCACCGACAATGCCCAATGTCTTGCCGCGCTGGACATTCAGGCTGATGCCGTCCACGGCATGCAAGTACGTTTTGCGCTGAAACAGCCCGCCACCGAGGGGGAAGCGCACGCAAAGATTGTCCACTTCCAGAACGTTCTCGCGCTCGTCACGGGGCAGCGCCTGGCCTTCCGGTTCGGCGTTCAGCAGTACGCAGCTGTAGGGATGTTTCGGCTCGGTGAACAGCGTTTCGCACGGTGCCTGTTCGACGATTTCCCCGGCCTTCATCACGCACACACGCTGAGCGATGCTGCGCACCAGATTGAGGTCATGGCTGATCAGCAGCAATGACATGCCGAGCCGCTGTTGCAGGGACTTGAGCAGGATCAGGATCTTGCGCTGCACCGTGACGTCGAGCGCGGTGGTGGGCTCGTCGGCGATCAGCAACTCCGGTTCGCAGGCCAGTGCCATGGCGATCATCACCCGTTGCCGCTGGCCGCCCGAGAGTTGATGCGGATACGCCTTGAGCCGCTCTTTGGGCTTCTGGATGCCCACGAGGTGCAGCAGCTCCAGAATCCGCTCCTGCGCAGCTTTGCCGGTCAGGCCCTTGTGCAGCAGCAGGGTTTCACCGATCTGCTTTTCAATGCTGTGCAGCGGATTGAGCGAGGTCATCGGCTCCTGGAAGATCATGGCGATGCGGTTGCCCCGCAACTCTCGCAAAACCCTGGACGAAGCGCCGAGCAACTCCTTGCCGCGATAGCGGATGCTGCCGCTGGTTTCGGTGCCGGTCTCGGGCAGCAGTTGCAGGATCGAGTGTGCGGTCACCGATTTGCCGGAACCCGACTCACCCACCAGCGCCAGGCATTCACCGGGGCGGATGTCCAGACACAGGTTGCGCACCACGGTCTGGCCGCTGAAGGCCACGCAGAGGTCACGGATTTCGATCAGGTTGTTACTCATATCAACAGTCCGCGTCAGGATCGAGGGTCAAAGGCATCTCGCAACGCCTCGCCGATAAACACCAGTAAAGACAGGATCAGCGCCAGGGTGAAAAACGCGGTCAGCCCCAGCCACGGCGCTTGCAGGTTTTGCTTGCCCTGACCGATCAACTCGCCCAGCGAGGCACTGCCGGCCGGCATGCCGAAACCGAGGAAGTCCAGCGCGGTGAGCGTCGAAATGGCCCCGGTCAAAATGAAAGGCAGGTAGCTCAGCGTCGCGTTCATCGCGTTGGGCAGGATGTGCCGCACGATGACTTTGCGGTCGGTCAGGCCCAGTGCCCGCGCAGCCTTGACGTATTCGAGGTTGCGCCCGCGCAGGAACTCGGCACGCACCACGTCCACCAGTGCCAGCCAGGAAAACAACGCCATGATCCCCAGCAGCCACCAGAAATTCGGCTCGACAAACCCCGACAGAATGATCAGCAGGTACAGCACCGGCAGACCCGACCAGACCTCCTGCAAACGCTGGCCGATCAGGTCGACCCAGCCGCCGTAATAGCCTTGCAGCGCGCCGGCGGCGATGCCGATCAGTGCGCTGACAAAGGTCAGCATCAGTGCAAACAGAATCGACACTCGCGCGCCGAAAATCACCCGTGCCAGCACGTCGCGAGCCTGGTCGTCGGTGCCCAACCAATTCACATTCGACGGTGGACTTGGTGCCGGTTTGTTCAGGTCGTAGTTGGGCGTGTCGTCGCTGAACGGGATCGGCGGAAACAGCAGCCAGCCGCCGTCCTTTTTAATCAGCTTCTGTACATAGTCACTGCGGTAATCCGCCTGGAACGGCAGTTGCCCGCCGAACGCCTGCTCGGTGTAGCGCTTGAACGCCGGGAAGTACAACGAGCCCTGATAACTGACCACCAGCGGTTTGTCGTTGGCGATCAGCTCGCCACCGAGGGTCAGCAAAAACAGGCCGACAAATAGCCACAGCGACCACCAGCCACGGCGGTTTTTCTTGAATCGGTCGAAACGGCGGCGCGCCAACGGCGAAAGCTTGAACATCAGGCATTCCTCGCGGCGAAGTCGATACGCGGGTCGACCAGTGTGTAGCACAGGTCGCCGACCAGTTTTATCAGGAGGCCGAACAGCGTGAAGATGAACAGCGAACCGAACACCACCGGATAATCCCGCGACACTGCGGCTTCATAGCTCATGCGGCCCAGGCCATCGAGGGAGAAGATCACCTCGATCAGCAACGAACCGGCGAAAAATACGCTGATGAACGCCTGGGGAATGCCCGACACCACCAGCAGCATGGCGTTGCGGAACACGTGGCCGTACAGCACGCGACGTTCACTCATGCCTTTGGCGCGCGCCGTGACCACGTACTGGCGCGTGATTTCATTGAGGAAGGAGTTTTTGGTCAGGATGGTCAATGTGGCAAACCCACCGATGACCAGCGCCGTGACCGGCAATACCAGGTGCCAGAAATAGTCGGCGATCTTGCCCACGGTGGACAGCGAGTCGAAATTGTCCGAGACCAGGCCGCGCACCGGAAACCAGTTCAGCGACGTGCCGCCGGCGAACACCACGATCAGGAACATCGCAAACAGGAACGCCGGCATCGCGTAGCCAATGATGATCGCGGTGCTGCTCCAGATATCGAATTGGCTGCCGTGGTGCACGGCTTTGCGGATGCCCAGCGGGATCGACACCAGATAGGTGATCAGCGTGGCCCAGAGCCCGAGGGAAATGGTCACCGGCATTTTTTCTAGGATCAGGTCGGTGACCGTGGCACCGCGGAAAAAGCTTTTGCCGAAGTCCAGTCGCGCGTAACTGGTGAGCATCAACCACAGGCGTTCATGGGCCGGTTTGTCGAAGCCGTATTGCTTTTCGATTTCCTTGATCAGTTGCGGGTCGAGGCCGCGACTGGCTCGCGAACTGCCGCTCATGACCTCGCCGGAGCCGCCGCCGACGCTGGCGCCGCCGATGCCTTGCAGGTGCGCGATCGCCTGTTCGACCGGGCCGCCTGGCGCGGCCTGAACGATGACGAAGTTGACCAGCAGAATGATCACCAGGGTCGGAATGATCAGCAGCAGGCGCCGCAGAATATAAGCCCACATCAGTGCGGCCCTCCGGGTTTGCCGCGCTTGATCAGTTCGGCGGTCATCTGTTGGTTGGTCAGCGGCGTGGTGCTCACTTCCCACCAGCTCTCGATGGCTTCGTCATTGGCTGCTTGCACGCTGGGAATGCCGAAACGGTTCCACCACACGGTCGAACTGCCCGGCGGGTAGTAGTTGGGAATCCAGTAATAGTTCCATTGCAGTACCCGGTCGAGCGCATGGGCGTAGCGCAACATGTCGGCTTGGGTGGTGGCGCGGACCAGGCCGTTGACCAGCGTATCGACCGCCGGGTTCTTCAACACCATGTAGTTGTTGGAGCCCGGATCGTTGGCCGCTGCCGAACCAAAATAGTTATTCAACTCGTTGCCCGGCGACGTGGTGACCGGGTAGCCGGTGACGATCATGTCGTAATCCCGGGACATCAGGCGATTGACGTATTGGGAGGAGTCGATGCGGCGGATGTTCAGGTCGATGCCGATCTGCTTCAGCGTGCGCTTGTAAGGCAACAGCAAACGGTCCATACCGTTCTGACTGACCAGGAAGGTAAAGCTCAGCGGCTGGCCCTCGGCATTCACCAATTGATCGCCATCGGGTTTCCAGCCGGCCTGTTCGAGCAAATCCAGTGCTTGCAGTTGTTTGTCGCGGATCACGCCACTGCCGTCGGTTTTCGGCGCTTCGAAGACTTTGGTGAACACCTCGTCGGGGATCTGCCCGCGCAGCGGTTCGAGAATCGCCAGTTCGGCAGCATCCGGCAGGCTGCGGGCGGCGAGGGCGGAGTTGGAGAAGAAACTCTGCTGGCGGATATACATATCGCGCATCATCTGCCGGTTGCTCCATTCGAAATCCCACAGCATCACCAGTGCCTGGCGGACGCGGCGGTCCTGGAACATCGGGTTCTGCAGATTGAACACAAAGCCCTGGGCCGATTGCGGCGCTTCTCTGGCCAGGTGCGCCTTTTGCAGGCGACCGTCGCTGAGGGCCGGGCTTTCGTAACCGATGGAGTAGGCGGTGGCGGAGAATTCGCGGTTGTAGTCGTAGGCACCACCGCGCAACACCTGACGTGCGACATCGGTATCGCCGAAGTACTCGATGCTGAAGTGATCGAAGTTGTACAGCCCACGGCTGACCGGCAGGTCCTTGCCCCACCAGTCCGGATTGCGTTCGAAGGTGATGCTGCGCCCGGAGTCGACCTTGCCTACCCTGTACGGGCCGCTGCCCAGTGGTGGCTCGTAACCACCACCGCTGGCGAAATCGCGGGTTTTCCACCAGTGCTCGGGAAACACCGGCAAGGTTGCGATGTCGAGGGGCAGGGTACGGTTTTCGTTGCTTTTGAAGTCGAAACGCACCGTCAGCGGGGATTCCACCTCGACGCCTTTGACGTCGGCGAACTGGGTGCGATAACGCAGGCTGCCCTGGGTCATCAGCAGGTCGAAGGTGTAACGCACGTCTTCGGCGGTGATCGGCTTGCCGTCGGCGAAGCGAGCCTTGGGGTTGAGGTAGAAACGCAGCGATAAGCCGTCATCCGAACGCTCCATCTTCTGCGCCACCAGACCGTACACGGTGTACGGCTCGTCCTGCGAACGCTGGGCCAGCGGCGAATAGATCAAGCCGTCGATCTGTGTCACGCCGATGCCTTTGTCTATATAAGGCAGGACATGGTCGAAATGCCCGATCTCGATCGCCGAGCGACGCATCGTACCGCCCTTGGGCGCTTGCGGATTGGTGTAGGCAAAATGACTGAAGCCGGCCGGGTACTTGGGCGGTTCGCCGTAGACGGTCAGCGCGTGTTGCGGTGCGGCGTTCACACCGGCGGCGCCCAGTAGCAGGGTCACGGCAGTGAACAACAAAACAGGGAAAGCCAGTCGCATTTTCAGCCTTAGAGCCGGGTGATCGATAACCGCAATTTGTACGCTAGCGGCGCGTCCCTCGCCAGTCGTATCACGTACCCGAAACACGACGGCCCACCAAAAGGCGGGCCGTTGTGCATGAAACTACGCGAATGACTCAGTCCTGACGGCTGGTCACTTCGAGCAAGTGGTAGCCGAACTGGGTCTTGACCGGGCCTTGCACGACGTTGATCGGTGCGCTGAAGACCACGGTGTCGAATTCCTTGACCATCTGGCCCGGACCGAACGAACCCAGGTCACCGCCCTGACGGCTGGACGGGCAAGTGGAGTTGGCTTTGGCAACTTCGGCGAAATCGGCGCCAGCCTCGATTTGGGCTTTGAGTTCGTTGCACTTGTCTTCGCTGGCAACCAGGATGTGACGGGCAGTGGCTTTAGCCATGGAAAAATACTCCTTCTAATGTTCAGTAAAGTGCTCAGCCTACCGGATTCAGTAGGCTATTTCTCCTCAAAGTTCCGCTCGGGTCACAGACCCGCCTTGCGCAGACGTTCGGCATGTTCCACGTACAGGTCAATCGGGTCGATGCCTTTGCGAACCCGACCGACTGTCTGGCTGATGCTGTCCAGGTGGTCTAGCGGATAGTCGGAGCGGATCACCTTGCCCAGATGAGAGCTGAAGCGGCCGACCATGCCGTCGTTTTGCTCAGCCTCGATGGTGAAGTACCTGGCAAAAGCACGGGAGCACCCATTCAGTGGGTCAAGTGCGTTGAGCCCTTCATCGAGGAGGTTGCCCTGCAGGGTTCCGCTCCAGGAATAGTAGCGAACGCCGTTGACCCGCTCGCTGCCCTTGCCGCCCCAGGTTTTCGGCAGTCCTTGAGGGTATTTCTCGTTAAACGCGCTGACGCCTTCGGTGGTCAAGGCATTGAGCGCAGCGATCGCGTTTTGTGGCAGGTGGCGGTCGCCACTCAACAAGGACAGGAAGTCAGCGAACAACGTGGCCACCGTATCGGCGACCTGTTCCGGCAGCTGTCCAGGCGTCAGCGCCTTGCGCAGGAAATCCGCCAGTTCCGAGCCATGGTTGGGCCCGCTAACCGAGGTCACCGACGCAACGATTTGCGGCGCTATCGCTGCGGCATAGCGGGCGGCCAGCGCTCCCTGGCTGTGCCCGATCAGGTTGACCTTGTCTGCACCGGTCCCTTCCAGCACCCGTTCGATCTGTGCCAGAAGCTGGTCACCTCGCGCTTCATTGGTATGGGTAGCCGACAGGTGTGGGATGAACACTCTGGCGCCGGCGCTCCTGAGGGTTTGCTTGATGTCATGGAACAGTTCGAAAGGGCCGATCCGATCGAAACCAAACAGGCCGTGGACCAACAGGATGGGATGGAGGGTGCTTGCATTCCGTTGCATGTTCATACCTTTTCGCGGGAGTTCGTGAGTGTGTCCGGGGCCCACTCTAAAGCACCCGGACGTTTGCGCGATGTATGAAGAAGCCGCTGTGAATGGGTGAAAACGGAATAGGGAATGTACGAATATTCGAATCAGCAGGAGGCTCTTTTCGGAATGTCCGGACGTCCTTTAATCGGAGGTAGCGCAGAGTTCTGCAATGACCTACCTCCGGAATGTCATTTGCCTGTCAGCCGCGTGCGGTTCTCAGCTGTTCCGCCGCTGAACGCAACAACGTTTCAGTCCCCTCCCAGCCAAGGCAGCCATCCGTCACCGATACACCGTACTGAAGCGACGGACTCAGCGGCTGGCAACCCTCGAACAGGTGACTCTCAATCATCATCCCGATCAGCGAGTGATCACCTTGCAGACGCTGCTCAAGCACATCGTTGAACACCGCCGGTTGACGTAGCGGGTCTTTGCCGCTGTTGGCGTGGCTGCAATCGACCATGATTCGGGCCGGGATTTTCAGCTTGGTCAAATCACTGTTCACCTGAGCGACGCTGGCGCGGTCGTAGTTCGGGCCGCGATGACCGCCGCGCAATACCAGGTGAGTGTCAGGATTGCCGGGCGTCTGGATGATCGCGGGGTGCCCCTGGCTGTCGACACCGAAATGCCGATGCGGATGAGCGGCCGAGCGCATGGCGTCACTGGCAACACCGACGCCACCATCGGTGCCGTTTTTGAAGCCGACCGGCATGTTCAGGCCGCTGGCCATTTCCCGGTGGATCTGCGATTCAGTGGTGCGGGCGCCAATGGCGACCCAACTGAGCAGGTCGTCGAAGTACCCGGCGGCCATCGGTTGCAGCAGTTCGGTGGCAATCGGCAGGCCGAGTCGAAGCATTTCGCGCATCAGCTCCCGTGACAGGGTCAGGCCACCGGCCATGTCGTCGCTGCCGTCCAGGTGCGGATCGTAGGCCAGGCCTTTCCAGCCGACGGTGGTACGGGGTTTTTCGACGTAGGCGCGCATCACCAGCAGCATTTCATCGCTGACGTCGGCGGCGAGGCGGGCGAGGTGACTGGCGTATTCGAGGGCGGACTGCGGATCGTGAATCGAGCAAGGACCGACGATGACCAGCAAACGGGAGTCTTCACCGTTGAGAATCGCGCGGACCGCATCGCGGTGGGCGGCGACTTGCCGGGTCAGGGCGTTGCTGAGCGGCAGTTGCTGTTTGAGTTGCAATGAGCTCGGCAGGCGCAAGGTCAGCGCTTCATTGGCAGGGCTCAGGGTGGACAGCGGCAAAGCAGAGACGGACGAGTTCATGTTCAGGCTTCCTGGGCGGGCGGCGGGTTCGTTCCCGCGCGCTCGGCCCTACTGGGGTGTTCGACAATTGGCCGGATTGGCTGCGTGTGTGTGCTTGCCACCTGTGGGTGACCGATCGGAGGCGGCAGGCTGTCCCGAGCGGAGGCTGCTAAATCGCCAGGCGGTAAAACTGTCGTGACGGTAATAAGTGGCGTAGTTCATGTCGTGAATCCTCAAAATGTCTGTGTTGTTGCTAAAAAGTGTGGGGGCTGAAAAAACAAAACCCCCGGTCGGGAGGCCGACCGGGGGTTGAGAATTCTCTGGTGGCGACCCGTTTAAAGTGGGCGCCGTGTGGGTATCAGGCGCGCCAGTGGCTAAACCAATACCCAAAATAAAAGCTGACCGAAGCGCAAACGACATTCACCCGGGCAGCCGCAACCGAGCGCGGGGCGCTGGCGGTACGAAGCTGTGAGAGGGCGTTGAACATGGTCTGTCTCCGATGGATGCGCCGAGCTTACTAGAGGCCGGTACACGGATTCAATCAGAAATTGCTATTGGTTACTGGCGGCGTTTTCTATCGCTTGAGTGCGTCGGCGGTTGTGACACACTCGCCGTTTAAACAAAAACACAACGTCACAAGGACGAACCATGACGACGCTGACCATCGCCGCCGCTCAATCAATCTCCATCGCTGGAGACCTGGCCGCCAATATTGCGTGGCATCAACGCTTCATGCAGGTGGCGGCGGAGCAGGGCGTGCAGTTGCTGGTGTTTCCGGAGCTGTCACTGACCGGGTACGAGCGCGGGCTGGCGGCTGAGCTGGCCATTGCACCGAAGGATTCGGTGCTGCAACCGTTGCGCGATTTTGCGCAGGAAGTCGGCGTAACGACCATAGTCGGGATGCCTGTTCGTCTGTCGGAGCATTCGCCGGTGTTGATTGGAGCGCTGGTACTGGGCGCCGATGGTTCACTCGGGGTCTACAGCAAGCAGCATCTGCATCCCGGCGAGGAAGTAGCGTTTGCGCCGGGCACTGGCGGTTCGCCCCTGACCATCGGCGGCGATACGATAGCCTTGGCGGTGTGCGCCGATTTTTCCCACGCCAGTCATGCGGCCGCAGCGGCGCAACAGGGCGCCGACCTGTATGCCGCAGGTGTGCTGATCACCGAAAATGGTTACGCCCCCGACACTGCGTTGTTGCAAGGCTATGCGGTCAAACATTCGATGGCGGTGCTGATGGCCAACCATGGCGGTGCGACGGGGGGTTGGGAGTCGGCAGGACGCAGCGCCATCTGGGCGTCGGACGGTTCGCTGATCGCTGCCGCACCTGGCACGGGCAATCTGCTGGTCATTGCTCGCCGCAATGCTGACAGCTGGACGGGGCGCGTCGTCGCCGTCGCGGAGGCCTGATGGGATTCGAATTACGTCCTGCGACATCGCAAGACCTCGACTTTGCTCGTGAACTGACCTGTAAAACCATGCTCCGCTACTACATTCAGCACGATCTGCTGTGGCAGGACGAGGCTTTTGATGTGGCCTGGGCGGGGCGGGAAAACTGGCTGATCGTCCGTGATGATGTACGGCTGGGTTATGTAAGCCTGAGTCGGGATGCAAGGGCCTTGTATATCCGTGAGTTACACGTGCTCGAAGTGTTCCGGGGGCAGGGCGCCGGTTCCTGGGCGATCGATCAGGTATTGGCAATGGCGTGCAAGGAACGACGCCCGGCATTGCGCCTGACGGTTTTTGAAAATAATCCGGCGAAAGCGTTATACGAGCGAAAGGGCCTGGCAGTGGTCGGCAAAGACGAGTGTTTCCTGAGAATGCAGCGCGATATCGATGCCTCGCATCGCTGAAACACGCATGAGACAAGCCTTTCAAGATGTATTGAAACTTTTTATATGACGCTTGCCGCTAGGTCTGCCAGTTGCTTTTTGCTAAGGTGTCGGCAACTCAATAAGACCATATCGCGAGGTGTCTGCTTGATTAGGGTGCTAGTAGTCGATGACCATGATCTCGTTCGTACAGGCATTACACGAATGCTGGCTGACATCGATGGCCTGCAAGTAGTCGGCCAGGCTGAGTCCGGGGAAGAATCCCTGCTCAAGGCGCGTGAGTTGAAACCCGATGTGGTGCTGATGGACGTCAAGATGCCGGGTATCGGCGGTCTTGAAGCCACGCGCAAATTGTTGCGCAGTCATCCGGATATCAAGGTCGTCGCGGTCACCGTGTGCGAGGAAGATCCGTTTCCTACACGTTTGTTGCAGGCCGGGGCCGCGGGCTACCTGACCAAGGGCGCCGGGTTGCCGGAAATGGTTCAGGCCATCCGCCTGGTGTTTGCCGGGCAACGCTACATCAGCCCGCAGATTGCCCAGCAACTGGCGATCAAATCCTTTCAGCCGACCAACGATTCGCCCTTCGACGCACTGTCGGAGCGGGAAATCCAGATCGCGTTGATGATTGTCGGCTGCCAGAAGGTCCAGATCATTTCCGACAAACTGTGCCTGTCGCCCAAAACCGTGAACACCTACCGTTACCGAATTTTCGAAAAGCTTTCGATCAGCAGCGATGTCGAATTGACGCTGTTGGCAGTTCGTCACGGCATGGTTGATGCCAGCCTCTGAAAATGACTGACACCTTCGATCCGAGTGCTTTCCTGTCGACGGTCAGCGGACGCCCAGGCGTCTATCGCATGTTCGACAGCGAGGCACGCCTGCTTTACGTCGGCAAGGCCAAGAATCTCAAGAATCGTCTGTCGAGTTACTTCCGCAAGTCCGGCCTCGCGCCCAAGACCGCTGCGCTGGTGGCGCGTATCGCCCAGGTCGAAACGACGATCACGGCCAATGAAACCGAAGCCTTGCTGCTTGAGCAGACGCTGATCAAGGAATGGCGCCCGCCCTACAACATTCTGCTGCGCGACGACAAATCCTACCCGTACGTGTTTCTTTCCGACGGTCAGTTCCCGCGCCTGAGCATTCATCGTGGGGCGAAAAAGGCCAAGGGCAAATATTTCGGCCCTTATCCCAGTGCCGGGGCGATTCGCGAAAGCCTGAGCCTGCTGCAAAAAACCTTTTTCGTTCGCCAGTGCGAAGACAGCTACTACAAGAACCGCACACGCCCATGCCTGCAATACCAGATCAAACGCTGCAAGGCGCCGTGCGTGGGGCTGGTGGAACCCGAGGTTTACGCCGAGGACGTTCGTCACTCGGTGATGTTCCTCGAAGGGCGCAGCAATGCGCTGACCGATGAATTGTCCGCCGGCATGGAAGAGGCGGCGATCAACCTCGAATTCGAACGTGCCGCCGAATTCCGCGACCAGATCTCGTTGCTGCGCCGGGTCCAGGATCAACAGAGCATGGAAGGCGGGACCGGTGACGTCGACGTCATCGCCGCGTTCGTCAATCCGGGCGGTGCCTGTGTCCATTTGATCAGCGTGCGCGGCGGACGGGTGCTGGGGAGCAAGAATTTCTTTCCGCAGGTGGGTATTGAGGAAGACGTCTCTGAAGTCATGGCCGCGTTTCTCGGTCAGTACTTCGTCAGCAGCCCCGAACGCGACTTGCCGAGCGAGCTGATCGTCAACGTGGTTCACGAAGACTTCCCGACCCTGATCGCGGCCATCGAAGAGCTGCGCGGTCGTGAACTGAGCATCAGTCATAGGGTTCGTGGCACGCGGGCACGCTGGCAGCAATTGGCCGTGACCAATGCCGAGCAGGCTCTGGGCGCGCGCCTGGCCAACCGCCAACACGTTGCGGCACGTTTCGATGCCCTGGCCGACGTGCTGAAACTGGATGAGCCACCGCAGCGCCTCGAATGCTACGACATCAGTCACTCCAGCGGCGAAGCGACCGTGGCGTCCTGCGTGGTGTTCGGCCCTGAAGGCCCGATCAAGTCCGATTACCGGCGCTACAACATTGAGGGCGTCACGCCGGGCGATGACTACGCCGCAATGCACCAGGCCCTGACCCGGCGCTTCAGCAAACTGAAGGACGGGGAGGGCAAGTTGCCGGACATTCTGCTGGTGGACGGCGGAAAGGGGCAGTTGTCCATGGCACGCGATGTGCTCAATGAACTGGCGGTGCCCGACCTGATTCTGTTGGGCGTGGCCAAGGGTGCGACGCGCAAGGCCGGTTTCGAAACCTTGTACCTCAATGACGCCGCCCACGAATTTACCTTGCGTGGCGATTCTCCGGCACTGCATTTGATCCAGCAGATCCGCGATGAAGCCCACCGATTTGCAATTACCGGACACCGTGCCCGCCGTGGCAAAACGCGCCGTACGTCTACGCTTGAGGGTGTAGCCGGGGTGGGTCCGACCCGTCGGCGCGATTTGTTGAAACATTTTGGTGGATTGCAGGAGCTGTCTCGTGCCAGCATCGAAGAGATCGCCAAAGCACCCGGGATCAGTAAAAAGCTCGCAGAGTTGATTTATGCAAATCTGCACAGCGAGTAGAATGCCCCCTCACCTCGTAGCCAGTTGTGCCGATGAATATCCCTAATCTGATTACCGTTCTACGCGTCCTGCTTATCCCGATCTTCATTTTACTGTTCTACCTGCCTTACCAATGGAGCTACCTGGCGTCCGCTTCGGTCTTCGCGTTTGCCGCCGCCACAGACTGGCTGGACGGATACCTGGCTCGTCGTCTGGAGCAAAGTACGCCGTTCGGGGCGTTCCTCGATCCGGTGGCCGACAAGCTGATGGTCGCCGTGGCGCTGGTGCTGCTGGTGCAGGAACACGGTAATTTGTGGCTCACGCTGCCGGCTGCCGTGATCATCGGTCGCGAGATCGTGGTATCGGCATTGCGCGAGTGGATGGCCGAGCTCGGCGCTCGCGCTCACGTCGCCGTGTCGAACCTGGGCAAATGGAAAACCGCTGCGCAGATGCTGGCGCTGGTGATCCTGCTGGCCAATCCGTCGGACTTCACGTTCTGGGTCCTGGTGGGTTACGCCTTGCTGATGATCTCTGCGGGCCTGACATTGTGGTCCATGGTTCAATACCTGCGGGCTGCCTGGCCGCATCTGAAGACCGATGTGGAAAAATAAATAAAACTTTTTTGAATCAAGGGGTTGACGGAGCTTCTGGATTCTATAGAATGCGCACCACCAAGACGCGGGAATAGCTCAGTTGGTAGAGCACGACCTTGCCAAGGTCGGGGTCGCGAGTTCGAGTCTCGTTTCCCGCTCCAAATACAGAAAAAGCGCCACTCAATGAGTGGCGCTTTTTTTTGTGCGTTTTTTTTGGTTGGCATTAGAAAAAGAGGCATCAGCCTCTTTTTTCATTCCAGCGATTTCATTGCGCCGATCAGCAAACAGCGCTGAGATCACCGAGAAGCCAATCTGATTCCGTCACCCGACCCAAACATCGGCAAGCGCTGCAACATCCAGTTCAGCAGCTCCTGAGCCGGCGCGGCCAGCGGTCGGCCGGACTTCACCAGCAGTTTCGCCTCCACGCCCAGAAACAGTGGATGGTCGATCAGTACCGCCGCGAGGCTGCCTTGTTCGATTTCCCGATAGGCAGCGAATTCGCCGAGCAACGAGGTGAAATCTCCGGAGGCCACCAGGCGCTTGAGTGCGGCGAGGGAGTTGCTGACCAGTGCCGGGCGGATTTCGATTTTCTCGGCGTACTCAAGCATCTTGATCGCATGCCCGATACCGAAGGTGGGGGGCGTCAGCACCAGTCGGCAGGTGAGTATGTCCTCGACGGTTGCCGTTCCCCCTCGCACTGCCAATGGATGATCGGGGCGAACCAACAGCATCACTGGCTGCGATGACGTCGCGCGGTAATCGATTTGCGAATGCGGCGGCGGATTGTAGGCAAGGCCGATGTGCGCACGGTTTTCGGCGACTTCGTTCAGCACGTCGTCGACGGGAAGGATGTCCAGCCTGACATCGAGCTTGGGGTACTGTTTGCAGAAGGGGGCGAGCACGTTGTCGACCAAGGCATCGACATAGCCCTCACTGATGACGACTCGCACCTGGCCCTGTTGCAGGCCTTTGATCGCTTGAAGCTGGTCTTCGAGTTTCTCCTGGTGTGATCGATAACCGCGCCAGAACTCCAGCAAGTGCGCCGCTGCCTCGGTGGGTTGCACGCCGCGAGCCTGGCGCTCGAACAGTTTTGCGCCCAGTTCCTCTTCCAGCAGCTTGATCTGGCGCGTGATAACGGAGGGCGACGTATTGATGCTGTCCGCCGCGCCACGAATCGAGCCGTGGACCAGCACTTCATGAAAATACCGCAGCCGTTGTTGGTTGATCTCGCGCATCCCGGGCCCTCTCGCCAGAAAGTTTGTGTTGCCTGTAGGGCAACGATACACGAACTTAGTTGCTCTTGCTGGGCCTGCGGTGCCGGTGCAACATTCTTTGGCAAGAACGCAGACCAACAAGAATAATTGGAGACTCGCATGTCAACCTTACTGACACCGGCAAGCAGTGATGCCGTTTCTGCCCTTTACCGCAAGCTCAATTGGCGGCTGTTGCCACTCCTGTTCATTTGCTACGTCTTTGCGTATCTGGACCGGATCAACGTCGGCTTCGCCAAATTGCAGATGCAAAATGATCTCGGACTGTCCGATGCGGCCTACGGAGCGGGCGCGGGTATTTTCTTTCTGGGGTACGTGCTGTTTGAGTTGCCGAGCAACCTGATGTTGCCGAAGGTGGGGGCGCGAAAAACCTTCAGCCGCATTTTGGTGTGTTGGGGCATCACATCGGCCTGCATGCTCTTTGTGCGCAACGTGCCGATGTTTTATGCGATGCGTTTTCTGCTGGGCGTATTCGAAGCCGGTTTTGCCCCCGGCATGATCTATTACCTGTCTTGCTGGTACGGCCCGAAGCGCATGGCGCGGGCCATTGCGATCGTGTTTATTGCCGGTCCCATCGGCGGCATTATCGGCGGTCCGCTGTCTGCCTGGCTGATCACCACGTTCGAAGGCGTTGGTGGCCTGGCCGGCTGGCAATGGATGTTTTTGATTGAAGGTCTGCCTTGCGTGTTCCTTGGCATCCTGACCTATTTTGTTCTCTCCAATCGGCCCTCGGAGGCTCGATGGCTGAGTGTTGAAGAAAGGACACTGCTGGAGAGTGAACTCGGCACATCGTCGGGGCGAGCCCATTCGTTCCGGGCGGTGTTACGCGACCCGAAAATCTACATCCTCGCGTCAGCCTATTTCTGCATCATCTTCTCGATCTACGCCATGAGTTTCTGGCTGCCGGCAATTCTCAAGGCCCAGGGCGTCAACGACACCATGCAGCTGGGTTGGTATGCCGCGATTCCCTATGTCGCGGCGGCATGCGGCATGTACTGGATAGGGCGTCGGTCCGACCGGGTCGGCGAACGACGCTACCACTGCGCAGTCCCTGCGGGCATTGGCGCCATCCTGTTGCTTATGTATCCCTTTGCCGACGGCAACCTGATGGCGTCGCTGGTTCTGCTGACCGTGGCGACCGCCATGATGTTCATGGCCTACACCGTGTTATGGGCGATGCCCTCCGAGCACATCAAGGGTGATGCGGCGGCGGGAGGCATTGCCTTGATCAACACCATCGGGCTTTCCGGTGGCTTCTGGGGGCCTGCGGTGATTGGCTGGGCAAAAACGGCAACCGGCAGCGCCAATCTCGGCATCGTCGTTGTGGGTTGCGTCTTCCTGTGTGCAGCGTTCGTGATCCTTGCCACCAAACGGCAACCACGTGAGCGCCCTGTTTCTGAATTCAGCGCGGGTTGATCAACCGCCTCCCACTTGATCAATCGTGTTCCGAAAGGAACCCTTTTAAAGAGAGAACCCACATGCTTTTACACCTATCGACCTGGGCCGAGATCGGGCAATTCCTTGAACGCAGCCGCACCATCGTGATCCCGATCGGCTCCAATGAACAACACGGTCCGACCGGTCTTTTGGGGACCGACTGGATGTGCCCCGAAATCATTGCGTGCGAAGCGCAGAAGTCGGCAGACATCCTGATAGCACCGACCTTCAACATCGGCATGGCCCAACACCATCTTGGATTCCCCGGGACCATTTCACTTCGCCCCTCGACGTTCATTGCGGCCATTGGCGACTGGGTGCGTTCGTTGGCCGCCCACGGGTTTGAAAGAATCCTCTTCCTCAATGGCCACGGCGGCAACGTCGCATCGATTGAAGCGGCGTTCTCGGAGCTTTACGCCGAAGCAAGCTTCGCTCGACGCCCTGCAGGGTTCGCGCTGAAGTTGTGCAACTGGTGGGATCTGGAGGGAATCGGTGAGTTGGCGCGGGAGCAGTTTCCTGAGGGGCACGGCATTCATGCCACGCCGTCCGAAATTGCCGTGACCCAATGGGCCTACCCGGATTCCATCAAGTCCGCCGAGTACTCGCCGCAGATCGCTCCGTGGGGGCCGATTCGCGAAGCACTGGATTTCCGCGCACGCCATCCGGATGGCCGCATGGGTTCGGATCCGTCCCTGGCCAACCCGGACAAAGGCCGTGCTCTGGTGATGATGGCAGCGCAGAGCCTGGTGCAGGAAGTCGACGCCTTCAGCCGCGAATCGATACCCGGCTAAACAACCGGATCAACCGTTTTTCAACTAGCCCAGCGCCCGGAAGTTCCGGGCGTTGGCACGTTCTATTCGAGGAAAACCCATGATTGAACATGATGTTTATACCCGCCTGAAAGACCTCGGTATCGAGCTGCCCGCCACCGGCGCTCCCGCTGCTGCCTATGTAATGAGTGCGCAGAGTGGCAACGTCGTTTACCTGTCCGGCCATATCGCGAAGCAAGGCGGTAAAGTCTGGGCAGGAAAGCTGGGCGAAACGCTGACGACACAGGAGGGCTATGTGGCCGCACGTTTGACCGCCATCGATTTGTTGGCGACGCTGCACGCGCATCTTGGCGATCTGAATCGGGTCACGCGGATTGTCAAAGTGCTGAGCCTGGTGAATTCAACGTCCGGTTTCACCGAGCAGCATCTGGTCACGAACGGTGCCTCGGAGCTGCTGGCCGAGGTGTTTGGGGATAAGGGAAAACACGCGCGCTCGGCATTCGGTGTGGCACAGATTCCGTTGGGTGCCTGTGTCGAAATCGAGATGACCGTGGAAGTCAGTTGAAGGCCGGGTAACAGTAAAACCTGTGGGGGCGAAGTGATTCGCCCCCACACTTGTTTTTAGAAATCAGAACAGCGTCCATGTGTAGCTGATGATCAGTCGGTTCTCGTTGATATCCGTGCGGTAGTTGGAGCGTGCCACCGCGTTGCGCACTCGCACGCCGAGGCCTTTCAATGGGGCTGACTGGAAGGTGTAACTGAGGTCGAGGTCACGCTCCCGATCTTTGCCTTCATAGCCCATCCCCGTCTTCACATTGTCGCCGGTGACATAACGTGTGCTGGCTAGCAGGCCAGGCACACCGAGGGCCGCGAAGTCATAGTCATAGCGCAGTTGAAAGGAGCGCTCATGGGTGGAGACGAACTCGTAGGTCGGCAGTTCGTTGCCAAGGGCGCTGACATTGAGAAACACGCGAGGAAAGGGGCTGTCGCCGTACATGCCCTGGTAACCGGCATAGAACGTATGACCACCGAGCTTGGCCGATAACAGCGAGAAGAAGGACTGGTTGTCGACCTTGCCCACCAGTTTGCGACCTTCTTCCTGGGCGTCGTAGTAACCAAGATTGGCGCCCAGCACCCAACTGCCCACCGGCACACTGTGTTTCAAACCGAAGAAGTTTTGCTCGTAGATATCTTCCAGTCGGGAATGCCAGGCACTCACGGTGGTGCGGTTACTGTTGAACGCGTAATCGCCGCCCACGTAGTTGAAGGCATCACTCGACACTTGCCGTTGCGGCTTGTTGCCCAGCAACGCCTGGAGTTTGCTCTCACCGGCTTCATTGCGCAGGGTTGTGGAGGTCAAATGTCCGGCTTGCAGCGTCAGGCCGGGGATTTCGCTGCTGGTAATGCTCGCGCCCTGATAGGCCGGGGGCAGCAAGCGGATGTCGCTGAAGACCAGTGTCGGCAGGTTGGGTTGCAGTTCACCGACCTTCAGCTCGGTTTTGGAAACGCGCATCTTCGCCGCCAACCCGAGGCGACCATAATTGTCCGCGGCATGGCCATCGTCCTTGACCGGCAACAACCCCGAGTTGACCCGGTCGGGGCTGCTGTCGAGCTTGATGCCGAATTTGCCGATGGCATCCAGGCCGAATCCTACCGGCCCGGGTGTGTAGCCGGATTTGAAGTTGAGGATGAACCCTTGGGCCCATTCCTGAACCATCGATTTTTCCGAGCCTCGGATATCGGAGAAGTCTCTGCTGAAAAAATAGTTTCGGGTTTGCAGGGTAGCGGTGGACTGTTCGACGAATCCGCTGTCGGCGGCTTGGGCAAGGTTGGCGCCAGCCCCGGTAAACAGCAGTACACACAGTTTGCCTTTGTCTCTGGTCATAATTTAACTCTTGTTTTTATTAGACATGACTCTCCCGTAGGCCCTCTGTCGGGGCTTGTGCGCGTGCGGGGGAGGTAAGACAGCCGGCAGGATGTGGCGCTCGCAGCCGCTCCGGTGTCGAGAGCGATGCTCGCTCCATTGACCAATGGCAGCAAGAGCAACTTAATTCAGAGATCGTTGCTCTGGAGGCAACGATGATGGCAAGGCGTGAAAAGACTGCTTCAGGAAAGTGGGTCAGGACGTTGTAAGCGTCGGACCCGCCAGAGCAGCGGGTCCGAAGGGGAGGGCTTAGAGTTTTGGCAACTGGCCGATGCGCCCGAACATCTCGGTCACGATCTGCAAGTCCAGCAGGAACTGGTCGACGGTCTTGAACTCGTTGTCGGTGTGGCCGGTGTATTTGACTTCGGGCCGGGCCAGGCCGAACTGCACGCCGTTGGGCAGTTCATGGACCGAAGTGGCGCCGGCCGAGGTGCCGAATTTGTGTTCCATGCCCAGGTTTTCGCTGGCCACGGCGAGAAGCGCCTTGACCCATTCACCCTCGGGATTGCGGTACATCGGTTCGGCGATCGAGTAATCGAAGGCCACCGCAACCTGGGATTTCTTGCTCCAGGCGTCCAGCTTGTCGGCGATTTCGCGCTTGAGCATTTCCGGGGACTTGCCCTTCGGTACGCGCAGGTTGACCGCGAGTTTGAAGGTGTTTTCATCCATCCCGACAAAGGTCAGGGAGGTGGTCAACGGCCCCATGAACGCATCGGAAAAACCGACCGCCAATTTGCCACCCAAATAATCGAGCCCCCAGTTGTCGGCAGCGTAGCGGGCCGCGTCGGTGATGTGGTTGTGCTTGAGGGCGACCTTGCCGTCGAGGCTGTTGATGAACACCAGCATTCTCGCCACCGGGTTGATTCCGGACTCGGGCTCGGAGGAGTGGGCGGAAACGCCGGTGACTGTCAGCGTGACGTCTTTGCCGACGACCTTGGCCGTCACCTCGAAATCGTCGCCATTGCGCTTGGCGTATTCGGTACCGGCCTTTTGCAGGCTGGCGGCCAGCTCGGCGGGTTTGTCACTCAGCAGGGTGGCGACCGACGCCGACGGAATCTGGTTGGTGGCCAGGCCGCCAGTCATCGAGACGATTTCAGCACCCTTGCCGTCAGCCTTGCGCTTGGGGAAGTTGGCCATGACGGTGCCGTAGCCTTTCTCGGCGATCACCACCGGGTAACCGCCATCCAGCGCCAGGTTGTAGTTGGGTGTGGGGTTGTGTTCGAAGTAATAAGGGATGGCGTCGCCGCTGGTTTCCTCGGTGGTGTCCACCAGCAGTTTGAAATTCCTCGCCAGCGGCAGCTTTTCTTCCTTGATGACTTTCATGGCGTAGAGCGCCACCACGATGCCGTTTTTGTCATCTTCGGTACCACGGCCATACATGCGATCGCCAATCAGGGTGACCTTGAATGGATCGAGGCGGGTGCCGTCTTTCAGGACCCAGTTTTCCGGTGTCACGGGCACCACGTCGGCGTGGGCATGAATGCCCACCACTTCATCGCCGCTCCCCTCGAGGGAGATTTCATAGACGCGGTTGTCGACGTTGCGAAAGGTCAGGTTGAAGGCCTGGGCCAGGCTCTTGATCTTGTCGGCGATCTTGATGAATTCAGGGTTGTCGTGCTGGGCAACGCCGTCCACGCGGAAGGTCGGGATGGCCACCAGTTCACGCAGCGTCTCGGTGGCGGCGCTGCCGTATTTCACCCGCGCATAGAGGCCGAGCAGGCGATGGATTTCGTTCTGCTGGTCGGCGGAAAGGCTCTTGTTGTCGAGGAAGGCAGAGATTGCCGTGCCGAGGTCGTCGGTTTTGGCCAGATCGCTCTTGGCCACGCTTGTCAGGAACTGCCTGAAATCCGTGATCGATGCGTCACTGAACGTCTTGAGAATGGCCGCGCCTTGCTGCGGGGTAATGTTGGCGTGCGCTGCTGTGGTGAACGACGAAAGACTGGCCAGCATCAACGTTGTCGCGGCCAGGTGCTTGAGTGAGAAGTCCATTGTTGAAGGCATTCCTTTGCAGGTGTCTGATTAATGAAACAAAACATTTCAACATTAACACTGTAGGAGCGAGCCTGCTCGCGATGGTTTAAAGGACGCTGCGTTTACCCAGGCAACACGCGTTTTCGTTAACGACCATCGCGAGCAGGCTCGCTCCTACATGGTTTCCTTCTAAATGTGCACAAACTAAAAAAATGCTTTGAGATGTTATAGGGTAACAATATAAGGTGCCCGGCAGGCTGTCCTGTGGGACACGTTTATTCACCCCTTGCGTTGCGAAACATCCATGACCCTTGCACCTTCTCGCTCCACCGGCACGGTAGTTGGCCGGCTTCTTTCCATCGATGCATTGAGGGGCATGGTGATTCTGTTCATGCTGCTCGATCACGTCCGCGAAACCTTTTTCCTGCATCGGCAAGTGTCCGACCCGATGGACATCACCACGACCGAGCCGGCGCTGTTTTTCAGTCGCACGCTTGCTCATTTGTGCGCACCGGTCTTTGTGCTGCTCACCGGTCTGTCGGCCTGGCTGTACGGTGAGAAGTACGCCGGCAAGGCCGACGTTTGCAGCTTCTTGTTCAAGCGCGGGCTGTTTCTGGTGGTGCTTGAGTTCACCCTGGTGAACTTCGCCTGGACGTTCCAGTTTCCGCCGACCGTCATTTACATGCAGGTGATCTGGGCCATCGGCTTGAGCATGCTGGCCCTGTCGGTGATGGTCTGGCTGCCGCGCCCGGTGTTGTTGCTCTTGAGCCTGGCGATCATCGCCGGTCACAACGTGCTGGACGGTCTGCATTTTCCGATCGAATCGGCGATGCACGTGCCATGGGCGATCCTCCATGATCGCGGCTGGATCGAACTGTCCGAAGGGTTTCGGTTGCGCACGTCCTATCCGGTGCTGCCGTGGATAGGAGTCATTGGTTTGGGTTACGCCATGGGCCCGTGGTTCGGGCGAGCGGCGCAGGCCACGGGGCGCCAACGCAAATTGCTGCTGTGTGGCGTTTTGGGGCTGGCCGGTTTCGTCGCACTGCGGCTGCTCAACGGCTATGGCGAGAAGCCATGGAGCGTTGGCGATACGTCCGTGCAAACACTGATGAGTTTTTTCAACATCACCAAATACCCGCCGTCGCTGCTGTTCATTGCGCTGACCCTGAGTCTCGGATGCTTGCTGCTTCTATGGTTTGAGCACTTGCAGAAGAGCCAATGGTTGCGTCCCTTGACGGTGTTTGGATCAGCGCCGATGTTCTTCTATCTGTTGCACCTCTACGCACTGAAGGTTTTGTACCTCATCGCTGTAGCGCTGTTCGGATTGAATCAGGGCGCGTACTTCGGTTTCGACTCGGTAGGCGCGGTTTGGATCGCCGCAATCCTGTTGGCCATTGCGCTTTATCGCCCGGTCCGCTGGTTTTCCGGGCTGAAGGCCCGACGTCGCGACATCGCCTGGCTCAAATACCTGTAATGCCCATGAATGCACTTTTATAAAGCCGTGAGGCCTCGGTCTGCACTATGCGAAGGCAAAAGTCTGGAACCTGTTCGCTGCTCGCGCCTGAAAAACGCTGCGCAATCAGCGTTTTCGCGATCTGGCACAAACACTGCAATACACCGGACAGGCCCACCATAAACGCAGTCGAGTGGGCAGCCCCCTCGGTCAACGACGATCGAATCATGGGCAACATCGGTGGATCAGGCATAGACGTCTGGTGCTAACACCGCAAAAGAACAGGCAAAGACGCCTGGAACCGCAAGGTTTCAGGCGTTTTTTTTTGCTTTTTGAACCGTTTTAGCCGGGTGCTTCTTATGAATTCCAATGTTGCCGCGTTGAACAAAGTGCAAACGCTGATCGTGATCGGCAATGGCATGGTCGGACATCATTGCGTCGAGCAGTTGATTGAGCGGGGCGCGCTTGACCAGTATCGGCTGCACGTCTTCAGCGAGGAGCCGATGCGTGCCTACGACCGCGTGCATCTGTCCGAGTACTTCTCGGGGCGTGATGCCGAATCGTTGGCGCTGTCCGATGCGTCGCTTTACCAGACGCCGGGCGTCACCCTGCATTTGGGTGTGCCGGTGCTGGAAATCGACCGCACCCGTCGCCAGGTGATTACCGCGCAAGGCAGCATCCCTTACGACAAGTTGGTGTTGGCCACCGGCTCTTACCCGTTTGTGCCGCCAGTCGAAGGTGCCGAAGGCGATTCGCGCCTGGTGTATCGAACCCTTGAAGACCTCGATGCGATCCGTGCCGCAGCAGCCAATGCCCGACGCGGCGTCGTGGTTGGCGGTGGCCTGCTGGGCCTTGAAGCCGCCAATGCCCTGAAAAGCCTCGGCCTGGAAGCGCATGTGGTGGAATTCGCCCCGCGCTTGATGCCGGTGCAGCTGGACACAATGGGTGGGCTCGCGCTCAAGTCGCAGATCGAAAGACTCGGCGTCGGTGTGCACCTGTCGCGCTCTACTCAATCGATCAGCGCGGGCGAGGAATATCGCTACCGCATGAACTTCGCCAACGACGAGTTTCTTGAAACCGACCTGATCGTGTTCTCGGCGGGCATCCGTGCACAAGATGCGCTGGCCCGGCAATGCGCGCTGGAGATCGGCCCGCGCGGCGGCGTAGTGATCAATGACGAATGCCTGAGCAGCGATCCGGACATTTACGCCATCGGCGAATGCGCCTCCTGGAACGGCGGCCTGTTCGGCTTGGTCGCGCCGGGCTACCAGATGGCGCGCGGTGTGGCGGCACGTCTGTGCAACGACACGGCCGAGCCGTTTCTGGGCGCCGACATGTCGACCAAACTCAAGCTGTTGGGCGTTGACGTCGGCTCCATCGGCGATGCCCATGGCAACACGCCAGGCGCACGCAGTTATCAGTTCATCGACGAAACCACGGCCAGCTATCGACGGCTGGTGGTGGATGCCTCGGGCAAGCATGTCATCGGCGCGGTGCTGGTTGGCGACAACAGCTATTACGACACGCTGCTGCAATACATGCAGAACGCGATTGCCTTGCCGGGGGAACCCGCCAGCCTGATCCTGCCGTCATCCGAAGGCGCGCCGACCCTGGGCCCGGGCGCGTTGCCCGAATCGGCCACGGTCTGCTCGTGCCACAACGTCACCAAGGGTTCCATCTGCTCGGCCATCGATGGCGGCTGCACCGACCTGGGCCTGCTCAAGTCTCAGACCAAAGCCTGCACCGGCTGCGGCGGTTGCGCCGGTCTGCTCAAGCAAGTGTTCGAACATGAGTTGATCGCCCGGGGCGTCAGTGTCGACAAAAGCCTGTGCGAACACTTTGCCTATACCCGTCAGGAACTGTATGCGCTGGTCCGCGTAGAAGGGGTCATCACCTTCGAAGAACTGCTGGCCAAACACGGCCGTGGCCACACCGGTTGCGACGTCTGCAAACCGGCCGTGGGCTCGATTCTCGCGTCGTGCTGGAACCAGCCGATCATGGACGCATCGCTGGTGCCGTTGCAGGACACCAACGACACCTTCATGGCCAACATGCAGAAAAACGGCACCTATTCGGTGGTGCCGCGCATTCCCGGTGGTGAAATCACCGCCGACAAACTGATCGCGATCGGTGTCGTGGCGAAAAAATACGACCTCTACACCAAAATCACCGGCGGTCAGCGGATCGACCTGTTCGGCGCGCAGCTGCATGAACTGCCGGACATCTGGGCCGAGCTGATCGAAGCCGGTTTCGAAACCGGGCACGCCTACGGCAAATCGACCCGGACGGTGAAGTCGTGCGTCGGCAGCACCTGGTGCCGTTATGGCGTGCAGGACAGCGTGCAAATGGCCCTGACCATCGAGGACCGCTACAAGGGATTGCGCTCGCCGCACAAGCTCAAGTTCGCAGTGTCCGGTTGCACCCGTGAGTGCGCCGAAGCCCAGAGCAAAGACGTCGGCGTGATCGCCACCGAGAAGGGCTGGAACCTCTACATCGCCGGTAACGGCGGCATGCGCCCGCGCCACGCCGAGCTGTTCGCCACAGACCTGGACGATGCCACGCTGATCCGCTACATCGACCGTTTCCTGATGTTCTACATCCGCACCGCCGACAAACTGCAACGCACCTCGGTGTGGCGCGAAAGCCTGGAGGGCGGCCTCGACTTCCTCAAAGAGGTGATCATCAACGACAGCCTCGGGCTCGGCGCCGAACTCGAATCGCAGATGCAACTGGTGGTCGACCGCTACGAATGCGAGTGGGCAAACGCCCTCAAAGACCCGGAAAAACTCAAGCGCTTCCGGACCTTCGTCAACGACAAACGCCCGGACCCGGACATCCATTTTGTCCAGGAACGCGGCCAACGGCGCCCGATCATGGCCGCCGAACTCAACCTGATCCCTGTCACCGAGGAGATTGCCTGATGAGCCAGTCCACTACCCAACGCATCGATTCCCTGGCCGACAGCGATGTCTGGCAAAGCGTGTGCGAGCAGCAGGACCTTGTCTCTAACTCCGGCGTCGTCGTGTGGCTCGACGGCGCACAAGTGGCGCTGTTCTACCTGCCGGGCGCGGAGGGGCGAAGCCTCTACGCCATCGACAACCATGACCCGCAATCCGGGGCGAACGTCATCGGGCGCGGGTTGGTCGGCAGCATCAAGGGGGACCTCGTGGTTGCTTCACCAATCTACAAACAGCATTTCCGTCTTGAGGATGGCAGTTGCCTGGAGTACCCGCAGCAACGGTTGCGGGTCTGGCCGGTGCGGCTTAACGGCGACGTGGTGGAAGTCGGGCTGGCTTGAGGTCAAGCATCGGCAATGAGCAACGATAGCGGAGGGAACCATGAAAACAGCCGCACAGCTACTGAAACTGAAGGTCGTGCAAAACCAGCACGTGCATAGCATCGCGCCAGACCAGATGGTGCTTGAAGCACTGAAAATGATGGCCGAGAAGAATGTGGGCGCGCTGCCGGTCATCGAAGCAGGGCAGGTGGTCGGCGTTATCAGCGAGCGCGACTATGCGCGCAAGGTTGTTCTGCAAGGACGCTCCTCGGTCGGCACACCGGTGCGCGACATCATGAGCGCGCCGGTGGTGACAGCCGACAGTCAGCAGAGCATCGAGCGCTGCATGGAAGTCATGACTGACAGCCACCTGCGGCATCTGCCGGTGTTGGATAGCGGCGAGTTGATCGGGTTGTTGTCGATTGGCGACCTGGTCAAAGAGGCGATTGTCGAGCAGGCCGATTTGATCCGGCAGTTGGAGTACTACATTCGCGGGCACTAAGCGGGCCGGGGGCATGCTGAAGCCGTATTGGCGCGCGCGGGCGAAGCGTTGAGCCTGCGTCGCAACATGCAAAGCACCCGGCAAATTTTTTTTGAAATCAAGGGGTTGCCAGCCTTCGGAAATCAGTACATAATTCACGCCATCGAAAGCACTGACCGCTGAAAAAGCTCAATGTTTTCAAGGAGTTAGATCTAGATCTTCTCCAAGACTGTACGCGTTTGGTGTTGTGCTACATGACATCAGATGTTTGAGGCCGAGTAGCAAAATGGTTATGCAGTGGATTGCAAATCCACCTACGCCGGTTCGATTCCGACCTCGGCCTCCACTTTAAACAAGCTCCGTAGATCGATGATTTACGGAGCTTTTTTATTTGCGTTGTCCTGCAAGATTTAGTCTTGAAATGGGCGTTTGCAAACTTGCTTCACCGGGACGGGATGTATATATTTCGTCCTCTGCTGCACAGGCGTCAGAACTGACAGATCATCATTTGTCAGCCATCAGACTGCCTGACCGCGCTACCGCCCGAATGGCGAAACTGGTAGACGCATGGGACTTAAAATCCCCCGCTCGTAAGGGCGTGCCGGTTCGATTCCGGCTTCGGGCACCATGAATATCAAAGGCTTGCGTGAGATACCTCACGCAGGCCTTTTTCATTTTTACTCGGCTATTTCTCGAAGTGATCTGCGAACGATCACTTTGCCGACTTCATCTTCTTGCGAGGCCCAGGATGGCATGGAAGGCACTTAAGTACCTGGTGGTATCGGGCATCGTTCTGGCGAGCGTGGTCTACGCGTCAAGGTATGCGTACTTCAATTACTACATGGAGTACCAGGCTAAAAACCTTGTCAGGGATTATCTGAAAGATCCTCAATCCGCGGTGTTCAGGAACATTGACTCCAGGCACCAGGTATTTTGCGGCGAGGTGAACAGTAGAAACAGCTTCGGGGGAATGGTCGGTTTTTCAAGGTTCATCGCACTTCCTCGCGATAGCAGAGTTTTACTGGAGGAAGAGTTTGAAAGCCGAAACGCTGGGGAGTTGTTTGAACAGTCGTGGAGGCTGACCTGCGAACCGGCTTGAGTGGGACTCTTACCGTAATTTATAAAATCAAGGGTTTGCCAGTGAAAGCTGATGCAAACCCTTGTTTGTTTCCGGTCAACTATTTTCACTTGCCGCTTTTGTCAGCAGGCTGATTCGCCTTGCGTCGATCAGCGCCGGAAGGGTTGCCGGTGTCAACGAGCCTTCTTTCTCGCAATATATTTTGCAATGCCTGACGAGCTGCCGGATCAAGCTGATGTTCTCTTGCTTTGAGCTCCAGCAAGATCGGGCTGGACCAGCGGCAGTATTCTTCTTCCGCCTCACGGATCGTCGTCATTTACTCCTCCTTGATCGGGCGCCTGCCCACATCGTCGGGGCAGAATCGATGCGATAGAAACCCTAGCTGAGGAAAACGCTTATCGCCAAAAATGAAATGGTATACAGCGCTATTGAACTGATCGTCGAATAATCTATTCGGCTGATCTCAACCCCAGACACCCGTAGCCGCCGTGCGGCGAACATAGTCGCTGAAGTCCCGCGCCGGGCGACCCAGTGCACGCTGTACGCCGTCAGCCACCGGTGTATTGCGGCCATCGAGTACGGTGGTGAAGAGGTACAGCACGAGTTCAATCAGCTCTGTTGGTAGTTGGGCCTGTTCCAGCGCCTGGCGATAGGCGTCGGGTGGCACGGCGACGAAACCGACATCGCGTTTGGACGCGTGGGCAATTTCGGCGGTGGCCTCTGCAAAGGTCAGCGCGCGCGGTCCCGTCAGCTCATAGAGTTGGCCTGAGTGCCCCGGTTTGGTCAGCGCCTCTACCGCAATCTCGGCGATGTCTTCCGCATCGACAAAGGGCTCGGCGATGTTGCCGACGGGGAGGGCGAGTTCTCCTTGCAGGATTGGCTCAAGAAAGTGCGCTTCGCTGAAGTTCTGAAAGAACCAACTGGCCCGCAGGATGGTCCAGTCCACGCCGCTGTTTTGAACGACGCGTTCTGCCTGTTCAGCTTCAACTTCGCCGCGCCCTGACAACAGCACCAGTTTGCGGACGCCGCTTTTAACGGCCTAATCGGTGAATGCCTGCACAGTTTCAACCGCACCGGGGACCGCAAGGTCTGGCTGGAACGAAATGTACACCGCGTGAATTCCCTCAAGCACCGCTTCCCAGGTGGAGCGATCCTCCCAGTCGAACGCCGGATCCGCCCCACGAGAGCCTAAACGAACAGGCACATCGGCCGCTTGCAGCCGTTGAGTGATCCGTCGCCCGGTTTTGCCTGTTGCGCCGAGAATCAGGATTGTCTCTTGGGTGGTTTTCATCGCGTTCATCTCCATCGGTTTAATGTGAGTGATGCTCATGTTTAAAAAGATGATAAACGCTCATGTTTTATCGTCAACCGGAAGAACCGGTGAAACCGACGTACGGGCGGTGCTAAGGTGAGGCTATGTCATGTTATTGATCGGGAAGCACGCCAGTGCCGAAGAAAACCACCGAAGCCCACGAGCAAGCCGTTTCAGAACCTGTCCGGCGCAATCCCACGCAGCAGCGCAGCCGCGAACGCCAGGAGCGAATCCTGGCGGCGGGGACGCAATTGATTGCGAGCAAGGGCAGCGATCAAGTGAAAATGAGTGAAATCGCCGAAATGTGCGGGATTTCGATCGGCTCGCTTTATCAGTATTTTCCAGACAAGAGTTCGGTGATTCGCACCTTGGCCGAGCGCTATAACGCCGAAAGCCGTCGTTGTATCGAAGTCGCCATGGCTGCGGTCGAGGACGCGCAAGGGCTGCGCGAGGCCTTTTCACAGCTGTTGGACGAGTATTACGAGATCTTCCTGGCGACACCGGCGATGCGTGACATCTGGTCAGGCATGCAGGCAGACAAGCAACTCATGGCGCTGGAACTGCAGGAGTGTCGGATTGCCGGCGGGTTATTGGCGGATGCGATGCTGCGGGTAAACCCCAGCAGCGATATACAACAGGTTCAGGCGTCTGCCTTTCTGATCTGGAGTCTGGGCGAGGCGACAATGCGCCTGGCCATCTCATGCGCTCCCGAGGAGGGACGCGCGCTGGTGGAAGCGTTCAAGCGGATGTCTTTGCGAGAAATCATGGGGCCGGCGGCCGGGCCGAGTGAACGTGCTTCAACCGCCGAACCTGTCAGTTAAACGAATGGTTGACCGCTAAAGCCACGGGGCAACCGTTGCAGCCCGGCCATGGCGGTAAGCCGCTCGACCCATGCTGCGCGCCAGTCATTGGCAGTGTGAGTAGCTTTGGCTTTGCGTGCTGCGCGGCGTGCCGCGTTGCGTTGGTCTTTGCGTGCATCCTTGTATGCATCGGTGTTTCGGCAACTTCTGCATTTCACTCGGTTCAGTTCAGTGGTTGAGGTGAGCTTGCTGCCTTTGTGGCCGCAAGCCAGATGCCCGGCAACTTTGAAGTGAGTAACCATCAGACGCCTCCTTCGTGACGTGTGACTGTTTGACCTCCCGCGAGTGATGACGTTCGTTGAATGCAGGCGAGCAAAAAGAAGGCCCGCATGCGGGCGGGCCAAGGGATATTTCAAAAGGAGTAGGGCTACAGTAAGGCGTGAGTTGTGAAGGCTGTGTGAAATGACCGGGCAAAAAAAATCCCGGTACAGGGCCGGGTTTGGGATTCAGCAGCAGGTGATCAGGCAAGGACGCACCCGGTGACGATCATCGTCGCCGTTCATGCGTCCTGGCCGTGCGCTCGTGTCCGGAGTCCAGATCGAATCATCTGAACCGCGGCAGCGGCGGCTCGACAGGTTTGAGCGAAGACAGCGTGTTACGAATCAGCGGCGTGTCCTTCTCGATGTCGTTCAGGCGATCACGAATCCTGAGGGCGGTCGGGTGCCCGCCTTGATGATCGACCCAGTCGGCGATTTCCTTGCACGCTGCGGCCAAGCGAACCTGGCGCGAGTCGAGCAGGGTGAGCAGGGTGGTGATGGACTCTTTTTCGGACATGGCAAACACCTCCGTTCAAGAAACCTGGCAGTGGCAGCAAAAAGCCCGCAAGGAGCGAGCTTTCTGCCGATGGGGTCGCTGTTCCCTCAGCCATTTTTCAGTATAGACCCGGACTTCAGCCTTGTCGGGCCACCACTTGCGATCGGGCATTGAGTTGATCGCACGCGCGTTGGGCTTTTTCTTCAAGATCGTAGCCGTCGCCGATGTAGCCGTTAGTCCGCGTATCGGTGATGCGATACCAGAAGGTGGCTTCAGGTGGCTGATGTTGGTCATCCCCGGCTCGGCGGCCATAAACGATGATCTTGTTGCAGCGCTTAACAACGTAAATGTCTTCCATGGCTTCACTCGAAGCTAATTTGTGTCACAACAACTATAGAAGCCATTGGTGATCGCGCAAAAAATGAACAGGTCAGTTCGTCGGTTGAGTCGCCTCGATCATCTTCTCCAAATACATCGCCAGCCCGACTTCCTCGGCCTTCAAGCCTTTACGTGTTCTCGGGCGCGGTAACTCGGCCAATGCCCCCATCAGGAAACCCTCAAGCACCGCCGGGTGGATGTAGCACTTGCGACAAACTGCCGGGGTGTTGCCAAGTTGCCTGGCGACGTTCTTGACCATCTCCACCACATGCCGCCTGGCGTCTGATTCCGGTTCCCACTGCAAACCGCGCAACACCGACAACGCCAGCGCGCTACCAGCCCAGGTGCGGTAATCCTTGGCGGTGAAGTCGGTGCCGGTGAGGGTTTGCAGGTAGGCGTTGACGTCGGAGGAACTGACGGTGTGCCGCTCGCCGCTTTCATCCAGATACTGAAACAGGTTCTGCCCTGGAATCTCCTGGCAGCGTTTGATGATTCGTGCCAGGCGCCGGTCTTTCACGGTGATCTGGTGCTCGACGCCGCTCTTGCCCCGGAACTGGAACCGGATCGCACTGCCGTTGATCTCGACGTGCCGGTTGCGCAGCGTGGTCAGCCCATACGAGCGGTTGTCCCGGGCGTACTGCGTGTTGCCGACCCGAATCAATGTCGCGTCGAGCAAGGTAATGACCGTGGCCATGACCTTGTCACGGCTGAAGCCCGGCGCGGCCAACAGCGTTTCAAGCTGTTTGCGCAGTTTCGGCAGGGCGAGCCCGAAATCCCGCAGGCGCGAATATTTGTCGGCATCGCGCACTTCGCGCCAGCGCGGGTGATAACGGTATTGCTTGCGCCCCCGGGCATCACGGCCAGTGGCTTGCAGATGCCCACGCGGGTCGGCGCAAATCCAAACGTCGGTGTAGGCCGGGGGGACGGCGAGGGCATTGATACGTTTGATTTGCTTTGGGTCGGTGATGCGTTTTCCGCACGGGTCGAAGTAGCAGAACTTGCCACGCAGTTTCTTGCGGGCGATGCCGGGCTGGGTGTCATCGACATAATGCAGGTCAGGTGGCAGCGCATCAGTCAGCGCGGAATCGGGCATGGCGGTAGTCCTTGGCGACGAATCAGGGGCCGTTACAGCCATTGACCGCTTGCCAGTGCAGTCGTGCCAGCGGGTTTACGCCAGCACCGCCACCGCTTTGATTTGCGCCCAGAGTTGTTGGCCGGGATGCACCTGCAATTGATCCCGGGAGTAGCGGGTGATTCGCGCCAGCAGCGGTGTGCCGGCTGCGTCCAGGCGGATCAGCACGTGGGCGGCGTTGTCTGCGCCCATTTCACTGATCACGGTCACCGGCAGACGGTTGAGGATGCTGCTTTGCTCGGCGCTGTGCAGGCTCAGGCTGACATCGCGCGCCTGGACCTTGCAACGCAACGCCTGGCCGGGGTCCATCGGCGTGTGCGTCACGCGGATGTTCAGAGCGGTGCCTGGCAGTTGCAAGGTCAGCAACTGATAATCGGCGTCATAGGCACTGACGTGGCCCTCGATCACCACGCCGGCGTCATCGCCCAACGCCAAAGGCAAATCGAGCCGGGCCAGCGTTTCGCCGATAGGGCCGCTGGCCAGGGCTTTGCCGTTGCTGAGCAGGACGATGTGGTCGGCCAGTCGCGCCACTTCATCCTGGGAATGGCTGACGTACAGCACCGGGATGTCCAGCTCATCGTGCAGCCTTTGCAGGTAGGGCAGGATTTCGCCTTTGCGTTGCGAATCCAGCGCCGCCAGCGGTTCGTCCATCAGCAACAGTTTTGGGCTGGTGAGCAGCGCGCGGGCAATGCCGACACGCTGTCGCTCGCCACCCGACAAGTGCTGCGGATGGCGGTCCAGCAGATGACCGATGCCCAACAGTTCCGTCGCGTGCGCCATGTCGACCCGGCGTTGTTGTCTGGGGATTCGCTTGAGGCCGAACTGCAGGTTCGCCAACACCGACAGGTGCGTAAACAGACTGGCTTCCTGGAAGACATAGCCGATCGCGCGTTTGTGCGGCGCTACGAAAATCTTCTTGTCGCTGTCCTGCCAGACTTCATCGTTGACCTGGATAAAGCCTTGTTCGGCCCGTTCCAGGCCTGCGATGCAGCGCAAGCAGGTGGTCTTGCCCGAGCCGGAATGGCCATAAAGCGCGGTGACGCCACGGCCGGGCAGTTGCAAGTCCACATTCAGGGCGAACCCCGAATACCTCAGTTTCAGACGTGTTTGAATCATCGATCAGCTCCAGCCCGCTTTGGTTTTACGGCTGGAGTACAGCGCCAGCAACACGGCAAACGAGAACACCAGCATCGCCCCGGCCAGCCAGTGGGCCTGGGCGTATTCCATGGCTTCGACGTGATCGTAGATCTGCACCGAGACCACGCGGGTCTTGTCGGGGATGTTGCCGCCGATCATCAGCACCACGCCAAACTCACCGACGGTGTGGGCGAAACCGAGAATCGCGGCGGTGATGAACCCCGGTCGGGCCAGAGGCAGGATCACGCTGAAAAATGTGTCCCAGGGATTGGCGCGCAAGGTCGCAGCCACTTCCAGTGGGCGGGTGCCAATGGCAGAAAAAGCGTTTTGCAACGGCTGGACCACGAACGGCATCGAATAGAGCACCGAGCCGATCACCAATCCGGCAAAACTGAACGTCAGGGTTCCGAGCCCCAGCGATTGAGTGAAGTGGCCGATAAAGCCGTTAGGGCCCAGCGCCAGCAACAGATAAAAACCGATCACCGTGGGCGGCAGCACCAGGGGCAGGGCGACAATCGCCCCGACCGGGCCGCGCAGCCACGATTGGGTGCGCGAAAGCCATAACGCAATCGGGGTGCCGATCACCAGCAGGATAACCGTCGTCAGGGACGCCAGTTTCAGGGTCAGCCAGATGGCGGAAAAATCGGCACTCGACAGGGTCATTTAGAGTTGGTAACCGTAGGATTTGATGACAGCAGCGGCTTTCGGACCTTTGAGGTAGTCAACCAGCGCCTTGGCAGCCGGGTTGTCCTTGCCTTTGTTGAGGATCACCGCGTCTTGTTTGATCGGGTCGTGCAGGCTGGCTGGAACGATCCACGCCGAACCGCTGGTGACTTTGCCGTCTTTGTAGATCTGCGACAAGGCGACAAAGCCCAGTTCTGCGTTACCGGTTGAGACAAACTGATAAGCCTGGGTGATGTTCTGGCCTTCAACGATCTTGTCCTTGACCTTGTCGGTCAGGCCCTGCTTGGCCAAAACCTGGGTGGCAGCCAGGCCATAAGGGGCGGCTTTCGGGTTGGCGATGGACAGATGCTGATATTCGTTCTTTTTCAGCACATCCCCTTTGGCATCGACGTAACCTTCTTTAGCCGACCACAACGCCAGGGTGCCAACGGCGTAGGTGAAGCGCGAGCCCTTGACGATGTCGCCTTCGGCTTCGAGTTTTTGCGGGGTGGTGTCGTCCGCCGAGAGGAACACTTCAAACGGCGCGCCATTCTTGATCTGCGTATAGAACTGGCCGGTTGCACCGAAGGAGGTGACCAGTTTGTGCCCGGTGTCTTTCTCGAAATCAGCAGCGATAGCCTGGATCGGCGCGGTGAAGTTGGCCGCGACGGCGACCTGGACTTCGTCCGCCTGGGCCGCGCCAATGGCGAACACAGCAAGCAGGCTCGCCAGGCAAGTAGGGGCAAAACGTGAGGCACGAATGGTCATGAAACGGCTCCGTTGTAGGCAGGGACAGCGAGGGGTTAAAACGCTATATAGCGGAATATATAGCGAATTGCCTGCAAACGGAATGTGTTGATCTCGATTGCATTGCGGCGAAACGCCTCGCCCCAGGTCTTGTGCCTAGCGGTGCAACAGTTTTGCCAAGCCGTCTTGGGCCAGACGCTGCGTCAATTCTGCTGTCGTCATCTCACCCCCCAACCTGAATGCCTGCCCGGCCCAGAGGTTGCTGAAATCCGCTTCGCCCTTTGCCCGCAACGGCATCAACGCCCCACCTGCCAACGGGAAGGCCGGTGCTTTATCGCAGATCGGTCCGAGTTCGCGCATCACGCGATTGAGAATCCCGCGTGCCGGGCGGCCGGTGAAAATGTTGGTGACGGCAGTCTCGCTTTCTTTGGCCGTGCGCAACGCCTTGTGGTGAGAGGCGCTGACCTTGGCTTCCGGCGTAAACAAATACGCCGTGCCCACCTGCACCGCGGACGCGCCCAACAGAAACGCCGCCGCCACGCCCCGTGCGTCGGCAATGCCGCCAGCGGCAATCACCGGCACTTTCACCGCGTCGACAATTTGCGGCAGCAGCGCGAAGAGGCCCACCTGGCTGCTCAAATCGTCGCTGAGAAACATGCCCCGATGGCCACCGGCTTCGTAACCCATGGCGATGATCGCGTCGCAGCCATGCTGCTCAAGCCAGACGGCTTCTTCGACAGTCGTCGCCGAAGACAGCACTTTCGCCCCGGTTGCCTTGATGCGATCCAGCAGGGATTTTTCCGGTAGGCCGAAGTGAAAGCTCACCACTTCGGGACGACATTCTTCGATCACTTCACAGGTCGCGTTATCGAACGGCGCGCGATTGGATACCGGCGTCGGTGCGTCGAAATCCACGCCGAGTTCGCGGTAGTAGGGTTGCAGCAGATTCTTCCAGTCCCGGGCACGCTGCTCGTCGGCAGGGGGCGGCTGATGGCAGAAGAAGTTGACGTTGATCGGGCGCTGAGTGTGTTGGCGAATGGTCTTCAATTCTTCGCGCAACTGCTCGGTGGTCAGCATGGCTGCGGGCATCGAGCCCAGGCCGCCGGCATTGCTCGCGGCGATGACCATGGCCGAACCGGTTGCGCCAGCCATCGGAGCCTGGATGATCGGCAGTTCGATCCCCAGCAAATCGATAATTCGGGTGTCTGGCCATTGGCTCATTTCAAGGTTCTCCGGGTCATGACGGGGCAGGGCTGCAGGACGGGACTTGTATCAGCAAAGACAGGCGCAAGACCCATCGGGTTTCAGGATGGGGCATTCCTGGATTGGCTTAAAGTCGGGTACGGCAAAAGGTTGCAGTGTGATATTCCAGTAGCACGACAACTGAATGATCTGACAGGAGACGACAATGTTCCAAGGCATTTTGATCGACAAAGACGACAGCGGTTACCGGGCCACACTGCAAGAGATCAATGACGATCAACTGCCCGAGGGCGATGTGACAGTGCGTGTGGCGTACAGCACGCTGAACTTCAAGGACGGTCTGGCGATCACCGGCAGCAGCCCGGTGGTGCGAAAATTCCCGATGGTGCCGGGCATTGATCTGGCGGGGACTGTCGAAGTCAGTGGGCATCCGGACTACAAGGTCGGTGATCAAGTCGTACTCAATGGCTGGGGAGTCGGTGAAGGGCATTGGGGCGGATTGGCGCAGAAGGCGCGCCTGAATGGCGACTGGCTGATTCCGCTGCCTCGGGAATTCACCGCTGCCCAGGCAATGGCGATCGGCACGGCCGGTTACACGGCGATGCTGAGCATCCTGGCTTTGGAACATAACGGTGTGACGCCTGAGCAGGGTGACGTTCTGGTCACGGGTGCCAACGGTGGTGTAGGCAGTTTCGCCATCGCGCTGCTGAACAAGCTCGGCTACCGGGTGGTCGCGTCCACTGGCCGCACCTCTGAACACGACTACCTCAAGCAATTGGGTGCCAGCGAAATCATCGACCGCGCGACATTGTCCGAGCCGGGAAAACCACTGGCCAAGGAGCGTTGGGCGGCTGTGATCGACTCGGTCGGCAGTCACACCTTGGCCAACGCCTGTGCCAGCACGAAAGTCAACGGCACTGTCGCCGCGTGTGGTTTGGCGCAAGGCATGGACTTTCCGGCCTCTGTCGCCCCGTTCATTTTGCGCGGCGTGACCCTGGCCGGAATCAACAGCGTGACCCAACCCAAAGCCAAGCGGGTATTGGCATGGAACCGTCTGGCCAAGGATCTGGACTTTGCCTTGCTGCCGCTGATCAGCCACGAAATCGGTTTGAGTGAGGCGATCGATGCGGCACCGCGATTGCTCGCCGGTCAGCTGCGTGGCCGTGTGGTGGTGGATGTGAATCGCTGAAAGCAAAAATCGCAGCCTGCGACTGCCGCAGGCTGCGATCTTTTGATTTATTGGCTTTCGCGCTCCAACAACTGCCGCTTGCGCTCCACGCCCCAACGATACCCCGACAAGTTGCCGTCACTGCGCACCACGCGGTGGCACGGGATCGCCACCGCCAGGCTGTTCGCGCCGCAGGCCTGGGCTACGGCGCGCACCGCTTTCGGCGAGCCGATGCGCTGCGCGATGTCGGCGTAGCTGGCGGTGCTGCCGACAGGAATCTCCCGCAGGGCTTGCCAGACGCGCTCCTGAAACGCCGTGCCGCGCACATCCAGAGGCAAGTCCAGGCCGATAGCCGGCGCTTCGATAAACCCGACAACCTGGGCGATCAACTGCTCGAACCCGTGGTCGGCGCCGATCAGATTGGCCCGCCGAAACTTGTCCTGCAGGTCGCACACCAGTTGGTGCGGATCATCGCCCAGCAGAATCGCGCACACCCCGCGTTCGCTTTGCGCCACCAGAATCGCCCCTAAAGAACACTGGCCGACGGCAAACCGAATGTCGTTGTTCTGGCCTTCGGCACGGTAATCGCCAGGTTTCATCCCCAGCAATTGATCCGCCGCCTCATAAAATCGGCTATTGGAATTGAAACCGGCGTCATACAAGGCATCGGTCACCGAACCTCCATCGATCAAGCGTTGGCGAACCTTGCGTGAACGGTGGGCCGTGGCGTAGCCCTTGGGCGTCAATCCGGTCACGGCTTTAAAAACTCGGTGAAAGTGGAAGCTGCTCAGGCCCGCCACGTCGGCCAACTCACTCAGTGCCGGCAGATGCTCTGCGGTCTCGATCTGACGGCACGCGGCAGCCACCGTTGCGGCATGTTGCGCGGCGACGTCACTTTGATCCTTCGCCGCGCGTTTGCTCGGGCGGTAGCCGGCCGCCTGGGCTTGCTCGGCGGTGTCGAAGAATTCGACATTCTGCGGCTTGGGCAAGCGCGCCAGGCTGCTGGGGCTGCAATAGATGCCGGTGGTTTTCACTGCATACACAAACTGCCCGTCTGCGCGGGGATCGCGTGCGACGACGGCGGCCCAGCGCGGATCGTTTTCGGTGGCGATTCTTGTCGATTGGCGTGTCATGGCTTCTTGTCCGTTGACCTGTTTGATTCAGATTAACCAGCCGGCGCAGTCGTCGCACTCCGGGGCTTGCGGTCAAATTCGGGGATTCATTTTGCGGTACGAAATGTGAAGTTGATCCGTTGCTCGCCCATTCGCGGGTGCTGACCGTCCTTGATCGGCAAGACACCGTGATAACGCAAGCGATCAACGCCGCCCCAGACCACGATATCGCCGTGCAACAGTGGTACTCGCTGGCTTTTATCGCTGCGTTCAAACCCGCCGAACAGGAACATCGCCGGCAAGCCCAGGGAGACCGAAACGATCGGTGCTGCGTAGGACGCTTCATCCTTGTCTTGATGCAAAGACATTTTGGCGCCGGGGACATAACGGTTGATCAGGCAGGAATCGGGTACGAAATCAGCAAAACCGGCTTCGTGCGCTGCCGCTTGTGCGAGCGCCAAAAACACTGCGGGCATAGCCGGCCAGGGCGCGTCGGTTTGCGGATCATTGCGGGTGTAGCGATAACCGCTGCGGTCGGTGGTCCAGCCCCAGGTGCCGCAACTGCTCATGGCTGCCGACATGATGAAGCCGCCGGGCGTGACCATCTGCCGAAGCGGCGCGGCGGCCAGAACCGCATCCAGTGCAGGCAGCAAACGATCCAGCCAGGGCAGGGCAAAGCCTCTCAGTACGCAAGACTGTTCGCCGATCTGCTCGCGCCGAGGTAGCTGCTCGGGCTCGGCGTCGGCAAACAGGTCGAATGTGCTCGGGGTCATGGGGTCATGTCGCATCGTGAAAGATGATTCCAAGGGTATGCCGTTTTCCGCTGTGCAGGCGACTGACCCCGTGGCGCAACGTGACCCGGTAGAAACCGCGAACGCCTTTGACTGGTCGTTGGTTGACGGCAAAGATCAGCCCGTCACCTTTCTTCAGGCCAATCACCTGGGGGCGAGACTGCATCCGTGGCCGTTGCTCGGTCAGTACAAACTCGCCGCCGGTGAAATCTTCGCCTGGCTCTGACAGAAGAATCGCCACTTGCAGTGGAAAAACGTGTTCACCGTACAGATCCTGATGCAGGCAGTTGTAGTCCTGTGGCCCATATTGCAGCAACAACGGCGTTGGGCGCTCCTGACCGGCGGCATGACAGCGCTCAAGGAACGCCTCGTGCTTCGGGGGGAAACGGATCGGCAAGTCCATCTGCTCGTACCAGCGATTGGCAATCGGCACCAGTCGCGGGTAAAGCGCATTGCGCATTCGACAGACGAGATCCGGCAGCGGGTAGCGAAAGTATTTGTACTCGCCGCGGCCAAAGCCGTGGCGGGCCATCATGACCTGTGAGCGGAAAGGCTCTGGTTTCGCATAGAGCGCGCTGATGTCGTCACACTCTTCGGCACTCAGCAATGACCGGATGATGGCGCAGCCATCCTGATCGAGTTGCTGGTACAGGCTGTCCCAGTCGAGTGTATCGAGCGTACGCTCGTTAAACATGTGCTGACTCCTTAACCCAGGGTTGAGGTGGCCAGTCTAGGGAACGCTGCCGTCGTGAACACTCCGGCGCTTGCGGTCGAATTCAACGGACGGAGCAGACATCCCGGTTGTCGCTCCGAATCCCGTTACAGCGCTTTGCTGACGCTGATCTCGCTGATGACGTCTTCGCCCTGGCCATGAATGGCGTCCAGCGCGGCTTTGGCTTCTGCTTCGGTGCCGTTTTCAAGCTGGGCAAATTCGAAGCGGCGTTCGCCGTTGAGTTTGTATTTGATGACGTACTTGGTTGTTTGGGTCACGGTCATATCTGCCTGTGTTCGAGTCGGGCGGTGCTCAGCTCAGTTTCGTGGTGGAGCGGCGGATGATCTTGATCGAGTGGGACAAGGTCGGTTTGCGGGTCACGCTGATCGCCCGACGGTTGACGGTGTCGATGGTGATGTTCCAGAAACCGGTGCTTGGTGCAGTAATTCGGGCCGGGAAGGTGTCGAATGCACCACCATGGTAAGTGTGACGGCCACCATTCTTGAAGCTGCGGAAATTGGCGTCGTTCATCAAGCGGATGTTGCACATTTGCGAGCACTGGATGACGACGATGTCGTCTTCATTGAGGTGCTCGCGCTGGTGGATAAATTTCATGAGGCGCCTCCAGAAGGGCTTTTTCTACAAAATCAAAACGATAGCATGGGCGATGGGCGCAGTTTATCAGCCCGAACGGGTTATTATCCGGTCGTCGGGCTCCGCTTTGACAATTAAAAACAGTTATTCGGAATTCTATGAGCGATAAAAGCAGTGGGCCTCGGAGAAAACCAGCATTTGTGCTGTCGGAGGGGCTTTATCGGAGGTTTTTTATGAAGTGGGGTGCGTGGGTTTTGCCATTGGTGTTGGCGATGAGTGGTTGTGCGAGTGTCTCGGAAATCAACGAGACGCTGCCCACCATGAACGTGATTTCAGGCAAGAAGCCCCATGAGTACGCGCAATGCCTGACCGAGAAACTGGCCGGCAGCCGCGGTGCCCTGCAAGTCGAGCCCCAGGGCAAAGACGGCGTGCGGGTCATCGTGCCGCAGAAGTTCTCCTCGGGTCCGGCCGCTGTATTTGATATCGAAGAACGTTCCAGTGGCAGCAGCATCAAGCTGCATGAGCGCATCTCCAATGTGCCATTACGCCCCATGGATGTGCGCGATGCCGCCACGGCGTGCATTTCCGGCTGATAGACTGGCGACAGTCAGCATCGATGCCGTCAAAGCAACGCTTTGGCGGCATTGTCATTTCTGGAGTCGAGCATGAAGCGAGAGCAGGTACGGGAACGGCACGCAGAGGGTCACATCTCTGCTACCCATGTGATTCAAAATCCGGCTGATCCGGGGGAATGGATCGTGTTTTTCAAGAAAAGCGCCGGGCGCAGCTATTTTCTGGTGGACGATAACGATGAAGTCGAATCCTTCAGTCGTCTCGACGATCTGATCGAGACCGTGCGCGGTCTCGGGATCAAGTTCGCCGAAATTCACATGTAGGGCAGGGCGCCTTACTTGCAGACCACCACGACGCTGCGGTTTTTGTAGTTGCCTACGTCGACGCCGAGGGTCTTGTCGCTCTCCTTGGTCGACGGGGTTCCGTCAGTGCCGACGATTCGATAGCCGGTGCCGGCGCAGGAGGCATCGGCTTTTTCATAGCAGGAGGCCCAGGAATTGGCTTCGCCGGAGCAGTCGATGGACAGGCCTGTTTCGCCATTGCCCAGGTAAGTCTTTTCAGAGGTGGCGCAGCCACTCAGGGCCAATATCGCAATCAAAGGCAAAAATCTATTCATGTCGTTGTCGTCGTCAGGGTGATGGGCTAAGCCTGTGACAGCGCCGGCATCAAAAGGTTATAGCGAAAGGCCACTTCGTTTCATCCAATCACAAAAAAGCCCTGCGCGAGGCAGGGCTTGGTCATGCAAATCGGCTCCGGATCAGGACTTGTCCTTGCCGCGGCGCTTCGGCTCCGGGTGTTCGAGTTCCAATACAGACGCCACTTCAATCGCCAACGCTTCAGTCGGGAATGGCCCGGCGATATTCTCGCCGCTGACGCTGGCTACCCACCACTGGCCGTCTTTCGCCTGATTGATCAGGAACCCGTTGACACTTTTTGCTACCGACATCTATCTGCCTCGTTGGCTGGTTCAATTGCGCAATGATAACGCCAAACGCACGCAACCGGTGTTGATGGGTGTAGGGTGGGTGCGATTGCATGCTCGGTTGTCGCCTGTGCAGCCCCGAAAATCTGCTATCTATAAGAGGCATCGCGACGTTCTGCGGAACTATCCGCAAGAATATTTCTCTATGTTGGCATCGGTTAGCCAGTGCGGGGCATTGTAAGGTGCACGCCGCCTGATTAGACTGCGCCGAAACTCGTACACACAGCCCTTTCAAGGACTTTTATGATCAAGAAATGCTTGTTCCCAGCAGCCGGTTACGGTACTCGCTTCCTGCCAGCGACTAAAGCCATGCCCAAAGAAATGCTGCCGGTGGTAAACAAGCCACTGATCCAGTACGGCGTCGAAGAAGCTCTGGATGCCGGTTTGACCGAAATCTCCATCGTTACCGGTCGTGGCAAGCGCGCCCTGGAAGACCACTTCGACATCAGCTACGAGCTGGAAAACCAGATCAAGGGCACCGACAAAGAGAAATACCTGGTCGGTATCCGCAAACTGCTCGACGAGTGCTCTTTCTCCTACACTCGCCAGACCGAAATGAAAGGCCTGGGTCATGCCATCCTGACCGGTCGTCCGCTGATCGGCGACGAACCTTTCGCCGTGGTGTTGGCGGATGACTTGTGCGTCAACCTCGACGGTGACGGCGTACTGACGCAGATGGTCAAGCTGTACAAACAGTACCGCTGCTCGATCATTGCGATCCAGGAAGTCGATCCGCAGGAAACCAACAAGTACGGCGTAATTGCCGGTGACCTGATCGGTGATGACCTCTACCGCGTTCGCAACATGGTCGAGAAACCAGCCCCTGAAGACGCACCGTCGAACCTGGCGATCATCGGTCGTTACATCCTGACCCCGGACATCTTCGACCTGATCAAGCAAACCGAGCCAGGCAAGGGCGGCGAGATCCAGATCACCGACGCCCTGATGAAGCAGGCGCAAAACGGTTGCGTCATTGCCTACAAGTTCAAGGGCAAGCGTTTCGACTGCGGTGGTGCTGAAGGCTACATCGAAGCGACCAACTTCTGCTTCGAGAACTTCTACAAGACTGGCAAGGCTTACTGATAGCGTTTGACCTGCTTGTTTCTTAAAAGCCACCTTCGGGTGGCTTTTTCATTTTCCGGCCCCATATCGTTTGCAGCGCTTGCCCAACGGACGTCTGCGGGTATGCTGTTTGCCTGCCGAGGAGATTGAAAATGGCCTACGATTTTGACCTTTATGTGATTGGTGCCGGTTCCGGCGGTGTGCGGGCTGCGCGATTCGCGGCCGGGTTTGGCGCGAAAGTGGCCGTGGCCGAGAGTCGCTATCTGGGCGGTACGTGCGTGAACGTCGGCTGCGTACCGAAGAAGTTGCTGGTCTACGGTGCGCACTTCGCCGAAGACTTCGAGCAGTCTTCGGGCTTTGGCTGGACGCCGGGCGAAGCACAGTTTGATTGGGCAACGCTGATTGCCAACAAGGATCGCGAGATCAATCGCCTGAACGGTATCTATCGCAACCTGCTGGTCAACAGCGGTGTGACCTTGCATGAAGGCCACGCGAAGATCGTCGATCCTAATACGGTCGAGATTAATGGCGAGCGCTTCACTGCAAAGAACATCCTGATCGCCACGGGCGGTTGGCCGCAGATTCCGGAGATTCCGGGGCATGAACACGCGATCAGCTCCAACCAGGCATTCTTCCTCAAAGAGCTGCCAAAACGTGTGCTGGTTGTCGGTGGCGGTTACATCGCCGTTGAGTTCGCCGGTATTTTCCACGGCCTGGGCGCCGAAACCACCTTGCTGTATCGCGGTGACATGTTCCTGCGCGGTTTCGACGGCGCGGTGCGCAAGCACTTGCAGGAAGAACTGACCAAGCGTGGCATGAACCTGCAATTCAATGCCGACATCGAGCGCATTGAAAAGCTCGCCGACGGTAGCTTGAAGGCTACGCTCAAGGACGGTCGCGAACTGGAGGCGGATTGCGTGTTCTACGCCACTGGCCGGCGTCCGATGCTGGATAACCTGGGGCTGGAAAACACCGGGGTCAAACTCGACAAGAAAGGCTTCGTCGAGGTCGATGAGCAATACCAGACCGCCGAACCATCGATCCTCGCGCTGGGCGATGTGATCGGCCGGGTCCAGCTCACGCCGGTTGCGCTGGCTGAAGGCATGGCCGTTGCGCGTCGCTTGTTCAAACCTGAGCAGTATCGCCCGGTGGATTACAAGATGATCCCGACGGCCGTGTTCAGCTTGCCGAACATCGGCACAGTCGGCCTCACGGAAGAAGAGGCTCGTGAGGCCGGCCATGACGTGGTGATTTTCGAAAGCCGTTTCCGCCCGATGAAGCTGACCCTGACCGAATGTCAGGAACGCACGCTGATGAAGCTCGTGGTGGACGGCAAAACCGACAAGGTGTTGGGTTGCCACATGGTCGGACCGGATGCCGGCGAGATCGTGCAAGGTCTGGCGATTGCCTTGAAGGCGGGCGCTACCAAGCGCGACTTCGACGAAACCATCGGCGTGCACCCGACGGCCGCCGAAGAGTTCGTCACCATGCGTACACCGGTCGCGAGTTAATCGGCCTTGGCTGCGTCTGGCGCTGTCGCAATGACCGCTGCCAGGCGCACGCTTTCATCGAGGCTCGCCTGAGTCTTCAGTAGTTCAATTTCCAGCGCCTTGTTTATCTGCGACTGTTCCTCGACGTTCTGCTTCAGCGACTGGCTCTCCAGCAGTGCTGCGCGCAGGCGTTCCTGGAGGAGGGTGCGTTCGCTGTCGATCCGGTTGACCTGTTCCAGCAGTTGATCCTGGCGGGTATGGGTGTGCTTGAGCTGTTCTTGCAAAAGGCTCAACTCGCGCAATGTGCCGCGGTTTTCAGTCAGCAGGCGTTCGTTGTCGCGGTGCAGTTGGGTGATTTCATCCTGGCGCACCAGGGCGCTTTGCTGGGCCTGGCGCAACTCCATCTGAATCTGCTGCACCTGGCCTTCATGGCGGCTTTGTTCCTGCTCGCGCTGCTCTTTGACGGCGTTGCGGTAGTGCTCCAGTGCGTCACGGGCGTGCAGGTGCTTTTCCTCAAGGGAGCGGATCTGCTCGTCCTTGTCTTGCAAGCGCAACTCGAAATCAGCGAGCGCCTGATTCATTCCTGCGTTACGGGTTTGCTCGGTCTGCAGCATCGACAGGGTGTTGTGCAGGGTGTCGGACTCCTGCGTCAGCGCCAGGGTTTGAATCTCGTACTGCTGCTGCAATTCGCTGTTGGCTTCCTGGGCGTCTGTCAGCTGGCTTTCCAGGTTTTTTCGTTGCTGTTCGAACTGCGCGCGTGCCTGATCGATGGGTTCCTGCGCCTGCTCTTTGAGCCGTTGCGCAAGGCGCGAGACCAGCCCGGCCAGCTCGTCATCGATGGGTTCGGAGGAGGGCGCTACCGGCTCGGCGCCGTCATCCAGCTCCTTCAAGTACCGGTGAATAGTGGTTTTCGAGCCGGTATTGCCCATTTCGATCCGTACTGCATCGATGCTGGGGTTTTCACCGCGAGCCAGAATTGCCAAGCGTGCCGCTTGCACCACTGCTTTGTTAACACCACCGCGTGCCATGAACTCTCCTACGATTTCGTACTGTGGTACGTACCACTAAAGTGAACAATGTACCACGCCAATAAATAACATTAAATACGTTAAGTATTCACACGGGATATACTGGTATTACCCCGTGTGACAGCGATCCTGAATTGTTCGTAGCTCCATTTCCGTACACAACCCTCCTGTAGGAGCGAGCCTGCTCGCGAAAAACCTCCAGGCACCGCGATCACTCAGGCAGTTAGCGTCATCGTTTACGTCCATCGCGAGCAAGCTCGCTCCTACAGGAGTCACCGCCATGAGCGATCTGGATCGTTACCTGCAAGCCGCCACGCGCGACAACACTCGCCGAAGCTACCGGGCGGCCATCGAACATTTCGAAGTCGATTGGGGCGGGTTTCTACCGGCCACGGCTGATAGCGTTGCGCGCTATCTGGTGGCGTATGCGGGTGAGTTATCGATCAATACGTTAAAGCTGCGGTTGTCGGCGCTGGCGCAGTGGCACAACAGCCAGGGGTTTGCCGATCCGACCAAGGCGCCCGTGGTGCGCAAAGTCTTCAAAGGCATTCGTGCGCTGCACCCGGCACAGGAGAAGCAGGCTGAGCCATTGCAGCTTCAGCATCTGGAGCAAGTGGTGGTCTGGCTTGAGCAGGAGGCACAAACCGCGAAATCAAAAGACGATCGACCGGCGCTGTTAAGAGCCCGGCGCGATAGGGCGCTGATCTTGCTGGGTTTCTGGCGCGGTTTCCGCAGCGACGAGTTATGCCGCCTACAGATTGAACACGTGCAGGCCAGTGCCGGTTCAGGCATCACCCTGTATCTGCCTCGCAGCAAGAGCGACCGCGAAAACCTTGGCAAGACTTACCAGACACCGGCGTTGCAGCGATTGTGTCCGGTGCAGGCATACATCGACTGGATGACCGAGGCCGCATTGGTGCGCGGGCCGGTGTTCCGTGGCATCGACCGCTGGGGCCATTTGAGCGAAGAGGGCTTGCACGCCAACAGCATCATCCCGTTATTGCGCCAGGCACTGGAGCGCGCCGGCATTGCGGCCGAGCACTACACCAGCCATTCGTTGCGACGGGGTTTTGCCACGTGGGCTCATCAAAGCGGTTGGGATTTGAAATCGCTGATGAGTTACGTCGGCTGGAAGGATATGAAATCGGCCATGCGTTACGTAGAAGCCAGTCCGTTTCTGGGGATGACGCGGATTTCGGAAAAGCCGTTGGCGCCCTAGATACCTTTTCCTTCTATTAATACTGTCTGCTAATAGCGAAAACCAATCAGCAGCATGAGGTTTGCCAATGAGCCATCCGTCCGTCGAGTGGGTAGAGTTCACTCCATCAACTTCTTAACCCCTGACGGAGAGTCAACGATGCCTATCATCAACAGCCAAGTTAAACCATTCAAAGCTGACGCATTCAAAAACGGCGACTTCGTAAAAGTCTCGGACGCTGACCTGAAAGGCAAGTGGTCGGTTGTGTTCTTCTACCCAGCAGACTTCACCTTCGTTTGCCCGACTGAACTGGAAGACCTGGCTGACAACTACGACGCGTTCCAGAAACTGGGCGTCGAGATCTACAGCGTTTCCACTGACACCCATTTTGCTCACGCTGCCTGGCACAACACTTCGCCAGCCATCGGCAAAATCCAGTACACCATGATCGGCGACCCGACCCACGCTATCTCCCGCAACTTCGACGTACTGATCGAAGAAGCTGGTCTGGCTGACCGTGGCACCTTCGTGATCAACCCAGAAGGCCAGATCAAAATCGTTGAGCTGAACGATGGCGGCGTTGGCCGTGACGCTTCCGAGCTGCTGCGCAAAATCAAGGCTGCCCAGTACGTCGCTGCTCACCCAGGCCAGGTTTGCCCAGCCAAGTGGAAAGAAGGCGAGGCCACTCTGGCTCCGTCCCTGGACCTGGTCGGCAAGATCTAAGTCTGTGACACGCTTCAAAGGGCGGAACTCCGCACCTACTCAGTAAGCTGCACCGCCCAATAGAAAAGCCCGGGCGAGATTCGCTCGGGCTTTTTTTCGCCTCAAGAAAAGCAAAGGAAATCGCCCGTATGTTGGACGCCAATCTTAAAGCCCAGTTGAAATCGTACCTGGAACGGGTCACCCAGCCGATCGAGATCGTTGCATCCCTCGACGACGGTGCGAAATCCCGGGAAATGCTCGAACTGCTGAAAGACGTTGCCAGTCTTTCCAGCCAAATTACTTTGCTCGACAACGGTGACGACACGCGTAAACCATCGTTCTCGATCAACCGCCCCGGTGCCGACATCAACCTGCGTTTCGCCGGCATCCCGATGGGCCACGAATTTACCTCGCTGGTGCTGGCCCTGCTGCAAGTCGGTGGCCACCCTTCGAAAGCCAGTGCGGAAGTGATCGAACAGATCCGCTCGCTCAAAGGCCAGTTCAGCTTCGAGACTTACTTCTCGCTGTCCTGCCAGAACTGCCCGGACGTCGTTCAAGCGCTGAACCTGATGGCCGTGCTCAACCCGAACATCCGTCACGTCGCTATCGACGGCGCGTTGTTCCAGGCCGAAGTCGATGATCGCAAGATCATGGCCGTGCCAAGCATTTACCTGAACGGCGAGATTTTCGGCCAGGGCCGTATGGGCCTGGAAGAAATCCTCGCCAAGATCGACACCAGTGGCGCCGAGCGTCAGGCCGAGAAAATCAGCGCCAAAGAAGCCTTTGATGTGCTGGTGGTCGGCGGTGGCCCGGCCGGTGCTTCGGCAGCGATCTACGCCGCCCGTAAAGGCATTCGCACCGGTGTGGCAGCTGAACGTTTTGGTGGGCAGGTGCTGGACACCATGGCCATCGAGAACTTCATCTCCGTGCAGGAGACCGAAGGGCCGAAACTGGCCAGCGCGCTCGAAGAGCACGTCAAGCAATACGACGTCGATATCATGAACCTGCAACGGGCCACCGCGCTGATCCCGGCGAAGAATCCCGGCGAGTTGCACGAGGTTCGCTTCGAAAGTGGCGCGACCCTCAAGACCAAGGCACTGATCCTCGCCACCGGCGCCCGCTGGCGTGAAATGGGTGTGCCGGGCGAGCAGGAATACAAAGCCAAAGGCGTGTGTTTCTGCCCGCACTGCGATGGTCCGCTGTTCAAAGGCAAGCGCGTAGCGGTGATCGGCGGCGGTAACTCCGGCGTTGAAGCGGCGATCGATCTGGCCGGTATTGTCAGCCACGTCACGCTGCTGGAATTCGACAGCAAGCTGCGCGCCGATGCGGTGTTGCAACGCAAGTTGTTCAGCCTGCCCAACGTCGATGTCATCACCAGCGCACTGACCAGTGAAGTGAAGGGTGACGGCCAGAAGGTGACCGGGCTGGTCTACAAGGATCGCGATTCGGGTGAGTTCAACACGGTGAACCTTGAAGGTATCTTCGTGCAGATCGGTCTGCTGCCTAACACTGACTGGCTCAAAGGCACCATCGAGTTGTCGCCTCGCGGCGAGATCATCGTCGATGCCCGTGGTGAAACCTCGATGCCGGGCGTGTTCGCTGCCGGTGACGTGACGACCGTGCCGTACAAGCAGATCGTGATTGCAGTAGGCGAGGGCGCCAAGGCTTCCCTGAGTGCATTCGATCACTTGATCCGGACATCGGCCCCGGCATAAACCGGACGCTGAAAACACAAAACCCTGTAGGAGCAGAGCTTGCTCGCGAAGGCGGTGTGTCAGTCAATAGATATGCAGACTGACACACCGCCTTCGCGAGCAAGCTCTGCTCCTACAGGGACGTGGTGATGTTTACAACGGCGCTGGCTGGATGATCTCGACCCAGTAAGCATCCGGGTCCTTGATGAATGCCAGGCTCTTCATGCGGCCATCGTTCAGGCGCTTCTGGAAATCGCAGCCCAGCGCTTCGAAGCGTTCGCACGCAGCGACGATGTCCGGGACCGAGATGCAGATGTGGCCGAAACCGCGCGGGTCGGTGTTGCCGTTGTGGTAGGCGAAATCAGCATCGTTTTCGGTGCCGTGGTTGTGGGTCAGCTCAAGGATGCCGGGGATCGACTTCATCCATTGGGTGCGGGCTGCGGCATCGGCCGGGATCTGGTTCTTGTCGACCAGCGCCAGGAAATACAGGCTGAACTCGGCTTCCGGGAAGTCGCGCTTTTCCACCAGCGAGAAACCGAGGACCCGCGTGTAGAAATCCAGGGACTTGGTGATGTCTTTGACCCGCAGCATTGTGTGGTTGAACACGAAGTTCTGCGTTGCGGTGTCAGGTTGGGCGGTGACGCCTGGGAAGGTGTTCAATTCGTGCAGGCTCATGGGCCCTCCGGAAAATAAGTGGGGCTAACGAATGACGCCAATGATACGCAAGGGCGCAGGCATCACCAAACCCAAACCACCCGCTATTGCCTGACAGGCGGACGAGGCTCAGACTTTATCGCTCAATCCGTGAGTATTCATTGCAATGACCCGATCCTGTAAATCGCTGTTCGTTCTGATTTTCCTGTTGTCAGGCGTTACCTGTGCTCATGCGGATGCCCCGATCGTGACCTGGCCAGATGGCTGGGAAGTCGAAACGACCCCGCCAGATCAGGCCACGCCTCAAGTGTCCCGGCAGCGCGCGGTGAAAAACGATCAAGGCGGTGTGCCGTTGATGGTCATGGAGTTGACCATGACGACAGTGGAAAGCGGTCATCAGGTCAATCTGCAAGGTGTGCTGCTGGAAATGCGCAAGTCCGTGCAAAAGGACTTCTTTCAGGGCGGTTATCAAAGCGTGTGCAACAAAATCCATTCGGCAACGTTGAGCCGCCTGGAGGCACTGGAAACTACCTGCACCATTACGCAGAACGGACGCCACGTGCTTTCGCAAACATTGGTCGCGGCGGTGGATGCCGATAAGGCTTATGTTCTTTCGTACGCAGGGCAGGCAGAGGCTTACAAGGCAAGCCTGGGTGAAATAGAGGCTGCTCGTAACAGCTTGAAACTTTAGATAACGGTTTGCACGGTCGTGCATTTCGCAATGTTTAGATACCCAAAGGGATTAAGCACAAAGTTAGTCGATATGTAGCGAATTGATCGATTTCAATCGTTGCATTTAACAGGTATCCATAAAAAAGCCCTGCTTGATGCAGGGCTTTTTTTGTCACCGCGAGTGCTTAGCCGCGAAGCCAGGAGTCAACGGTGGAAGCACCGTATTGTTCCTTCCAGGCTTTCAGGCCGCGGTGGTTGCCGCCCTTGGTTTCAATCAGTTCACCGGTGTGCGGATTCTGATAAACCTTGACCACGCGAGCGCGGCGGGTTTTCGGCGCGGCGGCCTGCTGCAGACCGGATTTTGCCGGGTTCGGATCGAGAATGGCGATGATGTCGCGCAAGCTCTTGCCGTAGGTTTTCATCAGCCCCTGGAGCTTTTCTTCGAATTCGATTTCTTTCTTGAGCCCGGCATCGTTCTTCAGGGATTCCAGCTGCTTGAGCTGCTCTTGAAGGGCCTTTTCAGCTGCACGAAATTCAGCGAGTCTGGACAATATCTTTACTCCAATAGTGTGTTTGGCTGATACCAACCGCAAACAAAGCTATAAGCCAAGAGCCTTGTAGCGACTCGGTGATAGTGGCTCACCTGCCAATTTATAGCAGGCATGAAAAATTGTAGTAGTTAATGAGCAAAGAGTAAATCCTGACTTTTTCTTCATGTAACGAGAGTAGTCTTTTGATTCAATTTGGTGCGCATCGCCGTTGTCTCGTCGCTTAATGCCATTAGTTAATGGTGACTTAATGCCTTAATGAAGTCTTCACCGGGCATCGGCCTGCCGAACAGATATCCTTGCAGAAAGTTCACGCCATGGGCGGTGAGGTAGTCACTTTGCTCTTCGGTTTCCACGCCTTCGGCGACGATGCCCAGATCGAGCTTGGCGGAGAGTTCGATGATGGTGTCCAGAATGTGCCGGGAGAGGGCGTCGGCGCCGATCAGGGCGACAAAGCTCTGGTCGATTTTCAGGAAGTCGACATTGAACTGGCGCAGATAACCCAGGCTTGAATGACCGGTGCCGAAGTCATCGATGGCGATCATCACGCCCAGCGCATGAAGTTGCTCGAACAACTGCAGCGTGATGGCGGTGGGCTCGATCAGTTCGCGCTCGGTCAGCTCCAGTACCAGGTGAATGGAGCCCGGCGCAAAGTTGCCCAGAAATGTCCGGCAATCTTCGACCAGTTCCAGGTTCTTGCAGTGGCTGGCAGTGATGTTGATGCCCACGTGAAACGGGCTTTCGAATGAGGTCGACAAGGGCGCCAGCAATGCGGCGGTTTGCTGCATTAAAGAACGGGTCATGGGCACGATAAGCCCGGAGTGCTCGGCGAACGGAATAAACAGATCGGGACGAACCAGCCCTTCCTTCGGGTGCTTCCAGCGCATCAGCACCTCGGTGCCTGACCATTTCTTGCTGTCGCCATGAACCACCGGCTGAAAGTAAGGAATGAACTCCGCCGCTTCCAGCGCACGCTGTAGCTCATGACTCGGCGATGAAGAGCGCTTCTGCAGAATGTGCCCGATGGAACCTGACACCACGCCGAAGAAGATCAGCAAGCTGAACAGCGGCGGATATTCGCTACTCATGTAGCGCCACGTTTCGCCTTCGGGAAATCCGGCTGTTACAGAGAACGCGTAGCGCGAGGAGCCGAGTCTGGTTTGCGCCACGGGCAAAGTGGGGAGGGGGTCTTGATGGAACTGGCCATCGGCGGTCAGCCAATGGGGGCCGACTTGCAGCATCAGTATTGTCGAGCGGCCGATCATGCGCAGTACGTTGCTCAAGTGATAACCGTCCAGCGTGCTCAGCGCGCCTTTTTTTCCTTCGCCGATGCGGTACACCAACACCGCGGAATCGGGCGTGACCAGATTGCCTTTCATCAGTTGCAACGTGCCGTTGCTGTAGTCGCCCACCTCGATTTTTTCGCGAAAGTCGCCGAACAAAGAACTGCAGTAATTGGTGTCGTCCCACACCAGATTGGTCGAGCGCACAAACGGGCGGCGGGTGACTTGCTCGCGTAAGGCCAGATTGACGTCAATACAACTTTTCCCGGCCAGCGGCAGCAATTCGCGTGCGGCCTGCGCGGTGTTGTCGAGCATCAGTTCGAATTGGCGGATGGCTTCTTCGGCGGTCAGTCGGGTGCTTTGCTCAAGCGCGCGCTCAGCTTGCAGGTAAAGAATGGCGAACCCGAGCAACATCGGGAGCAAACCACTCAATACGGTGACAATAATCCGTCTGCCGCGTTGGCGGCGGGTTTTTACAGTCAGTGGCATTTGCGAAACCTGTAGCGATGAAATAGGGCTCTCAAATGCAGGCAGGACAACGGCACGCCTCCCCAAAAGAGTTCGGTCAGAGGCCATGATAGTTGGCCTTTGTGGCTTATGCCGCTCAACGGTAGGCCAGGTTTGTGGCCAGTTTGATAAAGGCCAGTGCCGCCGGTGAACTCTGGCGTTGGTCGAGCACGGCCAGGCCGACCTGGCGTGCGATCGCTGGCGATAGCGGTTTTTTCAGGTAGCGGTCGTCGTGATGCGTGGGCAGCGAGCCTTCGGCGACCACGGTCAACGCATCGCCCCGGCCAACGGTATCCAGCGTGCTGAGCAACTGCGAGCAGCGATAACGGATGTTAGGCGTCAACCGCGCGGCACTGAACAAACGGGACACCAGCTCCGAAGAGCCGGCCTCGGTCAGCACGAACGGGTCGTGACACAAATCGCCCAGGGTCAGGCTGGTGCGAGCCGCCAGCGGATGATGGGCGGGCAGCAACGCGACCATCTGGTCCTCGAACAACGCAAAGGTGTCGAAGCGCTCCTCGGGCAACACCACGAAGCCGATGTCGATGCGTCGCTCTTCCAGCCACTGGATCACCTGGCGGTCGGGGCCTTCATCAATGTGCACCTCGATGCCGGGGTGCGCGGCGCGGTAGTGCTGCAGAATCGTCGGCAACAACTTGATCGACGAGGTCGGGCCGAACGAGCCGATGCGCAATGTGCCGCGTTTCATGCCGCGGGCATCCGCCGCTTCCTGGCGCAAGGTGTTGGCCAACCCGAGCATTGCCCGGGCGCGCAACAGCAGCTGTTGGCCGATGTCACTGAGTTCGACCTGAGACTGATGCCGCCGCAGCAGCTCGACGCCCAGTTCCTGTTCCAGCGACTTGAGGGCGTGAGACACCGCGGATTGAGAAATGCCCAGACGATTGGCCGCCGCCGTAAAGCCGTGAAGTTCGGCAACGAGCGAGAAGATCTCCAGCTGAGTGAGGGTCATGAGCTTTTACTCATTTTACGATGAACGAATATTAGCGAAATGATACGCCATCGAATCGATCTGTCGTTCTGGAGACTTATGACTGCATGTGAGCAAAGCCTGTCGGAGCCTTCCGATGTCGCGGTTTATTTCAAACTCGCGGCGGTCACCATGATTTGGGGCGGCACTTTCGTCGCGGGGCGGTTTCTGGCGGACAGCCTCAGCCCGTTGTTCGCTGCCAGCCTGCGTTTTTTGCTGGCCAGCGCGGCGCTGCTCCTGTTTTTGCTGCTCGCGCGCATTCCACTGGCTCGGCCGGGTCCTCGGCAATGGTTGCAACTGGCGCTGTTGGGCTTCTTCGGGATTTTTTTCTATAACCTGTGCTTCTTCTATGGCCTGCACTACATCAATGCCTCGCGGGCGTCATTGATCGTGGCGCTGAACCCGGCCGTGATCGGATTGGCTTCGTGGCTGTTGTTCAAGGAGCGCTTGAGTCGAGCTAAAGTCATCGGCATCGCGATCTGCATTGCCGGGGCAAGCCTGGTGATTGTCAGTCGTCATCCGCAATTGCTGGCCGGTCAGGCGGATGCCTGGTTCGGTGATCTGTTGATTTTCGGCTGCGTGCTCGGTTGGGGCATTTACTCACTGTTCTCCAAAGATCTGAATCAAACCCTGGGGCCGGTGCAAACGGTGACGTATTCGATTTTGCTGGGCACGGTGATGCTCTGGGTGGCCAGTGCCGTCGGGGGCGAGGTGAGTGTTGCGGCGCTGGTCAGCCTTGACTCGTCGCAATGGTTGAGCCTGATGTATCTGGGCGTGCTGGGCTCGGCGCTGGCGTATATTGGCTATTACGACGGCCTGCGCAAAATCGGCGCGACCCGTTCCGGGGTGTTCATCGCCTTGAATCCGCTGACCGCTGTCATCCTGGGTGCGTTGCTGCTCGGCGAGCAATTGACCCTGACGATGTGTCTGGGCGGCGGGCTGATTCTGGCGGGGATTTTCCTCTGCAACAAACCCCTTGCGCGAGTAGGGAAAAAGGGGATTTGATACAGAAGGCGGACAAATCTATTTACGCTGTGTAGAATCCGGTTACGCATATAAGAATAAATAGCTTCTGGCAGCAGAAGCCTCGCCCGTAATAGCCTTGGGTCGACAATGAAGAGTTTTGGGTTTCAATTGATCTACGGTGACTTCCTCGCGCGCAGCGTGCGGGGCATCTCCTGCGCGCCACCCGCCGGTCTCAGCATTGCCAGCAACTAACGATTCGTTAATTGACCAGAAAATGATGAGGCGCCGACCATGGCAGATTTATACGAAAACCCGATGGGCCTGATGGGCTTTGAATTCATTGAATTCGCATCGCCAACCCCGAACACGCTGGAGCCGATCTTCAAGATCATGGGCTTCACCAAAGTCGCGACCCACCGTTCCAAAGACGTGCACCTGTATCGCCAGGGCGCGATCAACCTGATCCTCAACAACGAACCCCACAGCGTCGCTTCGTACTTCGCGGCCGAGCACGGCCCGTCGGTGTGCGGCATGGCGTTCCGCGTCAAGGATTCGCAAAAGGCCTACAAGCGTGCACTGGAACTCGGCGCTCAGCCGATCCACATCGAAACCGGCCCGATGGAACTGCACCTGCCGGCGATCAAAGGCATCGGCGGCGCGCCGCTGTACCTGATCGACCGTTTCGGTGAAGGCAGCTCGATCTACGACATCGATTTCGTGTTCATCGAAGGCGTTGACCGCAACCCGGTCGGTGCCGGCCTGAAGATCATCGACCACCTGACTCACAACGTGTATCGCGGCCGCATGGCGTACTGGGCGAACTTCTACGAGAAGCTGTTCAACTTCCGTGAAATCCGCTACTTCGACATCAAGGGCGAATACACCGGCCTGACCTCCAAGGCGATGACCGCGCCGGACGGCATGATCCGCATCCCGTTGAACGAAGAGTCCTCCAAGGGCGCAGGGCAGATCGAAGAGTTCCTGATGCAGTTCAACGGCGAGGGCATCCAGCACGTGGCGTTCCTCAGCGACGATCTGATCAAGACCTGGGATCACCTGAAAAGCATCGGCATGCGCTTCATGACGGCGCCACCGGAAACCTATTACGAAATGCTTGAAGGCCGCTTGCCGAACCACGGCGAACCGGTTGATCAACTGCAAGCGCGAGGCATCCTGCTGGACGGTTCGTCCGAGTCAGGCGACAAGCGTCTGCTGTTGCAGATCTTCTCGGAAACCCTGATGGGCCCGGTGTTCTTCGAATTCATCCAGCGTAAAGGCGATGACGGGTTCGGCGAGGGCAACTTCAAGGCACTGTTCGAATCGATCGAACGCGACCAGGTTCGTCGTGGTGTGCTCTCCACCGACTAAGTTGATCCACCGATAAAAACTGTGGGAGTGAGCCTGCTCGCGATAGCGGTCTGTCAGCCAACATCAATGTTGAGTTTGACGACGCTATCGCGAGCAGGCTCGCTCCCACATTTGTTTTGTGTGTCTGTTAAGGGCGGCGTTGTCGCATCATGTGCTTGAACCCTTCGAACATCAGCACCAGCACCGCCATCCAGATCGGAATGTAGGTTAGCCATTCCCCGGTCTTGATGCTTTCCCCGAGCAACAACGCAACGCCAAGCAACAGCACCGGCTCGACGTAGCTCAACAGCCCGAACAGGCTGAAGGGCAACAGCCGGCTGGCGATGATGTAGATCACCAGCGCCGACGCACTGATCACGCCGAGAAGCGGGATCAACAGTGACAGCCACGGATGCTGATCAAACACATTGAAACCTTGCTCGCCGGTCTGTACGAACCAGAAGGCCACCGGCAGCATCAACGCCATGTCCAGCCACAAGCCGCCGAGGTTGTCCGTCGCCAGACGCTTGCGCAGGACGAAATACGTTGGATAGCCGATGCACACCAGCAACGTCGCCCAGGAAAACCCACCGACCTGATACAGCTCGTTGATCACACCGAGGCAGGCAAAAAACACGGCAACTTTCTGTAGATAGGAGAGGCGCTCACCGTAGGCGAGCCGTCCGGTCAGGACCATGGTCAGTGGCAACAGGAAATAGCCCAGCGACACATCAAGGCTGTAGCCGTTGAGCGGCGCCCACATGAACAGCCAGAGTTGCACGCCCAGCAGGGCCGAAGAGGCGATCAGGGCGGCAATCAGTTTTGGCTGGGCGATGGCTCGGCGAACGAGCTCGGCCACACGCTTCCATTCGCGGGACACCACCATGAACACGGTCATGCACGGCACTGTCAGCAGCATGCGCCAGCCAAAAATTTCCACACCGCTCAACGGGTTGAGCAGTGAGGTGTAGTAATACATGACGGCAAACAGCACAGAGGCCGAAACCGATAGAGCGATACCTTTAGACAAACTGTCCTCGCGAAGTTGAACGTGAAACGGGGTGCGGAGGATACGTGGTTTTTGTGCTGAATATTGTCCGGATGATCAATATTTGCAACACGGCAATACCCTGTGGGAGCGAGCCTGCTCGCGATGGTGTATCAGCCACATCGGTATCAACTGACAGATCATCGCGAGCAGGCTCGCTCCTACAGTGGTTATGTGTTTCTTCAGGTGTTACGGGGTTTACGGCCCGACACGAAATGGCTCACATCATTGAACCCTGGCGTGGACGCATGCCCCGGTGTCACCAGCGAGTCGATAAACGCTTCATCCTGCGCCGTGATCTTCACCGCCTGCGCCTTAGTGTAGGCATCCCATTGCTCTTCGGTGCGCGGCCCGACAATGGCCGAGGTGACGGCGCTGTTGTTCAGCACCCAGGCAATCGCGAATTCGACGATACCGACGCCGCGATCTTGCGTGTATTGCTGGATCTGCTGGGCGATGCGCAGGGATTCGACGCGCCATTCGGTTTCCAGAATACGTTTGTCGGCGCGCCCGGCGCGGCTGTTGGCATCCGGTTTTACATCCGGCGCATATTTGCCGCTGAGCACGCCGCGCGCCAGCGGGCTGTAAGGCACAACGCCCAAACCGTAGTTCTGCGCGGCGGTGATCTGTTCGGTTTCGGCCTGACGATTGACGATGTTGTACAGCGGCTGGCTGATGACAGGGCGGTCGACACCCAGTTGGTCGGCCACGCGAATGACCTCGGCGATGCGCCAGCCGCGGTAGTTAGACAACCCCCAGTTGCGGATTTTGCCCTGGCGAATCAGGTCGCCGATGGCCGACACCGTCACTTCCAGCGGCGTGTTGTGGTCTTCGCGGTGCAGGTAATAGAGGTCGACGTAGTCGGTGCCCAGGCGCGTGAGGCTGGCATCGATGCCATTGAAAATGTGCTTGCGGCTCAGGCCGCTGCGGTTCGGCACACCGTCCACCGGGCCGAAACCGACTTTGGTGGCGAGCACCCATTCGTGGCGGTTGCCGGCGATCGCTTCGCCGACGATCTCTTCAGAGCGACCGTTGGTGTAGACGTCGGCGGTGTCGATGAAATTGATGCCCTGGTCCCAGGCCTTGTCGATGATCCGCAGGGAATCTTCGGTGCTGGTCTGTTCGCCGAACATCATGGTCCCCAGGGTCAGGGTGGACACCTGCAATCCCGAGTGACCCAGCGTGCGGTAGCTCATGACGAAATCCTTTTACCAGTGGGAAAGGCTCAATCAAATACCAGAACAACCGCATGGGGCAAACACAATTATTGCCCCCCCACAATCAAATGTGGGAGCGAGCCTGCTCGCGATTGCGGTTCAACATTCAACAGCTATGTTGACTGACACTCCGCTATCGCGAGCAGGCTCGCTCCCACAGGGGACAGATGTCAGACGCGCAGGGTGCGGGTCATGCGCAACGCCAGCAGGCTGCCGCAGACAATCACGCCCGCCAGCAAGTACAACGCGGCATCGGTCGAGCCAGTAGTGTCCTTGACCCAACCGACCAGGTACGGGCTGAGGAAGCCGGCCATCTGGCCCATCGAGTTGATCAACGCCAGGCCACCGGCAGCCGCGCCGGCGCTCAGCAGTGCGGTCGGCACCGGCCAGAACATCGGCAGGCCGGTGAGGGCGCCCATGGTGGCGATCGTCAGGCCAAGGATGGCGATGGCAGGCGTGGTCGCGAAGTTCACGGCAATCAGCAGGCCCACTGCCCCCATCAACATGGGCACCACCAAATGCCAGCGACGTTCTTTGCGCAAGTCCGCCGAGCGGCCGACCATCAACATGAACACGGCCGCCAGCAGGTACGGGATCGCACTCAGCCAGCCGATCACCAGGTTATCGTTGAAGCCCAGGTTCTTGATGATCGACGGCAGCCAGAAGTTGATCGCGTAGACCCCGCTCTGGATGCAGAAGTAAATCAAACCGAACGCCCAGATCGCCGGGTTCTTGAACACCGCCAGCAGCGAGTCGGTGGTGGTTTTCGGTTTGTTGGCCAGGTCTTCAGCGTGGTCGGCTTCCAGCACCGAGCGCTCGAACGGCGTGAGCCATTTGGCGTTGGCGTAACTGTCGCTCAGCAGGAAGTAGGCAAGGGCGCCGAGGATCACGGTCGGGATGCCTTGCAGCAGGAACATCCACTGCCAGCCGGCCAGGCCACCCTGGCCCGCAGCGAAGTGGTTGAGGATCCAGCCAGAGAACGGGCTGCCGAGCAGGCCGGACACCGGGATCGCCGACATGAACAGCGCCATGATGCGGCCACGGCGGAAGGTCGGGAACCACTGCGAGAGGTACAACACCACGCCCGGGAAGAACCCGGCTTCGGCCGCGCCGGTGAACAGGCGCAAGGTGTAGAACTCGGTCGGGGTGGTGACGAACAGCAGGCAGGTCGACAGCGTGCCCCAGGTGATCATCATCAGCGCGATCCAGCGGCGCGGGCCGAATTTGGTCAGCGCCAGGTTGCTCGGTACGCCGCACAGCACGTAGCCGATAAAGAAGATCCCGGCGCCGAGGCCGTACACGGTTTCACTGAATTTCAGCGCGTCGAGCATCTGCAGCTTGGCAAATCCAACGTTCACCCGGTCGAGGTAGTTGAACAGGTAGCAGATGAAGATGAAGGGGATCAAACGCAGGGTAATGCGTTTGTAGACGGCATTTTTTTCGTCAACGATGGCCTGGGTAGCGGCGGCGCTCTGTGACATGGCGGGCTCTCTCTTTATTATGATTTTTTGCGATGCAAAGGGTAACGTTGATCGCCCTGAGAGTCTCGACCACCCTCAGGGCTGCTGTCTTTGTGCCTGAGCACAGGGTTTGCAACCAAGCCCTGTGCGGGTGAACAACCGCGCTTTGAAGGACCACCACAATGTTCGAACTCGATCACGACCTGGCCCAGGACATCGTCGACCGGGCGATGGCCATCCTGCCTTACAACGTCAACGTCATGGACAGCCAGGGGTTGATTCTCGGCAGTGGTGAACCGGAGCGGGTCAACACCCGGCACGAAGGCGCGCAACTGGTGCTGGCCAACGGGCGGGTGGTGGAAATCGATGCGCAAACCGCTATCCACCTCAAGGGCGTACAACCGGGTATCAACCTGCCGCTGTTGCTCGATCAACGGCTGATTGGCGTGCTCGGCATCACCGGCGAACCCGAGCAATTGCGCACCTACGCCGAACTGGTGCGCATGACCGCCGAGATGCTGGTGGGCCAGCGCAATCAGCAGGCCGAACAGCAATGGCGGCGCCAGCGTTGCGATGACTTGCTGGCGTTGCTGCTCAGCGAGGCAGGGGATTCGCCGCGCCTGATCGATGAGGCGCAACAGCTTGGGCTCAAACCGCAACTGACGCGGGTGCCGTATTTGTTCGAGCTGGGAATGGAGCACGGTCCGGGGCAAACCGTCGACGCACTCAGCGCCTGGCTGACCTCGCGCTACCCGGACAGTTGGTGCGTAAGCTCGGCCAAGTCGTCGTTGCTGTGGTGCCGGCCGGCCAACCAGGCGATCGAGAACGACCGCTTGCTGGAAAAGCTCGACGGCCTCGGCTGGAATATCTTGCGCATCGCCGTGGGCGGGCAGGCCGACGGCTTGTCGGGTTTGCGCCGTTGCTATCGGCGGGTCGGCGACTTGCTGGCCTATGGGCGCGATGTACTGCCGCATTCTCGTCTGTTGACGCTGACCCGCTATCGATTGCCGGTGATGCTCTGGCGCCATCGCAACGACGATGCGCTGGACGAATTGCTCAAACCCTTGCGCAAAGTCATCGCCAAGGACGGCAACGGCCAATTGCTGGCGACGTTGCGCAGTTGGTGCGATCACGACGGCCAGAGCCAGGCCTGCGCCGATGCGCTGGGCATTCACCGCAACAGCCTGCGTTACCGGATGGAGCGGATTGCCGAGCTCAGCGGCGTCGACCCGTTGCGCCTCGATGGCATGCTCGCGCTGTACCTCGGCGTGCAACTACTCCCCCAAACCGACGCAAATCCATGACGTTGTGAACACGTCCTTGTAGGAGCCGGCTTGCCGGCGATGGCGTCCTCGAAATCGCCATCGCCGGCAAGCCGGGCTCCTACAGTTTTTTCGGCGTACTTGAGATTGCTTTCGCGAGCAGGCTCGCTCCCACAGGGTTTTGTGAAAATGAACAATAATCCTCCGTGCCACTTGTGCAGCGGACCGGCGTTATTGTTCAGGCCGGCTGGCAGCATGGGGGCATTGGAACTGGAGAATTCGCATGAAAATCGTCATCGCCCCCGATTCGTTCAAGGACAGCCTCAGCGCACAAGGCGTGGCCGATGCCATTGCCCTTGGTCTGGTTGAAGTCTGGCCCGATGCGCAACTGGTCAAAAGCCCGATGGCCGATGGGGGCGAAGGCACGGTCGAGTCGATTCTGGCCGCCTGCGAAGGTCAACTCCGTCGCACCCACGTCAAAGGACCGCTGGGCACAACGGTCGACGCCGCATGGGGCTGGTTGCCCCAGAGCCTCACCGCCATCATCGAGATGGCCGAGGCCAGCGGCCTGCAACTCGTTCCGCCGGGGCAACGCGATGCGTGCATCAGCAGCACCTTCGGCACCGGTGAGTTGATCCGCGCGGCACTCGACGCCGGGGCGCAACGGGTGATCCTGGCGATTGGCGGCAGCGCCACCAACGACGGCGGTGCGGGGGCGATGCAAGCGCTGGGCGTGAAACTGCTCGATGCACAAGGCCAAACCCTGGCGCCCGGCGGATTGGCACTGGCGCAACTGGCGCGCATTGATCTCAGTGACATCGATCCACGTCTGACCGACGTGCGCTTCGACATCGCCGCCGACGTCAACAATCCACTGTGCGGCCCCCACGGTGCCTCTGCGATTTTCGGTCCACAAAAAGGCGCAACGCCTGCGCAGGTCGAGCAGCTGGATCACGCCCTCGGGCACTTCGCCGGGCTTTGCGCCCAGGTTCTCGGCAATGACGTGCGTGACGAGCCGGGCAGCGGCGCGGCGGGTGGCCTGGGGTTTGCCGCCAAGGCCTTCCTGGGCGCGCAGTTCAAGGCCGGGGTTGAAGTGGTCGCGGAGTTGGTCGGTCTGGCCGATGCGGTCAAGGGCGCCGATCTGGTGATCACCGGCGAAGGCCGCTTCGATGCGCAAACCCTGCGCGGCAAGACACCGTTTGGTGTCGCACGCATCGCCGGACAACACGGCGTGCCGGTCATCGTCATCGCCGGCACCTTGGGCGAGGGCTATCAGGCCCTGTACGCGCATGGCATCGACGCCGCGTTTGCCTTGGCGAGCGGGCCGATGACCCTGGAGCAGGCGTGTACCGAGGCGCCACGGTTGTTGCGTGAGCGGGCGAGCGACATCGCCCGGGTCTGGCGTATCGCCAAACGCCAATCCTGAATACCCCACGGCCATTGTAGGAGCGAAGCTTGCTCGCGAAGAACGTGAGGGCAACGCGTTCATCCAGACAACCTGCGTCATCGTTGACGACCTTCGCGAGCAAGCTTCGCTCCTACAGGGGGACGCGGCGAACCAAAGATCAGTGTTTCACGGATGAAACACTCGTAATCCCTTGAAATATATTTCGCAAATCCCCGCAAAAATCCTCAACCCCAGCCGATACAGATATCAGGCGCACACAAACCAATTACAACAGTGGCGCCAGCCTGAGCGGTGCGCCTCAATGCCCGCCCGCCAGTGATCACGGCAAGGACGCTCGAAGACTCAATCACCCGAGTATCGTCCTATGTCCCTGCGTAATCTGAACATCGCGCCTCGAGCTTTCCTGGGTTTTGCCTTCATTGCCTTGCTGGTCATCGTGCTGGGTGTATTTGCCGTGAGCCGCATGACGACCATTCGCCAGGCCTCGGTCGACATGGAGACGACGCAACTGCCCAGCATCGGGTTTTTGGGCAACATGACGGAAAACGTCCTGCGCATGCGCATCCTCTCGTTCCGGGTGTTGGTCAACCGCGAACCCGCCGCGTTGCAGGAAGCCCAGACTCGCATCAGCGTCCTCACCGACAAGCTGCGCAGCGCTCAGGCCAGCTACGCAGCCTTGCCCGCCCAGCCAGAAGAAGCCGCGCTGTACAAGACGTTCACCGCCACCCTCGACACCTACATGCAAGCGCAGAACCAGATGATGGAGCTGTCGCGGCAGAACAAGCTGGATGAGATGCGCACCCTGATCAATACGCGGATCAAGGACGGCACCGACCAGATGGGCGAGCAGCTCAATAAACTGGTGGCACTCAACACCACCGATGCCAAGACCGCATCGGCCGAAGCGGGCGAACACTACAGCAATGCCATCACCGGCATCGTGGTCGTTGCGGTGATTGCCGCACTGATGACCGTGTTGCTGGCCTGGCTGTTGACCCGCAGCATCGTCACCCCGCTGAACCGTGCATTGCAGGCTGCTGAAACCATTGCGGGCGGCAACCTGCGCAACGTCATTGAAGTCGATGGCAAGGATGAACCGGCACGTTTGCTCGGCGCCTTGTCCGCGATGCAAGCCAGTTTGCGCAAAACCATCGAGCAAATCGCCGGTTCCGCCACGCAGCTGGGCGCCGCCGCCGAAGAGCTGAGCACGGTCACGCAAGAAGCGTCCCGCGGTCTGCAACAGCAAAACAATGAAATCGAACAAGCCGCCACAGCAGTCAACGAAATGACCGCCGCCGTGGAAGAAGTGGCGCGCAACGCCGTGTCGACTTCCGAAGCCTCGAACCAGTCGACCCAGGCTGCTCGTGAAGGTCGCGACCGCGTGGTGGAAACCGTTGATGCGATCCAGACCATGACCCACGACGTGCAGAACACCTCGCTGATGATCGAAGGCCTGGCCGCTCAGGGGCGGGACATCGGCAAGGTGCTGGACGTGATTCGCGCCATTGCCGAGCAGACCAACCTGCTGGCACTGAACGCCGCGATTGAAGCGGCCCGTGCCGGTGAAGCCGGGCGTGGTTTTGCGGTGGTGGCGGACGAGGTGCGGGCGTTGGCGCATCGCACGGCGCAATCGACTCAGGAAATCGAGAAGATGGTGGCCGGCATCCAAAACGGTACGGGGGAGGCGGTGTCGTCGATGCAGCAAAGCAATCAGCGCACCCACAGCACCCTGGAAATGGCCCGAGCCGCCGGTGTCGCGCTGGAGCAGATCACCCAATCGATCCATCTGATCAACGAACGCAACCTGGTGATCGCCAGCGCGTCCGAAGAGCAGGCGCAGGTGTCCCGCGAAGTCGACCGCAACCTGGTGAACATTCGCGACCTGGCAACCCAGTCCGCTGCCGGGGCCAATCAGACAAGCGCTGCCACCCATGAACTGTCGCGCCTGGCCGTTGATTTGAATGCCATGGTGGCGCGGTTTGTGATTTGAATCGCTGCGTGGCACTGGCGGTTCCGCCACATCATGGAAGCAACCAGTGCCAAATGCCATCTGCAATGCGATTTCTATTTTTGATCCAAAACAATGTTGACAGCGCGGTACTGAGAGATCGGGCCGACGTTTCTAGCACGGTCTTTCAGGCTGTAAAAAAAGTAATGTAATCCATTACCGATCACGCGGATAATTTCTCCTTTCACAGGTATGACCGTGTCGGAATTCGAGTCATGCACGGTGCAATTCACTACAGGAGGGCTGGCGAAGTTACCCAGGCGCAGTGAAATCACATCGCCGGCTCGCTGATCAATATATTTAGAAACGACGATCGGTACTGAATCATTGTTTTCAGCCAAGTATGCAGTGGTGATTCCGTTTTGTTCGACTTCATCTGGAATACCCACCTGTTGGCCCGGGTTTCCTGCGTTTGGCGGTGTTTTATCAACGGTAAAAAAACTCGCTTGGGAGAAAACCGAGTTTGCTGAGATGGTCAGGGAGTAGCTCGCTTTGTAACGGCCCTCGACCATGAAGTACTTTGGCTCGATTGGAAGCTGGAGAGGGAATATTTTTGGGTCAATGGGTGTTATGAAATCAAATTGATAGACGCGAACATCATTTACTAGCAGCTCCAAACGTACTCGTTGGTTTGGTGGCGTTGGAAACACTCCATCCCAGTCAGGAACTGACATAAGAAGGGGTTTGTAAAGCTGTTCGACGGGCAGCAGGTTTTCCTGGCCGCCGGGAAGATCTGGCAGTGCACCCAGAATTCCAGGGGCTTCGAGTTCTTGTATTTGCAGATTTAAATTCGACATTTAAGTGCTCTGAGTAAAAGGTAAGTGGAACCTCACGTCTCGACTGCAGAGGTATCGAGGCCAGTTAAACGAAATAGCGTGGCACCCGTCTACTGTCAGATATGACAGGTGGTCGTTTTCTGCAAGGGGTGTCAAAGTGCACGGTGATGCCGCGCAGGTGGCGCGTTTCGTGATTTGAGATAGGGTTGAGACTAGGAACACGCGCGATTGGAGAAATACATGCGCTATTCAGCCTTGACCCAACGAATTGCCGGAGACGGCGCTGCGGCCTGGCAGATTCATTACCGAGCATTGGAATTACGAGAGCAGGGCGTCGATGTGTTGCTGTTGTCGGTGGGCGATCCGGACTTCGATACGCCGCGCCCCATCGTCCAGGCGTGCATTGACAGCCTGCTGGCTGGCGACACGCATTACTCGCAAGTGCGCGGCAGTCGCGGGCTACGGGACAGCATCGTCAACCGTCACCGACGTTGCAGCGGTCAGGAGGTCGATGCGGATCAGGTGATTGTGACGCCCGGCGCCCAGTGCGGGGTGTATTCGGTCGTGCAATGCCTGCTCGATCCGGGCGATGAAGTGATCGTCGCCGAACCGATGTACGTGACCTATGAAGGCGTGTTCGGTGCCTGCGGGGCGAAAGCGGTGCCGGTGGCGGTGCGTCCGGAGAACGGCTTTCGCGTTGATCCGGCGGATGTCGCGGCGCTGATCACGCCGAAAACCCGCGCGCTTTTGCTCAACAGTCCGAACAACCCTTCCGGTGCCAGTCTGTCGCTGAAGATCTGGCAGGAACTGGCATCGCTGTGCATTCGGCACAACCTGTGGCTGATCAGTGACGAGGTTTACAGCGATCTGTTGTACGAGGGCGAGCACATCAGCCCGGCCAGCCTGCCGGGCATGGCCGAGCGCACCGCGACGCTCAACAGCCTGTCCAAATCCCACGCCATGAGCGGCTGGCGGGTCGGTTGGGTGATCGGGCCCAAACCCTTGATTGACCATCTGGAACATCTGTCGTTGTGCATGCTGTTCGGCATTCCGGACTTTGTGCAGAAGGCGGCGCAGGTTGCGCTGGAGGGTGATCTGCCGGAAGTGGCGATGATGCGTGAGGAATACCGTCAACGCCGTGACCTGGTGTGCGCGAGCCTGAGTGCGTGCCCGGGGGTGCGGGCGGTTCGGCCGGATGGCGGGATGTTTGTGATGGTCGATGTGCGCCAGACCGGGTTGTCTGCCCAGCACTTCGCCGAGCGGCTGCTGGAGGGCTATGGCGTTTCGGTGCTGGCCGGTGAAGCGTTCGGGCCGAGCGCGGCGGGGCACATCCGGATCGGGTTGGTGGTGGATCAACGGAAACTGGCGGATGCGTGTCGGCGGATTGCGTTGTGTGCGGCGGATCTTCTGGAAGCGCGCCGGGCCTGACAGATTTGTGTTGGCAATGCCGGCCCCTTCGCGGGCAAGCCTCGCTCCTACAGGTGCTGCGTAATCCCGTAGGAGCGAGGCTTGCCCGCGAAGACTGACTTGCAGGCGCCGAATCTCTTAATCCTTCCACGCCCGCGTATTCACCAGATTCTTCGGCCGCTCACCCGCCAACGCTGCCAGCAGATTGTCCACCGCACACGTCGCCATCGCTTCGCGCGTTTCATGGGTCGCCGAGCCAATGTGCGGCGTCGCCACCACGTTGTTCAGTTGCAACAGCGGCGAGTCCGGGTTCAGCGGTTCGCGTTCGAACACATCCAGCCCCGCTGCGCGAATCTGCCCGGAACGCAACGCTTCGATCAGCGCCGTTTCGTCCACCACTTTGCCCCGTGAAATGTTGATGAAGATCGTCTCTGGACGCATCAGCGCAAACTGTTCAGCACCGATCAGCCCCTCGGTTTCCACTGTCAGCGGCAATGTCAGGCAAACGAAATCGGCCTGCTGCAACAGCTCTGGCAGGCTGCGGTATTGCGCATTGAAGCGCTGTTCCACCGCCGGTTTCGGCGAGTGGCTGTGATAGATCACCGGCATGCCGAAACCGAAATGCCCGCGTTGGGCCAACGCTTCGCCGATTCGCCCCATGCCAATGATGCCCAGGGTTTTGCCGTGCACATCGCTGCCGAAATGCACGGGGCCGATGTTGCGGTTCCACTGGCCGGCACGAACCATGTTCGCCAGTTCCACCACGCGCCGGGCCGTCGCGAGGATCAGCGCAAAACCGGTGTCGGCGGTGGTTTCGGTGAGCACGTCCGGGGTGTTGCTGAGCAGGATTCGCCGCTCGGTCAGGTAGTCGATGTCGTAGTTGTCGACGCCCACCGAAACGCTGGCGATGGCGCGCAGATTAGGCGCCAGATCCAGCAGGCCCGCGTCCAGTTTCAGACTGGCACCGAGCAACCCGTGAGCGCGGGGCAGGGCCTCGCGCAGTTGCGCCAGGCCATCGGCGTCGAGGTTGTCGATCAGCGTCACGTCGGTCTGCTCATGCAGGCGAGCCATCAGCAACGGTGAGAGTTTCTTGTACAGCACGACCTGCTTTTTCATCGTATTCATCTCTGCATCAATTCAAGGATGGGCGGCGGTCGGGCGTGTTTGCGCAACCGCAGGACGTTCCCGGTCGCTGGCGCCGGGCTTGAGGAGAATCGTCAGCACCACCGAAAACATCAGCGCGCCGCTCATCAGCAGGTAAGACGCGCCCGGCGAACCGGTGGAGCTGTTCAGGTAACCGACCAGATAAGAGCCGCCAAACGAGCCGAGCGCGCCCATGCTGTTGATCAACGCCATGGCGCCACCGGCGACGTTGGCCGGGAGGATTTCCGGGATGATCGCGAAGAACGGTCCGTAAGGCGCGTACATGCAGGCCCCGGCAATCACCAGCAGGGTGTACGACCACCAGAAATGTTCGGCGCCCAGCGCGTACGATCCGTAGAACGCAATCGAGGCGATCAGCAGCGGCGGCCAGACAAAGCGTTTGCGCTTTTGCAGTTTGTCCGAGCCCCAGGACACCAGCAGCATGCCGATCACCGCCGCCAGATACGGCAGCGCCGACAGCCAGCCGGCTTCGACCATGTCCATTTGTGCGCCGGCCTTGAGGATCGACGGCAGCCACAGCACGAAGCCGTAGACGCCGATGCTCCAGCAGAAAAATTGCAGGGCCAGGATGATCACTTTCGGCGAGCGGAAGGCTTCGGCGTAGTTCTTCACCGCCTTGATGCCCACCTGTTCGGCGGCGAGGGCGCTTTCCAGATCGTGCTTTTCGGCGTCGCTGAGCCACTTGGCCTGGGCCGGACGATCATCCGCCAGGCGCCACCAGATAAACGCCCAGAGCACTGCCGGCAAACCTTCGATGATAAACATCCAGCGCCAGCTGTAATGCTGCACCAGATAGCCCGACACCACCGACATCCAGAGCATGGTCACCGGGTTGCCGAGGATCAGAAAAGTGTTGGCCCGCGAGCGTTCGGCACGGGTGAACCAGTGGCACAGGTAGATCAGCATGGCCGGCATCACCGCGGCTTCGACCACGCCGAGCATGAAGCGAATGACGATCAGCCAGTAGGCGTTGGAGACGATCCCGGTGAGCGTCGCCAGACTGCCCCAGAGGATCAGGCTGACGAAAATCAGTTTCTTCACACTGTGTTTTTGCGCGTAGATCGCGCCGGGCACCTGGAAGAAAAAGTAGCCGAGGAAGAACAGTGCGCCGAGCATCGACGACAGGCCAGGCGTGATCATCAGGTCGGCGGCCATCCCGGAGGCGGCGGCGAATCCGTAGTTGGCGCGGTCCAGGTACGCCAGGCTGTAGGTGATGAATACGATGGGCATGATGTACCACCAGCGGCGGGTGGCGAGCGTTGCGGTTTTCATGAGTGGTGCTCCTGAGCTTGTTGTTTTTGTCGCAGCAGGTAACGGGTCAGATCAAGCTTTTGCAGTGGTAGTGATGGCCTCTTCGCGAGCAAGCTTCGCTCCTACAGGTTCGCGCTAAACCTGTAGGAGCGCGGCTTGCCCGCGAACAGCGGTCTCGAATTCGATGGACATCTCGGATCGGGTCGGCAACCCCTCCATATCCCCACGACTCTGTACGGCACGGCTACCAATCCAGTTGGCGCGTTTCACGGCGTCCGCAACGCTGTGGTTTTCCAGCAGCGCGCTGATCATGCCGACGGCAAACCCGTCACCGGCACCGACCGTGTCGACCACCGTTTCCACGGGCACGCCCGCCACGAAACCGTCATCCAGATGCGTGCGGTAATACGCGCCGTGCGGGCCGAGCTTGATCGCCACCGCTTCGGCACCCTGGTCGAGGTAAAACGCGGCGATGTCAGCCGGGTCTTCATAGCCGGTCAGCAAGCGACCTTCACTCAAACCCGGCAGCACCCAGTCGGCGAGGGCGGCGAGGCGGTTGATTTCGCTGATCATCTGTTGCGTGCTGGCCCACAGGCTCGGGCGCAGGTTCGGGTCGAAGGACACACTGCGCCCGGCCTCACGCATGCGCGTCATCAGTTCGAAAGACATCTGTCGCGCCGTTTCCGAGAGCGCCGGAGGAATGCCGGTGGCGTGCAAGTGCCGCGCCTTGAGCAGTTCGGGGATGATCGACTTCGGCGACAGATGACTCGCCGCCGAGCCGCGCCGAAAGTACTCGACCCTGGGATCGTCGCCATCGTCGGTGCGTGACTTGAGCTGAAACCCGGTCGGGTGTGCGGCATCGAGGGCAACGTTACTGCAATCCAGGCCTTCCTTTTTCAAGGTGTCGATCACGAAGCGCCCCAGAGAGTCGTCGCCGACCCGGCTCAGCCACGCCACCTTGAACCCCAGTCGCGATAAACCGATGGCGACGTTGCTGTCGGCCCCGGCAATGCGTTTGTGAAAGTGGTCGACGTTGGCGAGGTCGCCATTTTGATCGGCGACAAACATCGCCATGGTTTCGCCGAACGACAGGATATCGATCTCAGACATGAGCGCTCTCCAGGCGTGCTTGCCCCAAGTGGGCGAGGGCGGCGACATGCTCGGTGGTGAGTTGCACCAGGTCATCGGCTTGCAGCGGATATTCCGCGGCCCGCATCACGCCTTGGGCCATGTGCCGCAGCAGTTGTTCCCATGAATGCAGGTCGCTGGCAGCAGGCGGCATGGCGACCAGTTTGCCGTCGGCCCGGCGTGACACGGCTTTGCAGTGTACGTAGCCGACGTGACGCCCGAGCAGGCGCGCGGCGCTGCTGGCGGACTGGTCCTGCCAGTGCCAGTTGCCGATGTCGAAGGTCATTTTGATCGGCAGATTGTGTTGCTCGACTGCTGCGAAAAAACGCTGGAACGGTTCGATGCGACCACCGTGCAGGGTCTGATCGTTTTCCACCAGCAGTTGCACGGCGCTTTTGCCCTGGATCCGGGCGAGGGTTTGCAGGTCGCTGGTGTCGGTGAAGTAACCGAGGGACACCTTCAGCCAATTGGCGCCGAAGGCCTGGGCGCGTTGCAGGGCGGTGATCAGTTGCGGATTGGGTTTCGACTGGCCGGCCAGCCACAATTCCATCGGCGAGGAATACACGCTTTCGAGGCCTTGCGCCCGGGTGGCATCGGCCAGTTGGGTGGGGTCTTCAACGGTCAGCAATTCTTCGCGCCATTCGATGTGGCTGGCGCCCGCAGCGGCGAGGATATCGATGAAACTGCCTTGACCGCGCTGGCGGACGAGGTCGGCGCCGTAGCTGGAGAGGCTGATGGAAACGGGTGGTTTATGCATTGTCATGGACCTCTGAAACCGGTTTCATTTTTGTTCAAAAAAAAGGATGAGGTTTTGTGGTGATCTTTTGGGCCCCTTCGCGGGCAAGCCTCGCTCCTACAGAGGTATCGCGAGCCTCTGTAGGAGCGAGGCTTGCCCGCGAAGGGGTCGTAGCATTCACCGAAGATTCCCAAGGGTCGACCCACGCACAATCAACCGAGCCGAAAAATCCATCGTCCGCACCGGCCCGTCATCCCCGCGCAAGCGCTTGAGCAAGCATTCAAACGCACTCGCGCCCATCTCGGTCGTCGGTTGGGCGAGGGCGGTGATGCCGCTGCCCACCAGCGGGTACCAATCCAGATCATCGAGGGCGATCAAGCCGACATCCTCGAACAACGTGCACTGCAATTCGCGCAACGCATGGGTCGCGGCCAGCGCCGCAATCCCGTTCGCGCAGAACAGCGCCTTCGGGCCGGGGCCGGGGGTATCGAGAAAAGTCTTGAGGTTTGCCGTGAGGTCACTGCCGGTTTCGCTCATCGTTCCGCGCAGCGCCGAACGCCGGGCGATCTGCGCCTTGAAACTGCTGACTCGTTCGATCCGTGAGCTGGTGCCGTCAAACGGTTCGGTGACCAGCAGCACATCGCGGTATCCGCGTTCTTCAAGGTGGGCGATGGCGATCTCGACCGCTGCCGGGTTGTCCAGCCCGACCATGTCACTTTCGAGGTGCTCGACCTTGCGGTCCACCAGCACCAGCGGCATCTCGCGATGCAGTTCCTGCAATTCGTCGCGGTGGTGGCCGAGGGTGTTCACGATCAGCCCTTCGATGTTGTACGAGCGCAGCAGGGCCAGGTGCTGGCATTCCTGCTCGTCATCGCGGTCGGTGTTGCACACCACCAGGCTGTAGCCGTGTTGACGGCAGGCGGTTTCCACCCCGTGCATCACGGCAATCGAATAAGGGTTGCGGATGTCGGCGACCAGCATGCCGATCAGGCGGGTTCGTCCACGTTTCAGACCGCGAGCCATCTGGTTCGGGCGATAACCCAGTTCGGCAATCGACTGTTCGATGCGCAATGCAATCGCATCGGACAGCAAGGCGCGATCCTCGCCGATGAACCGTGACACGCTGGCCTTGGAGACCTTGGCATGTTCGGCGACATCAAGCATGGTCACGCGGCTGCGCTGGGCGGCGGAGAAATCGTTCACGGTCTGAAACCTTCTTATTGGAGTTATAAGGTCCGTGCGTTTGAGATCGCACTGAAACCGGTTTCAGAAGACACCAAAAGCAAATACGCCGTCAAGCCCCGCATCGTCGATTGTCCGACAATGGCCGACGAATGGGATTCAGGCCCAAAGACTCAACCAGGCCGATCCCAACAGCAACAGGGCCATGCAGCGATTGAAGCGTTGCATTGAGCGAGGTGAGCGCAACCAGCGCGTGGAGCCCGCGCCGAGCAACGCCCAGACCCCAAGGCAGGGCAGGGAAATCAGAAAGAACGCCAGCGACAACACCATCACATGGGTCAGGCGCTGTTCGCCGGCCCCGGCAAATACACTGACAACCGCCAGCGCCATCATCCAGGTTTTCGGGTTGATCAGTTGCAGGCCGGCAGCGCCCAAAAGACCGAGCCGGGCATCGGCATTTTGGGTGGTGACGGCCTCTGCCGGGGCGTTGAAAATTTGCCAGGCGAGGTAACTCAGCCAAGCCACGCCGATCCACTGCATGGCGGTTTGCACGAAGGGCCAAGCGGTCAACGACGCTCCGGCACCGCTGCCGACCAACAACACAATTGTCGCGGCGCTGGCACAGGCGCCGAAGATGATCGGCACGGCGGCCACCAAGCCGTATCGGGCACTGTTGCTCAACACCAGAATGTTGGTCGGGCCGGGCGTGATCGACGCCACGAACGCAAACAACAGGAAGGGCAGTAACGTCGGGAAAGTGGACAGCATCGCGGGCAAACTCCGGTGAAGATCATTGAAGTCGATCTTCACAATCCCACGGTTAACTGTCTGGAAGATTTGAGCAGCGCTTGCGATACAACGCGGGCGTCAGGCCGTAGGCCCGCACGAACCAACGGCCCAGATGACTCTGGTCGGCGAACCCCAACGTCATGGCCACCGTGGCCGGTTGTTCGCCTCGGGCCAGCATTCTGCGGGCCGTGGCCAGGCGCAATTGCACCAGATAGGCGTGCGGGGCGATGCCATAAGCAGCCTTGAAGGCGCGGGTCAGGCGAAAGCGATCGACGCCCGTTGCGGCGGCCAGTTGGTCGAGGCCGATGTCCTCGTGGGCATGGGCGTGCAGATATTCCCGAGCCTTCTGCGCCACCAACGGCAATCGCGGGTCTTCGCCATAACGGGCACGCCAGTGCAGGTGAGTGGTGAGGCGTTCGAGCAAACCGTCGAGGGCAGTCTGGCGGACGATTTTCAGCTCGCCGTTGTGCAGCGCCTGAAACGCCAGGCTGGTGGCGTGGGCCAGACGCACGTCGGTGGCCAGGGTATTGGCGAAGCTCAATTGACTGTTGTCCGGCGCGTTGTCGAACACGGCACTGAGTTCGCGTTTCAACCACTGCGGGTCGAGGTACAGCATGCGGTAGGTGAAACCGTCTGCCGTCGGTGCTTCGCCATCATGGATGTCACCCGGTTCGAGCAAAAACACCTTGCCCGGCGTGCTCTGGTGCCGGGCCCGCCGGCAGTTGAATTGCTGCACCCCTTGCTCGGTGACGCCCACCAGATAGCTGTCATGCCAGTGCGGATCGTAGGCGTGGCCCTCGAAATGCGCGCGCAGCGTCTCGATGCCGGTGTCGGCGTCCTGGGCCAGGTCGATCCAGTTGTGAGTGGTCATGCTGCACCTGCGAGACGGATTGCCGGGTTATTTAACGCCCGTGGCGAGGGCGATGCCTAGAACGTTTGTGCACGGCTCAGTTGAACAGGCCCGCAGCGATGTTGATCGAGAACCCGAGAATCGCGGTGTTGAACAGAAAACCGATCAGCGACTGCGCGAGCACAATCTTGCGCAATTCCCGAGTGGCCACGCCGACATCGGAGGTCTGCACGGCTGCGCTGATGGTGAACGAGAAATACAGGAAGTCCCAATAATTGGGGGTGGTCAGCCCTTCAGCGAAGCGCAGCGCCGGGTCTTTGCCGGCCCAGGTGTAGAACAGGCGGGCGTAATGCACGCTGAAAATCACCCCGATCAACAGCCATGAACCGATGACGGTCAGCGCGGTAAACCCGTAATGCAACAGTTTGCGGGTGGTTTCGAGGTCCTTGCTGCCGACCAGTTCGAAGGTGATGGTCGCCAGGCTGGCGATGGCGGCGATGCACACCACGAACAGCACCAGCCCGGCGTTCTCGTCTTCGACTTCGGCAATGCGTTTCACATCCGGCGCTTTGGCGCGGGCGGCGAGCCAGAGCATCAGCACCAGATACGACCAGACCCCGGTGTTCCAGCCGAAGAGGATTTTGCTGATGATCGAATCGGCCGGAGCCAGAATGCCCACCGCAACACCGAGGGTCGCAGCGGCGGACAGGCGAGGGTGGGTGCGGGCGAGGAAGGGCATGGAGGCTCGATGGGTTGGGGTATTGCAAACACCTTAGCCCAGCGTGGACCCCTCTGACCAACACCGATCCCTGTAGGAGCGAGGCTTGCCCGCGAAGGCGCTGTAACAGTCAATACTTCACTCGACTGACACACCGCGTTCGCGGGCAAGCCTCGCTCCTACAAGGGGGATGTGTGCGGTCAGGTTTTCTTGTGGCGCTTGCGCACCAGTTTCATCACCACCACAAAAAACACCGGCACAAACACCACCGCCAGTGTCGCGGTGATCATCCCGCCAATCACCCCGGTGCCGATGGCTTGCTGGCTTGCCGAGCTTGCGCCGGTGGCGATCGCCAGCGGCACGACACCGAGGATGAACGCCAGGGACGTCATGACGATTGGCCTCAGGCGCAGGCGCGCGGCTTGCAGGGTGGCGTCGATCAGGTCGTGGCCTTCGTCGTACAGGTTCTTGGCGAACTCGATGATCAGGATCGCGTTCTTCGCCGACAGGCCGATGATGGTGATCAGCCCGACCTTGAAGAACACGTCGTTGGGCATCCCGCGCAAGGTCACGGCCAACACCGCGCCGAGTACACCGAGCGGCACCACAAGCAGCACCGAAGTCGGAATCGACCAGCTCTCATACAACGCCGCCAGGCACAGGAACACGATCAACAGCGACAACCCGAGCAGGATCGGCGCCTGGCTGCCGGACAGCCGTTCCTGCAGCGATAACCCGGTCCATTCCTGGCCCAGGCCCGCTGGCCCTTGCGCGACCAGTCGCTCGATTTCCGCCATGGCTTCACCGGTACTGTGACCTGGCGTCGGTTCACCGGAAATACTGATTGCCGGATAGCCGTTGTAACGGGTCAACTGCGCCGGGCCCTGAGTCCATTTGGCCTGGACGAACGCGGACAGCGGCACCATTTTCCCGCTGCTGTTGCGCACGTGGATCTTCAGCAGGTCGGCGACCTGACTGCGTTGATCGCCTTCAGCCTGGACCACCACCCGCTGCATCCGCCCCTGATTGGGGAAGTCGTTGATGTAAGCCGAACCGACAGCGGTGGACAGCACGCTGCCGATGTCGGTAAACGAAACCCCCAGCGCATTCGCCTGTTTACGGTCGACGATCAGTTGCACCTGCGGCGCTTCAGCCAGTGCGCTTTCGCGCACGTTCATCAGGATCGGACTTTTCTCGGCGGCTGCCAGCAACGCGGTACGCGCCTGCATCAGCGTGGCATGGCCGAGGCCGCCACGGTCCTGCAAGCGGAACTCGAAACCGCTGGAGGTGCCGAGGCCGTCCACCGGCGGCGGCAGGACCGAGAACGCCATGGCGTCCTTGATCTGGCTCAGCGCGATGTTGGCGCGGTCGGCAATCGAACTCGCCGAGTCGTCGCTGCCGCGATCCGACCAGTCTTTCAACGTGGTAAACGCCAGCGCCGCGTTTTGCCCGCTGCCGGAGAAGCTGAAGCCGAGAATCACCGTGCTGTCGCCGACGCCCGGTTCGGTGGCGTTGTGCGCTTCGATCTGCTCGACCACCTGCACCGTGCGATTTTTGCTCGCGCCGGGTGGCAGTTGAATGTCAGTGATGGTGTAACCCTGATCCTCCACCGGCAGGAACGAAGAGGGCAGACGACTGAAGCACAGCCCTAGACCGATCAGCAGCACGCCGTAGATCAGCAGGTAACGACCGCTGCGTTTCAGCGCATAAGCGACCCAGCCCTGATAGCGCTCGGTCAGTTGCTCGAAGCGCCGGTTGAACCAGCCGAAGAAGCCGCCCTTGGCGTGATGCTCACCCTTGGCAATCGGCTTGAGCAGCGTTGCGCAGAGCGCCGGGGTCAAGGTCAGGGCGAGGAAGGCCGAAAACAGAATCGAGGTGGCCATCGACAGCGAGAATTGCCGGTAGATCACTCCGACCGAACCCTGCATGAACGCCATTGGAATAAACACGGCGACCAGCACCAGAGTGATGCCGATGATCGCCCCGGTGATCTGCTTCATCGCTTTGCGCGTCGCCTCTTTGGGCGACAGGCCTTCGGTGGCCATGATCCGTTCGACGTTTTCCACCACCACGATGGCGTCGTCCACCAGAATGCCGATGGCCAGCACCATGCCGAACATGGTCAGTACGTTGATCGAGAACCCCAGCGCGAGCATGGTCGCAAAGGTGCCCATCAGCGCCACTGGCACCACGAGGGTCGGAATCAGCGTGTAGCGGAAGTTTTGCAGGAACAGGAACATCACAGCGAACACCAGCACCATCGCTTCGATCAGGGTGTAAACCACTTTGGTGATCGAGACTTTGACGAAAGGCGAGGTGTCGTACGGGATCTTGTATTCCACATTCGCCGGGAAGTAGCGCGCCAGTTCATCCATCTTCGCCCGCACCAGCGTCGCAGTGCTGAGGGCGTTGGCGCCGGGGGACAATTGCACGCCGACGGCGGTGGACGGCTTGCCGTTCAGACGCGTGCCAAACTGGTATTCCTGGCTGCCGATTTCGACCCGCGCCACATCACCGATGCGCACGGTGGAACCGTCCGGATTGGCCTTGAGCACGATGTCAGCGAATTCTTCCGGGGTCGACAGCTGGCCTTTGACCAGAACGGTTGCGGTGATTTCCTGGGTGGTGCGGGTCGGCAGGTCGCCGATGCTGCCGGCCGAAACCTGGGCGTTCTGCGCAACGATGGCCGCGTTGACGTCGGCCGGTGTCAGGTTGAAACCGATCAGTTTCTGCGGGTCGATCCAGATCCGCATCGCCCGCTCGGCGCCGTACAGCTGGGCCTTGCCGACACCGTCCAGGCGCTTGATCTCGTTCATCACGTTGCGCGCCAGGTAATCGCTGAGCGCCACGTCGTCGAGTTTGCCGTCAGTGGAGGTCAGGGTGATCAGCAGCAGGAAACCGGCGGAGACTTTCTCCACCTGCAAACCTTGCTGGTTGACCGCTTGCGGCAGGCGCGACTCGATGACTTTCAGGCGGTTCTGCACATCCACTTGGGCCATTTCCGGGTTGGTGCCCGGTTGAAAAGTCGCCTTGATCGTAGCGCTGCCGAGGCTGCTTTGCGATTCGAAATACAACAGGTGATCGGCGCCGTTGAGCTCTTCCTCGATCAGGCTAACCACGCTTTCGTCCACGGTTTGCGCCGAGGCGCCCGGGTACACGGCGTAGATTTCGATCTGCGGCGGCGCGACATCGGGGTACTGCGCCACCGGCAATTGCGGAATGGACAGGGCACCGGCCAGCAGGATGAACAGGGCAACCACCCAGGCGAACACCGGGCGGTCGATAAAGAACTGCGGCATAGAAAAGCGTCCTGCTTACTGACCAGAAACCTGGGCAAGTGGAAGAGGGGAATCGTCGATCTGTACTTTCTCGCCGGGCTTGGCGTGTTGCAGGCCTTCGATGACGATGCGGTCGCCGGACTTGAGGCCTGCAGTGACGATCCAGCGATCGTTTTGCACGGCGCCCAGCTCTACGGTTTGCTGGCCGACGCGCAGTTCCGCATCGAGCACCAGCACCTGCGCAACACCCGCGCTGTCGCGTTGAATGGCGCGTTGCGGCACGCTGATGCCTTGCTGGTTCACCGCTTGTTCCAGGCGCACCCGCACGAAGCTGCCCGGCAGCAAGTCGAGGTCCGGGTTGGGAAACTCGCTGCGCAGGATGATCTGGCCGGTGCCCGGGTCGACGGTGATGTCGGTGAACAGCAGCTTGCCCGGCAGCGGATAGAGGCTGCCGTCATCCTGAATCAGCGTGGCTTTGGCCTGACCCTGACCCACTTCCTGCAACTGGCCGGAACGGAAGGCGCGGCGCAGGTCGTTGAGTTCGCGGGTCGACTGGGTGAGGTCGGCATGAATCGGGTTCAACTGCTGGATCAATGCCAGCGGCGTGGTTTCGTTCTGCCCGACCAATGCGCCTTCGGTGACCAGTGCGCGGCCGATGCGCCCGGAAATGGGGGCAGTGACGGTGGCGTACCCGAGATTCAATTTCGCTCGATCCACGGCGGCTTTATTGGCCGCGACTTCAGCGGCGGTTTGCCGTACGGCAGCCCGGGCGTTGTCGTAATCCTGGCCGCTGATGGCATTGCCTTCGATCAACTGGGCGTAGCGCTGTTCTTGCAGCCTGGCCTGGTAGGCGTTGGCCTCGGCCTTGCGCAGCGAGGCTTCGGCGCTGTCCAGGTCAGCCTTGAACGGTGCCGGATCGATGCGGAACAGCACGTCGCCTTTTTTCACGTCGCTGCCTTCGTGGAAGGCGCGTTGCAACACCACGCCGGCGACCCGGGCGCGCACTTCGGCAATACGTGGCGCGGCAATCCGTCCGCTCAATTCGCTGGTGATCGACAGGGGCCGGGGTTTGATGGTCTCGATGCGCACGGTGGCCAACGGCGCCTGCTCTTCAGCGTTCGTGGATTTGTCACACGCGCTCAGCGTCAACGCCAGGGCAAGCAGGCTGAGCTTGGCAAGCAGGTTCTTCGACATGTAAATACCCCAATAATGAACTCCCGCATCCTACGGGGAGGCGACGAGGGTAGCGGTGAAGCTTTGTTGGTGCTGTGTGAAATTGTGTAATGGTTTTGCTCAGGCACGGGTGAGGGCGTATATCCTTCATGGCTTGAAATTTATTGCGCACGTCAGGCCGCCTTCGCGGGCAAGCCTCGCTCCTACAGGATTTGTGTCGTCCGCGAAATCCATGGCCGACAACAATCCCTGTAGGAGCGAGGCTTGCCCGCGAAGAGGCCCGAACAGCCGCCACTGCACTCTCTGGAAACACCCATGCCCAACATCCTCCTGGTCGAAGACGACACCGCGCTCTCCGAGTTGATTTCCAGCTACCTGGAACGCAACGGCTACTCCGTCAGCGTGATCAGCCGCGGTGACCACGTGCGCGAGCGTGCGCGGGTCAATCCGCCGGACCTGGTGATCCTCGACCTGATGTTGCCGGGGCTCGACGGCCTGCAAGTCTGTCGCTTGTTGCGCGCGGATTCGGCCACGCTGCCGATCCTGATGCTCACCGCCCGCGACGACAGCCATGATCAGGTGCTGGGCCTGGAAATGGGCGCCGATGACTACGTCACCAAACCCTGCGAACCCCGCGTGTTGCTGGCCCGCGTTCGTACGCTGTTGCGCCGCAGCAGTCTCAGCGAACCGCAGACTGCCAACGACCGCATCCTCATGGGCAATTTGTGCATCGACCTGTCCGAACGCACCGTGACCTGGCGTGAACAACTGGTCGAGCTGTCCAGCGGCGAATACAACTTGTTGGTGGTGCTGGCCCGACATGCCGGCGAAGTGTTGAGCCGCGACCAGATTCTGCAACGCCTGCGCGGCATCGAATTCAACGGCACCGACCGCTCGGTGGACGTGGCGATTTCCAAGCTGCGGCGCAAATTCGACGACCATGCCGGCGAGGCGCGCAAGATCAAGACCGTGTGGGGCAAGGGTTACCTGTTCAGCCGTTCCGAGTGGGAATGCTGAGGCGATGTTCAGAATCCTCTTTCGCCTGTACCTGGTGACGATCATTTCGTACAGCGCGGCGATCTATCTGGTGCCGGACGTGGTGATCAAGGTCTTCCAGGAGCGCTTTGTCACCTACAACCTCGATTACTCGCGCGGGTTGCAGTCGCTGATCGTCAAGCAGTTTCACGCCGTGCCCGAAACGCAGTGGCCAGCGTTGGCGGCCGAGATGGACAAGGAATTCAACCCGCTGCACATCGTCCTCAGCCGCAATGACGATGACGGCCTGACCCTGGCGGAACAGAAACGTTTGCAGCGTGGCGAGAATGTCGTGCGCATCGGCGACTGGGGCTGGCGCACGCTGGCGGTGGCACCGTTGAACTCGCAAACCGTCGTGCAAATGGTCGTGCCGCCGGACCCGCTGGACGTGAACTTGCTGTACTGGAGCATCAACGTGCTGATCGGCGCGACCATGCTCGCGTGCCTGTTGCTGTGGCTGCGTCCGCACTGGCGCGACCTGGAGCGGCTCAAAGGCACGGCTGAACGCTTCGGCAAGGGGCATTTGAGCGAGCGCACCCAGATCCCCACCCACTCCAACATCGGTAGCCTGGCCAACGTTTTCGACACCATGGCCGGCGATATCGAAAACCTGCTGAACCAGCAGCGGGATTTGCTCAACGCCGTTTCTCACGAGCTGCGCACACCGCTGACCCGCCTGGATTTTGGCCTCGCGCTGGCACTGTCCGACGATTTGCCGGCTGCCAGTCGGGAGCGCCTGCAAGGGCTGGTCGCGCACATTCGTGAACTGGATGAGTTGGTGCTGGAGCTGCTGTCCTATAGCCGCTTGCAAAACCCGGCCCGGCTACCGGAACAGGTGGAAGTGTCGCTGGATGAGTTCATCGACAGCATTCTGGGCAGTGTCGATGAGGAGCTGGAGTCCCCTGAAATCGTGATCGACGTGCTGCTTCACGGCCAGCTCGAACGCTTCACACTCGATCCTCGGCTGACTGCCCGGGCGATTCAGAACCTGCTGCGCAACGCGATGCGCTACTGCGAGAAGCGTATTCAGATCGGGGTTCAGGTCTGTGCCAAGGGGTGTGAAATCTGGGTCGATGACGATGGGATCGGCATTCCCGATGACGAGCGCGAGCGGATTTTCGAGCCGTTTTATCGACTGGATCGCAGTCGCGATCGGGCGACGGGTGGCTTTGGCCTGGGATTGGCGATCAGTCGGCGGGCGCTGGAGGCACAGGGCGGCACGCTCACCGTCGAACCGTCTCCGCTGGGCGGCGCACGGTTCCGTTTGTGGTTACCGGTCCCGGCCTGATGACCGCCGCAAAACCTGTGTAGGAGCCGGCTTGCCGGCGATGGCGTCCTTGAATTCAACGCAATGTCTGATGGCCCCATCGCCAGCAAGCCGGCTTCGACAGGTCACGCGCTTAGCCGACTGCGCAACACCTTCGCCATTTCCTCCAGCTCCGACGCCGGGTTGTGCCCGATCAGCATCCACGCATGTTCCATGTCCGCCCAATACACCACGTTCATTCCGTGCCGACGCTCGTGGGCGAAGTGGCGACTGCCGCTGTTTGAGCGGGTGACGCACAACGCCATGGGACCGTGCGCCGGGTCCAGATACGTAATCTGGGCGATGGGCATGCCGTCGTATTCGAGGATTTGTGCGCGTTTGAGCTCAACGCGTGGCAGGCTCAGTTGAGCCGGCAAAAGGCGCAGCCCCAGGCGTGCGTCGATGGTGTGCAATTGCGCGCGTTGAGTGGCTTCGTCGCTGGGCAAGTGTTCCAGGGTTTGCGGCACGTACATCGACATGTAGTCCGCCACCAGCCCTCGCCAGCTGGATTTGTGCTGGCTCGCCTGCCAGCCAAGGAACAACCGGTCCGCGAGCACGCCGCTCAACACCAGGCCGGCTGCCGCCGCGAGGAACCGGCGCCGATTTATCGCCGGCCGGGCAGGCGAGGGCAAGGTGTCGAGCATCGCTTGCAGGCGGTCCACGGGCGCCTGTTGCGCCAGTTCGTCGTAGGCGGCCTTGAACGGCAGGCTGCTGCGGGCCAGCCATTGAAGGCGCAGGTTGAGCATCGAGTCTTCGGCGATGACTGCGTCGATGCGGCTGCGCTGATCGCTATCGAGTTGGTCGTCGAGGTAGGCCACCAGTTGCTCGTCCGTAGGCATCGTGTGATCGTTCATCGACGTTCTCCTGTGGAAGGGTTCGACACCGCGTGCAAGGGCGGGTACTCGGCCAGTTTCGCCCGCGCCGCGGCCAGGCGGCTCATGACCGTGCCGATGGGCACGTCCAGGACTTCGGCGACTTCGCGATAGGACAGGCCCTCCACGTAGGCCAGAAATACCGTTTCGCGTTGCGCTTCAGGTAGCGCATCGACGCGCCGAATCACCTGCGTGGCGAGCACGTGAGTTTGCGCGGCGTATTCACCGTCGAACGACAAGGCGTTGTCGGCATCCACCAGCCCTTGGCCCTGACGCACCCGGCGCGAGCGCACTTCGTTGAGCCAGATCGAATGCAGAATGCTCAGCAGCCAGCGGTCCAGGCGGCTGCCGGGGACAAATTGCCCGGCACACTCCAGCGCCCGCACGCAGGTGGCCTGCACCAGGTCTTCGGCGACATGCCGCTGCCGGGACAGCAGCAGGCCGTAGCGCCATAACCGCGCCAGGTGCTGGCCCAGCTCTGCCCGTATTGCCTGATCGCTGGCGATGGCGACCTCCGTCCTGTCAGGTTTTCGATGAATCGTTAATGGCTTCAGCCAGGTCCCGGTATTCTTCGCAGGTGCTGCCGCAGATCGATTTTATCTGCTGCAACTGCTCCTGGGCGAGATCCAGCCGACCCTTGATCACATACGCTTCGCCGAGGTACTCGCGGACTTGCGCGTATTGCGGGTCGAGTTTGACCGATTGCAGGTAGTAACCGATGCCCTCGTCGGTGCGCCCCAGTTTACGCGTAGCGTAGCCGCGATAGTTGAGCGCCTTGGCGGTGTCGGGTTCTTTCAGCGTGTCGAGCAGTGCCAGGGCTTCCTCGTAGCGACCGTCCTTTGCCAGCCGATAGGCGTAATCGGTGCGGTCGGCATCGGATACCTCGCCGCTGGTCTGCCTCACGCATTTTTGCGACCTGGAGTCGAAGACCTGACCTTTCGGGCAGTTGGGCCTGGCCGGTGCGTCATCGTCACCATTGGCCAATGCAAGGGTAGCGGACAACGCAAAGGCGAGCAGTAGCTGAACGGTAAAAACAGTAAGACGGGTATTCATGGATGATCTCCACTGGTTTATTCGTTTCAGTTCAACCACGCCCCGGCAGCATGCACGCAAGGTGTTATCCCGCAGGCCGAAATGATGAGTCTTCGCTGTCATGAACACCGCAGGGTGAACAATTATTCATTTCTTTCTGGCGGTCTTTTCGAGGCACGCGCACACAGGTCCGTGGTCGATCTGGGTGTCCACCCGTTTTGTCGCGGCTTTATCAGTGCAGGAAGGGCGAAGGTGGATGGGCAAATTCGCGTGCTGATCGCCGCTGAGCCCGAATTGCGGGGCAAGGACGTGGTGACGGTGCTTTATGTGACGGCGGCGTTTGTCGCGGTGAAGGCCAGTTAGATCTGTGGTGCGAGCAATCGCCGGCAAGCCGGCGATGAACGATGACCGGGTCTCAGCTGAGCAACCGGATCGGCTCTCCAGCTGACCAGGCCTGAATGTCCTCGATCATTTGCGAAAAGAACTGATGGTAATTCTGCTGGCTGACGTACCCGACATGCGGCGTCGCCAGCACATTCTCCAGGGTCCTGAACGGGTGATGAGCGGGCAAGGGTTCCTGCTCGAACACGTCCAGTGCCGCACCGGCCAGGCGACGTTTTTGCAGCGCCTTGATCAGCGCCGCCTCATCGACAATCGGCCCGCGAGCCGTGTTGACCAGCAGTGCGGTGGGTTTCATCCAGTCCAGCGCTTGCGCGTCGACCAAGCCGCGGCTGCGGTCGCTGAGCACCAGATGCACCGACAACACGTCGGCCTGTTCGAACAACGCCTGCTTGCTGACGTAGGTCACGCCCACTTCGGCGGCGCGTTCGGCTGTGAGGTTTTCGCTCCAGGCGATTACCCGCATGCCGAACACCTGGCCGAACTGGGCGACTCGCTGGCCAATGCTGCCCAAACCGAGAATCGCCAAGGTCTTGCCGTGCAGGTCGCCCCCCAGCCCTTGTTGCCATTTACCTGCACGCAGAGCGTTGGCTTCCACAACCAGGTTGCGGGTGGCGGCCATGATCAGGGCCCAGGTCAGTTCCGGCGCGGCGTGTTTGTAACTGTCGGTGCCGCTGACCTGAATACCGAGCGCAGCAGCGGCTTTCAAGTCGAGGGCCGCGTTGCGCATGCCGCCGGTGACCAGCAGTTTGAGGGTCGGTAGCCGACGCAGCAGGTCTTCATCGAAACGGGTGCGCTCGCGCATTACGCAGATCACTTCAAACCCGGCCAGCCGTGCTGCCAGCGTTTCGTTATCCGCCGGGTAGTCATGGATGAAACTCACCTGGCCGATGGCGTCCAGCGCCGACCAGTCAACCACCTGCCGCGCCACATCCTGCCAGTCATCGAGTACCGCAATCTGCACAGCCATCCGCCTTACCTCATCAATGAACGGGGTTGGAATTGTTCAGCCAGGCGAGCAGGGCCTGGTGGAATTTTGCCGGTTCTTCCATTTGCGGCGCGTGGCCCATGCCGGGGAATTCGACCAGCGTCGAGTGAGGAATCAGTTTCGCCACCTGTTTGCCGAGTACGTCGTAGTGACCGATTTTCGCTTTGACCTCGGGGGAGGCGATGTCCTTGTTGATGGCCGTGGAATCAGCAGTGCCGATCAGCAACAGCGTCGGCACCTTCAGGTCCTTGAATTCGTAGTACACCGGCTGGGTGAAGATCATGTCGTAAATCAGTGCCGAGTTCCACGCCACCCGGGTTTTGCCCGGGCCTTTGGCCATGCCCGCGTACATGTCTACCCAGCGGTCGAATTCGGGTTTCCAGCGGCCGTCGTAATAAGTGTTGCGCTGATAGTCGTGAATGCCTTGCGCCGTTACCTTGAGCTCACGCTCGTACCATTGATCCACCGTGCGATAGGGCACGCCGAGGGCTTTCCAGTCCTCCAGACCGATTGGGTTGACCATCGCCAGTTGTTCGACCTGCTCGGGATATTGCAGCGCATAGCGGGTGGCGAGCATGCCGCCCGTGGAGTGCCCGAGCAGGCTGGCTTTCTGGATGCCGAGGGCTTTGAGCAGTTGTTGGGTGTTGGCCGCCAGTTGCTGGAAGCTGTACTGATAATTGTCCGGTTTGCTGGAGGTGCAGAAACCGATCTGGTCCGGCGCGATGACCCGGTAACCGGCGTCGCTCAAGGCCTTGATCGACGTGTCCCAGGTTGCGCCGCAGAAATTCTTGCCATGCATCAGCACGATGCTGCGCCCGTTGGCCTTGCCGTGCGCGGCGACGTCCATGTAGCCCATTTGCAGGGACTGGCCCTGGGATTCAAAGGCGAAGTGCTTGAGCGTATAGGGGTATTCGAAGCCTTGCAGTTCGGGGCCATATTCCGGGCCTTCGGCCGCGATGGCCGGCAGTGCGGCGGTCAGCAGCAGGCTCGGAAGCCAGCGGGAGCGTGCGAGGGGCATGGGGAACTCCAGAGGAAATCGGCGATGCTGGATCGGCATGATTAGGGCGGCATTAAGCACAGGCAATCGCGGCGGGTGATGGTTCAACCGATCCAGCCCAGAGTCGCCAGGGCCAGCACGCCGTAACGGGCGCCTTTGGCGAGCGTCACGATCAGCAGGAAGCGCCCCAGCGGTTCGCGCATGACGCCGGCGACCAGCGTCAGGGGATCACCGATGACAGGCACCCAACTCAACAGCAACGACCAATGACCGTAGCGCTGATAATGAATGCGGGCCTTGTCCAGATGGCGTGGGCTGACCGGAAACCAGCGCCGCTCGCGAAACCGCTCGATACCGCGACCCAACCACCAGTTCAGCAGCGAGCCGAGCACGTTGCCCAGCGTGGCAATTGCCAGCAGCGACCAGAGCCAGTACTGCTCGCTGAGCAGCAGCCCCACCAGGACCGCTTCGGACTGCAACGGCAGCAGGGTCGCCGCACCGAATGCGGCGAAAAACAGCCCGATGTACGCCGCAGACATCAATGGGCGGCGGGGTAGTCCGCCACCACCACGTCAGCGCCGTCCTTTTTCAGGCCGATCACCTGATAGGCGTCGCTCATGCCGTCCATTTCCATGCCGGGCGAACCCATCGGCATGCCGGGCGCGGCCACGCCCAATAGATCGTCACGCTTGGTCAAGGCCAGCACCTGATCGGCCGGGACATGGCCTTCGACGAATTTGCCATTGATCAAACCGGTGTGGCAGGACGCCAGACGTGGCGGCACGCCGTGCTGTTGCTTGAATTCGCTCATGTTGGCTTCGACGTGATCCTCGACCTTGAAGCCATTGGCCTCCAGGTGGCTGATCCACTTTTTGCAGCAGCCGCAGTTGGCGTCGCGGTGGACCTCGATGGGGATGAGGTCGGCGGCCTGGGCCAGGGACGAAATGAACAGGGCGCTCAGGGCGACCAGACGCAGATGGGTTCGCATGGAGGGATCTCGACTCGGATGGCGGTCAAAAAAGAGGCATTTTGACTACTTTAGCCGGTTAAGAGCGACGAGATTGTTTCGAATTAATGCTGGGGTTGTGGGGGATTCTGGGTTGCACGGGGTTTGGTTGGTGTACATATCCATTGGTTTGGTGATGGCGGATATGGGTTTCGCCCTTACGGCGAGTCACTTTCGAAAAGCGCGAAAGTAACCAAAGCGCTTTTGCCCCTTTCGTTCGGTGCCTCGCTGTGACTCGGCATGCCCTCGCTCCGGTCCTGCTCCGTGGGCCCGCCGCGATCGGCCATCCCTGGCCGTGCGCGGCTAACCCGGCATCCATGCCGGGTTGCCCACTGCGCAGAACCTGCGCTCGGCCTCTCGAGGGGGCGTGCACCTCAAGATCAAAAGCGGAAGGCGAGCTAACGCTCGGCCTGATGAGTGGTGAAGATCAAAAGCAAACGCCAATCCTTGTAGGAGCCGGCTTGCTGGCGATGGCGGTGGGTCATCCAGCATATTTGTTGACTGGACGGATGCCATCGTCGGAACGCCGCCCGCAGCAAGCCGGCTCCTACAGTTGATCGTATTTATCCAAACGCATTTGCATTTCCCTTGTAGGAGCCAGCTTGCTGGCGATAGCAGTGGGGCATCCAGCATATTGGTTGACTGGACGGATGCCATCGCCGGCAAGCCGGCTCCTACAGTTGATCGTATTTATCCAAACGTATGTGCATTTCCCTTGTAGGAGCCAGCTTGCTGGCGATGGACGTCAACGATAACGCGTGCTGTCTGAATGAACGCGTTGTCCGGTCGTTTTTCGCGGGCAAGCCTCGCTCCTACAGGGAATCGCGTTTGCTTTTGCTTCTCACCACTCATCAGGTCGAGCGTTAGCTCGCCTTCCGCTTTTGATCTGAGCGCCCCCTCGAGAGGCCGAGTGCAGGTTCTGCGTAGTGGGTAACCCGGCATGGATGCCGGGTTAGCCGCCCCCGGCCATGGATGGCCGATGGCGGCGGGCCCACGGAGCAGGACCGGAGCGAGGGCATGCCGAGCCTTAGCGAGGCACCGAACGAAAGGGGCAAGAGCCCTTGGTTACTTGGGGCTCTTCCAAGTGACTCGCCGTAAGGGCGAAACCCATATCAGCCATCACCAAAACAATGGATATGCACACAAAAGCCTTACAGCCAATCAGCGGACTTTGAACCGTCCCATGATCGCGCTGACGCGTGAGTTGGCTTCCAGCAACTGCCGGGTATTGAGCTCACTGGCCTGACCGCTTTTCACCAGTTCATCCACCATGTGGCGGATCTGCACCATGCTGCGGTTGATCTCCTCCGTCACCGCACTTTGCTGTTCGGCGGCCGTGGCGATCTGAGTGCTGAGGCTGTTGATATGGCTGACGGAACCGGCCATTTCGTCCAGCCCGGTGTTGACCCGCGCCGTGGCATCGGCCGCTGACTGGCAGCTGGCCTGGGTGTTTTCCATGGCGCTGACCGACGAACTGACGCCTTGGGTCAGGCGCGTGAGCATCTCGTTGATTTCCGAGGTGCTGGCCTGGGTGCGGGCGGCGAGGGCGCGGACTTCGTCGGCCACCACCGCAAAACCGCGACCTTGCTCACCGGCACGTGCCGCTTCAATGGCCGCGTTAAGGGCCAGCAGGTTGGTCTGGCCGGCGATGGCGCCGATCACCCCGAGGATTTCGGTGATGCGCTGGGCGTCTTGCTGCATGCTTTCGACTTTATGGGTGGCGCTGGCCACTTCGTCGATCAACGCAATCACACTGCTGGACGCTTCACCCACCACGACCCGCGAACGGTCGGCGTTTTCGTTGGCGCGTTGAGTGAAAGCGGCGGTTTCAGCTGCGTTCTGCGCCACGCTTTCGGCGGTCGAGCTCATTTCGGTTATGGCGGTGACGGTCTGATCGGTTTCCGAAGCGTGGCGCACCAGAATCTGGCTGGTATGCGCAGAGGTGCGTTGCAGGTTGTCGAGGCTGGAGGCCATGGCGCCTGTGGCCTGGGTGACTTCGCCGATCATGTTTTGCAGGTAAGCGATGAACGCGTTGACCGAGTGGCCAATGGCGCCCAGCTCGTCTTCGGCACGAATGGTGATGCGTTTGGTCAGGTCGGCGTCACCGGCGGACAGCGCGTCGATATTGGCCTTCAGGGCTTTCATGCGCTGGATCAGTTGGCGGATCGCATAGATTTGCAACAGCACCAGCAGGATCACCATCGGGATTTGCAGCAGGCTCAGCGTGCTGAGCACGTCGTCGCGCTGGGCGGTGATCATCTTGGTCGGCAGGGCGGTGGCGAGGAACCACGGCGTGCCTTCGATAGGGCGCATGAAGAAGGTGCTGGCCTCGCCCTTGTTGTCGAACTCGACGCGCTGCGCCTGATCACGGTTTTGCAAGCCGGCCTTCACTTGGCTGGCGAAAGGTGAGTTGCCGGCCAGTTCGCTGATGTTCTTCAGTACGATCGGTCCGCTGATGCGCGAGCTGTTGCTGATGATCTTGCCGTCGGCCTCGACGATGAGCATTTCGGCACCGAGGTCTTTTTCCTTGCGCGCCACCAGGTCGTTGAAGAAGCCCAGGGTCACGTCGATGGTCGAGACGCCGTAGGCAGCGCCGTTTTTCTGGATCGCCATGGCGCAGTTGGTGCGCGGCTCGGCGCTGGCGTCATCTTTATAGGCCGCTGCCCAGGCGCATTGCCCGCGCGGGGTTTGCATGCCGCCCTTGTACCAGCTCTGGTCGTAATAGTTAGGCGCGGCGTCGCTGTTCCAGAAGGTATTGACCGCCAGTTTGCCCGAGGCATCGCGATGCCAGAACGTGCTGAACTTGTTGCGTCCTGCTTCACGCTGGCCGGGCAGGGGCCAGATACCGCCACCGAAGACTTTCAGTTCGCCGTACTGATCGACCAGGCCCGGCAGGACCGTGTCGATGGCGGCGCTGTCGAGCAGGGGGATGGTCTGGGTGATGCTGCGCTGTTGCGCCTGAACCTTACTCAGTTCGCCCTGGATTTGTTCGGCGACTTCGGCGATGCGATTGAGCGCGACTTGTTCTTCGGTGTGGCGCAGCTTTGGCGCGACCAGTTGGCTGATGCCAACCACGGTGAGAATGGACAGCAGCAGAATGAACAGGACCAGAAACAGCGTGTAGCGAGCCTGAATAGTGCGGAATGCGGGCATGGGGCCGGGTCCTTTTGAGCAGCGATCTTATTGTGGGTATCGGTATGAAACTGGACGCTTCAAAGGGCTATCGGCTGGCTCAAGTTGAGCTTTAGGTACGATCGTACAAGAACGGAGGGAGGTGACGGACGGCGGGATTGCGCCGGCCCGTTCAGGCAATTGAACGGGCCGGACGCAGGTTAACGGTCGAGCAACTTCAGGATTTCTTCCGGGTAACGCAAGCCGGCGGTGGCATTCGCCGGGAAGATCGCTTCCAGCGCGTGCAACTCTTCGCGGCCAAGTTTGATTTCCAGCGCTGCCACGTTTTCTTCCAGGTATTTACGCTGTTTGGTCCCGGGGATCGGGATCACGTAATCACCCTGGGCCAGCACCCACGCCAACGCGAGTTGACCCGCCGTCACGCCTTTTTCCGCCGCCAGGTCCTGCACTTGCCGCACCAGCAGCAGGTTTTTCGCGAAGTTGTCACCCTGAAAACGCGGGCTGAACCGACGGTAGTCGTCCGCCGCAAAATCGTCCGGGCTTTTCAGTGCGCCCGTCAGAAAGCCCCGACCCAGCGGGCTGTAAGGGACAAAGGCAATGCCCAGTCGCTGGCACGCGGCCAGGCAGCCGTTGTCTTCCTGATCCCGGCTCCATAACGAATACTCGCTTTGCAGCGCGCTGATCGGATGAACCTGGTGCGCCCGCTCCAGCGTTGTGGCCGAGGCTTCGCTCAAGCCCAGGTAACGCACCTTGCCGGCCTTGACCAGTTCGGCCATGGCGCCGACGGTTTCCTCGATGGCCACTTGCGGGTCGATGCGGTGCTGGTAGTACAAGTCGAGGGTTTCGACGCCGAGCCGCTTGAGGGTGCCATCGATAGAGGCGCGTATGTATTCCGGGCGTCCGTCGACCCCTCGGGCGGTCGGGTTCGCCGGATCGCGGACGATGCCGAACTTGCTCGCCAGGAACACTTGATCACGCTTGCCGGCGATGGCTTTGCCGATCAGTTCTTCGTTGGTGTGCGGGCCGTACATGTCGGCGGTGTCGAGCAGGTTGATGCCCAGCTCCAGCGCGCGATGCAGGGTGGCCGTGGCTTCCCGGGTGTCCGTGCCGGTGGTGTAGAAATCGGTCATGCCCATGCAGCCCAGACCGATCGCGCTGACCTGCGGACCGTTTTTACCCAATTGACGTGTTTGCATGAAATCAGCTCCCTGTGAATGTGGATCCCATTGTTAACCTCGACAGAATCCAGATAAACCAGCTAAAACTGCTATCACTATTAGTAATTTCTAAATAATCAGCCGGTACGACTGCACAATGGATCGATTCAACGCCATGCGCGTATTCACCCGGATCGTCGAGCTGGGAGGCTTTGCCAAAGCGGCAGACAGCCTGCAATTGCCCCGCGCCTCGGTGACCATTCTGATCAAACAGCTGGAGGCGCATCTGGGCGTGCAGTTGCTGCAACGCACCACGCGGCAGATCAGCCTGACGCTCGACGGCGCGGCCTACTACCCGCGTTGCGTGCGTTTGCTGGCGGATCTGGAGGAAACCGAAGCGGTGTTCTCCGCCGCGCGTCACAACCCCAAGGGTTTGTTGCGCGTGGACATGCCCGCAGGGGTGGGGCGCCTGATCGTGATCCCGGCCTTGCCGCAGTTCACGGCCCGTTATCCCTTGATCGAGCTGGAAATCGGTTTGAATGACCGGCCGGTGGACCTGATTCGCGAGGGCGTCGATTGCGTGCTCCGGGGCGGCTCGTCACTGGACGACTCTCTAGTGGCGCGGCCGCTGGTCATGCTGGATCAGGTCACCTGCGCCAGCCCCGGTTATCTGCAACGCCACGGGACGCCGCAGTGCCTGGCCGATCTGGAGGGGCATGAAATGGTGGAGTACGTTTCCAGTCACAGCGGCAAACGTTTCGGGCTGGAGTTTGTGGTCGATGGCCAGATACAACCGATCAATCTGTCCAAACATGTGGCGGTCAACAGTGCCGACGGTTATCTGGCGGCGTGTGAGGCGGGGTATGGATTGGTCCAGACCCCGTACTATCACGTAGCCAGGCAATTGAAGGAGGGCAATCTGGTCGAGGTGCTGAGGGAGGTGCCGCCACCGGGGATGCCGTTGGCGGCGCTCTATCCTCCTCACCGTCAGCTGTCGCGGCGGGTACGGGTGTTTGTCGACTGGATGGTTGAGCTTTGCGCGCAGCCGGGAAATGGCTTTGTCAAAGAGCATTCAGGCCGCTGAAAAATCCTAACGGTGTTGGTAGTAACCCGGTCCGCCACGGCCGTCGTAATGGTGGCCGCCGTGCCATCCGCCGTGGGGGAAAATAATGCAGCCGCTCAGGGAAAGTATGGCCAGCAGGGGAATCAGCAGTGTGATTCGACGGAACATTTCAAAATCCTCATGGTTATCGCCGCTATGCAGCCAAAAGGCTTCATCGGCTGTAACATGAGACCCCGTTTGCAGCGCCCCATCCCCGGAAAACGGTAGTGGCTTGGCATGCATTCGGATACAAACCCGATACATTTTCAGGTTCGCCTTACGTTTTAGCTTTTTGTTTAAGGAAAAGGGCAATGACCCAGTCGCAACGTTTGAAATACTCGATTCTGATCTCCCTGGTGGTGCTGGGAATCATGTTTGGCCTTTCGTATTTGCAGAATGCCGGGGTCATCAGCGAAAAACTGTTCCAGTACATCGCTATTGGCGTGGCGGTGATCGTGGTGGTGATCAATGGCGTGATGCGTCGCAAGGTCAAGCCCTGAGCGACGCACCACGGGCAGGTTATTCGCCGTGCAATGCGGCGAACGCCTGCGGGTGCAAGCTGTAGCTTTTGTCCGGGTTCAGGGTGATCACGCCTTCGCTGCACAAGCGTTTCAACACTTCGCGCACACTGAGAAAGGACAGCGGAATATCCAGGTCCAGCAGGTGACTGTGGACGCCGCGCACACCCAGACTGCGATCGCTTTCGGCGGCGGTCAGCAAGGCGTCGATGACTTTCAGGCGGATCAGGCTGGTGCGCAGGCCGAAGCTCTTGAGCAGTACCCGGATCCGTTCGTTGCTGTGTCGTTCAGTACGCGGATTGAACAGGCCCGAGCCCATGGAAGTGCCCATTGGCGCAGCGCTACCGTCCGTTGGCAGTTGCGAGTTGTACATGCAATATCTCCTTTTCAGAGCCTGAACCGGAAAGATGTGTTGGGTGCTCTTACTCAATAAGACGTACGAGCCACCCAAATCATGAAGGATCAGATGTAGAAATTTTGTTGCCATCACGTCAGAAGCTTGTAAACCCCCGCAGAAACGCCCTCCGGCGGCCTAAATTTTTGTCATGGATTTCGTTCCTGTAGGAGCGAGGCTTGCCCGCGAAGAGGGGGGATCAGTCAACACTTATGTTGGCCAGGACTCCTTCTTCGCGGGCAAGCCTCGCTCCTACAAGGGCTATTTGCGTGCATTTGGATCAGGAGCGAGTGTGATTATTACCAGGCAGTTAACCCGATTGAGCCTTGCCGCCGTGTTGGTGGGCTTGAGTCTTGCGGCACACGCGCGCAGCCAGCCGGATGCTTCGGCGACGGCCGATATCCGCCGGACCAGCTTCGGCGTGCCGCATATTCGTGCCGACAACGAACGTGGCCTCGGCTACGGCATCGGCTACGCGTACGCGCAGGACAATCTGTGCCTGCTGGCCAATGAGATCACCACGGTGAACGGCGAGCGTTCACGTTATTTCGGCCCGGAGCAGTTCACGGTCGAGGAGCGCGAAAATCAGGTCAGCGACGTGTTTTTCAACTGGTTGAATACGCCGCAAGCGGTCGCTGCGTTCTGGCAGGCGCAGACGCCGGAAGTCCGCGACCTCGTTGAAGGATATGTGGCCGGTTACAACCGCTCGCTGGCGGAACGTCGCGCTCAAGGTTTGCCGCAGCAATGCCAGGGCGAATGGGTGCGGGACATCACCGCGCAGGACCTGGTCAAGTTGACGCGGCGCCTGTTGGTCGAAGGCGGCGTCGGGCAGTTTGCCGAAGCGCTGGCCGGTGCCACGCCACCCAAAGCGGTCGCGCAGAATACGCAGGCCTCGGCGCAGTTCCAGCTAGCCACTGCGCGCATTCAACGCTTCGCGCTGGATCGCGGCAGCAACGCAGTCGCGGTGGGCAGTGAACGCTCCTTCAATGGCCGTGGCATGTTGTTGGCCAATCCGCATTTTCCGTGGGTCGGCGGGATGCGCTTCTATCAGATGCACCTGACCATCCCCGGTAAACTTGATGTGATGGGCGCCGCGCTGCCCGGTTTGCCGATGATCAACATCGGCTTCAATCAACACCTGGCCTGGACCCACACCGTGGACTCGTCCAAGCATTTCACCCTGTATCGCCTGCAACTCGATCCGAAGGACTCGACCCGCTATTTGCTCGACGGCAAGTCGCTGCCGATGAAGCAGCAGACCGTGACCGTGAAGGTGAAACAGCCTGACGGGCAGACCCGGACGGTCTCTCGCGTGATCTACAGCTCGCAATTCGGCCCGATCGTGCAATGGCCGGGAAAACTGGACTGGGATAACCAGTTCGCCTACAGCCTGCGCGATGCCAACCTCGATAACGACCGGGTGTTGCAGCAGTGGTACGCGATGAATCGTGCGGTCAGCCTCAAGGAATTGCAGGCATCGGTTCACAAGATCCAGGGCATCCCGTGGGTCAACACCCTGGCGGCGGACGATCAGGGGCAGACGCTGTACATGAACCTGTCGGTGGTGCCGAACGTCAGTGTCGACAAACTGGCCGCGTGCAGCGATCCACGGGCCGGGTTGCAGATGATCGTGCTCGACGGTTCCAACAGCGCCTGTGCCTGGGACATCGACCCGGCGGCGGCGCAAAAAGGCATTTATGCCTCGGACACATTACCGCAGCTGTTGCGCAAGGACTTTGTGCAGCACTCCAACGATTCGGCGTGGATGGCCAACCCGGCACAACCGCTCACCGGTTTCTCGCCACTGATCAGCCAGGACAGCCAGCCGTTGGGCCTGCGCTCACGTTTTGCCCTGGATCGCCTGGCCACACTGAACAAGACTGGCCCGATTGCCGCGACCGATCTGCAACAGATGGTGATGGACGATCAGGTGTACCAGGCGACTCAAGTGATGCCTGATTTGTTGAAATTCTGCGCTGAAGACCTGGGTGCCGATGCGCCGACGCTCACACCGCTGTGTGCCAGTCTGAAGGCCTGGGACCGCAGCGCGAATCTGGACAGCGGCGTGGGGTTTGTACATTTTCAGAATGTCATGGATGCGCTGCAGGAAGCGCCCGATGTCTGGCGTGTGGTGTTTGATCCGAAAGACCCGCAACACACGCCTCGCGGCCTGGCGGTCGAGCGGGCGGAAGTTGCCAAGGCTGTGCGCGAGGCGATGCTGGCGTCGGTGGAATCGGTCAACACATCGGGGCTCAAGACGGACAGCCGCTGGGGCGATATCCAGGTGGTCAGCAGCGGTGGCCAGCAGACGCCGATTCACGGCGGACCGGGCACCCTGGGCGTGTATAACGCGATTCAGAGCGTGCCGAGAACCGACGGCAAACGCGAAGTGGTCAGTGGCACCAGCTATTTGCAAGTGGTGACGTTCGACGACAAGGGACCGCAGGCCAAAGGGCTGTTGGCGTTTTCGTTGTCCAGCGACCCGGCCTCAAAGCACGCCAATGACCAGACGTTGGCCTTCTCGAAGAAACAGTTGAGTGTGTTGCCGTTCACCGAACAGCAGATCACTTCGGACCCGCAATACCAGGCACAGACAATTCGCGAGCAGGATGAAAAAGCCGCGAAGGTGGCCAAACAGTAAATCGAACAGTGTTTGCGTTCAGAAAGAAGGCCGCACCCCGCAAGGGTTGCGGCCTTCAGCTTTTAGGCGGTTGCTGCGGCATGGAGTTGAGAACCGGATTGCCGTCCTTGTTGCGGGTCAGGTAGACCGGCAATACCTTGGGCAGCGTCGCCACAAGGCTGTTGAGTTCCTTGATGTTGTAGATGCCACCGAGGCGGATTGAGCCGGTGCTGCTGTCGGCGACCATCACCGGGGTGTTCAGGTAGCGATTGATCAATGGCAGGGCTTCGGACAACGCCAGGTTATCGAGCACCAGTTTGCCGTGACGCCAGGCCAGCGAGCTGTCGTTGGCGTAGGTCTGGCTGATTTGCGGCGTGAAGTCGCCGTGTTTGTAGCGCGCCTGCATCGATGGCTCAAGCCGCAGGCCATCACCTGGCAGGTCATTGTTGCTACTGACCAGAACCGAACCTTCGATCAGGTTGACGCGCACCTGATCCTCGTACATCCAGACATTGAACTGGGTGCCGGTGACCCGGATTCTGCCTTCCGCCGCCCGAACGATAAACGGGTGGTTTGCGTCGTGGCTGACTCTGAAGAAAGCTTCGCCTTTTTCCAGGCTGACGCGACGCTGATCCTTGTAATTGCTGTAAGTCAGCTCGGTGCCAAGGTTCAGTTCGACCTGGCTGCCATCGCTCAATGTGACCTGGCGGACCGTATTGCTGGCTTCGAAATGCTGGTACGAGTTGGGAATCCAGCCCAGGCTCCACCCGCTAAAAGCCGCCAGCGGCAACGCCAGGGCACACACGGCGGCAGCGATGCCGAACGTGCGCCAAGGCGTTGTGGGTTGGAGGCGAGCGACGGGCATGACGGCTTCGGGACGAGGCAAATCTCCCGCGACATCCCAAATCTCCAGCATGGCCTCGTACTCGAACGCATGCAGTGGATCAGCGTCAAGCCACTGTTCGAATGCTTGCCGTTCCTCAGCCGTGCAGTCGGTGGCGTGCAAACGCATGCACCAGTGCGCAGCGGCATCGGTGATGGCGTCATATTGGGCTTGCGAGAGAGGGGTGTCGGTCATTGACTCATCCTGATTTCCTGCATTCTAACCTTGAGGGCAGTCTGCGAGAACAGCCGTCATGGCATTTACCCATCAAACGGCTGTTTATTTTCTGGACTCAAGGTGTATTGACGTGTAACTCGCGGCCGAGATGACTGATTAACCAGGCCACGCTGTCGGCATTTCCAAGTTGTACCGCCAGCCGGGTCAGTGAGTTCCTTTTGAAGGTCTCGCGAGCACCGCTCAGGTTTTCTGCACCGGTCAACGTCAAAAGTTGGGCTTTTACCCGGTCAGTGTTTTCATAAGTCGTACTTCCCGGGTCTTCCCACACGCCGGTGTCGGCATCCTGGGTCATGAACAATTGTGTGTAAGGTGTCTTGATCGACAGTGCGGTGTCCTGAGCATCGGTCAATGCATTCTTGAGATCAGTGGCGGTCGCGCTGGCCGTGCCGATCAGGTCGGTGAAAGGTCTGCCAGGGTCAAGGTAGGAAATGTCCTCGGTATTACAAACAAGGTGTGAAAGCTCATGCAGGAGCGTTATCGCCCGGGCATGCGTGTGGATCGGGAAGGCCGTGTCGGTAAGATATTGGCGGTAATGCTCGAAACCGGGATCGAAGAATTTTTCTGCCAGATAGATTTTCTTCTCGGTGTCATTCGGGATGGTGAGGCCGAATGTACTGTCGGCGCCAGCGTTTACCCGGCCGACGACAAAACGATCGGACCTGGCCTTTCTGAGCGTAGGGTCCAACAACGCGGTAAACATGTCGCCCACGACTTTTTCCAGTTTCTCGACATGCTCCGGCAACACCTCAGGCACTTCAATGAAACGCTTGATGAGTTGATGCACGGGGGTGTCCGTGTCGTTGGTGTTCTTCAGCAACTGCAGGTTTCGAAAGCTGTTCCAGGCATAGCTCGTTGCCTGGTCAAGCGCCTGGTCGATCTGCCGAGCCTTGTGCGGGTAAAAACGTCGTATCTGTCGCATTCCATGGGCGTCGATGTTCATGCCCTCCCAAGCCGCTGCCAGAGTATCCAGCCGACGGAGAAGGCCGAACTGCGGCTTCGGTGCATCCCGGTCGAGCACCCATTGTTTCGATTCGTTTTGCCGTAGGTAAGGGCCAAGCGCCTTTGAGTCGGCAATACGCCAGTGGGTGCCGCGTTTGGTCACCGGAAACACTTTGCCTTCCACCGGCCCGTAAAGTTGTTTGGTCGTCGGGTGCGCGTAGAGCCCGGGCGTTGAGTCGGGCTTGAGCGAATCCAGGTCGATGTGGAGGCTTTCATGACGCTTCAAGCCTGTGCGCTCGGGGGCGGTCACCTTGATGTCCTGCCATTTGCAGCGGGCATCGGTTTTTTCCGGTGGCGGTTCGGCTGGCGTGGAAGTCGGCGGTGCGTGAGTGTCCAGCGATTGGCGCAACGAAGCGAGTTGAGCAATGCCGCTGATGAATTCTCTGAGGGCCGCACCCCATTTGTGCGTTTGCAGGTCTTCGGCGGATTGTTTGATGTCAAGGTAGCTGTGGTACACCGTGACGGGGTAGGCGAGCTTGCCCATGAAAAATGAATACGCCTCGTGCAGGTCCTCGCCCAGAACATGTTTGATGGTTGCCCATGCACTCTGCTTTTGGTTATCGGACTGACAACCGAGCAACCGGCCCAACAACGCGGCATTTTCATGGAACAAGTGCCCGAACAGGTGCCCCTTGATCGGGTTGGACGCCAGCTTGACGTCGGCATCGGTATTGTCCGTTGCCACAGGTGCGGCTCTTGTAGCCCGGTTGCTGCGCGTTGCCATTCGGGTTTCGAGCAAGATCCGCTCAGGTTGCGGCAGGTTCATGAGCACCCAGTCGAGCAGTGCGCCACGCGTCTTCAGTTCTGCCAGCAGCTGGGTTTCGCTTTGGTATTCCTTGATCCCGTGCCGTGGACTGTGAGGGGCGACAAGCACCTGCGGCGCCGTGCTATCGGCCGATGAGCCGATCAGGTAGACGCCTGGCACTTTGACGGTTTGTCCGATCCTGACACCGAGGAACTCCAGGGGCCGGATGATCGCGTGGGCGCCATCGACGGCTGCACGGGCGATGGTGTCTGGCATGTCCATGACCTGGCGGATCAGATCGAACCCGGTTTCGCTCAGGCGTTCCTGCAGTTTTTCCGTGTGAGCGTGGTGCATCAGTTGCCAGGGCAGTTGCGTGTAAAAACGCTGCCGGCGATCCGCGTTCGCCACGGTGTCGGCAAGGGCCGCGCTGAGTATTTTCTGCTGATGTTCACCCGGTTTCAGGTTGCGTATCAGGTCTTTGATGTAGCGTTCGTCCATGCCCTCCGGAATGACCGTGGTGTCCAGCGACGTCAGTTTGAGCAAGACGGTGTCCAGGTCCTTGAGGTGAGCCAGCGCAAAATCGGTCAGGGTCTGTTTGCTGGACGCGGACCAGGGGCTGGCGCTGATCTCGACCTGGACCTTGTCCGGATCAATGTTGAACGTGTCGGCCTTGAGTTGTTTTTCCAGTTCATGGTGGGCGGTGCGCTGCAATGAGCGGATGCCGGTTAGGTAGTCCTGATCGTCTTTGACGTTGTGCAGATATTGCTGAAGCAATTCGCCATGCAGGATCAAGTCTTTGATCGGCGCCTTGGCCAGCCAGGCCGGCAGTTTTTGCTGGGTGATCAGGGACTGGGCAATGTCGCTCGCGCGACTTAGCCCGGTCATCGGCTCACGCAGGGCCACCAGGTTCAGCAGACTGGCCAGCGGCGCGGGGGAGAGCGGGGTGGTCAGCGCGCGGGTAATGGAGCTCTGGTCCAGATCAACAAAGGGCCTTTGCACATTGTCGAGAAAATGCCCATGGACCTGTTGCAGCGGCGCCAGTGTGTAGGCCCTGTCTGGCAATCGCTCGCTACGGCCAAGATTTTCCAGAAGCATGGAACGATGATTCTTGTCTTTAAGGCGTCGTTCGAGCTCTTCCTTTAGCGGCGTCAGTGCCTTGAAGGCTTCAAATCCCAGTGCCGGCGTCCACAGAATGGCCTTGCCCGAGTGCAGCGGATCCAGGCCGCCCCGTTCAGTCAGGACAAAACAGCTGGCCAGTTTCAGTGGGGTTGCCGCGGTGCCGGCCTTCAAAGCCAGGGAAAAGACCTCCGGTAAAAAGCCGTTCAATGCCGCTCGGTCCGCGCTTGTAGGCGTATCGAGCACGGTTTTGATGATCGCCTGTTCCGCCGCACCCAGGGTGCGTGAGACGGCGCGAAGCTTCAATTCACTGCGCAGTGCCGTTGACAGTGTGTGGGTAAAACTCGATTTCAAACCTGCCAATGATGAACTGACGAGGCTTTACGCCGCGGCGAACGTGCGGGTTGTTGTGGGAATGACCGGGTGGTTTTCAAGGACTTGATCAAGCGCCTGTTCGACCGAGCTCAGCAGCGACAGCTCCTGTTTGGCCGACTCGGCGCGCACGGTGGCCGGCCGCGCATTCACGCCATGGTCCGGTCGAGTGCTCCAGCGTCCCACGGCTTCAGGCAGCAGCAAGCGGGGATCGATCAATGCCCGGACGTCCAGGGCATTGTCGAGCAAGGCGTGAGGGTCCAGCGTGCCTTCGCTTTCACGGTAACGGCTCAAGGCATGGCTGAGGTTTTGCCGTTGTTTATCAATGATGTCAGTCATCACGCTTGCAAACACCGGGCCGACGATGGGTTCACCGACGATCACCCGATCGTTCAGTACCAGTCCAAGAAACGTGCAGCGTTCGTTCAATGACATGAACTTGAGCAGCGTGTCTTCATGCTCTGCGCTGTTGAGCATTTGCAGGGCGATTTTTTTCACTGCTGGCAGGTTGCTTGTGGCCTCGATGCCGCGGGACGGGCTGTACAGGAAACCCAGCGTGTTCGCGCCGCCGATCATCAAGGTCGAGGCAAGCTCTGCGAATTGTTTGAAGGGGGCGGTGAACCGCACTTTTTCGATGCGAAGGGGATCGACCGTGGCCGGGGGGAGGCTGACATTCATCAGTCGCAGGTATTGCTCTGTCGTCAAAGTGCCCTGCTGGTGCTGGTTTAACAACCTTGCGTGAAAAGTGTCTTGCAGGCCCTCGGTGAAAAAAGCCCGGCGCGACAAGCCATTGCTCATGAGCGAGTCCCAGAAGGTCTCGAGCAGGCTGTGCAGGTGAGGCGTAAAACCTTGCGCGATTTTTTTTACCGCGCTTTCCCAGGTCTGGTTGTCGGCATTGCTGCCGGTGGCGTGCTCGGGATGGGTAAACACCCTGGAGGCCCCCGTCGGCCACTGATTCGTCAGGTAAAAATGCAGGAGGGCCTCGCTCAGTGACATCGTTGCAATCCCATGGGGCGTTCCACGTTGATCAAACGCAGAACCCGTACTGACAAAACTGTTCAGCCGCGTCAGACGCTGGTCCAGTTTGGGGAATGGCTTGGACAACGCGTGCTTGAGGACCTCGTCCAGCATTGATTGCAAGGTGGGCATCTTGACCAACTCGTCCGCCATCGCCTTGAGGTTTTGTTCCTGCTGTTGCTTGAGCGTGAGTTCCTGGTCTTCGAATACCGTGCCTTCGATTTCCTGAGTGGAAATATCGAGTGCAGCGGCGGCGGCCAAGGGCAGGCGTTGTTCGATGGAGTGGAAGCGCAACAGCTCACTTTTTTCAGTGGCCTGCGCCAACCATTCTTTGAGTTTGCTTATGAGGTCGGCCATGCCCGCGAATTTGACCAGGCCTTTGCACGGTGTGAAGAGCGTGACCGCGCCATTATTGGGCCGGCTCATGGCAAAGGCACCGGCCAATGGAATGCCGGCCTTTGCGGGCAAAGACAGCAGCAGTTGGAAGGCCTGCATCGGTTTTTCATGGGCTTTGCGGGCTGCCTGGGTCGGCTTGTAAACCGTGTTCAGCCAGTCCAGATCGTCCAGGGTAAAGCCCAGCGCGGTTTCCCGTTCGCCGGGTTGCCCGGCAGTGGATGCAGACAGGGCTTCGTCAAAAAAATACGGCAGTGCAGGTGTCGTCATGATATTTCCTCGATGGACTGCGGCGGTGTTCAGCGCAGATCGTTGGGTCGAGGGGCAACAATAGGGGGCGGGAAAAGGCGGGGTGCGGTACATATTGCTTGCGCGAGAGACTTGACAGGAAGCCGGTAAAAAAGCGCTTAATCGACCTGTCGCCCGCCTCTAAAAATAACACTGGAGCTTCAGATGACCGCTTCGCCTGAAATGGCAGTCAGTTCGGCCAACTCAACCCTGGATTTTGATTCTCTCGTCCTTTTGCTCGAACGCATTTTCGTTCGTCACGGCACCTCCGCCGAAGTCGCCAGGGCACTGGCCCTCAACTGCGCCGGTGCCGAACGTGATGGCGCCCACAGTCATGGCGTGTTCCGCATTCCCGGTTACGTATCAACGCTGAAAAGCGGCTGGGTCAATGGCCTGGCCGTGCCGGTGGTTGAAGACGTGGCGTCGGGTTTTGTCCGGGTCGACGCCGGCAATGGCTTCGCCCAACCGGCGCTCGCCGCCGCACGCGCCTTGCTGGTAGAGAAGGCCCGCAGCGCCGGGATCGCAGTGTTGGCGATTCGCAATTCCCATCACTTCGCGGCGTTGTGGCCGGACGTCGAGCCGTTCGCCTATGAAGGGCTGGTGGCGTTGAGCGTGGTCAACAGCATGACCTGCGTGGTGCCGCACGGTGCCGATCGCCCGCTGTTCGGTACCAACCCGATTGCCTTCGCCGCTCCGCGCGCGGACGGTGATCCGATTGTCTTCGACCTGGCCACCAGCGCCATCGCCCATGGCGATGTGCAGATCGCCGCACGCAAGGGTGAGCGCTTGCCCGCGGGCATGGGCGTGGACGGCCTCGGTCAGCCGACCCAGGACCCGAAAGCGATTCTGGAGGGTGGGGCGTTGCTGCCGTTTGGCGGGCACAAAGGTTCGGCGTTGTCGATGATGGTGGAGCTGTTGGCGGCGGCGTTGACCGGCGGCAATTTCTCCTTCGAATTCGACTGGAAAAACCACCCTGGTGCCAAGACGCCATGGACCGGACAACTGTTGATCGTGATCGATCCGAGCAAGGCCGCCGGGCAGAGTTTTGCCGAGCGCAGCCAGGAACTGGTGCGGCAGATGCACGGTGTGGGGCTCAAACGGTTGCCGGGTGATCGCCGCCATCATCAGCGCGCCAAGTCCAACGCTGATGGTATTCAGCTGGATGCGGATACGCTGGCGAATCTGCGCGAACTAGCCGGAATCTAGCGTCAAAACACGGACTTTGTAGGAGCCGGCTTGCCGGCGATGGCGGCGGATCAGCCGATATAGATGTTGGCTGATCGACCGCTATCGCCGGCAAGCCGGCTCCTACAGTGACCGTATTTCAATACGTGTTATTGCGGGCTTAACGACGGCCCAGCAACAACCCGACAACCAAACCGAAACCGGCGGAAATCGCCACGGTTTGCCACGGATGAACACCGATATAGGTTTCTGTCGCTTCGACCGCAGGCAGGGTCCGGTCACGAACGCGGGTTACCGAGTCCCGCGCCTGCTGGAGTTTCTGGGCGATTTGCCCACGGAGCGTGTCCGCTTCCTCACCGACCAGCGAGGCACTGCTTTTCAGCAATTTTTCCGACTCTTCGATCAGCGCCTGAAGCTCGCTGAACGCTTGATCCTTGATTTGGTCTTCGGCGGCTTGTGCGGCGGTTTTCCGAGCCATTGGGATACTCCTTGCAGGTGAGTGGGCAGTGAACAATGGAGTCTGCGGCGATTGAAAAAGTTGCAGCGATTTTACCTGCGCAGGCCCTCCAGTAGAAAAATCCTGCGCAGGACATTTCTTCCTACAGTGTAAGATGTCGCCTATTTACGCAGCAGGTAACTCCCCATGAGCTTCAATCTGGCCGACAAACCCCTTGCCGAGCGCGCAGCGCTTGAAGACGAGAAATCCCGTCTGTTCGAACTCTGGCAGAACAACCTGGGCAAAGCCAAAGGCGAGGCCGCACGCTTGTTTGGCGAACGCGCCAAGCGCAAAGGCAAATGGGCCGAGTGGGTTCGCTCCGAACTCGACGGCATGTCGCCTCCGGAATTCGCCAACATGGTGCGCAGTGAAGTCAATCGGTTGATGGCGGCCAAATAAGGCCGGCTTCACGCAAAAATCGCGACAATCGCCTCACGCACTTTCAACACCACCGGATCGAGCTGCGTGCTGGTACGCCAGCCCAGCTCGATCGGGTAACGCGGCAATGCCAACGGGCAGGGCAGCAACGTCAACCCGCTGAGTGCGGCGATGCTTCGGGCGGCATGCGCCGGGATGGTCGCCACCGCCTGACTGCCCTTGAGCAGATGCGGTAACGCTGCGAAATGCGTGGTCGAAGCGCATACCCGCCGGCTCAGGCCCAACGCGGCCAACCCTTCGTCGGTGATCCCGATAAAACCACCCGATGACACCAGAATATGTTCACGGGTGACGAACTCCTCAAGGTCGATGGTTTGCTGTCCCGCGGCCAGACTCTTCGGGTCAACCAGACACAGATAATCGCCTTCCCCCAATACCTGACGACTCAGCAACCGTTCGGCAAACCCGCCGGCCGTGATCGCCAGGTCGATGCTGCGTTCCATCAACGCGTGGGCGACGATCTGGCTGTGGGTCTGGCGGAAGATCAGCCGTAACTTCGGCGCGCAACGGTCGATCTCTTCGATCAAGCGGCGGCCGTAGGCAATTTCGAAATCATCCGACATGCCCACCGTGACCGAGCGGCCTTCGTATCGATGGGCGGCCGGATCGACCATCGCCAGGCTTTGTCGGCATTTGTTCAGCGCGTCGCTGACCACCGGTTTCAACTGATTGGCCTTGAGCGTCGGCGCCAGGCCTCGGCCGGTGCGCACAAACAACTGATCGCCATACACCTCGCGCAGTCGGCGCAACGCCGCGCTGACCGCCGACTGCGTGACGCCCAGACGCAACGCTGCACGGCTGGCGCTGGACTCTTCATGCAAGGCTTCGAAGACTTTGAGCAGGTTGAGATCGACGGTGGCGATATTCATGGAGTTCATATCATTCAGCAGCGAACGGGGCTTTATTCATGATCCGGTAGCGCCTGAGAATGAGCAACACCCGATTCGAATGGAGTTACTGCAATGCCCAAGTCAATCGTTGCTGCACTGCAAATCGGCGCACTGCCCGGCGGCAAGGCCGAGACCCTGGAGCAAATCCTCTCTTACGAAAACGCCATCCTTGAAGCCGGCGCGGCGCTGGTGGTCATGCCCGAAGCGTTGCTCGGTGGTTACCCGAAAGGCGAGGGGTTCGGCACGCAACTGGGTTATCGCCTGCCGGAAGGTCGAGAAGCATTTGCCCGGTATTTCGCCAATGCCATCGACGTCCCGGGCGTAGAAACCGAAGCGCTGGCCGGGTTGTCGGCGCGCACCGGGGCCAATCTGGTGATTGGCGTCATCGAACGCGCCGGCAGTACTTTGTATTGCACCGCGTTGTATTTCGATCCGCAGGCCGGACTGGTCGCCAAACACCGAAAACTCATGCCCACGGGCACCGAACGGCTGATCTGGGGCAAGGGTGATGGCTCGACGTTACCGGTGATCGACAGCCAGGTCGGGCGGATCGGCGCGGTGGTGTGCTGGGAAAACATGATGCCGCTGCTGCGCACCGCCATGTACGCCAAAGGTGTGGAGGTGTGGTGCGCACCCACGGTGGACGAGCGGGAGATGTGGCAGGTGAGCATGCGCCACATCGCCCACGAAGGGCGCTGCTTTGTGGTCAGTGCCTGTCAGGTTCAGGACTCGCCGCAAGCGCTGGGCGTAGAGATAGCCAACTGGCCGGCGGATCGACCGTTGATTGCCGGCGGCAGCGTAATCGTTGGCCCAATGGGCGACATTCTGGCCGGGCCGCTGCGCGGTGAGCGCGGCCTGCTCACCGCCGAAATCGACACCGACGACCTGATCCGCGCACGTTACGACTACGACGTCGTCGGCCACTACGCGCGCCCGGATGTGTTTGAGTTGACCGTGGATGAACGGGCCAAACCCGGTGTCCGCTTCCTCTGACACACCACCCCCTGTAGGAGCCAGCTTGCTGGCGATGGCGGCCGAATAATCAACGCAAGTCTCACGGCCGCCATCGCCGGCAAGCCGGCTCCTACAGAGTGGCGGGTTAACCTTTGGCCGGGACATCCGGGTTTTCCATGACCTGGAGGATCGAGGCTTCCGGATCGAAATCGTCTTCTTCCAGCTCGATGAATTCCTCAGGCAGGAAGATGTTCAGCACGATAGCGCACAACGCGCCGACGGTAATCGGCGATTCAAAGATGTTATGCAGCGCCTTGGGCAACTCGCGCAACACCTCCGGCACGGCCGCCACACCCAGGCCCATGCCGAGGGAAATCGCCACGATCAGCATGTTGCGCCGATGCAGGCCGGCTTCGGCGAGGATCTTGATCCCGGCCACTGCAACGGTGCCGAACATCACCAGTTCAGCGCCGCCGAGTACCGGTTTCGGCATCAGTTGCAGCACCGCGCCGATCATCGGGAACAGCCCCAGCACCACCAGCAGGCCGGCAATGAAAAACGCCACGTAGCGGCTGGCCACGCCGGTCAGTTGAATCACGCCGTTGTTCTGCGCGAAGGTCACCATCGGCATGCTGTTGAACACTGCCGCCATGGCCGAGTTGAGGCCGTCGGCGAGCAGGCCGGATTTGATGCGGCGAATGTAGATCGGGCCTTTGACCGGCTGCCGGGAAATCATCGAGTTGGCCGTCAGGTCACCGGCAGCCTCCAGCGGCGACACGAGGAAAATCACCGCCACCGGCACGAACGCCACCCAGTCGAAGTTGAAACCGTACTTGAACGGCACCGGCACGCTCATCAGCGGTACGTCGGGCATGCTGCCGAAATCCACGTGGCCCATGAGCCACGCCACGAGATAACCGAGGGTCAGGCCGATCACGATGGCGCCCAGGCGCAGGAACGGCACATCAACACGGTTCAGCACCACGATGGTGCCCAGCACCAACGCAGCCAACGCCAGATGACTGGCGGCGCCGAGATCCGTCGCACCGAAGCCGCCGGCGATATCGGTCATGGCGACTTTGATCAGCGACAACCCCATCAGCGTGATGATCGTCCCGGTTACCACCGGCGTGATCAGCATCCGCAATTTGCCGATGAACTGGCTCAACACCACTTCGATGAACGCGGCGAAAAAGCACACGCCAAAGATTGTCGAAAGGATCTCATCAGTGCCGCCGCCGCGGGCCTTGACCATGAAACCGGCGCTGAGGATCACACTGATGAACGAGAAACTGGTGCCTTGCAGACACAGCAAACCGGAACCGATCGGGCCGAACTTGCGCGCCTGGACGAAGGTGCCCAGCCCCGAGACAAACAACGCCATGCTGATCAGATAGGGGATTTCGCTTTGCAGGCCGAGGGCGCTGCCCATGATCAGGGTCGGGGTGATGATGCCGACGAAGCTGGCGAGGACGTGTTGCAGGGCGGCGAAGACGGTGGCGGTCAGATGCGGGCGGTCGTCGAGGCCGTAGATCAGGTCGTTGTGGCGCGGGGCAGGGGCTTTTTCAGAGGCGGTCATGGTGGTTTGCGTGCCGAAAGGCGGGCCGGGTCAGAAAATGGAGGCGCAGGATGCCAGAAAATTCATCGACTTACACAAAACCCTTGTGGGAGCGAGCCTGCTCGCGATGGCGGTGGATCAGTCAATATAAATGTCGACTGATCCACCGCCATCGCGAGCAGGCTCACTCCTACAGGGGGTTGTTGTGTTCTTCAGGGGAACGCGGCGAGCAAATCCTCTTCAAAGGCTTTCTGCGCATCCCCCGGCACCTGCGCACGGTGGCGGGCGAGGTGGAATGCCACGTCGAAACTCATGTCGCTGCGGCGCACAGCCCTGAGCAATCCTTTGTCTTCCCAACTGCGGGCAAAGTGGCTGGGCAGGTAACCGACATGCTTGCCGGACAGAATGAAGGCGAGGGTGCCTTCGACCTGTTCCGAGCGCGCCGAGCACCGCTTGCCCTGAAAGGGCTCGTCGCTGCGCAAAAAACGGTAAGGGTGATCCACCCGGTCGCACGCCTGCAACGCTTGATCGTCCGGCGCCTCGTCGGTGAACAGCGGATGGCCGGCGGCGCAATACAAGTGCTGGGTTTCCGTGAACAGTTCGCGGTAGTCAAACGCGCTCTGCACCTGTGAGAAATAGCCGATCGCCAGGTCCAGCCGTTGTTGCAGCAGCAAGCGCTCCATCTCGCCGGGCATGGCGCTGATCAGTTCGATGCGCACCGACTCATCGCGTTCGCGAAAGCGCCGGATCGCCTCGGCCACCCGTTGCAGCACGGATTGATCCACGGCTTCGGACAGCCCCAGGCGCACCTCGCCGATCAGCCGGCCGGCCACGCCATTGGATTGATGACGGAACGCTTCAATGGATTCGAACAGTCCGCGTGTCGCGGTCAACAGTTGTTCACCTTTGGGGGTGATCCTGAATCCACCCTTGCCGCGACTGCACAGCCGATAGCCGAGCCGGGTTTCAAGCCTGGCCATTTGCTGGCTGATGCTCGACTGGCTCAGACCCAGTTCACCCTGGGCTGCGCTGAAACCGCCGCATTCCACCACGCTGACGAACAGGCGCAGCAATTGCAGATCCACATCGTGAAGCTGGCCGAGCATCAAACATTACTCCGCAATAAAGTCAGGGTAACTGACTTGGTATTTTTCCAATGTATCCGACGACGCATGCTGGGGCCACTTCCTCTGGTCAGGTGTTCGTCATGGCTCCTCTATTCAAGCTGTGTTTACCCGCGCTGTTCCTTGCCGCCTCCGTGTCGGCCCATGCCGAGGAGAAGGTCGTCAATCTTTACAGTTGGGCCGATTACGTGGCCCCGGAAACCTTGCAGCGCTTCGAGCAGGAAACCGGCATTCACGTGCGCTACGACACGTTCGATTCCTCGGAAGTCCTGGAAACCAAGTTGCTCACCGGCGGCAGCGGATATGACGTGGTGGTGCCGTCGTCCAGCGTGCTGGCGCGGGGTTTGGCAGCCGGTGCGTTGAAGGCGATTCCCCACGAAGGCCTCAAGGGCTACGCCAACCTCGATCCGGACTTGCTGGAAAAACTCGCCGCGGTCGATCCCGGCAACCGCTACGGCGTGCCGTACACCTGGGGCACGCTCGGGCTCGGGATGAATGTGGAAGCGGTGAAAAAGCGCTTGCCGGATGTGCCGCTCAACAGCCTCGACTTGCTGTTCAAACCCGAATACGCCAGCAAGCTGAAAGATTGCGGCGTGGCGATCATCGATTCGCCGCAGGAAGTGATCGGCCTGGCGCTGCACTACCTCGGTAAAGATCCCTACAGCACCGACAAGTCTGATCTGTCAGCCGCCGAGGCGTTATTGCATCAGTTGCAGCCGAATGTGCTGTATGTCGCCAGTGGCCGGCAAATCAACGACCTGGCCAACGGCAGCGTCTGCCTGGCCTTGACCTACAACGGTGACGCGAGCATGGCCGCCGATCAGGCGCGCAAGGCCAACAAACCGTATGAAGTGGCGTACCGGATTCCCAAGGAAGGCACGCTGGTCTGGCAGGACAACCTGGCCATCCCCAAGGACGCGCCGCACCCCGAAGCCGCCCGCGCCTTTATCGAGTTCATGTTGCGTCCCGAATCCGTGGCGGCGCTGACCAACACGCTGTTCTTTGCCACGGCCAACCAGGCCGCCACACCGCTGGTGGATGAGGCAGTACGCAGCGATCCCGACATTTACCCCCTCGCCGATGTGCGCGAGCGGTTGTACGCCGACCGCAGCATGAGCCTCAAGGACATGCGTCAGCGCACCCGTTTGTGGACCACTTTCCGTAGCCGCCAGTAAATAAACAAGAAGGAGCACCTGATGGACGTCCCAGTGCAAAACGATCAGGCCATGACCCGCGACAGTCTCTACGGGACTGCCGCCGAAAGTACCTACGCCGGTATCACCAGTTTCATGCGTCGCCGGTACAGCCGCGACTTGCGCGGTGTCGACGTGGCCGTCAGCGGCGTGCCGTTCGATACCGCCACCAGCAACCGTCCCGGCGCGCGTTTTGGACCGCGCGGCATTCGTGCGGCGTCCACCGGGATCGCCTGGGAGCGGCATTGGCCATGGGCGTTCGACCCGTTCGATCATCTGGCGGTGATCGACTACGGTGATTGCGACTTCGACTACGGCTCGCCGCAGTCGGTGCCGGAAAGCATTGAAGCCCACGCCGAGCACATTCTGAATGCCGGTTGCGCCATGTTGACGTTCGGCGGCGATCACTTCATCAGTTACCCGCTGCTCAAGGCGCATGCCCGTAAACATGGGGCGCTGTCGTTGATTCACTTCGACGCGCACAGCGACACCTGGCCGGATGAAGAGGGTAAGCGCGTCGATCACGGCACGATGTTCTGGCACGCGGCCAAGGAAGGTCTGGTGGACCCGTCGCGCTCGGTGCAGATCGGTTTGCGCACCACCAATGACGATCCTCAGGGCTTTCAGGTGCTGGATGCGCGACAAGTGCATCGGCGTGGGGTGGACGCGATTGTCGAAGCGATTCGCGCACGGGTCGGCGACAACCCGGTTTACCTGACGTTCGACATCGATTGCCTCGACCCAGCGTTTGCACCCGGCACCGGCACACCGGTGTGTGGCGGTTTGAGCACGGTGCAGGCGCTGGAAATCCTCGGCGGCTTGCGCGGGATCAATCTGGTGGGGATGGACGTGGTGGAAGTGGCGCCGGCCTACGACAGTGCGGACATTACCTCACTGGCGGCGGCGACGTTGGCGATGGAGATGCTGTGTTTGTATGCGGCTAAGCATAAGGTCGATCGGTAGTACGGATTTGCGGTGTTCGTGATGACGCTTTCGCGGGCAAGCCTCGCTCCTACATAGCGCATGACCTGTAGGAGCGAGGCTTGCCCGCGAAGATTTTTCAGGCGACCGGGATTATTGGCAGATCCAGGGTTTCGCCCCCGCTGAACCGTGCAAAAGAACCGGCAATGGACTCATGCGGCACCCCCTTCGCCACTTCGCTGATGCCATCCAGCCGCGACAACTGATCGGCACTCAACTGCACATCCAACGCGCCCAACGTCGCATCCAGCTGCTCACGCGTACGCGAACCCAGAATCGGAATCAGCGCCGTGGTCGAGCGTTTGGCTTTTTCCCGCAGCCAGGCAATGGCCACGTGCGTCGGGCTGGCGTCCAGCTCTGCCGCGACCGCGAGCAAGGTGTCGAGCAGGGCGGTTTCGCGGGCACTTTTCTCGGCGTGTACCAGCATGCCCAGTTTGGCGGCACGGCTGTTCTCGTCGTTGGTGCGGTATTTGCCGGTCAGGAACCCGCCACCCAGCGGCGACCATAAGGTCGCGGCCAGCCCCAACGCTTCGGCCATCGGCAGTTGTTCACGTTCAGCTGTGCGCTCGGCGAGGCTGTACTCGACCTGAATGGCGGCAATCGGCGCAAAACCGCGAACTTCAGCCAGCAGATCGGCGCGGGAGATGCGCCAGGCCGGGAAGTTCGATAGCCCGGCATAATGAATCTTGCCGGCGCGCACAAGATCATCAAAACCACGGAGGATTTCTTCCATGGGCGTGACACCGTCGCTCATGTGCGCCCAGAACAGGTCGATGTGGTCGGTCTTGAGCCGTGTCAGGCTTTCTTCCACGGCGCGGACCATGTTCTTGCGGTTGTTGCCGGTGTAGGAAATGCCTGCGGCCGGCGTAGTCCCCAACGTGTATTTGGTGGCGATGACCAGGCGATCGCGCTCAGCGGCGATGAATTCACTGAGCATGGCTTCCGACTGGCCACCCTGATAGCCATTGGCGGTGTCGATGAAATTACCGCCGGCCTCCAGGTAGCCATCAAAGATGCGCTTGGCTTCATCGCGTTCGGCGCCATGTCCCCAACCCGTACCAAAGTTACCGGCACCCAGCGCCAGTTCCGCAACGCGCAAGCCGGTTTTTCGGCCGAACACTTTGTAATGCATGGGATGACTCCTGAAGGAAGACGCTGCGGATTAATATAAATGTCGTAAGACATGTATTTAAGATGATGCTAGTCATGTATTCAGTCAAGGTGCTTTTTCATGAGTGGCAAAACGGGCCCGTGGTTACTGCCACTTTCTGACAGGGGGCTCTGCTAATCTGCGACATCCTTTCCTAAAAGAGCCTGCCGATTGTGTCTCGCACCACGCGTTTACTGACTTTGTTGCAAGTGCTGCGCGGCAAAAGTCGTCCGGTCACGGCGGCGACACTCGCCAGCGAGCTTGAGATCTCCGAGCGTACGCTCTATCGCGACATCGCGGAACTCACCGCACTGGGCGCGCCGATCTACGGTGAGGCGGGGATCGGTTACGTGTTGCGCAGCGGTTTGTTCCTGCCGCCGTTGATGCTCAATGCCGATGAAACCGAAGCCATCGTGCTGGGGCTGCGTTACGTGGATCAGCGCGGCGATGAAGTGTTGAGCAAAGCGGCAGCCGATGCGTTGGCCAAGATTGCTGCGGTACTAGCCCCCGAAGCGCTGGACGCTCTGCGCAACCCTACGGTGATGCCGGGCCCGCCCGGTTATGGCTTCGCGCCAAATGCCGTGCCGCTGAATGCGTTTCGCCAGGCGATTCGCGATCAGGCCAAGCTGCACATCGACTATGCGGACGCACAGCAAGTGCCGAGTCAGCGGCTGATCTGGCCGCTGGCGCTGGGGTTTCTCAATGAAGTGCGGATCATCGTCGCCTGGTGTGAGTTGCGTAGTGCCTATCGGACTTTTCGTACCGACCGGATTTCGGCGGCGAGCGAGCAGGGCGAGCGTTATCCGGGGCGGCGCAGCGATCTGCTGCGCACCTGGCGCAAGCAGATGCAACTGGATGAAGCCGGGCGTTTCACTCCTGACAAGAACTGACACAGGCGTGTTCTAGCATGGCCTCAGAATCAACCAACAAGGAGCTGTCACCATGTCCCATCCTGCCTCTGCACTGGCGCCCGCCATCGCCGCTTACATTGCTGCCGCCAATGCCCGCGACACCTCGACGGTCGCCAGTTTTTTCGCTGAGGACGCCAATGTGTTCGATGAAGGTCAACACCGGATTGGCACCCAGGCTATCGCCCAATGGATGCAAGACACCGCCCGGCGTTACCAGCCAAAGGTCGAAGTGCTCGACGTACAACAGCGCACCGGCAAGGTGCTGGTGCACAACCTGATCTCCGGGACGTTTCCCGGCAGCCCGCTGGAATTGCGCTACATGTTTCGCCTGAACGAGCAGGGCAAGATCGCTCGGCTGGACATTTCACTGTAGACGTCGCGTCACGATGGCATACTGCCGCGCATGAATGCCGACTCCCCGTTAAGCGCCTGGCAACACGCCATCGAACAGAAGGGCTTCGTCCAGGACGAAGCCCAGGAACATGCCGTCTGGGCGTTGCAAAAATGCCATGAAGCGTTGCATGAAGGTCAGACGCCGGTCACGGGCGTGTACCTGTGGGGACCGGTTGGGCGTGGCAAGACCTGGCTGATGGATCAGTTTTACCAAAGCCTGCAGGTCCCGGCCCGTCGCCAGCACTTTCACCATTTTATGGGGTGGGTGCATCAACGCTCGTTTCAGCTGACCGGCACCGCCGATCCACTCAAAGCCCTGGCCCGCGAGCTGAGCGAAGAAGTCCGCGTGTTGTGTTTCGATGAGCTGTTCGTCAACGACATTGGCGACGCAATCATTCTCGGGCGCTTGTTTCAGGTGATGTTCGAGGAGGGCGTGGTGGTGGTTTGCACGTCCAATCAGCCGCCGGACATGCTGTACGCCGATGGCTTCAACCGCGACCGCTTCGTGCCCGCGATCGAGGCGATCAAGCAGCACATGCAGGTGATCGCGGTGGATGGCGGCGAAGATCATCGCCTGCATCCCGGCGCTGGTTTGCAACGCTATTGGGTCGCCGCGCCAGGGCAACCCGGCGCGTTGGAGGATGTGTTCAAGGCGCTGACCGCCGGCCAGTCAGTCTCCAGTGAACCGATCAAGGTCGGTTACCGCTCGCTGAATGTGGTGCAGGCCAGTGAAACCGTGCTCTGGAGCCGATACGCCGATCTCTGTGAACAACCCTTTGCCGCCATGGATTTCATGGCCCTGTGCGACACCTTCAGGGCTATTCTGTTGAGTGACGTGCCCAACCTCAGCGCGCAAAAACGCGCCGGCCGCATTGCCCGTGGCACCGAAGACGGGGTCGAGCGGGTGGTGGCGGGTGATCGCGAGTTGCCGCAATTGTCGGTGCACGACGACGGTGTGCGGCGCTTCATCGCGTTGGTGGACGAATGCTATGACCGCAAAGTGCCGCTGTACCTCGAAGCCCAGGTGCCGATGGAATCGCTCTACACCGAAGGCTATCTGGAATTCCCGTTCCGCCGCACACTCAGTCGCCTACAGGAAATGCAGCTGCAACGTTTCGCCGACGCTTGAACCCAAGGAGCCGCGAACATGAATCAGCCCTTGTCCCACCATTTGCTGACCATGGCTTATCAGAACGCCTGGGCCAATCATCGACTGGCCAAGGCCTGGAGCCAGTTGAGCGCAGAGGAGCTGGCGGCGCCGCGCGTCAGTTTCTTCCCCAGCCTGCGTGCGACCCTCAACCACATCCTGACCTGCGACTGGTTTTACATGGATGCGCTGGAACGGGAGTTGCGTGGCGATGTTCCGCATCCTGAATGCACGGTGTTCTTCAACAAAGACGAGCCGTTCACCACTGCCGCTGACCTGCAGCGCGAACAGGCCCAGGTTGACCGCCGCTTGATCGCCTACTGCGAGCAAATGCGCGACGCCGACCTGGGCAAAATCGTGACAATCGCCCGAGACACGCCGCAATACGACAGCCGTTTGCGCCTGCTGTCTCATCTGCTCGAGCATCAGATCCATCATCGCGGGCAGGTACACGCCATGCTCAGCGGCACGTCGGTTGCGCCACCACAACTGGACGAGTTTTTCTGCGCCGGGGAGTCGGGCCTGAGGGCGGCGGATTTCGCCGAACTGGGGTGGACCGAAGCATTGATCTGGGGCACCTCTGTTTAAAGATTGCGCGATGAACGGGACTCGCGATAGGGTCGCTGTGCCCTGCGGCGCGATCTGCGCGCCGGGGCAATTCATGTGTAATCGAGGTGGAAATGGAATCCGCAGAAATTCTAGTGCTTCAGGCCAGTTACACCAATCCGGTGCATGCCGAGGCGATAGGTCAGGTGTTGAATCATTACGCCGAGGACCCGATGGGTATCGGTCATTCTTTGCCGGCCGAGGTGCTGGAGCACCTTCCGAGGGAACTCGCCAAACGTCCCCATGCGTACAGCGTGCTGGCGTTCGTCGGGGGCGAACCGGCAGGGCTGGTCAATTGCTTTGAAGGTTTTTCGACGTTTGCGTGTCGGCCATTGGTCAACGTGCATGACGTAGTGGTGGTGAAACAGTTTCGCGGATTGGGCCTGAGCCAGAAGATGCTGCAAAAGGTCGAGGAAATCGCCCGTCAGCGCGGCTGCTGCAAAATCACGCTGGAGGTGCTGGAAGGCAATGCCGTGGCGCAGTCGTCCTACGCTAAATTCGGCTTCAGCGCCGGCATGTTCGATCCGGAGCACGGCCGGATGCTGTTCTGGACCAAACCTCTTTAACCTACCGCGCACCACGTTCTGTAGGCGCCAGCTTGCTGGCGATGGCAATTTTGAAGACGCCATCGCCAGCAAGCTGGCTCCTACAGGTCCGAGATTCCACGCCGGTTCAAGGCTTGTAGTGCTCGGTCACTTGCGCCGTTTGATCGTCCGGAACCCGGACCTCAGCGGTTTGCTGGCTTTGATTCTCCTGTTGGCTGAGCCGCAGGCTTTCGTAGTAATAGCGCATGCGTTCTGCGCCACCTTCGGCAAATGCGCTGACCGAAACGAACGTCATCAGGCCGGCAACGATCAAGGGTGTACATTTCATGGTTCGCCTCCCAAAACGGATATCGGGTGCTTTTCATCCATGAAGCAATGTCGCGAGAACATTATCTGCCGATTTCGTCGATTGGGAATTAACTGCGCCTAGAGTTTCCAGTCCAGGCTCAGTGTCACCGTACGCGGATCACCCCAATACACACCGTTATAGAAACCGACGTTGTCGTAATACTTCTTGTCGAACAGGTTCTCGACGTTGAGCGAGGCGGACAGGTGCGGGTCGAACTCGTAACGTGACATCAGGTTGACCACGGTGTAGGCGCCTTGCCGGATGTTTGTGCGTTCAGTTATCACATTGCCAGCGGCGTTGCGTCCGACCGGGCGATTGGCGGCGCGATAAACGTCACTTTGCCAGTTCACTGCACCGCCCACGGTCAGGGCCTGCCAGTCGCCAGGCAAGCGATACGAAGTCGACACCCGAAGCAGGTTCAGCGGCTGACTGGTATTGGTGCGTTTTTCTTCGCCATTGACCGAGTGGGTGTAGGTGTAACCGGCGGTCATGTTCCAGTGCGGCATGACCTCGCCGGAGAGCTCGGCCTCGAACCCCTGAACCTTGTTGCCCTTACCGCTGGAGGTGTAGAACTCCTCGCCGGTAACCGGGTCCGGCGGCACCGAATCGTCGCGTTCGGCGACATTGTCCTGTTTGCTCCAGAACACGGCGGTGGCGAGGTTCAGTCGCTCTTCCAGCAGGCTGCCCTTGAGGCCAAGTTCATAGTTGCTGCCCACCACCGGTTCGAGGTACTTGCGGCTACTGTCGCGGTTGGTTTGTGGCTTGAAGATATCGGTGTAGCTGATGTAAGCCGTGTATTCGGGCGTCAGGTCGTACAGCAGTCCGGCGTATGGCGTCCATAGGTCGTTGTGTTGCTGGCGGGTAACTTCGGACTCGCTCAACTGCAGATTGTCGGTGTAACTGTTAGCCGTTTTCGACGCTTTCCAGCTGCCATAGCGGCTGCCGAGGACGGCGTGCAGATCGTCGGTCAACGTCAGGCGAGTGGCCAGGTAACCGGCCTTTTGGCGGGTGTTGTCGCTGGAGCCACGCAGGCTGGTGACGGTGTCGGGGAATTTGGGGATGCCGCCCATGTACTTCCAGTCGGGTACGTTTTCGTAGTCCTTCGCGCGGGTGCCATCGACGGTGTGTGGGCTTTCGTCGCTGCGTTCGGCTTCGCCATACCCGAGCATCATTTCGTGCTCACGCCCGAACAATGAATAGGGTCCGGACACGTTGAAGTCGTAAGCCTTCATTTTTTGCGTGCCGATCATGTGGCTGACGTTGGCGATCATGCCGCTGCGATCCGCCTCGGGGAAGCCGCCACCGCCGTAGTAAATCTTGCCGTCGGTATCGCTTTCGCGATGGGTGTAAGCCGCCTTGAGGTGCCAGCCCATCCCCAGTTGCTGATCCAGCGTGGCGAACGCGGTCTTGTCTTTCAGCGGCCAGGAACTCCAGGGGGTGGCCATGTTGGTGGAGCGGCCGAGGTTGGCTTTGCTGCCGTCTGCGTTCCAGTAGGGCACTGTGCCCCAGGAGGTGCCCTGCACCTGTTTGTCCTGATAGTCATAACCCACGGCGAGCAGCGTATCGTCGGTCAGGTCGGCTTCGAGAATCCCGTAGCCGACTTCCCGTTGCAGCTGATACTTGTCGCGCACCGAATGACTGTCGCGGTAGGCCAGCACGCTGCGCCCGCGCAAGCGTCCGTCGAACGCCAGCGGCCCGCCGACATCGACGTAACTGTAGTAATCGTCATAACTGCCACCGCTGACACCGGTTTTGGCTTCCCACTGCGACGTCGAGCGCTTGCGCACCATGTTGATGGTGGCCGAAGGGTCGCCTGCACCCGTGGTCAGGCCGGTTGCCCCGCGCACGACTTCGATACGGTCATAGATGATGGTGTCGGAATCGGACTTCATGTAGTTGAAGGTGTTGAGCATCCCGTCGATCTGGAAATTGTTGATCGTGTAGCCGCGGGAGGAATAGACGACCCGGTCCGAGTCGTTGTGCTGAACCACCACGCCCGTGGTCTGGCGCATGGCGTCGGAGAGCGTGTCGAGTTTGAAGTCGTCCATTTGCTGGCGCGTGATCACGGACACCGATTGCGGCGTCTCCTTGATCGACAGGTTCAGGCGGGTGGCGGTGCTCATGGCGCCGGTGGTGTACGACCCGGTGTTTTCGGTGGTGCTGCCCAAGCCTTGGGCCGTGATGCTGGTGGCACCGAGTACCAGGGCGGAGGGTTGTTTGTCCGGGTCGGTTTCAGCCAGCAGGTCCGGGCTTAGTACGGCACTGCAAAACCCAAGGGTAAAGGTCATGGAACGGGTGATAGGCGCGAACATCGCGGCCGACTCCTTGTCGTCAATGAAAAAATTCCGTTTGTTCAAAGACGAAGGAGGGCGGGGGTATTTAGTTATAAGCGAGAATTATTATTATCTTCCGAGTGAATTGTAGGAGCGAAGCTTGCTCGCGAAGACGTTGCCCCAGCCAGCATAGATGTTGAATCTGCCGACCTCTTCGCGAGCAAGCTTCGCTCCTACAGGTTTACTGCTGAGCGACTGCCGGGGTCGGCTTCACCTTGGGTTTGATCAGGCTGAAGTCGATCAGCGCTTTCTGCTCGCGTTCATAAGGATTGCCGATCAGCAGTGGGCGCGGCTTGAAACTGTCGCTGACCACGCTCTTGCTGCGATCCAGTTCATCGAAGCTCAAGCCCGCCAGATCGGCCCAGGTATGGATCAGGTGCGAGCTGCTGTACGGCCGCCCCAGATCACCGGCAAAGCTCCAGTCATGGTTTTCGCGCCATTTCGGCGAGGCCCAGGCCATGAATGGAATGGTGTACATCGGCGCCGTCGGCTTGGCCTCGTTGCGACCCAGGGTGTTGTGACCGGCAGAGTCGAAAACGTCTTCGCCGTGGTCGGAGAGGTACAGCAGGAAGCCGTTAGGATCGGTCTTGGCGTAATCCTTGATCAGGCTCGAAACCACAAAATCGTTGTACAGCACCGCGTTGTCATAGCTGTTGTAGGTCGGCAACTGATCGTCACGCACGCCAGCCGGAACGCCGTTGCGGTCCTTGAACTTGTCGAAGGTCGATGGGTAGCGGTACTGATAGCTCATGTGTGTGCCGAGCAAATGCACGACGATCAACTTGCGTGGCGCCGCGTCGGCCAGGGCCTTGTTGAACGGCTCGATCACGTCGCCGTCGTACTGGGCGGCGTTCTGGTTGCGGTTGTTGTTCAGGTACACCTGCTCGTCGGCCTGCTCGGAGAAGGTCGTGAGCATGGTGTTGCGCTTGGTCATGGTTTGCTGGTTGGTGATCCAGAAAGTCTTGTAGCCCGCCTGTTTCATCATGCTGACCAGCGACGGCGTCGACAGGAACAGGTCCGGGTTTTCTTCGTCGGCGAACGTCAGGACCTGCTGCAATGCCTCGATGGTGTAAGGGCGCGGGGTGATGACGTTATTGAAGACCGCCAGTTGGTCCTTGAGCTTGTCCAGTTCCGGCGTGGTTTCACGCGGGTAGCCGTAGAGACTCATGCGCTGACGGTTGGTGGATTCGCCGATCACCAACACCAGGGTGGCGGGCTGATTGGCCATCGAGTCCTTGAAATTGTGCAGCGGTGGAATCTTGCTCGCGCTGTCGAGCATGCCCTGCATGTCGGCCAGGGTGTCGAGGTAGCGGTGATAGGCCACGGCCATCTGCCACGGCACTGCCGGTTCGATGCGGGTTTCGAACTTCTCGAAACCACTGGCGAAACTGCCGGTGTGAGCGGTCTGCTTGGCCAGCGGATAACCCACCACGGCCACCAGAATGGCGGTCGCGGCGACCAAGGCGCGACCACGGGGCATGTACACCGGGCGCAAGCGGGTCCACAGGAAATAGGCGAACAGCGTGTGGGCGACAAATGCCGCCACCATCCACCAGGCAAAATACTGGGTCATGTACTCGCCGGCTTCAGAGATGTTCGACTCGAACATGATGAAGATGACGCTCTGGGAAAATTCCTGCTGATAGATGAAGAAGTAACCGAGACTGGCCATGGAACAGGCCCACAGCACCACGCCGATCAGCGCCGCCAATACACGCGTCTTGCGGGGAAACAGCAGCATCGGCGCCAGCCAGATGGCGCTCATGGTGAAAGCCTGGCGGAAACCGCTGAACCCGGAGGTGCCCGTCAATTGGATCAGCAGTTGGGTAATGCCGGAGAAATACCAGAAGAACAGAAACAGCCAGAGAAACCCTGCCCAATCAAACTTGTCCGCAGTCGAATTGCTGCGTTCATACAAAGCCATTGCGTGCTCCAGCCAGAAATCACTTCCACCGCCGGGACGGGAAGGTCGCCGACGAACAGGCGCCGCGCAGATACCGGGCGGCCATAAAGGACCGGAGTATCAACAAGGCCGTGTGAAAGTTTTGTGAGCTGCTGAGCGCGGGTAAATCGTGATGGCGTATCGGAAACAGCGATTGGCTGCTTCCGATTCAGGCGAGGGGATCAGGCGTGGGGGGCGCGCAAAGTGACAGGCATCGGCTGAGCCTGGATACCTTGCGTCAGCAGGCGCAATTGCTCGACTTCCTGTTTGAGCTGGTCGCGTTCGTCTTTCAACTGGCGCAATTCATCACGACGGATCGTGACGTAAAGGGTTTGTGCTGGCCGTGCTGCTTGTACTGTGCCCATTGCTCACCTCGCAAATGGCTTGCCTCAACTGTAAATCCGCCCCGACATCGGTGCTGATTTACTATCGGCGCTGATTTTGATTTCTTTTGTCCCGGAAGGGAACTTTTTTATTTTTCGTGGTCGTTGTGTCTTCGGCACGATTCCCGACGTTATCAATCAGGATCGGGCACAATGCCCGGAAACTTCATGCCAACGCTCTGGACTAACCCTCATTAGTCGCGTTGGGCTATAACCTTTGACACACATTTATTTGTAGTAGGGAGCATCAGCACATGCAACTCGGGATTATTGGACTGGGCCGCATGGGCGGCAATATTGCGCGGCGCCTGATGCTCAACGGGCACACCACCGTTGTTTACGACCGCAATACCGCCTTCGTCGACACCCTGGCCGCCGAAGGCGCCAAGGGCGTCACCGACCTGCCGGCCCTGGTCGCCGGCCTGGCCAAACCACGAGCGGTCTGGATCATGCTGCCGGCAGGCGCACCGACCGAAGACACCATCGACACCCTGAGCACCTTGCTTGAAGCCGGCGACACCATCATCGACGGCGGCAACACCTTCTATAAGGACGACATTCGCCGGGCAAAAACCCTCTCGGAAAAAGGCCTGCACTACATCGACGTCGGCACCTCCGGCGGCGTCTGGGGCCTGGAGCGCGGTTACTGCATGATGATCGGTGGCGAAGCCGAAGTGGTTAAACGCCTCGATCCACTGTTCGACAGCCTGGCGCCTGGCATGGGTGACATCCCGCGCACCAAGGACCGCAAGTCGGACGACGATCGCGCCGAACGCGGTTACATCCACGCCGGCCCCGCAGGTTCCGGCCATTTCGTGAAGATGATCCACAACGGCATCGAATACGGAATGATGCAGGCCTTCGCCGAAGGCTTCGACATCCTCAAGACCAAGGCCAGCACCAACCTGCCGGAAGACCAGCGCTTCAACCTGAACGTCGGCGACATCGCCGAAGTCTGGCGTCGTGGCAGCGTGGTCTCGTCGTGGCTGCTCGACCTGACCGCCGATGCCCTGGCTGCCGATCCGCAGCTCGATAATTTCTCCGGTTCCGTAGCGGACAGCGGGGAAGGTCAATGGACTATTGAAGCGGCCATGGAACAAGCGGTACCGGTGCCGGTGCTGTCGAACTCGCTGTTCGCCCGCTATCGCTCGCGCGGCCAAGGCACCTTTGGCGACAAGATTCTCTCGGCCCAGCGCTTCGGCTTCGGCGGCCACGTGGAGACTGCGAAAAAATGACCCGTTTGATCCGCAATAAATCCAAGGCAGAACCCGCACCACCGACCACGCTGTTCCTGTTCGGTGCCCACGGTGACCTGGTCAAGCGCTTGCTGATGCCGGCGCTGTACAACCTGAGTCGCGACGGTCTGCTTGGCGATGGACTGCGGATCATCGGCGTCGACCACAACGCCATCACCGACGAAGCGTTTGCCCAGAAGCTCGAAGACTTCATTCGGGCCGAAGTGGCAAGCAAGGTCGGCAAGGGCGATCAAGCCCTTGACCCGGCGTTGTGGGCCAAACTGGCCAAAGGCATCAGCTACGTCCAGGGCGACTTCCTGGACGACAGCACGTATCAGGCGCTGGCGGCGAAAATCGCCGCCAGCGGCACCGGCAACGCGGTGTTCTACCTGGCCACCGCGCCACGTTTCTTCAGCGAAGTGGTGCGTCGTCTCGGCGCTGCCGGTTTGCTGCAAGAGACGCCGGAAGCGTTCAGAAGGGTAGTCATCGAAAAGCCGTTCGGCTCTGACCTGCATACCGCCGAAGCCTTGAACGCATGCTTGCTCAAGGTCATGACGGAAAACCAGATCTACCGGATCGATCACTATCTGGGCAAGGAAACCGTGCAGAACATTCTGATCAGCCGGTTCTCCAACAGCCTGTTCGAAGCGTTCTGGAACAACCATTACATCGACCACGTACAGATCACCGCCGCGGAAACCGTCGGCGTGGAAACCCGTGGCAGTTTTTATGAACACACCGGCGCCCTGCGGGACATGGTGCCCAATCACCTGTTCCAGCTATTGGCGATGGTGGCCATGGAACCACCGGCTGCCTTTGGCGCCGATGCGGTTCGCGGCGAGAAGGCCAAAGTGGTGGGGGCGATTCGTCCCTGGTCCACCGAAGAGGCACGGGCCAATTCGGTGCGTGGCCAATACGCCGCCGGCGAGATCGACGGCAAGCCGTTGGCGGGTTATCGCCAGGAAAACAACGTAGCGCCTGACAGCACGACCGAAACCTATGTCGCGCTCAAAGTCATGATCGACAACTGGCGCTGGGTCGGCGTGCCGTTCTACCTGCGCACTGGCAAGCGCATGAGCGTGCGCGACACCGAGATTGTCATCTGCTTCAAACCGGCGCCTTACGCGCAGTTCCGTGATACCGAGGTCGATGAGCTGCAACCGACCTATCTGCGGATTCAGATTCAACCCAACGAAGGCATGTGGTTCGACCTGTTGGCCAAACGCCCCGGCCCGGCGTTGAAAATGGCCAATATCGAACTGGGTTTTGCCTACAAGGATTTCTTCGAAATGCAGCCGTCCACCGGCTACGAAACCCTGATCTACGATTGCCTGACCGGCGATCAGACGCTGTTCCAGCGCGCCGACAACATCGAGAACGGCTGGCGTGCCGTGCAACCGTTCCTCGATGCCTGGCAGCAGGATGCGAGCGTGCAGACTTATGCGGCGGGCGAAGACGGGCCGGCGGCGGCAGAAGACCTGCTGACCCGCGACGGTCGCGTCTGGCATAGCCTCGGATGAGTGACGAAACGCAACAACCCATCCGCTTTTTGCTCAGTGACATGGACGGCACATTGTTACTGCCCGATCACAGCCTCAGTCAGCGCACCATCGAAGCGGTCCGTTCGTTGCGTGAGTCGGGCGTGCTGTTCAGCCTGGCCACCGGCCGGCCGCCGAAAGCCATGCTGCAGCAGATCGAAGCCTTGGGCGTCGATCTGCCGACGGCGGCGTTCAATGGCGGCACCATCGTAAACCCCGACGGCAGTTTGCTGGTCGCGCATTATTTGCCGGCAACGGCCGCGCTGACCACGTTGACGCAGTTTGCCGATCTGCCGGACATCGAGGTGTGGGTGTTCAGCGGCGGCGACTGGCTGGTGAAAGACTCGAATGGCCCCATGGTGCCGCGGGAACAGCACGGCCTGGGGTATCCGCCCGTGGTGGTGGAGAGTTTCGAGCCCTATCTGGAATACATCGACAAGATCGTCGCGGCGAGCAACAACACGCAGTTGTTGATTGAGCTTGAGGCGCAGTTGCTGCCCAGGGTCGAGGGCCAGGCGCAGGTGTCACGCTCGCAGCCGGTGTACCTCGACGTGACCGCCATGCAGGCAAACAAGGGGGACGCACTGGCGACACTGGCGGAGTTTCTCGGCGTGTCGCTCGGGCAGACCGCCGCCATGGGCGATGGCGGCAATGACCCGGCGATGTTTCATCGCGCCGGATTGTCGATTGCCATGGGGCAGGCGGAGGAAGCGGTGAAGCGTCAGGCCGACGTAGTGACCGGGGCCAATACCGAAGACGGCGCGGCGCAGGCGATAGAGCGGTACATCCTCAACGCAGGTTAACCGCGTTATCGTTCTTCGCGGGCAAGCCTCGCTCCTACAAGTTAGCGGTGAATCTGTAGGAGCGTGGCTTGCCCGCGAAGGCGTCAAACCTGCCAACTCAAAGCCAGAAACTCACCGCATACCACCCCAGCACACCCATCACCACCGTATACGGCAACGCCATCCACACCATCCGCCCATACGACAGGCGAATCAGCGGGGCAATCGCCGACGTCAGCAGAAACAGAAACGCTGCCTGGCCATTCGGCGTCGCCACGCTCGGCAGGTTGGTGCCGGTGTTGATCGCAATCGCCAGTGTCTCGAAATGCTCACGGCTCATGTGGCCGGAGATGAACGCCTGTTTCACTTCGGTGATGTAAATGGTCGCGACGAACACGTTGTCGCTGATCGCCGAGAGTAAACCGTTGGCAATAAACAGCATGCCCGGTTGCTGATTCGCCGGCAGCGCCAGCACCCACTGGATCAGCGGCGTGAACAACTGCTGGTCGTGAATCACCGCCACTACCGCGAAAAACACCACCAGCAGCGCCGTGAACGGCATGGCGTCCTTGAAGGCGTTGCCGATGCGGTGCTCGTCAGTGATGCCCGTGAATGCGGTAATCAGCACGATCACCATCAAGCCGATCAAACCGACTTCGGCAATATGGAACGCCAGGGCGGCAATCAGTATCAGTGCCGCCAGCCCCTGAACGATCAGCGCAGCGCGTTGGTGTGAGGTGCGTTGGGCGTTGTCTTCGGCGGCGTAATTGGCCAGCACCGCGCGCACGTTGTCCGGCAGGAGCGTGCCGTAACCGAACCAGCGCAGTTTCTCCAGCAGCACGCAGGTCACCAGGCCCGCCACCAGCACCGGCATGGAAACCGGGGCGACTTTCAGGAAGAACTCAGAGAAGTGCCAACCCATTTCGTGGCCGATCAGCAGGTTCTGCGGCTCGCCGACCAGCGTGCAAACGCCACCCAGTGCAGTGCCCACGGCGCCGTGCATCAGCAAGCTGCGCAGGAAGGCGCGGAACTGTTCGAGGTCCCCGTGATGCAGCGTTGGCAGGTGCTGGTCATCGTTGAATTCGCTGTCCAGGCGCGGATCGTTACCCGAAGCGACACGGTGGTACACCGAGTAAAACCCCACGGCGGCACTGATGATCACGGCGGTCACGGTCAATGCATCGAGAAAAGCCGAGAGGAACGCCGAAAGAAAGCAGAACATCAACGCCAGCATGGCTTTGGAGCGAACGCCGAGCAGCAGGCGCGAAAACAGAAACAGCAGCAGGTCTTTCATGAAGTAGATGCCGGCCACCATGAACATCAGCAGCAGAATCACCGGGAAGTTGTGCAGCAGTTCGTCATACAGCGCCTGAGGCGTGGTCATCTTCAGCAACAGCGCTTCGACCAGCAGCAAGCCGCCCGGCATCAGCGGATAGCACTTGAGCGCCATGGCCAGGGTGAAGATGAATTCCAGCACCAGCAGCCAACCGGCCGCTACCGGACCTACGGTCCATAGCACCAGGGCATTGAGAATCAGGAAACCGACGATACTGGCCTTGTACCAGCGAGGTGAGTGCCCGAGAAAATTATGCGCGAACGCCTGGGCCATTGAGCCGGACATCGGCTGCTCCTTGTATTAAGAAGCGCGCAACTTGCCGCAAGCGGTACGGAAGATCAAGCGCAGGAAAGCTCGGCAGGCCTATCCCAGATAGCGAGCGACGATTGCCCGGTAGTTGCCATCCAGCGAATAGCCGCCTACGACAATGTTGCCGTCGTCCTGCACGGCCAGCGACGTTGCGGTATCCAGGCTGCGACCCAGGCGGGTACGGACCCAGCCGATGCCTTTGCCGAACAGCTCGTCGAGTTGTCCGTCAGGACGATGCCGGGCCAGGATGAAGTCGGCTTCGACACCACCGATGGTCGCGCCAACGGTCAGCACACGCCCGTCTGCAAGGGCGTGGGCGGCGGTCCACTGGCAGCCACTGTGGCCGATCCCCAGCAAATGCGGCTGGCCACCGTTGCAATGGATGTCCGGGCGACCGTTGCTGTGTACTTTCAAGGCCATGCAATGCATCGGGTCGCGACTGCTGCCAAAACAGTGCAGGTCGCCGTTGGCCTGCTGGACGACCTGGCTGACCTGCGCGTGACGCCCTTGTGCCAAGAAACTCATGAAGCCATCCACGGCGAAACGGTCGTCCAGGCTGCCGTCGCTTAGATAGCGCGCAAGCAGGCCTTCTTCAGGGAAGTTGATCGAGCCGCCCACCAGAATCCGGCCGTCGCGTTGCACCAGCAGGCTGCTGAGCCAGGTGTTCATCAGCAGGTGTCTGACCAGGACGAAGCCACGACCGTTGAAGGTGTCGTCCAGCGAACCGTCGGGGTTTAGTCGCACCAGCAGGCCGACGTGATCGGCCAGTTCAAAATGATGATTGGCCAGCAGGACCATCCGGCCGTCTTCCTGCACGCACACATCACAGGCTTCGGCGCCCGGTACGCCGGGGGGAAGCCAGGCATCCCGCACGCCCCGGGAAAGATTGCCCGGCAGGCGTACGACAAGGCGTCCGTTGTCGCCAAAGTCGGGGGCCGGTTTGCCTTGCTGATCGAACAAGGCGAGGGCAGGCAGTGTCTGGTGCTCATTTTCATAGTGCAGGCCGGCCAACAGAATGCACCCGTCGGGCCGGATCAGCACTTTGCCACCCATGGACTCGAAGCCGGGTTCGAACTGGCTGATGACACTGCCTTGTTTGCCGAACGCCAGATCTGCCGAGCCATCCGCAAGCAGGCGGGCCAGACCGAAGCGGCTGCCGCTCGGGGTTCCGACCTTGGCCGCGACGAGCAGCCGGCCTTGTGAATCAATCGCGACGCCGGTGGCCATGCTCGACGTGCTGCCGGCGAAATACACCTGGGTTTTGCCGGCGCTGGCAAAGGTTTTGTCGAGCTCCCCGGCGGCGCTCAGCGTCGCAGGCAGGACCACAGCGGTCTGGGTTGACATGCACGCATCTCCTTGCGAGTCGTCTTGATCCAGGAGTTGGGGGGGGCGACTTATAGTAGAAACATTCAATCCCTGAATGATTGGTTGCACAACTGTAATAACTAACAGACGGAGGGTCGTTTTGTGCCAGAACAGTGTCTTTTCGACCCACTGACAAGCCTGCCAAGTATTTGGCCGCGTTCAGGTACAAATAAATGTTGCGCGTGTTGTCTGCTGGCAAGGCCGGCAAACTAACGATCATGGAGGAGGGTGCGGATTACCGATAAGTAATCCGCAAAAAGATTAGTGCGGCATCGACCACGATTGCAGCGTGTAACCTTCCTGGCTCAGCTCTTTACGGGCTTCTTCCAGAACATGTTCCAGTTGTGCCGGGTCGGTATAGGCACTGCTTGGGATCTGCTTGCGAATGCAGGTGTTGGTGCGGTCGATGACGGTCAGGCTGAGTTCGCCGTTGCCGTCTTGTGGGGCCCAGGCCACGCATTGAAATGGCTTGAACGCGCGGTCGGCAATCAAAAGAGCTTCGTTGATACGGAGCGGGGCGGTCATGGGGTCTTCTCTCTGTATGCCCAATCAAGTGATGTGCCGTCGGTTGGGCTTACCGTTCGGCTGGTTACTTGTACTGATGCCCGCAACCGGTGGGTGGGTCACATACAATTAAAAGAATTTTCAACTTTCTTTCATCGGTTCGAGGTTTCGACGGCTTTTGAAAGCTGGGTGAAAGGTTCGAGTCGTTAGGTAACTAATAAAGTTGCTTCTTATAACTGCTTGCGCGCACTTCCTATAGTCAATCGATACAAGACAGTGTCAAATTCTTGCTAGTGTTACAGCCAGATCCGCCAAATGATTGTTTTTAATAAAATTTCATAAAATTTGGCGTCAAGGAACAGTCATGATCGAAGCGCCTGCGTTACGACGTCTGTTAGTAGTGGACCCTTGCGACGACTGTCATCGCCTGCTGCCAGGTCTGCGTTCTGTAGGTTGGGACGTTGATAGCTGTACGCTGGAAAATGCCGCTGACCGAACCTGCGACGTCGGCCTGTTGCGGCTCCAGCCTTTTCATCTGGAGCACCCCGATGCGGTCAAGGAACTGATCAGCCGCAGCGGCACCGAATGGATCGCTGTGCTCAACCAGGAAGTCCTGCGGCTGCAAAACGTCGGGGACTTCGTCTGCGAATGGTTTTTCGATTTCCACACCTTGCCGTTCGATGTCTCCCGGGTTCAGGTGACGCTGGGTCGGGCGTTCGGTATGGCGCGCTTGCGTGGTCAAGGCACGGTTCACATCGATCAGCCCGAACACGAGCTGCTCGGTGACAGCAAACCGATTCGCGAACTGCGCAAACTGCTGAGCAAACTGGCGCCAACCGAATCTCCGGTGTTGATTCGCGGCGAAAGCGGGACCGGTAAAGAACTGGTCGCCCGCACCCTCCATCGGCAATCCCAGCGCCACAGCAAACCCTTTGTCGCGATCAATTGCGGCGCAATTCCCGAACACCTGATCCAGTCCGAATTGTTCGGCCACGAGAAAGGCGCCTTTACCGGCGCCCATCAGCGTAAGGTCGGGCGGATCGAAGCGGCCAATGGCGGCACTCTGTTTCTCGATGAGATCGGTGACCTGCCGCTGGAGCTACAAGCCAACCTGCTGCGTTTTCTCCAGGAAAAACACATCGAACGCGTGGGCGGCAGCCAGCCGATTCCGGTCGATGTGCGGGTGTTGGCGGCGACCCACGTCGACCTTGAAGCGGCCATCGAGAAGAAACGCTTCCGCGAGGATTTGTATTACCGCCTCAACGTGCTGCAAGTGGTCACTGCACCGCTGCGTGAGCGGCATGGCGACCTGTCGATGCTGGCCAACCATTTCTCCCATTTCTACAGTCATGAAACCGGCCGCCGTCCGCGCAGTTTCAGCGAGGACGCACTGATCGCCATGGGCAAGCACGACTGGCCGGGCAACGTGCGGGAGCTGGCCAACCGTGTACGTCGCGGGCTGGTTCTGGCGGAAGGGCGGCAGATCGAGGCGCGTGACCTCGGGCTGATCAGTCAACACACAATCGCCGCGCCGATGGGCACCCTCGAAGACTACAAGACCCGCGCCGAACGGCAGGCGTTGTGCGATGTATTGAACCGCCACAGCGACAACCTGAGTGTCGCCGCCCGAGTGCTGGGCGTGTCGCGGCCAACCTTCTACCGACTGCTGCACAAGCACCAGATCCGTTAGGGCGGGGCGAAACGAAAAGGCCCGCTGCGATGAACCTCGCAGCGGGCCTTTTTCATTCAGGTGTAGCGGTTAGAAGTAGTACGGGAATTTCAGGCTGAAGGAAAAGTCTGGCGCGTCGTCGGTCAGGCCGATGGCCAGGTTGGGGACGATCGTCAGGTTGTCGGTGGCTGCCATGGTCATGCCAATGTTGAAGTTGGCCGCGTTGTAATCGCTGTTGGAAATTGATTGCCAATCGCCGCCGTCGGGCTTGATCTTGCTCTTGCGGGCGAACTGGTCGGTGAACGAGAACGACATACTCATCTTCTCGTTCAAGGCGAATGCAATGCCGGCGCCGACTTGCCAGGAATCGCCCAGTTTCACGTCCCCTTTCACCTTGGAGCCGACCTGAGGGCTGATGTCGCTGAAAGAGTCCTCCATGTTGTAGGTGTAGGCCAGGGTGCCGAACAGCACGGCCGGGTCGAAGGTCTTGACCAGCGAGATACCCGGGGTGATCGACCAGACACCATTGCCGGTAGGCAAGTCCTCGGGGACCGCGAGGTTGTCGTTGTTCGGGTCTTCGACCAGTTTGATGCCGTAAGGGTCCTTGCCGGTCGGTGCCTTGACGCGCAGTGTAAAGACCGCGTCTGGCAGACTGACCGACTCATCCAGAAACTTGTAAGCAACGCCAACGTTCACATCGCCGATGGTCGGGTCGCGGGTGACGGTTGCGTCCGACGTCACGGGGCCAGCGCCACCGGCGCCACCGGAGGAATACGTCGACTCGCGATACACCACGGGGACGTTAATGTCGAACTGCCAGCGTTGCGCCACGTTGTAGCGGGCGGTCAGGTCCAGTGTCCAGTTGTCGGCCTTGATGCGGTCGAGGTTGATGTTGCCGAGGAAAATCGAGTCCAGTGCCAGAAAACCATTGAGCGTCAGCGCGCGTGTATCGAAGTGCGTGTAGGTGAGGCCGGTTTCGACACTGAACTTGCCGCCGCCGAAGAACCCGCTGGCTTCGTCATACAGGTTGGACACGCTTTGCGCAGGCTCGGCATCCTCTTTGAGCGATTGGCCGTATGAACTGCCTGTGGTGCCCGGCGCACCGGCGGCCACCGTCTGGCCACCCCTGGTCGGCTCGGCAGGGGATTTGGTCAGGCGTTTGGGGGCCGGTGTCGCAGGTGCTTCTTCTACTTGGCGAACGCGCTGTTCAAGTACCATCAGCGCGTTCTGTTGTGCTTCGTAACGCTGTTTCAACTCCATGAGTTCTTGTTTTAATGCTTCGACCTGGGGGTCCGGTGCTGCGTACAGCAATGTGGCCGGGGCCAGGCTACTCAAACAAACGATAGCTCTGAGCGTTATAGATCGGTGCATGGGTTAGCCGTCCCTTCTGACTGCATCTAATGAGACTGAGCGTAGATCAGAATCCTAGAGTGCGAACTCCTTTGAGTTGGTCCAGATTGCCGTTCATTGAACCGGTTGATGGCAGGTTGTCGCGCAGCACAACGTTGATCGACATCATGTTTCTGACCTGGTTACCACCGCCAAGCAGGGTCGCGTTTTGCATCAGCCCGCCTTGGGCAAGGCGCTGCACGGTGTTGCCCTGGTTGTTGTTGGCGATGATGTTGAGCTGCACGCCCGTGCCGGTGGCGGAAATACTCATCGCGCCGGCACCGTTGGTGTGGTTCAGGGTTGAGCCCGAGGCCAACGCTTGCCCCTGGTTGTCCATCTGTGGTGCCTGGCTACCTCTGCTGACGTTGAGATCAACGTTGTTGTAAGCGCTGTTGTTGTCGCCGGCAGCGCGCACAACCTGAGTGACGCCCTGGGTAGTGCTCAAACCGTTACCGCCGCTGACGGTCCCGGTGCCCTGAGATACCGCCGAGCCATCGCCATTCCGGTCGATCATCGACACATAGAACTGTGGCTTGATGGTCGTTTGTTGAATTTGCATCGAGGAGGTTGCCCCGATCACCTGACCGTTGGCATTTTGCCAGGTGCTGGTCATGACAATCCCGAAACTGATGACGCGCCCCGGCATGACATAGCGGCCTCGCAGGTTCGCCAGTTCCTGATCGCTCAGTTCAATAGGTTTGAACGTCTGTGCCTGGGTTGGCAGGCTGGCGGCCAGGCAAGCCACGGCCAGCCAGATTGGAGTCTTCATTAGATGCTCCCGGAGCGTCATGCTCCCTTGTTATTAGAAGAAGTCGCTTCGGATAAATCCGAAGTCCAACAACTCTGCGTCTTGCACCGGGCTGAAGGTGTCGAGGCGGTTCTTGGCGGTCAGTGGCACGGGAGGGTCGAGCAGCGCGTTGGTTTTGTCGTAGCCCTGGCCAATGACAGCAAAGATGATGCCGTTCCAGCCTTTGACAAAGTCGTCGACTTGGTAGCGTTTATGACCGAGTACCGGATCTCCGATGTATACCCAGCCCTTGTGGACTTTTTGCAGGACCACAAAATGTTTGTAGCCACGGATATCCATGAGGACCACGACCGGAATTCTGATGTCGTTCAGCGTTTCCGGCGCCACCCGGTAGCCACGGGCCCGCATGCCGATACTTTCCACGTAACGCTTCATGTCGAGCATGGAGAAGCCCTGAACGCGGACAAGGTCTTGATCGGCGTATGCCAGCATGCCTTCGATGATCTGTTCTTCGTTCACGTCCAGCCAATAGGCCTGGCGCAATATGGTCGCCAGCGCAGCTGCGCCGCAACTGAAGTCGGTTTTCTGTTGCACCAGGTCGGCAAATTTACGCTCGCGTATGCTCTGGATCGGCTTGTACACCACCGCGCCGCCTGGCAGGACGGAAAGCGGCATTTGTGCAGCCTCGATCACACTGGACACACAAAGCAAAAGTACCAAGGCGATAATGCGCATGGTGGGACGCCCTCTGGTTGTGTTGAAAAAGGCCCCCGTGAGGGGGCCTCCAGAGACAGCCATCAGAACGATTGGTTGGAAATGGCCAACGAGTTGCTTTGTTGGTTACCCACACCGGCAGCCACGTTGACGCCGAGGTTGCCACTGCCGCCATTCACCGAACCGCTAAGGGTTGCAGTGTTGGTGACAGGGTTAGCCCAGCCATTTGGGGTCAGGATTTGATAGGAAACAGTGTTGCTCAATTCCCATGCATTGCTTTCGCTGTAGCCCTTCTCTTCGTGTTTGGTAGAAGCGGACGATTTCTCGCCTGATTTCTCGAACGAAGAGTCAAACGATTTTGAGAACGAAGAATCGAACTTCTTCTCGAACGAAGAGTCGGTCGATTTTGAGTGCTCTGTATCGATAGATGCTTTAAGCGATGCGTCAACCGATAGGTCGACAGACTTGCTGCGAGTGCGATCGCCATAGCCGTTATTATGAGTAACGGTTTTGGTAACATTCGCATCTGCGGTCAACATAGCTTCCACAGCAGCATGGCTGGTGGAGCTCTTGTCGGTGCTTTTTGATCCGATTGCTTCAAAGTGCTTGGTGCCACTGACGTCAAAACTGCTAGCACCTTTCTTGGTCCAGTTGCTGGACGCGCTCTTATCAATGTTCAACTCGGAGTTATGACTGAAAGAGGAATTACCGCTTTTGGTTGTGGTTAGCGTCACCGTCGTCAGGGCGAAGTTCCGATCGGCGTTGTTATTCACTACCAGACCAGGACCATTCTGATCGGCGGAGGCGGTGGCTGTTGCGTTACCCAGCGGCGAATTGGAGTTGGCAATCGCCATGGTGTTTTTCTGTTGGTTCAGGTCGCCACCGGCAATGTTGATCCCCATATTGCCGTTGCCACCATTGCCCGATCCGCTCATCACGGCAGAGGCTGTGGTGTTGTAGTTGTCGACCTTGTTGTGGTTGCTGTACTGCTTGACGCTGGCAGTGGCAGTGGCAACCCCGAACACGAAGGAGTTATCCAGAGCGGAAGTGGCGCCAGCGTTCGCGATGGCGGCAGCGTTGTCTTGTTGGTTGCCGTCGCCTGCCGCCACGTTGATACCGACGTTGCCGTCGGCGCCTGTGGCAGAGTCGGTCATCTCTGCCTTGTTAATAGTCCCTTCGTTACGGATGCGATTGTTGGTGCTGCTTTGTTTGTCGTAGGCATTGGCAGTCGCGTAAACAGGGATCTTCATTGGAGGAGGATTGTGGTGACCGTTGTTATGATGGCCATTGTGGTGGTCATCGTGACGCCGATCGTTTTGCCCAGCTTGTACAGCAACAGCCATGACCGCAGCAATTGCGAAAACCAGAGGCTTGAGTGCCGTCGAAGGTTTCATGGTGATTCTCCGTACTTATTTTAGGTTAAGTGTTGTTCCTAACTGTTTGGGTCAATCCGCGACCCGTACGTTCAGGGTGTTGGCCATTCGGTTTCCCACCCCGGCGCTCTGATTCAACTGAATCACCCCGCGGCTACCGGTGAATGCCTGGTCACTGGTAGAGACCTGGCGATAGCCTGGTGCAGAGTCAGTCGGATCGGAGTTTTTGATCAGCGCCACGTTCTGTTGCATGAGGACGCTGTCGTCGATACTTTGCGGTTGATTGCTGATGCTTATCCGCAGGGCATTGGCTTGCTGAGTGCTGGCACCGGCGCTCTGGTTGACACCCAGTACGCCGTAGCCGCGGCTGAAGGAGTCGCCCTGAATGCTGGCTCGAGCATCCATCCTGGGGTCGACTTCGGTATGCAATCGTTGGCGAATCTGCGTGGTCGCACTGGCGCCATGGCCCATGGCGATGGCCCGGGCATTAGCCTGTTGCTGCTGATCGCCGGCAGCCTGGTTGACCGCGAAGTTACCTTGGTACTGCGCGCCCGAATTACTGATGTCGGCATTATTGATAACGGGGGGTTGAGCAAAGCTCGATGCGCTGCAAAACATGCTGATAATCAGCAGCTTACGATTCATCTCAACGGCCTCCCGTAATGACGTTCAGACCGCTCAGGCCTCGCTGGACGCTTGAATTGACCAGGTTGGAAATACCGTTGCCCGAACCTCCCGAGCGTCCGGCGGGAAGGTTGGAAAGCTGATTCTGGGTGGTGATGTTGCCGCCCAGGTTTGTGTTGCCTAACGTGACGAGGCGGGAGATCCCGGCACCACTGGCGACGTTGGCAAAGTCGCCGTCGTTCAACTCGTTCGTTTGCCTGAGGATTTGTTGGCTCGGGTTGGCATTTGCGGTCGTGGGGTTAGGATCGGGAGCCACCGGCGCTTGCACGGCGTTTCGTGTCTGGACATCACGCTTGATAATGATGATGCCGTCGTCAGCCTGGACACTTGAGCCCAATGCGCATCCGATCAGGAGGAGGCAGGTAAAGCCTTTATTGAAAGTATTGAAAGTCCCCACAGTGGCAATTCCTTCTTTTTGTGGGCTGGCCCTAGTCAGCGATGTGAAGGAGAGAGCGAATGCTGTGCCGTTTTTTGAATTTTGTTTTAATTCAACGGGTTAAAAATTTTGTCCGGGAGGCCGATGTCGGTGCTGTTTCACGTCTGAGACGGGCGCGGGCGCTTTTGTCCAACAAAAGCGGTTGCAGTGCTCTAGATCAATGCTTTGCGCCGAGGTGTATTGGGGGCTTAACAGCTGACGGGCGAAGAGGGTGCAGACCGCTGAAACGGCCTGTTTGGGGTGGGGTGGGTGTAACAGGTATGGACACTTTTGCCCCCAAAACAGGGGAATTACTGGGTGAAAACCCCTAAAAACGGGTCAGGGGTTCAGCAGCAGGGTGACGGCTTGCAGTGCCTGAAATCGCCGTTCCGCCCAGTTTCCCTGCAGAATTTGAAAAGGTTGTTGATGGGTTTCAAGCCATGTCAGGGTTGCGTCGAAAAATGCCCGGCGCTCGCTCAAATCGGGTTGGCAGCGTTGGCCATCATCCTTCCAGTCGACCTGTTCGGGAGACAGCAACAGATGCAAGTCGTACTGGCGAGCCAGCAGCGCCTGCTCGATCCACGCGGGGCAATCGCCAAACAGGGTCTGGCTCCAGAGGATGTTACTCAGCAGGTGGGTGTCGAGAATCAGCAACGATGGCTGTCGGGCGCGGGCCTCGTCTTCCCATTGCAATTGCCCGCGGGCGATCTCCGGAATGTCGGCCAGGCAGGTATCACGCGGGTTTTGTTCGATGAACCAGCGGACATATTCGTCGACCAGCATCCCGCCGAAATGCGCTTGCAACTCGGCCGCGAGCCAGCTCTTGCCACTGGATTCAGGGCCGGTGAGTACCAGGACTTTCATGTGCGCAATGCCGGGTCGGTGCGCCATTCCCGCCAGCCTTGAACCGCGATCACGGCAAACAACGCATAGAGCCCGGCGGTCAGGTACATGCCCTTGTAGACGAAGAGCCCGACGAAAATCACATCCAGGGTGATCCACAGAGGCCAGCATTGAACGCGCTTTTGCGCCATCCAGACCTGCGCCACCAGGCTGAACCCCGTCAGTGCCGCATCGAGCCAGGGCTGCGCGGCATCGGTCCAGTGCGCCATGGCCGCGCCGAGCAACAGACTGCCGATGGCACCGATGGCCAGACCTGTCGCGATCGATTTGCCCTTGAGTTGGCTAACCTGCCGCCCTTGCCGCGCAACCCCCGCGCGGGTCCACTGCCACCAGCCATAGAGCTGCAACGCGGCGTAGATCACCTGCAACAGCATGTCCGAATACAGCTTCACTTCAAAAAAGACCCAACTGTACAGCGACACCATGACCAGACCGATCGGCCAGCACCAGGGGTTCTGTTTGACCGTCAACCAGACGGCAATGACACCGAGGGCGGCGGCAAACAGTTCAAGCCCGGACATGGAGGTTCCTTGGAGCAGACGAAGAGGGGAGCGAATTGTACCCGGATTGCAACGGATGAGGCTGTGCTGGCGAGGGAGAAAGCACTCGTTGACCTGTAGGAGCCCGGCTTGCCGGCGATGGCGATTTCATGGGCGCTATCGCCAGCAAGCCGGCTCCTACGGATCGCGTGGGTGTTGGGGATTGTGGGTTCACCCGAAACTTGTAGGAGCCGGCTTGCCGGCGATGGCGATTTCATGGGCGCCATCGCCAGCAAGCTGGCTCCTACGGATCGCGGAGGTGTTGGGGATTGTGGGTTCACCCCAAACCTGTAGGAGCCCGGCTTGCTGGCGATGGCGATTTCATGGGCGCCATCGCCAGCAAGCCGGCTCCTACGGATCGCGTGGGTGTTGGGGATTGTGGGTTCACCCGAAACTTGTAGGAGCCGGCTTGCCGGCGATGGCGATTTCATGGGCGCTATCGCCAGCAAGCTGGCTCCTACGGGGCGCGGGGGTGTTGGGGATTGTGGGTTCACCCCAAACCTGTAGGAGTCCGGCTTGCCGGCGATGGCGATTTCATGGGCGCTATCGCCTACAAGCCAGGCGCCTACACGCGGAATTGTTTGAGCAACCCGTTCAACTGCTCACTCAGTTCCTTGAGGTGGACGCTGGCCACGCTCGACTGTTCCGCCGCCAGCGCCGTGCTGTGGGACAAACCGGCTGCCTGGGTCACGTTCTGGTTGATGTCTTCGACCACATGGGCCTGTTGCAGGGTGGCGCTGGCAATGGAAGCGTTCAACCCGTTGAGGTTGCGCAGTGCCTGGCCAATGGCATTCAGGCTTGCACCGGCGAGGCCGGCCTGTTCGATGGTCAGTTGCGAGGCGCGGCTGCTGTCGCCGATGACCTTGACCGCCGCTTCGGAATGGCTTTGCAGGCGTTCGATCATTGCCTGGATCTCGGCGGTGGACTTCTGCGTGCGCTGGGCCAGCAGGCGCACCTCATCGGCGACGACGGCAAACCCGCGACCTTGTTCACCGGCACGGGCGGCTTCGATGGCCGCGTTGAGGGCCAGCAGGTTGGTTTGCTCGGCGATGGAACGGATCACTTCCAGCACGCTGCCGATCTGAGTGCTTTCGGCGGCGAGGGTACGGATGACCTCCACGGCCTGATCAATCGTTGAAGACAGCTTGTCGATTTGTTGCAGGCTGCTGTCGATGTTGACCTGGCCCTGCTGCGCCTGAGACTCGGCATCGCGCATCTCGCTGGCGGCGTGCTCGGCGTTCTTCGCCACGTCCTGCACGCCATAGGTCACTTCATTGATGGCCGTGGCCACCAGTTCCATCTGTTGCGATTGCTGCTGGCTGCGTTGCTGGGCCTGGACGGCGTCGTTGCCCAGTTCGCTGGACGACTGGCCCAGGGCGCTGGCGGACACCTGCAATTCGCTGATCACCAGTCTTAGCTTGGCGGTGAACGCATTGAAGTGGTGTGCCAACTGCGTGACTTCGTCCTGACCGTGGGTGTCGAGGCTGCGAGTCAGATCGCTCTCGCCGCTGGCAATGTTGGCCATGGCGTTCACGGTGTCCTGCAGCGGACGGACGATGCTGCGGGCAATCAGGATCACCAGCAGCGCCATGAAGGCGGCGATCACCAACCCGACCACTGTCGCTTTCCAGACCTGGCCCATGAACTCGGCTTGCATGTCATCTATATACACGCCCGAGCCGATCACCCAGCCCCACGGTTCGAAGAGTTTGACGTAGGAGGTTTTTGCGACCGGCTCGCTGGCGCCCGGTTTCGGCCAGCGATAGTCGATCGGGCCGGCGCCCTTGGCCTTGGCGAGAGCGACCATTTCATTGAACACCGCAAACCCGTCCGGGTCGCGGATCGCCGAGAGGTTCTGGCCATCGAGTTTGGGGTTGGCCGGGTGCATGATCATCACCGGCGTCAGGTCGTTGATCCAGAAGTAGTCGTTCTGGTCATAGCGCAGGCCGCGAACGGCGGTCAGCGCCTGTTTCTGCGCAGCTTCGCGGGTCAGCGTGCCGGCGGTTTCGAGCCCGTGGTAATAGGTCAGAATGCCGCTGGCCGTCTGCACGACGTGCTGGGTTTTCTGCGCCTTGGCGTGATACAGGTCCTCGTGAATCTGCTTGAGCATCAACACGCCCAACGTCAAAAGCATCATGACGGCCACGATCAAAATCAACCACAAACGCCGGCTGATCGACATATTGCGCAAGCTGTTCATAACGCTGTCACTCCTGTTTCTTTTTCTTGTAATAAACGACCGCCAGCATCCAACCACATTTTGCCGATCGGGCATATCCGACCCAAGTCCAATAACGTGGCAGCGTTATTCAGCCTTGTCTGATAGGATTTCGGCCCCGCACGGAAAAACCTGAATCCAAGTTGATTTTTCACGGAATTTTTACGGTTTCGTCTGGATTCTGTGCGCGTCTGGCTGCAGCTGCGCTGATCGCAGTCAATGTTTTGAAAAATATTAACGGGGCATGCCGTGGCGCATCGCTTCTTGGGGGATTGATGGATCTTTGGACCGCCTTTCAGGCATTGATACTTGGCGTTATAGAAGGGCTGACGGAGTTTTTGCCCATTTCCAGTACCGGACACCAGATCATCGTGGCCGACTTGCTCAATTTCGGTGGTGAACGGGCCATTGCCTTCAACATCATTATTCAACTGGGTGCGATTCTGGCGGTGGTGTGGGAGTTTCGTCGCAAGATTCTCGATGTGGTGACCGGTTTGCCAACGCAGCCCGGCGCCCGACGTTTTACCGCCAACCTGTTGATTGCCTTCATGCCGGCCGTGGTGTTGGGGGTGATTTTTTCCGACTTGATTCACCATTACCTGTTCAACCCGATTACGGTCGCGTCGGCGTTGGTGGTGGGCGGGATCATTATGTTGTGGGCTGAAAAGCGTCAGCATGAAGTGCATGCTGAAACGGTCGATGAAATCACCTGGCAAGATGCGCTTAAAGTCGGTTTCGCCCAGTGCCTGGCAATGATTCCCGGTACATCGCGTTCCGGCTCGACCATCATTGGCGGGTTGCTGTTTGGCCTGTCGCGCAAGACCGCTACCGAGTTCTCCTTCTTCCTGGCAATGCCGACCATGGTCGCTGCGGCGGTGTACTCGGGCTACAAATACCGCGACCTGTTCGTCCCGGCCGATTTCCCGGTGTTCGCCATCGGCTTTGTCACTGCGTTCATTTTCGCAATGATTGCCGTACGGGGCTTGCTCAAGTTCATCGCCAGCCACAGCTACGCGGTGTTCGCCTGGTACCGTATTGCATTTGGCCTGGTCATTCTCGCCACCTGGCAGTTTGGCTGGGTTGACTGGACAGCGGTCAAGCCATGAATGACACCCGCGCACGCAACAAACCCGGGCGCCAGTCCGGGGGCGGAATCCAGAACCCACGGCTGAAACTGCTGGTGTTCGCGATGGTGTGTGCGCTGCCGTTGTTCGGCTCGATGTCGTTCTGGCTGCGAGGGGTTTCGCTGATTCCCCTGGCGGCCTATGGCATCGTCAGCGTGCTGGCGTTCTTCCTTTATTGGAGCGACAAGCGCAAGGCCCGGACCGATAGCTGGCGCACGCCGGAAAACGTGTTGCATGCGGTGGAACTCGCCGGCGGCTGGCCGGGCGCGTTGCTGGCCCAGCAGGTGTTTCGGCACAAGACCCGCAAAGTGTCGTTTCAGTTGCTGTTCTGGGTGATCGTGCTGCTGCATCAAGTGTTCTGGATCGATCAACTGTTCCTGGGCGCCAATCTGGCGCTGCTTTAAAGCAGCAGCCCGACCTGCGTGCGTTTGGGCAGTTTGCTCACCACCAGTTGATGGGAGCGTTGCAGCAGCCCTTGCAGTTCTTCGCTGCCCAGCGGGTAGGGCGTTTGCATGATGATCCACTGGGCCCGGGCCAGATACGGCGCCGGATGAATGCCCGGACGGTCGCAATGCCCCAGAAACAAGTCCTTGTCGACCTTGAACGCCAAAGAGTCGCCCCGCAGGTTCTGCAGGGCGAACATCTTGTTCCCGGCAATCGAAAACACCCGCACGCCACCCCACTTGTAATCTTCCCGCGCCCCCGGCAGCGCGAGACAGAATTGCGCGACATCCTCTTCGCTCATACGCCCAGCCTTCATATCAGTCGGTCCCCACAGGCATTGAATGATTCGATCAAATGGTCGAGCCAGGCGCGAACGGCCGGCATCACTCCGCGCCGATGAGGGTAGACCGCTTGCAGCCAGCCGCCAGGCAAAGACCAGTCGGGCAGTAACTGCACCAGCGCGCCGCTTTCCAGTTCCTGCTCGCAATACATCATCGGCAGCATGGTAAAACCCTGGCCGGCGAGGGTGCAGGCCCTGCGCACGATAAAGTCATCGATGCCCAGTCGCGCTTCGAGCGCGAGTTCATGACTTTTACCCTGTTGGTCGAGCATGCGGATGTGCACCATACGGTCCGCTTCCAGAGCGCCGAGCACCGGCAAGCCCTTGAGGTCTTCGGGATGATTGATTGCTCGTCCATGAAGAAAACCCGGACTGGCCACCATCAGCATCTGCGCCTGACGCAGGCGCCGGGTCACCAGCAGAGGGTCTTCATCGCCCGGTTCGCGAACCCGCAACGCGACGTCGACGCCCTCGGTCACCAGATCGACCCGGCGATTTACAAGCATGACCTCCAGCTGGACATGAGGGTATTTCTCGAGGAATTTACTGATCACCGTTGGCAACATTTCGTGAGCCAGCCCGACGGGGGCGGACACCCGCAAGCGTCCGCGAGGTTCGCTGGACATGCTGGCCACGGCCTCATCGGCCATCTCGGCTTCCAGCAGCATGGCCTGACAGTGGCGTAAATAGCGCTCGCCCACAGCGGTTAGCTTGAGCTGCCGGGTGGTGCGTTGCAGCAGGCGCGCACCCAGGCGTTCTTCCAGTTCGGCGATGCGGCGCGACAACCGTGATTTGGGAATCCCCAGCAAACGCCCGGCTGCCGCGAAACCGCCGGCTTCGACCACTTTGGCGAAGTAGTAGAGGTCATTGAGGTCTTGCATGGTGTTAACTCGATTGTTCTATCAGTGAGACGAACTATCGCATTGTTGCAGTCTAATCAGCTATTGGTTTCGTCTGTAGGATTGTCTCCATCAGATCGCCTCGTGGCGGTCCTCACCTGGAGATCCCATATGAAACTGCTGCATATCGATTCGAGCATTCTTGGTGACAACTCGGCTTCCCGTCAGCTGAGCCGCGAAGTCGTCAGCGCCTGGCAAGCTGCCGAGCCGACCGCCGTCGTGACCTACCGCGACCTGGCCAGCGATGCCATCAGCCACTTCTCCGCCACGACCCTGGTCGCCGCCGGCACCTCCGCTGAACTGCGCAACGCCGCCCAGCAGCACGAAGCCGAACTGAGTGCCTCGACACTGGCCGAATTCCTCGCCGCCGATGCCGTCGTCATCGCAGCACCGATGTACAACTTCACCATCCCGACCCAACTCAAGGCCTGGATCGACCGCATCGCCGTTGCCGGTCAGACCTTCCGCTACACCGAAGCCGGCCCTGAAGGCCTGTGCGGTGGCAAGAAAGTCGTGATCGTGTCGACTGCCGGCGGTTTGCACGCAGGTCAGGCAAGTGGCGTTGCGCACGAAGAGTATTTGAAGTTGCTGTTCGGTTTCCTCGGCATCACCGACATTGAATTCGTCCGTGCCGAAGGCCTGGCGTACGGTGATGAAGTGCGCACCAAAGCCATGAGCGCTGCTCGCACTCAGATCAGCGAGCAACTGTTCGCCGCCGCGTAAGGCTTGCGTAAAGTTGTAAATCAGCTCGGGCAACACCCCAAAAAACTCTGTATTCTGATCCCGCAAGGTCAGATACGGAGTTTTTTGTTTCTGATCATTGCGCAATCTTTCATGTTGTGGCCCAGGTTATGCAGTCGAGGGTTTAACGTCCCCGTTCTGTAACGACCTTGGTGGCCGCAATTGCTGGTACAAGGCCGCTTCCTCGGTAATCGATGGAGAACGGGCTTCCCGGTCAAGTAACAAAGGTGGGGCATCCCATGGTGCGTCTTTGGGCAACGTTACTGATTTGCCTGCTCAGCAGCCTGAATTCAGTGCACGCCGCGCCTGCGCCACATCCTCACTGGAGCGTCGGTTTCCATGAGATGAGTTTTCTCGACCCACTGGACCTGCAACCGATGCGCGCCATCGCGTTCTATCCCTCCAGCGACCGTGAACACTCCAGTAAACTCGAGGGCTACACGGTCGAAGCGGGCGAAGACACCCGCGTCGCCATTGGCCGCTTCCCGATGCTGATGCTGTCCCACGGCAACACCGGAACCCCGCTGGCCCTGCACGACCTCGCCACATCGCTGGCACGCAAGGGTTTTGTGGTGGTGGCGGTGATTCATCCCGGCGACAACTCGAAAGACCACAGCCGCCTCGGCACCTTGAGCAACCTGTATGGGCGGCCGATCCAGATTTCCGAAGCCATTACCGCGACCCTGGGCGACCGTATGCTCGCGCCGTTCGTCAATGCCGATCAGGTGGGGGTTATCGGTTATTCGGCCGGTGGGGAGACGGCGCTGATTCTGTCGGGGGCGACGCCGGATCTGGATCGTCTGCGTCGCTATTGCCAGGAACGTCCGGACGACCACGATGCCTGCAACACCCAGGGTGAACTGATTGTCGACCGTGATGACCTGCAACCGGTGGCGGATCCACGGGTGCACGCGCTGCTGCTGATGGCGCCGTTGAGCCTGAAATTCGGTCGCCATACCCTGGCCGACGTGCATGTACCGGTGCTGTTATATAGCGGTGACGGCGACAAACTGGTGGCCTTCGACAAAAACGCCGCCGCGCTGGCGCGCAAACTGCCGACCGCACCGGACTTCAAGCTGCTGGCGGGGGCAGGGCACTTCGTGTTCATGGCCCCGTGCAACGAAGAACAGATCAAGGCGATGCCGGCGCTGTGCACCGATGCCGACGGTGTCGATCGCGAGGACATCCATCGCAACATGATCTCCGAAGCAGGGCGCTTCTTCTCCCACGCACTGGGCAAACCGACCCGCGCCGGCATGCAAACCGCCGATCAATAGGACCCACACACCACTGTAGGAGCCGGCTTGCCGGCGATGGCGCCCATGAAATCGCCATCGCCGGCAAGCCGGGCTCCTACAGGTCTTGCGGCGCACCCACAACCCCAAACATCCCCGAATCCGTAGGAGCCGGCTTGCCGGCGATGGCGCCCATGAAATCGCCATCGCCAGCAAGCGGGGCTCCTACAGGTCTTGTGGTGCACCCACAAACCCAGTCATCCCCGAATCCGTAGGAGCCGGCTTGCCGGCGATGGCGCCCATGAAATCGCCATCGCCAGCAAGCCGGGCTCCTACAGGTCCTGCGGCGCACCCACAAACCCCAACATCCCCGAATCCGTAGGAGCCGGCTTGCTGGCGATGGCGCCCATGAAATCGCCATCGCCAGCAAGGTTTGTGTTGATCAGGCTATGGCGCGGCGTTTCAGTAGCAGAGTCAGGGCCAGGCCGGTGATCGACAACATTGCCGCGCTGAAGAAAATCCACGAGTACCCCATGTTCAACGCCACCGCGCCCATCAGCGGTCCGGCAATCGCCAGCGCCAGATCGAAAAACACTGCGTAAGCACTCAAACCTGCGCCGCGACTGGAATTGGGCACCTGTTTAATGGCTTCTACCCCCAGCGCCGGGTACACCAGTGACAGGCCAAACCCGGCCAGACCCGCGCCAATCAGGGCGAAACCGGTCGACGGCGCGAGCCACAGCAGCACCAGGCCCGCTGTTTCAATGCTCATGCAGACAATCGCCGAGGTGAATCCACCAAAACGACTGATGCTGGAAATGAACAGCAGTCGCGCCAGAATGAAGCAGACGCCGAACACCGTCAGGCAGTACGCGGCGCCGGTCCAGCCACGGTTGACGTAATACAGGGTAATAAAGGTGGTCAACGTGCCGTAGCCGATTGACGCCAGGCTCAAACTCGCGCCGAACGGTGCAATGCGCCCGAACACCGCCCAGAACGGCAGGCGCTCACCGCGAACCACTGGCACCGAAGGTTTATTGCGGATCAGCAGCAGCGCCAACGCGGCCAGCAATGACAGCGCGATGCCCAGGCTGGCAAAACCATACGCGGCCACCATCACGACGCCCAATGGCGCACCGATCGCGATGGCGCCGTAGGACGCGATGCCATTCCAGGAGATCGAACGCGCGGTATGTTCCGCGCCAACCTGGCCCATGCACCAACTGATGGTGCCGACGCCGATCAAGCCCTGCGCGATGCCCAGCAACAAACGGCCGGCGATCAGGATCAACAGGCTCGTCAGCGGAAAGCTTTGCAGCAGCGTCGACAGCAACGTCAGCGCGCCGCTCAAGACAATCCCCGCCAACCCGTAAACAATCGATCGTTTCGTGCCGATGCTGTCCGACATGCGCCCGGCCATCGGGCGGCTGAGCAGGGTGGCGAGGTATTGCGAACCGATGGTCAGCCCTGCGACGACGGCGCTGAACCCGAGTTGTTCGTGGACATAACCTGGCAACACCGCAATCGGCAGGCCGATGCAGAGGAAGGCAATAAAGGTATAGAAAACGATGGAGACGATCTGCAGGGTGATCGCCATGGAGCTTTGCGGTGGCAGTTGCTGCGCAGACATGAGGGCTCGTTCGCGGGCGGCGGTGGGAGAGGTCCATCATGGCGCGGGTGTGGAATAAAAGAAAGCAGGCTAACTATATCGGTGGTGTTTTTAAGGGCCTCTTCGCGAGCAGGCTCGCTCCCACATTGGAATGCGGTCACCTGTGGGAGCGAGCCTGCTCGCGATGGTCTTGGCACCCCAACATTCCTTGGCCATGTAATGCAAAAAGCCCCGTCACAAGGACAGGGCTTTCAGTTGCAGCAAGGCGTGTCTTAGAACACAACGCCCTGACTACGCAGGTAGTCATCGTAGGTACCGCTGAAGTCGATCACGCCGCTAGGGCTCAACTCGATGATGCGGGTGGCCAGCGACGATACGAACTCACGGTCGTGGCTGACGAAGATCAGCGTGCCCGGATAGTTCTCCAGCGCCAGGTTCAGCGCCTCGATGGATTCCATGTCCAAGTGGTTGGTCGGTTCGTCCATGATCAGCACGTTCGGTTTTTGCAGGATCAGCTTGCCGAACAGCATGCGACCTTGCTCACCACCGGAGATGACCTTGACCGACTTCAGAATCTCGTCGTTGGAGAACAGCATGCGGCCGAGGGTGCCGCGAACCAGTTGCTCGCCGCCCTGGGTCCACTGGCCCATCCAGTCGAACAGGTTGCAGTCGTCTTCGAAGTCGTGCGCGTGGTCCTGGGCGTAGTAGCCCAGTTCCGCGGCGTCGGTCCACTTCACGGTGCCGGCATCCGGGGTCAATTCGTTGACCAGGGTGCGCAGCAGGGTGGTTTTACCGATACCGTTCGGGCCGATGATCGCAACGCGCTCGCCAGCTTCAACCTGGAAGCTGAAGTCCTTGAACAGTGTCTTGCCGTCGAAGCCTTTGGCCATGCCCTCGACGATGACCGCTTGACGGTGCAGCTTCTTGGTTTGTTCGAAGCGGATGAACGGGCTCACACGGCTCGAAGGCTTGACCTCGGCCAGCTGGATCTTGTCGATCGCCTTGGCGCGGGAAGTGGCCTGCTTGGCTTTCGAGGCGTTGGCCGAGAAGCGGCTGACGAACGATTGCAGCTCGGAAATCTGTGCTTTCTTCTTGGCGTTGTCCGACAGCAGTTGCTCGCGGGACTGGGTCGCCACGGTCATGTACTCGTCGTAGTTGCCCGGGAACAGGCGCAGCTCGCCGTAATCCAGGTCAGCCATGTGGGTGCACACGCTGTTCAGGAAGTGACGGTCGTGAGAGATGATGATCATCAGGCTGGAGCGCTGGGTCAGCACGTTTTCCAGCCAGCGGATGGTGTTGATGTCCAGGTGGTTGGTCGGTTCGTCGAGCAACAGCACTTCAGGATCGGAGAACAGCGCCTGCGCCAGCAATACACGGAGTTTCCAGCCTGGGGAAACCTCGCTCATCGGGCCAAAGTGCTGCTCGATGCCGATACCCAGGCCCAGCAACAGTTCGCCGGCACGGGATTCGGCGGTGTAGCCGTCCATTTCGGCGAATTCGGTTTCCAGCTCGGCCACGGCCATGCCGTCTTCTTCGGTCATTTCCGGCAGCGAGTAGATGCGGTCGCGCTCGGCTTTAACCTTCCACAGTTCTTCGTGACCCATGATCACGGTGTCGATCACGGTGAATTCTTCGTAGGCGAACTGGTCCTGGCGCAATTTACCCAGACGCACGTTCGGCTCGAGCATGACCTGACCGCCGGAAGGCTCGAGGTCGCCACCGAGGATTTTCATGAAAGTCGACTTGCCGCAGCCGTTGGCGCCGATCAAGCCGTAGCGGTTGCCCGCGCCGAATTTGACCGAAACGTTTTCGAATAGCGGCTTGGCGCCGAACTGCATCGTGATGTTAGCTGTAGAGATCAAAGGTTTTTCCTGCGAAGCATTCAGAGTAGCTAGGGTTGCGGCAGTACCGATTCAGTACCCGTTTCCGGTATTCAAACCACGGGAAATACATCCCGATCAGAAGCGGAAGGTCCATCTGGCAATAAGTGGACAGCAGCAGTTGGAGCGCTTGGCCCGAGTCGAAGTGCGCTGAGACGGGGTTCATTCCCGTCATCAACCAAGGGGGGCGCGTAATGTTTGGCGGCGATTGTACTGGTCTGGCTCTTTAAACGATAGGGCGTTGAGGCCGCACGGATGCTTTGGCGGTACAAGTGGACAGATTTTCACAGTTGAACGCTAACTATTTGTTACAGCTCGTGGCTAAAATGCCATCTTTCAACCGGATGCCGACCGCCGGCATGCTCAAGGACGCGCCTCAGGGACGCTGTTTCGTATTCAGACGCTGCACAAGACCCTTGGGCCGTCGGGCCTGTCAGGGGACGCAGTTTGTTCACTTCTGACGTGTGACGATTTCCGTGAAACTCATCATTGCCGCTATTTATGTTGTATCGATTGCGTACGTCCACCTGCGCGGTCAGGTGCGCCACAAGCTGGGCCGCCAACTGAGCGATCACTCGACGTTTCTCGCGCCGATCAATTGCTTCCTGTACCTGTTCTCGAAAATTCCCAACAAACCGTATCTCGATCCGGCCGACTTCCCGGACCTGAGCCCGTTGCAGGCCCATTGGGAAGAAATCCGCGCCGAAGGTCAGAACCTGCTCAAGGCGGGTGAGATCAAGCGCTCGAACCAGTACGACGACGTCGGCTTCAACTCGTTCTTCAAAACCGGCTGGAAGCGCTTCTACTTGAAGTGGTACGGCGACAGTCATCCTTCGGCAATGAAGCTTTGCCCGCGCACCACCGAACTGGTGCAGAGCATCGGTTCGATCAAGGCGGCGATGTTCGCCGAACTGCCCCCCGGTTCGAAACTGGTGCGTCACCGCGACCCGTATGCCGGTTCCTACCGTTATCACCTGGGCCTGGAGACGCCGAACGACGCCGGTTGCTACATCAACGTCGATGGCGAGAACTATCACTGGCGTGACGGTGAAGCGGTGATGTTCGACGAGACCTTCATTCATTACGCCGAAAACACTACGCAGCAGAACCGCATCATTTTGTTCTGCGACATCGAGCGCCCCATGAAGTATCGCTGGGCAGCGGCGTTCAATGGCTGGTTCAGCCGTAACGTGATGTCGGCGGCCGGTGCACCGAACGAAGCGGGCGACAAGACGGGTGGCATCAATCGACTGTTCACCAGGATCTACAAGATTCGCCTGCGCGGCAAAGCGTTGAAGAAGCGCAACCGCACACTCTATTACCTGGAAAAGTGGGCGATTTTTGCCGGGTTGCTGGCGATTTTTGTCTGGATCTGATTGACGCGTCGCGGCTGCCCATGGCCCGGCGCAAAGTTTTCAGCGGCGTACCAGCCAGTCCTGGCAGGGGATCAACTTCGTGTTACATGGTTTTGGTTAACAAATCCGAACCCTCGGCGTAGCGTGCTATCGAAGGCTGTATCACCTCGAGAGGCTGGCCATGAACCGATTAGCGTTTGGCATCATCACGATGGCATTGACTGGCGTACTGAGCCAACTGGCCCAGGCCGACACCCGGTTACCCGCATTCCCGATGCTGTTGGCCCAGAGCCCGACGGGCGCCACCAGCAATCCTTACAACAGCCCGATTCGCCGGGCCAACCCCAATAGCATGCAAGGCACACAACCCAGTGCGCCGGCCATCCGCGGGCCCAATACCGTGCCTGTTCCTCGGCCGCCAACGCTGGACAACGGCGGCATTGGCAACCGCTATCCCCAGGATCGGTCGGCGCCTGTCAGCCCACCGAAATTCATCCCCAATCCGCCCCATCGAGACGCAGGCACCAGCAACCGTTGAGCAGCAGGACGCACGTCTTGCCGGCCATTCAGACGACAAAAGGAATCGTGCATGTTGCGTAAAACCCTCCTGGCCACCGTTTGCGCCAGCGCCCTGATCAGCGCCGCCGCACCCGTTATCGCGGCACCCGCGCAAGCGCTGAAAAGTGAGCAGGGCACCCTTGAGGTCACGCCCATCGTCAAGGGGCTGGATCATCCGTGGGCCTTGGCGTTTCTACCGGATCGCCAAGGGATGCTGGTGACCGAACGGCCCGGCAACCTGCGCGTGGTCAGCGTCGACGGCAAGCTTTCGGCACCGCTCAGTGGCGTGCCGAAGGTCTGGGCCAAAGGGCAGGGTGGCCTGCTCGACGTGGTGCTGTCGCCCGATTTCAAACAGGACCGCACGGTCTATCTGTCCTACGCCGAAGGTGGCGGCGAGGGAAACAAGGCCGGTACGGCGGTCGGTCGCGGGCAACTGTCGCAAGACCTGACGGCGATCAGGAATTTCAAAGTGATCTTCCGTCAGGAGCCCAAACTCTCGGTCGGCAATCACTTTGGTTCGCGACTGGTGTTCGACCGTGACGGCTACCTGTTCATCACCCTCGGCGAGAACAATGACCGGCCAACCGCGCAAGATCTGGACAAGCTGCAAGGCAAGGTCGTGCGGATCTACCCGGACGGCACGGTGCCCGACGACAACCCCTTTGTCGGCCAGACGGGCGTGCGTCCGGAAATCTGGTCGTATGGCCAGCGCAATCCACAAGGCGCGGCGCTCAATCCCTGGGCAGGCGTGCTCTGGGAAAACGAACACGGCCCGCGTGGCGGTGACGAGATCAACATCATCGAGCGTGGCAAGAATTACGGCTGGCCTCTGGCGACCCATGGCATCAACTACTCCGGTCAACCGATCCCGGAAGCCACGGGCAAGACCGCTGTGGGCACTGTTGCGCCGCGCCACGTCTGGGAAAAATCTCCCGGCCTGAGCGGCATGGCGTTTTACGACGCTGACCGCTTCAAGGCGTGGCAGCACAACGTGTTCATCGGTGCGCTGGTCAGTCAGGAGTTGATACGCCTGCAGTTGGACGGCGACCGGGTGGTTCACGAAGAGCGCTTGATGGGCGAGCTGAACAAACGCATCCGCGACGTGCGGCAGGGGCCGGACGGGTATTTGTATGTGCTCACCGATGAGGATGATGGCGTGTTGTACAAAGTAGGCCTGAAATAAACACAATTCCTGTAGCCGCTGACGAAACTTGTGGGAGCGAGCCTGCTCGCGATAGCGGACTTATGGCCAACATCTATGTTGATTGGTAAGGCCCCATCGCGAGCAGGCTCGCTCCCACAGGTTCCGCCAACTGCTACAGGGAGCGGCGATAAAGAATCACCGCCGCCCGCAACTTGCCGCGCCCGAAACTGCACATCTTCTCGAACTCCCCATGGCTGACCGGCAAATGCTGGCAATCCATGGGCTGACGATGCTGGCTATGGTCGACATCCGGGTCGTGCAGGTACACAAATTCCTCATCGCAATCGGTGACGATCACCCAGTGCGGCGACTTGGAGCGGGTCAGCCGGTAGCTGCTGATCAGCACCAGCGGCTGGCCGCCGTCGTTCAGTACCCGTGGCAGGTCCAGCGGACCACCGAGCACCTGTTCGACGTCGGTCGTTCCCAATTGAGCCATGAACTCCTCGTGCACCAGGCGCATGACGTCTTTTTTATGCTCATCGCGCACGCCATCGAGAAACAACGGCCCGGCCATGCTCACTTGCAGGCGCACACGAAACCCGCGTCGCGCCGCCGCCAATGCCAGGCCTTGAGGGCTGCACCCGCCGTGGCCAGAGGTCATGAACACGGTGGTCGCTTCGCGCCAGATCTGCAGTTCTTCGCGGCGCTCCAGCATGCGACCGGCTTGCAGTGCGCCCATGGCCATCAACAGGCACGCGGGGCCGCAGGTGAAATCGGTGGTCTGGGCGTACCAGGGCACGTTGATATTGCGCGAGTCACGGTGCTGAAGGATGCGTTTTTCCAGGCGCAGCGCATCGGCATGGTCCTGGTAATAATCATGGATCAGCGCGAAGCGCCGGTAACCGTTGCGCTCATACAGGGCGATGGCGGCGGGGTTGTCGATGCGCACTTCCAGCCGCAGGTACGCGCAGTCGTGTTCCAGGGCGCAGGCCTCGATGCGTTCCAGCAATTGCTTGCCGAGCCCACTGCCGCGAGCCTGTTCGGCGATGGCAATCGAGTAGAGCCGCGCCAGCGATGTGCCCCGGTGAAACAACACCACCGCGTAACCCAGCAATTGCTCGCCACGCTGAGCCACCAGCAGTCGTCCGTGAGCGCGGGTGATCATCCATTGAAAGCTGCGGCTGGTGAGCCGGTCCGTGGTGAAACATTGCTGTTCAAGTGCCAGCAACGCGGGTAAGTCTTCAACTACCGCCAAGCGAAAGACAGGATTCATATGACCGCCGTAAAAGTTGCGTAACGAAACGGGACTTTCGAAAAAGTTCGTGCTTAATAGGAAAGGTCTTGTTCTCCAACGGATCAATCACTATGTCAGCGGTACAAGGTCATTGGCGCGAAGTATCCGAGCAAAGTTTGCCGGCAGCAACTTTTTTAAATGACACGGTTAGAACTTCAAGTCAGTTGATTATCATCGTCGAACGCAAGGAAGACTGGGCGTCCTACTTTCCCAGCGAAGACATCGTCACGGCTCAGGAATACCTCGAGCAGACCCGCGACAACGAGCAGGGCAAACGGGTCCAGGTGATCAACCTGTGCCGCAGCTACAAGTACCTCGGGCACGGTTATTACTGCTCGCTGCTGGCCGAGGCGCGGGGGCACAAGGTTATTCCATCGGTGCGCACCATCAGCGAACTGACTCGCAAAGCCCTGTACGGTCTGGCGCTGGATGACTTGGATAAAACCCTGGAAAAAGCCCTCAGTCATCACCTTTACAGTGATACTGAAGGTTTTATCCTGACCCTGTATTTTGGCAAGACACATATAGAGCCGTTGCAGGATTTGGCGCGGCAGTTGTTTGAAGTGTTTCCGTGCCCGATATTGTTAGTTGAGTTTCGTAGAACTAACGGCTGGCACATCGAAGGAATAAAGTCTGGCGCCTTGCACAAGTTGCGCGAAGATCAGGAAGATCAGTTCGCCCACTCACTCGACACGTTCAGCCGCAAGATCTGGCGCGTGCCACGGTCGCGACGCCTGGCCCGTTATGACCTGGCGATCCTGCACGATCCGCAGGAAGCGTTGCCGCCGTCCAACCCCAAGGCGCTGGAAAATTTCGTACGCGTGGGCAAGACCTTGGGCATTGATGTGGAGCTGATCGAGCGCAAGGACTACGCACGCATCGCCGAATACGACGGGCTGTTGATCCGCGAGACCACAAGCGTAGACAACCACACCTACCGTTTCGCGAAAAAAGCCGAGAGCGAAGGGCTGGTGGTGATGGATGACCCGGCCTCGATCCTGCGTTGCACCAACAAGGTCTACCTGACCGACCTGCTCAACAGCCATCAATTGGGCATGCCCGCTACTGAAATCCTCTACAAGGAACGACCGGAAGACTTCGAACGGGTCGGCGAGCGCCTGGGCTTTCCGCTGGTGTTGAAGATTCCCGACGGTTGTTTCTCCCGCGGCGTGATCAAGGTCGAAAGCCAGCAAGCCTTGCTCGAAGCGACCGCCGAACTGTTCGAACACTCGGTGCTGTTGCTGGCTCAGGAGTTCTTCTACACCGAGTATGACTGGCGCATCGGCGTGCTCAACCGCAAACCGATCTTTGCCTGCCAGTACTTCATGTCCAAGGGCCATTGGCAGATCTACAACCACAAGGCCAAGGGGCAGGACATCAACGGCGAATGCCGTACCCTGGCAGTTCACGAAGCACCGCGTGCGGTGGTGGAGCTGGCGGTGAAAACCGCGAACCTCATTGGCGACGGCCTCTACGGCGTCGACCTCAAGCAGTCCGGGGACAAGGTGGTGGTGATCGAGGTCAACGACAACCCGAACATGGATGCCGGCATCGAAGACGCGTATCTGCAGGACGATTTGTACTCGTTGGTGCTGGAAGAATTCGTCCGCCGACTGGAACTCAAACGCCGCGGCCAGGCCTGGTGAACGGCCGATGATCAAGAGCTTTCAACTGACCCACGGCGTGCTGCATGCGGTCGAACGGCTGGACGCCGAAGTGATGCTGTTCAGCAACCCCGATGCGGCCGAGCGCGACTTGCTGCACAGCCATTTCAAACTCGATGAACACGCCCTGGCGTCGGCGCTGGACCCGGACGAGGTATCGCGCATCGAGTTTCACCCCGACAACCTGTTCCTGATCTGGAAGCGTCCGGAGAACTACTCCGGCGCCGGCAGCCTGGCTTTTGAGGTGTCGTCCTGCGGCTTGCTGTTTTCTACCCAGCGTTTGCTGGTGATCGCCACCGACGATTCACCGCTGCATGGGCTCGGCACCCGGCAGAAACTGAACACGCCGTTGGATGTGTTGCTGGATCTGCTGTTCAACAACATCCATCACTACCTGGGCCACCTCAAGGTGATCAAGCTGGTTGCGCGGGAGTTGCAGCAGAAATTCAACGCGTCGATGCAGAACCAGCACCTGATTCAGATGTTCAACCTCAGCGAAAGCCTGATCTATTACATCAATGCGATACACAGCAACGGCGCGGTCCTGACCCGACTGCGCAACCACGCGGAAAAGGAGCACTTCGGCGCCGAGGCCATCGGCCTGATCGACGACCTGATCATTGAAAACAACCAGTGCTACAAGCAGGCGGAAATCTATTCCACGGTGTTCTCCGGGCTGATCGACGCCCGGGGCAACTTGATGAACAACAGCATGAACAACTTGCTGCGCAAACTGACGCTGATCAACGTGGTGTTCCTGCCGCTGAACCTGATTGCGAGCATCGGCGGCATGTCCGAGTTCAGCATGATGACGGCGGGGACGCCGTGGTGGGTGTCGTATCCATTGTTTTTGACGGCGATGATGCTCGGGGCGGGAGTGATGGTGTTGGGGCTCAGGCGGTTGGCCAAATGATGTGGTGAATGTCAGGCCGTAATCGCCGGCAAGCCGGCTCCTACAGCGGCGCGCACAACTTGTAGGAGCCGGCTTGCCGGCGATGGCGGCCTCAATAACACCAAACACTTCGGATCAGACTTCTTGCGCGGCACCCACAGACCTCTTCCGATCCTGCAACCCGCGAACCACCAGATACAACAACGGCCCAATCGACACAAAAACCGCCGTAATCACCAGATAAGGCACCACCGACCACCCCGACTGCCCACGCTTGCGCGCATCGCTGTACATCCACACCCCGGCCAGCGTCGCCAGCAGGTAAAGATCAATCACCACCTGCGCCGTATCAGGTCGTGACATCAGGCTGATGCCAAATTCGATCAACGATTGTTCCGCCTGGAGCATCACCGCAACGGTGTAGCCAGCGAAGGCGAGCAGGGCAATCAGGGGCAGGGCGACAGACTTCATGGTTTCCTTCCTTGGACGATGAGCAGAACAGCGAGCCTACACAGGCCGGGAAAATTTGGCCATTGACTTGCCTGCCATGCCCGGCTAATTTCCAGCCATGACTTCCACCGTATTGCGCTGCCAGCCAAGCATTATTACCGCCATTCCTTATTTGGCGGGCTAGCTCACGACTGCAGCACCCAACCCGCCCTAGAGGCGGGTTTTTACTTTCTGTCTCTTGGGTTCTGATCAACGCAGGAGACGACCATGAACAGCACACCCGCCCAGCAGACCTTGCTTGAGCATTACGTCAAAAAGATCCTCGCCGCGCCGGTGTACGAGCTGGCGGTACGCACGCCGTTGCAAGCCGCGCCGGCGATGTCCGAAGCCCTGGGCAATCAGATCCTGCTGAAACGCGAAGACTTGCAGCCAACCTTTTCCTTCAAGATCCGTGGCGCCTACAACAAACTGGTGCAACTGAGCGATGAGCAGAAGGCGCGCGGTGTGATCACCGCCTCGGCAGGCAACCATGCCCAGGGCGTGGCGCTGGCGGCGCGTGAATTGGGGATTGCCGCGACCATCGTCATGCCCGCCACCACACCGGAATTGAAGGTGCTTGGAGTGCGCAGCCGCGGTGCCGATGCCGTGCTGCATGGGGAGAGTTTTCCGTTTGCCCTGGCGTACGCCTTGAACCTGGCAGAACAAACCGGCCGCCCCTTCGTTTCGCCCTTCGACGACCCGGACGTGATCGCGGGGCAGGGCACCGTCGCCATGGAAATCCTCCGTCAGCACCAAGGAGCGCTCGACGCGATCTTCGTGCCGGTGGGCGGTGGCGGCCTGATCGCGGGCATCGCCGCGTACGTCAAATACCTGCGGCCTGAAGTCCGCATCATTGGCGTCGAGTCGGAACATTCCGCATGCCTGCGCGCCGCCTTACAGGCAGACGAGCGTGTTGTCCTGTCCAACGTCGGTACGTTCGCCGATGGCGTCGCTGTCGCGCAGATCGGCGCTTATGGTTTCGAGGTCTGCCGGTTTTGCGTGGATGAGGTGCTGACCGTCAGCAACGACGAACTCTGCGCGGCGATCAAGAACATCTACGACGATACCCGCTCGATCACCGAACCTTCCGGCGCGTTGGCCGTGGCGGGCATCAAGAAGTACGTGGCGCAGACTGGCGTGCGTGGTCAGACGCTGGTGGCCATCGACTCCGGTGCCAACATCAACTTCGACAGCTTGCGCCACGTCGCCGAGCGCGCTGCATTGAGCGACGCCCCAGCGTAAGCGTGAGCGGGCGCTGGGCGCTAATCGATCACCCGTTCCCCCTGTGGGAGCGAGCCTGCTCGCGATGACGGTTGTACATTCAACACATCTGGTGGCTGAAAGTCCGCTATCGCGAGCAAGCTTGCTCCTACAGGTATTGCATTTGGGCGGGGATTATTCCTGAACAGCTTTTTCGACCGTGCTCGACGCCGACCAGATCCGATAGCGCACTTCAACGTCCTTGGGCACATACAGCACGATCGGCAGCTTGCTGTTGTAGCGCAACCTGAAGCCGTCACCGACCACCGGGACGAAGTCCTGTTTGCTTTTGCCATCCGGGCAGGCCATCAGCGTGCTCATCGGGCCGATCACTTTTTCCAGGCGGTAGAACGGGTAGCCCCAGCCTTCGAGGTTTTTCTCCTCGAGCATGCCGCCCAGGCGTTGGCGATTGCAGTCAACGGTCAAGGTCTTGCCAGCGAGAATTTCGACCTGGTAGTTGTCTTCAGCGGATTGCGGGGCGAGGTGAATGACCTGGCGGGTGAAGCCGTTTTCGGCTTTGGGAAACGGTGCAACGTCTTCGAGTTTGGCTGCGTGAACAACGGTCGATAGCCCGGCAACAATCAGGCCGACGGTAGTGATTCGGGTCAATGAACCCATGATGCCTCCTTGCGTGTGAGTAGGGTCAGCGGATGTGAAAGGGGGTGGCCGCATTTTTACTGCCATGGGCGGCCAATGCAAACCCGGACTCATCAGGTTGCAATTTGCAGGGGCGAGAACCTGCGTTCATGCAGACTGCATGAGTCCATTTACTTGAAGACACATTAAACCTTTGAATTACCGATGAGCTGCACGGCGAAATCCGGGGCATGTTTTATGCTTCATCTGGTCCTGAAGCTGGCCGCGAATGAGTTGAGTCGGCATTGATAGCTGATTGGCAATCTCACATAAGGAGAGGGTCGCCATGTTTCTTTCTGCCTTGGAACTTCGCAACATCATCGAAAGCAGTTTTCTGCCGAAACGTTGTCAATGCACGCTGACGCCCGACCTGTCGATGAGCATCAAGGTGTATGCCGACGGCCAGACCGATCAAGTGGATCTATTGGTCACTGGCATAGACGCCAGCACACTCAATGGCTGCCGGGAAATCAATGACCTGATTGCCGAGCTGCGCAACGAAATCCAGCATCGGGCAGCGCTGCAGACGCTGCATCCCGACCGGCAAGCGCTTTAAGCCCACTCCTGTAGGAGCAAGTTTGCTCGCGATGGACGTAAACGATAACGCGTGTTTTCTGAATAAACGCGTTATCCGAACGTTTTTCGCGAGCAAGCTCGCTCCTACAGAAAAGCATGAGTGTCGCGTTATCAATTCTGATAACTGCACGCATCCGACCATTTGCGATACGAGATCTCTGCGGGTTTGCCCGACGTATCGATGTACTTCATCTCAGCCGTAATGACTTTGCAGTCCAGCGTCGTAGGTTCGGTCAGCGCAACCACCTTGGCCACGTGCAGCGGCATCCCGTATTCGTAGGGCACGGCTTGTGAGGAAGTGGTGTCGTCGGCCTGGGCAAGCCCGGTAAACCCGGTGCAGGCGAGGGCAGCGGTAACCAGCAAAATGCGCGTATTCATGAGCAATCTCCGGTGCGGACGGAACGAGAGTTCGACGTAGTGAACGTCGAACCTGCCGCACTGGGCGTCAGAGGAACCTGAGGGCGTGCGGTCCAGTAAAGTCTTGGACCGCAGGGTTAAGCAATGGTTAACCCGGCTGAATGCCGCCTGTCGTAAGGGACGATTCTGTCAGGCGTTTCGTTGGGGCAAGAATCTTCGGTAGCTTCGGCTTCGTCCTACAAGGATGGATGCTTTGTCGACTTTCGGCTGATGGGGCGTAGCGATTACTGTTTGGGCTCGCTGCAAAATCAGCGAACAGGTTTGGTCACCTGAAAATTAAACAGTGCATACAAGTGTGACATCATTCGCTTTGCGGACATCTCTGTTCGCATGGCGCAATGCTGTGGCGGCTGTGTGCAGGACGCCTTCGGGCGAGCTGAGTTACTGTTCTCAGTTGACCAAACCTGTACACGGTCCGCCTCCCATCGTTTGGTCACGGTGCTGGCGGTTACTTCAAAACAGGCGAGTAACTAACTATGACAACGATTAATCCGTTCCCCGAACGTCACCGTTCAATCAAAAGCAGCGTCACCGAAACATCTCCTCTGGTCATCGACACCGAAGCCAACCCCCAAGACATCCTCGAAGCCGCCCTCCAGCGCATCCGCGCCTCCAGCGAGCTACTTGAAACACTCCACCTCCAATGTTTCAAGGACGGCGACGTCCAGGATATCCCGCACATCACGCACGCCCTTTACCTGCTGACGCAGGACGGTTGCGATTTACTCAAGGTTGCGCAGCAACGGATGCTGGGCTGGAAGGCATCAGCCTGACGTTTGATCTGTACTGACAAATCCAGCGCCCGTAGACGCTGGATTTTTTATGGGGGCGACGCAACTTGAATGGCTTGTTGCGGCTTTCAAGTTGTCAGTGAACCGTCTTCGCCTGCACCACATTCCCCGCACGATCCTGATCGGCAGGCGTCGGCACCACCGGCGGCAACTGAGCAATCCCCGTACCCGCACCCGGCGCACCACCCGAGTTGGCCTTCACCTCAGCCCCGCTAATCGTCACACCCCCGGCATCCACCTTGACGAAACTCCCGCCAGCCTTCGCCGTCAGTTCCATCCCGCCTTCAACCACCACTTTATTACCCGCGTGGTAGTGAATCTCTTCACCCGCCTCAACAAACTGCGCCGTCCCGACCTTCACGTGCTGGGTTACGCCCACCGTAAGGTGATCGTCCGCCCGCGCTTCAGTCTTGCGATCCAGATGCGTAATCCGATGCTCTTCAACCTTGAACTCGCTAAACACCTTCGCCTCAACCGTGTCGTGCCGCTCGTTGCCGATGCGGATTTTCTGGTCGTGTTCGATGTTTTCATCCCAGTCGCGCTGGGCATGCAGGTAGATCTGTTCCGCGCCTTTTTTGTCTTCGATGCGAAATTCGTTGTAGCCCTTGCCGCCCGGTGAGCTGAGGGTCTTGAAGGTGCTGCGGGTTTTGTTCGCCGGCAGGTCGTAGGGGACGACGTTTTCCTTGTGGTACAGGCAGCCGGTGACCAGCGGTTGGTCGGGGTCGCCTTCGAGGAAGGTGACGAGCACTTCCATGCCGACACGCGGGATGGCGATGCCGCCATAGGCGCTGCCGGCCCAGCCGGTGGCGACGCGCAGCCAGCAACTGGTGTTGTCGTTGGCCTGGCCGTCGCGGTCCCAGTGGAATTGCACTTTGACGCGGCCGTACTCGTCGCAGTGGATTTCCGAGCCGGGCGGGCCGGTGACGATGGCGGTCTGGCTGCCGAGGACTTGCGGTTTCGGGTGTTCGAGGGCAGGGCGGTAGTGCGCGTCCCACGGCGTGGCGAGGAAGCGGTTGCGGTAGCCCTGATGGAAATCGTCTTTGTTGTGGGTGACGTCGCTGGTGACGTTGGCGCCGAGCACTTGCGGTTGCTTGCCTTCGTGGACCACTTCCAGCAGCAGCCAGAGGTCGTTCCATTCGGCGCGCGGGTGTTCGCTCAGGGCCATGAAGTGACCGCTGACCAGCGTCGGCTGGTCGCCTTTGCCTTCCGCGAGTTTGTAGTCGCTGCGGTGGCGTTCGAGGGCGCGGGTTGCCAGTTGCTTGCCACGGGCACGGTCGGTGAAATGGCCGGGGTAGTCGTAGTCTTCCAGGTCTGGAGCGAACGCACTGGAAGCGGTGCCTTCAGGCAGGATGCGCGGTTTTTCGAAGTCGTAATCGCGGCGGCTGACGCGGCTGGTGCGGGTTTCCAGGCGCAGGTTGAAGCGCTTGATCACCGGTTTCTCGGCGGCCATGCCGGAGTCTTGCTGATAGGCCACGGGCGCCAGTTTGCGGAACACCGTCTGGTCATCGCCGAACACCAGTTTGTGGCCGCTGCTGCTGTGCTGGAAGTGGAAGTGAATGCCTTCTTCTTCGCACAGGCGCTGGATGAAATGCAGGTCGGATTCGTCGTACTGCACGCAGTAGACGCGCTCAGGGTAGATCGCGCCGAGCTGGAAGTCATAAGCGTCGGCCAGAATGCCGCGGGCCTCAAGGACCTGGGCGATGATCTTCGGCACCGTCAAATGCTGGAAAATTTGCTGGTCATGGTTGTGGCGCAGGTAGGCCAGTTGCGGCACCAGGCTGATGCTGTAGCGGGTCAGGCTTTTGCCGGAGTCGCCTTGCTCGATGCGATAGACCAGGCCGTGAATGATGCCTTCGCCGGTGGCGCCGAAGGTCAGGCAGCCGGGCTTGTGCAGCAATTCTTCGAGTTTCAGGTCGGGGCGCGCGCTGACCAGTTCGATGTCAAAGCAGAAGGGCTGATTGAGGGCTTCGCGACCGACGAAACTGAGTACCTGAAGGTCAGCGGAAACGCCTTCCAGCGTGAGGGAAATATGGATTGCGTTTGCGTCCAGCATGCCTTGAATTCCGTCCTTTGGATAAGCAGGAGCGGATGGTGCAGGATTAAACCGCCTCGTTCAAGGCGCAAATGCCGTAGATGAGGGCGTGCCCCGGCATCGGGAAAACCCCTAATGGCACGGTTTCGACCAATAAACACGGGGGCTCTTTGCCTGCAGGCTCATCGATCAATTGCCCCCCGCTGGTCAGCGCCGTGCCAGAACAGGGAGTCATTTTCCGACTAAAGTCGTCTGTAGCCGGTAAAAGCCTTCTGCCATCATTGCTGCTCACCCCCGTGTGTCGCCTTCATCCTGGCCAGTTCCTGGTCCGGGGCGAAGCTATTTTCTGGCTTATTGCGCCTTGCGCAAACGCTGCACTGTTGGAGCTTTTTCATGCGTCCCCCTTTTCAACTCATCACCGCGCGCCAGTCACTCGGCTTCGGCGCTTTAGCCCTGTGCGCCGGTTTTACCGTCCAGGCTCAGGCGAGCGGTTTTCTCGATGACACCACGGCGAAGATCGAATCGCGCACGGTGTATTTCAACCGTGATTTTCGTGATGGTCATACGTCCACCGAACAGGGCGCGTCCAAGCGCGAAGAGTCGGCGCAGGGCTTCATTCTTAACCTGCAATCGGGGTACACCGAAGGCACCGTCGGCTTCGGTATCGATGCGCTGGGCATGCTCGGGTTTAAACTCGATTCCAGCGCCGACAGCAGCAACAGCGGCTTGCTGCCATCGTCGGGTGAAAACCCGCGTGGCTCGAAAGACCAGTACGCCAAACTCGGCCTGACCGCCAAGGTGCGCGTCTCCGATAGCGTATTGAAGTACGGCGCGCTGCTGCCCGACGTGCCGCTGCTCAAGTACAACGACGGGCGTTTGCTGCCGACCATGTTCAACGGCGCGCAGCTCACCTCTAAAGAGATCAAGGACCTGACGTTCATGGCCGCGCGCCTGGACCAGTACACCGCCCGGGACTCGACCGACGCCCAGGACATCCGCGTGCACTGCAAGAACAAGCGCTACGCCTGCAACGTCACCGCCGATCACTTCGACATGTATGGCTTCGACTACAAGATCAATGAGCGCCTGACTGCGCAGTATCACTACGCCGAGCTGGAAGACATCTATCGCCAGCACTTCGTGGGTTTGCTGGCCAGTCAGCCGCTGGGTGAGGGCGTGCTCAAGGCTGATCTGCGCGTGCTCAAGAGTGCCGACAGCGGCGCCGAGCGTGCCGGCTCCATCGACAACCGCGCACTGAGCGGCATGCTCGCGTACGCCATCAGCGGCCACACCTTCAGCGCCGGTTGGCAGCGCATGAACGGCGACAACTCGATGCCGTACCTGGATGGCACCAATCCGTACCTGGTGAACTACGTGCAGGTCAATGACTTCGCCGCCGCGCAGGAGCGTTCGTGGCAACTGCGTTATGACTATGACTTCAAGTCGATTGGTATCAACGGGCTGAGTTTCCTGACCCGTTACGTCAACGGTGATCACATCAAGGTGCTTGGCAGCGATCAGGAAGGCAAGGAATGGGAGCGCGACAGCGAGCTCAAGTACGTGGTGCAAAGCGGGACGTTCAAGGATGTCAGCCTGCGGCTGCGGAACGCGACATACCGGACCAACTACGAGAAGTTTGCGCGGGATGTGGATGAGACGCGGTTGATTGTGAGTTACAACTTTTCGGTGTTGTGACAATTAGGCCGCCTTCGCGGGCAAGCCTCGCTCCTACAGGTTCTATGGCGCGACGCCTACCCTGTAGGAGCGAGGCTTGCCCGCGAAGAGGCCCTCACATTCAGCCAAGATCCAACTGCTGCCGAAACGGCAAATCCGGCCCGGTCTTGCTGCACGTCAGCGCCGCTGCCCGCACCGCAAACTTCAACATCCCGTCGATCTGCTCGCGCGCCAGCGATTGCACGCCCTCGACCGAATCCAGCTGCTGCTCGGTCAGCCAGGTAATCAACGCCGCCTGGAACGTATCGCCAGCCCCAACGGTGTCGGCAATCTTCACCGGACAGGCCGGCACCGACCACGAACCGTGATTGCGGCTAAACACCGTCGCCCCTTCGCCGCCACGGGTCAGGAACACCACCTGACAGCGATGCTGCAACCAGCCTTCAATCACCCGCTGCGGATCCTGACCGGGAAACAACAGGCTCAGGTCCTCATCGCTGACTTTGATCAGGTCGGCCAGTTCAACCAGCGTCGCAACTCGCGAACGCCATAGCTCGATGTTCGGTTCAGGGTTGAGCCGCACGTTCGGATCAAGGCTGATCAGGCGCTTGCCACTTTCCCGCTGTACCAGGGCCATCAACGTGTCGGCAATCGGCTGCACCACCAACGAGAACGAGCCAATGTGCAAGCCGCGCACCTCTGGCCCCAGTTCCGGCAAATGCTCCGGTTTCAACTGCCGATCTGCGCAACCTTCACCACGGAAACTGTACTGCGGTGAACCATTGGCACCGACCGCGACCATCGACAGGGTGGTCGGTGCGGCGAAATCCACCAGGTAATCCGGGCGTACGCCTTCATCTTGCAACACTTGCTGCAAACGCCGGCCCAGGTAGTCGGTCGACAACCCGGCAAACAGCGCCGCGTCCACGCCCAAGCGGCGCAAACCGACCGCTACGTTGAAGGGCGAGCCGCCGGCAATCGCCTTGAAATTCACTTTTGAAGCCAGGCCGCTGGCGTCGTCTTCACTGAAGAAATCGAACAGCGCTTCGCCACACACCAGATACATAGTTGTTCACTCTTTAAAGGGTTGCGACATGCTGTTGATAGCGTTCATAGGCCTGCTGACAGGCCGTTACATTTTCTGCAATCGGCAGGGTTTCGCTGGCCGGATCGAGCTTCACGCAGCGCTCGCACAAGTCCGCGAGGCTGTCTTCGTGGCCGTTTGCCCAGGATTTGCACCACGCCGCCTGAATCGCCGCGCCGAGGGCGGCGGCTTCGCTTTGTTCGGTGCAGATCACCTTGGTGTTCATGATGTCGGCGACAATCTGGCGCCACACCTGGCTTTTCGAGCCGCCGCCGATCAGGCAGATGGTGCGGCTTTGTAAGCCATTCTGGCGCAGCAGGTCCAGCCCATAACGCAAACCGAAGGTCGTGCCTTCGACCACGGCGCGGCACAAATTGGCTTGCGTCAGGTTGGTCATGGTCAAGCCCAGCAAGCTGCCGGTGGCGTGGGGCAGGGCGGGGACGCGCTCGCCGTTGAGAAACGGCAGCATGCTCACACCTTCGGCGCCGATCGGTGCTTGCGCGACGAGGGTGTTGAACTGCTCGATATCCAGCTCGAACAGGTCGCGAATCACTCCGGTGGCATTGGTCAGGTTCATGGTGCAGATCAGCGGCACCCAGCCACCGCTGGAGGAACAGAATGTTGCGACCGACGCGTCAGCGCTGACGGTCGGTTGATCGGCATAGGCGTACACCGTGCCCGAGGAACCGAGGCTCATGGTGATCGCGCCGGGCCGGATATTGCCGGTGCCGATGGCGCCCATCATGTTGTCGCCACCGCCGCTGGACACCAGCGCCTTGGGGTTGATGCCCAGGTGCTCGGCGATGCCCGGCAGGATCGTGCCCACCGCTTGATGGGCGTCGATCAGCTCCGGCAGCGCTGCTTGCAAGCGACCGCTGGGGTCAATGTCGCGCAGCAGCTGCAAGTCCCACTGGCGGGTGCGCACGTTGAAATAACCGGTGCCCGAGGCATCGCCGTACTCGCTGCAACTGCGGCCGGTGAGCCAGTAGTTGAGGTAGTCGTGGGGCAGCAGGATGCGCGCGATCCGGGAAAAAACCTCCGGGTGCTGTTCTTTGGTCCAGAGCAGTTTTGAAACGGTGTAGCCCGGTGCGATGACCACGCCGAGGCGTTCGAGCGAGCCTTTTTCACCGCCAATGTGCGCCAGTAGACGGTCGTTCTCCGGAGTGGATTCGGTGTCACACCAGAGCTTGGCGGGGCGCAGTACCAGGCCTTGCTCGTCGAGCAGGACCAGGCCGTGTTGCTGACCGGAAACGCCGATGCCGAGGATGTCCTGACCGTCGACGTTTGCTGCGCTCAGCGCACGACGCGTGGCTGAAGTGAATGCTTCCAGCCATTGCGATGTGTCCTGCTCGCGACGGCCATTGGCGCCGCTGATCAACGTGTGTGCGGCGGCGCCCTGGCCGAGGACCTGACCGTTGCGGGCATCGAGGATGATGGCTTTGGTGCCTTGGGTGCCGCAGTCGATGCCGAGGAATAGTTGTTGGTTTGCCATGGGAGGTCCTTGGTGTGTCAGGTCTATCGGGGTGAAGTCATTCGCGGGCAAGCCTCGCTCCTACAGGGGATCTTTAGTGGACGCGGATTTTGTGTACGACACCGATCCAATGTGGGAGCGAGCCTGCTCGCGATGACGGCGGTGATGTCACCGCCGCTTTTACGCCAACACCCGCTCCAACGTCCGCGTCACACCCACTTCCCGCAAATTGTTGCAGCACCACTCAAACGCCGCGACAAACTCTGGCGAATGCGCAATCGCCGTACCAAAAATCTCCTCCACCGCCAGCAGCCGCTGGGCCATCAACGCATCATCCGCCACCAGCGCCTGACAAAACGCCGCCCGAGGATCGGGAATGGCATAGGTATCACCATTCTCGTCCACACCCTTCAAATACAACGCCCACGCCGCCACCACCAGCGCCGCACGCTTGGTCTCCCGGCCATCGGCAATCAAGCGGTTGATGGTCGGAATGGTGAACTTGGGAAACTTCGACGAACCGTCCGAGCACACACGCTCCAGTTGATCGGCAATCGCCTGATTGGAAAAGCGCTCCACCAGGGTGTTCTTGTAATCAGTCAGATCAATCCCCGGCACGGGCGACAGTTGCGGCGTCACGTCCAGGTCCATGTAGGCACGCATGTATCGAACAAACAGCGGGTCGTTCATGGTCTCGTGAACGAAGCGGTAACCCTTCAAAAAACCCAGGTACGTCAGCGCCAGGTGACTGCCGTTGAGCAGTTTGATTTTCATCTCTTCGTACGGCGTGACGTCGTCGGTGAATTGCACGCCGACCTTTTCCCAGGCCGGGCGACCGTTGACGAACTTGTCCTCCAGTACCCACTGCACAAACGGTTCGCAGACCACCGGCCAGGCATCGTCGACCGCGTGTTTGTCGGCCAGTTGCAGGCGATGTTCGGTGCTGGTCATTGGCGTGATGCGGTCGACCATCGCATTCGGGAAACTGACGTTTTCGGCGATCCAGTCGTGCAGGTCTGCATCGCGCAGCGCGGCGAAGGCCAGCAACGCTTTGCGGGTGACTGCGCCGTTGTGCGGCAGGTTATCGCAGGACATCAAGGTGAACGCCGGCGTGCCGGCAGCGCGGCGTTTGGCCAACGCGGCGCAGAGAAAACCGAACACGGTTTCCGGCGAATCCGGGTGCGCGAGGTCGTGCTGGATCTGCGGCAGGTGGGCCATGAATTCGCCGTTGCTGTCGTCAATGCAGTAACCGCCCTCGGTGATGGTCAGCGAGACGATGCGGATCTCGGGACTCGACAGTTTGTCGATCAACGCTTGCGCGCCGTCCTCGGCCAGCAGCATGTCGCGGATCGCGCCGATGACCCTGACTTCAGTGTCATCGGTGTCGCCGAGTTCAAACAGGGTGAACAGGTAATCCTGCTCCTTGAGATCGTCCCGGGCGCGGCGGTCTTCGGCGCGCAGGCCGACGCCGCAAATCGCCCAGTCCAGGCCTTCGCCAGTGTTCATCAAGGCGTCGGTGTAATACGCCTGATGGGCGCGGTGGAAGCCGCCGACGCCAATGTGCGCGATGCCTTGGCGGGCGTCGCTCAGGGCGTAGGCGGGCAGGACCACTTCGGGCGCGAGGTGGTGCAGGTTCTGTTTATTCAGTTTCATCACAGGCTCTCTGAAATCAGGCCGCTGCGCGCAACGGGCGAGTCAGCGCCACGCCGTCGGCATCGAATAAATGGCAGTGTTCGGCGTCCAGGTGCAGGCTCAGCGCCTCGCCATAACGGCTGGCCAGATCGCCACGAACCCGCATGGTCAGCGCTTCACCGGAGGCGGTCCGGACGTGGCAGAAGGTGTCGCTGCCCAGTCGTTCGCTGACGTCGGCGGTGACCTGCAAGGTGCAGTCGCCGGTTTTTGCCAGCTCCAGATGTTCCGGGCGAATGCCCAGCGTCACCGCACCACCGACGCTCAGGCTGGCGCCGCTCAGCGGCAACGTGATGCGGGTGCCGGCATCGAGCGCCACTTCGCAGCTTTGGCTGTCGACACGGGTGACTTTGCCCTTGAGGAAGCCCATCTTCGGTGTGCCGAGAAAGCCTGCGACAAACAGGTTGGCTGGCTGGTGATACAGGTCCAGCGGCGAGCCGACCTGTTCGATCTTGCCGCCGTTCAACACCACCACTTTGTCGGCCATGGTCATGGCTTCTACCTGGTCGTGGGTCACGTAGATCATCGTGGCTTGCAGTTCTTTGTGCAGGCGCAACAGTTCCAGACGCATCTGTACGCGTAGCGCCGCGTCTAGGTTGGACAGCGGTTCGTCGAACAGGAAGATTTTCGGGTTGCGCACGATGGCGCGTCCGATGGCCACGCGTTGACGCTGGCCGCCCGACAGTTGCTTCGGCTTGCGCTCCAGCATCGGCCCGAGCTCAAGGATGCGCGCCGCCTCACCGACTTTCTTCTCGACTTCGGCTTTCGGTACGCCGGCCAGATCGAGGGCAAACGACATGTTTTTGCGCACGCTCATGTGCGGGTACAGGGCGTAGGTCTGGAACACCATCGCCAGGTCACGCTTGGCCGGGCTGACTTCGGTGATGTCGCGGCCGTCGAGTTCGATGCTGCCGCCGCTGACTTCTTCCAGGCCTGCGATCAGGCGCAGCAGGGTGGACTTGCCGCAGCCGGACGGGCCGACGAAGACCACGAATTCCTTGTCGTTCACTTCCAGGTCGATGCCTTTGATGATGGAAAAGCCTTCGAAGCCTTTTTGCAGATTCTTGATTTTCAGGTTGGCCATGGTGATGGGCCTCCGCTTGTTTTTATTCGGGTTAAACCGGACAGGCTTTTCGTAGGAGCCAGGCTTGCCGGCGAAAGCGATCTCACGGACGCCTTCGCCGGCAAGCCGTGCTCCTACAGGGATCGGTTACCGGATTATTTCACCGCGCCAAACGACAGGCCGCGGACCAGTTGTTTCTGGCTGATCCAGCCGAAGATCAGGATCGGCGCGCAGGCCAGGGTCGACACCGCCGACAACTTGGCCCAGAACAACCCCTCGGGGCTTGAGTACGAAGCGATCAGCGCGGTCAGTGGCGCGGCTTTCGACGAGGTCAGGTTCAGCGACCAGAAGGCTTCGTTCCAGCACAGGATCAGCGACAGCAGCACTGTGGAAGCCAGGCCGCCCTTGGCGATCGGCAACAACACGCGAACCATTTCCTGCCACAGCGTGGCACCGTCCAGACGTGCGGCTTCGAGGATGTCCTTGGGGATGTCCTTGAAGTAGGTGTAAATCATCCAGACCACGATGGGCAGGTTGATCAGCGTGTAGATCACGATCAGCGCGATGCGCGTGTCGAGCAGGCCAAAGCTCTTGGCCAGCAGGTAGATCGGCATCAGCACGCCCACCGGCGGCAGCATCTTGGTCGAGAGCATCCACAGCAGCGTGCCTTTGGTGCGCTGGGTTTCGTAGAACGCCATCGAGTAGGCCGCCGGCACCGCGATCAGCAGGCACAGCGCCGTGGCGCTGAAGGAAATCACCACCGAGTTCCAGGCAAAACTGAAGTAATCGCTGCGCTCGTTGATGTGCAGGTAGTTCTCCAGCGTCGGTGTGAAGATGAATTGCGGCGGCGTGGCGAACGCGTCGATTTCGGTTTTGAAACTGGTCAGCACCATCCAGAAAATCGGGAAGAAGATCAGGATCGCGATGGCCCAGGCCAGCGTGCCGAGCAGCAGGCTTTGCAGACGACGGGATTGTTGAAGGGTCATGGCGCAGGCCTCAGGCTTTGTCTGTCAGGTTTTTGCCGATCATGCGCACCAGCACGATGGCCGCGATGTTGGCGATCACCACCGCAATCAAACCGCCGGCGGACGCCATGCCGACGTCGAACTGCACCAGCGCCTGGTTGTAGATCAGGTAGGCGAGGTTGGTCGAGGCGTAGCCGGGGCCGCCGTTGGTGGTGGTGAAGATTTCGGCGAACACCGAGAGCAGGAAGATCGTTTCGATCATCACCACGACGGCAATCGGTCGTGCCAGGTGCGGCAGGGTCAGGTGCCAGAAGATCGCAATCGGCCCGGCACCGTCGAGGCGCGCGGCTTCTTTCTGCTCCTGGTCTAGGGACTGCATGGCGGTCATCAGGATCAGGATCGCGAAGGGCAGCCATTGCCAGGACACAATGATGATGATCGACAGCAGCGGGTAGTGCGCCAGCCAGTCCACCGGTTGCGCGCCGAACAGTTTCCAGACGTAGGCGAGAATCCCCGACACAGGGTGGAAAATCAGGTTCTTCCAGATCAACGCACCGACGGTGGGCATGATGAAAAACGGCGAGATCAACATCACCCGCACGACGCCGCGACCGAGAAAATCACTGGCCTCCAGCAGCGCACTGATCAACACCCCGAGCACCACGCTGATCAGCAATACGCTGCCGACCAGCAACAACGTGTTGGTGGCGCCGGGCATGAACCCGGAGTCCGTCAGGAAGTAGGTAAAGTTCTCAAGCCCCACGAACTCGTTCTCGCCCGGGTTGAGCAGGTTGTAGCGGATCATCGAGAAGTAAACAGTCATGCCCAGTGGCACGATCATCCACAGCAGCAGCAAGGCCACCGAGGGGCTGACCAGAAACCAGCCGGGGTTGGCCAACCGGCTTTTACGCACCGGGTGGGGAATGTCCATGTGAGCTTTGGCAGTTGAAATATTCATGGTGATCAAAACCGATTAGCGATAGGCGAACGAAGATCAACTGTAGGAGCGAGGCTTGCCCGCGAAAGCGATGGTTCTGGCGAAAGATATTTGTCGGATGTACCGACGCTTTCGCGGGCAAGCCTCGCTCCTACAGGGGGCTTTGCGGGGTTACTTGGGGTAACCCGCGCGCTTCATCTCACGCTCTGTGGTTTGCTGGGCGGCGGTCAGGGCCTGGTCGACCGTGGTCTGACCGATCAGCGCCGCCGAGAACGATTTGCCTACCTGAGTGCCAATGCCCTGGAACTCGGGGATGGTCACCAACTGAATGCCAATGTAGGGCACAGGCTTGAGCGTCGGCTTGCTTGGGTCCGCCGTTTTCAGCGACTCGAGCGTGACCTTGGCAAATGGCGCGGCGCTCATGTACGCCTCGCTGTAAGTCGAGGCCCGCGTGCCTGGCGGTACGTTGGCAATGCCGTCCTTTTCCGCGACCAGTGCGCCGTATTCCTTGGAGGTTGCCCAGGCACTGAAGGTCTTCGCCGCGTCCTTGGCTTTGGAGCTGGTCGGAATCGCCAGTGCCCAGGAATAGAGCCAGGCCGAGCCTTTGTCAGTGGTCTGGTGCGGCGCGTAGGTGAAGCCCACGTGCTCGCTGACCTTGCTCTGGGTTTTGTCGGTGACGAACGAGCCGGCGACGCTGGCATCGACCCAGATCGCGCATTTGCCGCTGTTGAACAGCGCCAGGTTTTCGTTGAAGCCGTTGCTCGACGCGCCCGGCGGGCCTGACTTCTTCATGGTGTCGACGTAGAAATTCAGGGCGTTTTTCCACTCGGGGCCGGTGAATTCCGGTTGCCACTTCTCATCGAACCAGCGCGCGCCATAAGCATTGGCGACGGTGGTGATCAGCGCCATGTTCTCGCCCCAGCCGGCCTTGCCGCGCAGGCAGATGCCGTACTGCTCTTTATCCTTGTTGGTGAGTTTGCTGGCGAATTCGCCGATCTGTTCCCAGGTCGGATGTTCCGGCATGGTCAGCCCGGCGTCCTTGAACAGGTCGGTGCGGTAATAGGTGATGGAGCTTTCGGCGTAGAACGGCAAGGCATACAGCGAACCCTTGACTGACAGGCCTTCACGCACCGAAGGGAACACGTCGTCGAGGTCATAAGTGGCCGGCAAATCCTTCATCGGTTCCAGCCAGCCCTTGGCGCCCCAGAGTGCAGCTTCGTACATGCCGATGGTCAGCACGTCGAACTGCCCGCCCTGAGTGGCGATGTCAGTGGTCAGGCGCTGACGCAGGACGTTTTCTTCGAGCACCACCCAATTGAGCTTGATGTCCGGGTGCTCGGCTTCGAAGGTTTTCGAGAGCTTTTGCATGCGGATCATGTCGCTGTTGTTGACGGTGGCGATGGTCAGGGTCTGAGCGCCGAGGCTGACGCTGCTGAGGGTCATGCAGGTGAGGGCTAGCAGAGCTTTTACAGAAGGTTGCATCGTGCACTCCTTTTCTGCACCCGGAGGGGACAGAAGGACGGTTATTGTTTTTGTGTCTTCCGGGGCAGGAAGAATGTGCGCTGATTACAGCCTTCAATTGAGGATGAGACAAATCATCCATCGCACTTGAATTGATACTATTTTGCACTGAGGTTGGTGGCGTGAAACACAGGGAAGGGCTTTTCGGCGGTCAGGCGCTATCGAATACGTACAGGTTTCAGGTTGAAATAAGCACCTGTGGGAGCGAGCCTGCTCGCGATGAGGTCGTATCAGCCAGCATTGATGTAGCCTGACACGCCGCCATCGCGAGCAGGCTCGCTCCCACAGGGTTTTGGGTCAAACCAGGTTTTGTTCGGTCAACCGCTGCACCGCCAACCGCCGATAGTGCGATGGCGTCATGCCTTTCAACTGCTGAAAACGCCGATTGAAATTGGAGATATTGTTGAAGCCCGACTCGAAACACACATCGGTCACCGGCTTGTCGCCGTCGGCCAGCAGTTCACAGGATTTGCTGATGCGCAGCCGGTTGACGAACTCGATGAAGCAGCGCCCGGTGGCTTGCTTGAACACTCGACTGAAATAGGTCGGCTTCATGCCCAGGTGCTCGGCGACTTCCTCCAGCGGCAGTTCACGGGCGTAGTGGGCAAAGATGTAATCCACCGCGCGGTTGGTGCGATCGATATTGTGTTCATCCGCCAGTTGCGGCGTTGTGGCACCGGACAGCAGTTGGTAGTCGTCGGTGGCTGCGAGCAGCTCCAGCAAAATGAAAAAGTGCCCGAGGCGGGTCATGCCTTTGGTGTCGGCGATTCGCTGCATCAAGGTCATCGCCTGGCGGATGGTGTGTTTGCAGCGAAATTCGATGCCGTACTGCGCGCGCTCCAGCAAGGGCGCCAGTGTCTTGAGTTCGGCGAACACCTGGTGGCCGCTCTCGAACAGCTCGTCGGTGAAGTTGACCAGCATGTCCCGCTTGGGCACCACTTCGTCCTCGGCGACCTGGCTGATCCAGTTGTGGGGCAGGTTGGGGCCGGTGAGGAAGAGAGTTTCCGGATAGAAGTTGCCGATGTAGTCGCCAATGAACACCTTGCCGGAGCTGGCGACGATCAGGTGCAGTTCGTATTCCTTGTGAAAATGCCAGCGCACCAAGGGGCAGGGGAAACCGTGCTGGCGATAGATGATCGACAACCCGTTATGGTCGTCCATCAGTTCGTAGGAAGGATCGGTGACTCTTGCAGTCCGGGTCATATCAGGGCGCTTTTATTGTTATTGCGCCCTGATCATGCCTCTTTACCGGCCGACATTGCCAGCCTGGGGCATGTCGACCGACGTCATGCGCCCGGTTACGGATGCAAGGCGCTGCCATAAACCGCCTTCATGCTCGACGCGCTCCAGCAGTAACGCACGATGTCTGACTCATCGAAAAAGTCGGTGCTGACAATGCTGCATCGCGTCACCCAGTCCCGGGTCGGGTTGAACCAGGCGTTGATCTGGTTCTTGATGTCCTGAGGCCCGCCCAGAAAACCGTAGCTGGTGGCCGACAACGACCAGAGAAAGCTCTCGAACGGTGCGTCTTGCAGCTCGTTGGCAATGTGGCGCTCCAGTTCCGCCGTGTCGGTGAAGGTTTCGCCGCTCCATTTGTGCGGGATGCGCGGCCAGAAGTAATCATCGTCCAGCCCCCGCACAACGTGCGCTGCCAGCACCAGCCTGCGGCGGGTGCTCATGCGTTTGAGTTGGCCCACCGTTTTCGACGCGTCGTAGGACGGTATGACTCGGTGCCCGAGTCGACTCACCAGCAGGTCATTGAGTTTCTTGTGGTCAAAACGCTTGGCACCGTCGCCCATTTGGTGGAAGTCGAAGACGATGAACTCGTCCGGGTTTTGATCAAGGAACGCTACTGTCGCGTCGATCAGCTCATCAAGGACACGATGAGACTGAAAGCCATTGTGATGAAAGTAGAAGATCGATTGATCGCGCCCCTCGGTGTAACCAAGTCGGATATCAAATGCCCGTGCACCATTGGCCAGTTGCCACGCAAATGAATCGTTTTGGCACGTGGTCCAGTTACCAATGACAACATCATAGTTGGGGGCTTTTTTGTCCATGCCGCTGTTGTGAGTGCCTGGCCAGATCAAGTCGGTCAACTTCAGGCGGTCGATGTCGAGCACATTACTCATCCATTTCTTTTTGTCGAACGTACCTTGTAAAGATTGGGTCATTGTCATTCCTGATAATGGCTTCAGCCCATCCGTGGGATGAAGTGGATATATGTAATTTCAAGCATAGAGGTGCGTTCCAGCATTGCCAGTGACAGAAACATCTGCACAAATTAATAGTGTCAGGCGTTGGCTTTGATCAGATTGGCCATCCGGCAATGGCTGACCAGATTCGATGTTTCAAAAAAGTCCGCATTGATAATGCTGCACCTTAGAATCCACTCGCTGACGGCCGGGTCAAACCATTGATCAAGCTGCTCGCCGATGTTCACCGGACCGCCCACGGCATGGTAACTGGTGGCGGAGAGTGACCATGGCATGTCGCTGGTTGGCGGGTATCGCATGACCTGCGTGATATGCGCGTTCAGCTCACTGATGCTGGTCGTCCCGATTCCGCTCCATTCGTGCGGAATGTACCGGCAAAACAAGGTGGCATCGAAGCTCGGGTGATATTCGGCGGCAACCAGCACGCGCCGGGCATGACTGGCCCGTTTCAATTGCCCGAGTGTCAGGCCCGCATTCGTGTAGGGAATTATCCGGTCACCCAAATGAGTCATCAGCAGGCGGTTGAACTCCCGATGGTCAAAGGCCTGGTTGCCTGCATTCAACTGATGAAAATCCAGCACGATGAACTCATCGGGGTTTTCCTGCAGAAACCGGATCACGCTCGTGATCAGGTCTTCCAGGGAGCGGGAGGAGCGAAACCCGTTGTGCTGGCACCAGAAGGTTCCGACGCCATTGCTGCCGATTACATACTCCAGCCTGATATCGAGCGCGCGGGCACCTTGGGTCAATTGATAGTAGAACGTATGGGTCTGGCAAGCGGCCCAGTGACTGATGCCCGGTGCCGCATACGAGGCCTTTTTGTCCACGCCGGCATTATGCGCGCCAGGTAAAACCAGTTCCGCAAGCGAGAGTGAATCAATGACCGGAAGTTGGGTCATCCAGCGATGGGTGGTAAATGATTGGTTGTTGTAGAGGAAGTTAAGCTTAGTTGCTGTTAGATCGTTATTCATTGTGCGTCCTTGCACAGTAGGTTAATCGTCAGAGGAGACGATTCTAACGATCAAGTGTCATCTTTAGTTCTGTTTTTCGCTTCAATCCATTGCGCCATGTATTGAGTGCTTTTATGTTGGTGGTGGCGCAACATGCTGCCGGTAAAGTTGTCCCGTCTTAGTGTCCGCAAGTGCTGTTGGCAATACTCTAGTTTTGCAATCAACGCCGGGCCGTGGGTGTGCAGCTGGTAACGTTCGGCCAGCAGTTCCAGGCCAACAGCCTGGGCGTTCGACCATTGGGCCTGGTCTTTATAGAGTTGCACCGCGCTATCGGCAAACTCGCGTGCCGTGCGGGTCACGGCGCCCGGCCAGGGGCCTTGGCCATACATCGCTTCGGCACCGATCGGCGTGGTGACATTCGGTGTACCGCAAATCATCGCATCGACGATTTTGCCCTTGATGCCCGCACCGAAGCGCAATGGCGCCAGGCACACGCGAGCGGCCGACATCACTTGCAACGCGTCTTCTGCCCAGTTCATTACATGGAAACCTTGCGCCGCATTGTGCAGCGCGGTCGCCTTGGGTGGCGTGTAGGCTCCGTAGATGAGCAAACGAGCGGTGGGCAATTGCTCGCGAATCAGTGGCCAAATGGTGGTTTTCATCCAGAGCACCGCATCCCAGTTGGGCGCGTGACGGAAGTTGCCAATACTGAGGAAGTCCGCGCGCTCCTCAAAACCCGCCAGCGGCGCGCTCGGTGGATCGACCATCAACGGGCACCAGTGCAGCAGGCTGCGTGGCACCTTGAACTGCTCGACCAGCAACTCGATTTCCGTTTCGGAAATCATCAGGTTCAAGTCGCAGCGATACAACGCAGCGATTTCCCGTTTCGCCAGGTCGGTGTCGGCCATCAGTTCGAACTCTTCACGCAAGGCCGGTGCGAAAAGCCCGCTGAAGTCATTGTCGTCGTCGCTGGCCTTCAACCGGTCCTTGAGCCGTTGATGCCGGGCATGGCGCAGGCTTTGCAAATCCTGCGTTCCGAGCACGCGCAAGGCATCAGGGCAGTGCTTCTCGACACGCCAGCCGAACTGTTCTTCCATCATGAATTGCTCGAACAGCACGATGTCCGGCGCCAGTTCGCGGACAAACACATCGAAACTGCTGTTGTTCAGTTCGATCGGCACTTCACGAATGCCCAGCGCCGTCAGGTCTTCCTGATGTTCGCCAGCACCGGCGGGGCTGCTGAAGGTCACGTCCCAGCCTTGTTGCAGAAACGTCCCGAGCAGTTGCATCACATACCCACCCGCCGCGGAAGAGCGTGGCTCGGGCCAGACGTAGCCGATAACCAGGACTTTGGTGGCGCGGGGCAGACTCATGCAGGGAGATTCCTTGAAACGGGCAGGGGAATAAAAGCGGGGCGCAATTAAACCACAGCCGAGGACGATTCCTCAGCCCGCTCAACGAAGGCTAGGTAATAGCGAGAATGCCTTTGACCTTGTCGCGCAATTGATCAATGGAAAACGGTTTGCCGATCACATGCATTCCTGCGGGCACCTCAATATTTTCTGCGTAGCCGCTGGCAAACAGGACGGGCAGTTCCGGGCGAACCATGCGCGCCTGCGTGGCCAGTTCGCGGCCATCCATGACCGGCAAACCGACGTCGGTCATCATCAGATCGATGTATTGATCTTCATCATTGAGAAATTCCAGCGCCTGCTCGCATCCGTTCGCCTCCAGAACCTTGAATTCCAGCTCCTCCAGCACATCGACGATCAGCATGCGCACGATGTCGTCGTCTTCAACGACCAGGATGATGGATGTTTCAGCGGACATAATGGGGGTTCTCAACAGTTGAATTCGCAGTGACCGGCCGATCAAAAACGCCGGGCTCTAGCATGAGTAAGTAACGGACCCCGACAAGTTCCCGACCCCACTGGAAAAAGAATAGCCGTACCAGGGCGGACAAGGATAACCGCTCCTTTGCGCTGGGGCAGTTGAATGTAGGATTTAGCGCACAATCACGTCAGAAAATTGGATCAATGCGGCAGATTTGAGGCAGACTCCCTGGATTCCAACAGTTCGACAAGGCCCTCCCATGACCACTGCGTCTTCGGTTGACGAGCAACGATTTCGTAAACTCCTGAGCCGCAACGTCAGCCTGCCGTTGGGTGTCGGTGTGCTCAGTGCGGTGTTCTTTGTCTCGCTGATCACCTATCTGCTGTCGGTGATCCAGTGGGTCCAGCACACCGACCGGGTGATCAATAACGCCAATGAAGCGGTCAAGCTGACCGTCGATCTGGAGACCGGCATGCGCGGTTTCCTGCTCAGTGGCGACGAGAGATTTCTTGAACCCTACGAAACCGCCAAGCCGAGAGTCGCGGTAGCGGTCAAGACCTTGCTCGAACTGACGGCGGACAACCCGGTGCAAACCGATCGCCTGCAACGACTCCAGGCCCTGCAGGATGAATGGGCGACTTACGCGCAGAACATGATCGACTTGCAGCATGCGGGCGGTGACTACCGCAGCGCCATCAAGGCCGGGCGCGGCAAACGCCTGACTGATGAGATCCGCAAGCAATTCGAAGACGTGATCGACATGGAGCAGCAGTTACGCGCCACGCGTAACGAAGAAGTGCGCCGCAGCACGATCTGGAGCATCAGCCTTTATCTGCTGTTCATTGTCGGCATCAGCGGGTTGCTCGCCTACATTGGCAGGCGGGATCTGCTCAACCTTTCGCAAAGCTACAGCGCCAACCTGGCTGCGCAACAGGCCAGTGCCCATCGTCTGGAACAGCAAGCCTGGTTGCGCAATGGCCAGACCGAGCTGGCCGAGCAAGTGCTGGGGCAACTGTCGCTCAATCTGTTGGGGCGCAACATTCTGCAGTTTTGCGCGCAATACCTCGGCACGGCGGTGGCGGCTATTTATGTACGTGAGGAGCATGGCGGCCTCAAGCGCATTGCCTCTTACGGTTTTTCCCGTGAGCAGGAAGCCCTTGAACAACAGATTTACAGCGACGAAGGGATTGTCGGGCAAGTGGCGCAACAGGCGAAGCTGATACGCCTCGACAACGTGCCAAGCAACTATTTCAAGGTCAGTTCCGGCCTCGGTGAAGGTTTGCCGCACAGTGTGCTGGTGGTGCCGACCAGTGATGACGATCGGGTCAACGGGGTCATCGAACTCGGCTTCCTGCGCCCGTTGAACGACCGCGACATCGAACTGCTCGAACTGATTGCCGGCAACATCGGCACTTCCATCGAGGCCGCGCGCTATCGTCAACGCTTGCAGGAAGTGCTGGCCGAAACCCAGCAACTCAACGAAGAACTGCAAGTTCAGCAAGAAGAACTCAAGACCGCCAACGAAGAGCTTGAAGAGCAATCAAGGGTTCTCAAGGAATCCCAGGCGCATCTGGAAACCCAGCAGGTCGAGCTGGAGCAGACCAACGAACAACTTGCCGAACAGGCCCTGACTCTGGCCGAGCAACGCGATGCCATGGACCTGAAGAACACCGAACTCAATCAGGCCCAGGCCCAACTCGAAGAGCGCGCCGAAGAGTTGCAGCGCTCTAGCAAGTACAAGTCCGAATTCCTCGCCAATATGTCCCACGAATTGCGCACGCCGCTGAACAGTTCGTTGATCCTGGCCAAGTTGCTGGCGGAAAACCCGCAGGAAAACCTCAGCGCCGAACAGGTCAAATTCGCCGAGTCGATCTATTCAGCCGGTAACGATTTGCTGAACTTGATCAACGACATTCTCGACATCTCCAAGGTCGAGGCCGGCAAGCTGGATATGCGTCCGGAAAACACCAGCGTCGCCCGCCTGGTGGACGGTTTGCGCGGGATGTTCCAGCCATTGGCGACGGACAAACAGCTGGATTTCCAGGTCGATGTGCAGCCCGGCGCACCGATGATGATTTTCACCGACCGCCAGCGTCTGGAGCAGGTGGTGAAAAATCTGTTGTCCAACGCGGTGAAGTTCACCGAGAAAGGCACGGTCAGCCTGACCGTCGCCAGCCAGCCCGGCGACGGCATTGCCTTTATCGTCCGCGATTCCGGGATCGGTATCGCACAAGAGCAGCAGGAAAGCATTTTCGAAGCGTTCCGCCAGGCCGACGGCACCACCAATCGCCGTTACGGCGGCACCGGGCTGGGCCTGTCGATTTCCCGTGATCTGGCGGCATTGCTCGGCGGTTCCATCAGCGTCACCAGCGAACCGGGGCAGGGCAGTGTGTTCACCCTGGTCTTGCCGCAGCAATACGTTGAACCGGGCGAGACGCCGGTCGAGCCGATGCAGGCCTCACCGGTTGCGCTGACGCCGAGAGCACCGGCACCTGCCCTGGTGCCGCTGATCGCCGAAGTCGATATCCCGCGTTTCGACGACGATCGAGGCAAGGCTCCTTTCACCACTCGCTGCATTCTGGTGGTGGAAGATGAGTCAAACTTCGCGCACATCCTCTACGATCTGGCCCACGAACTGGGTTATCAGTGCCTGGTGGCCCACGGCGCCGACGAAGGTTATGACCTGGCGAAGGAATACATTCCCGACGCCATCCTGCTGGACATGCGCCTGCCGGACCACTCTGGCCTGACCGTGTTGCAGCGCCTGAAGGAACACGCGGAAACCCGACACATCCCGGTGCACGTCATCTCGGTCGAAGACCGGGTCGAAGCCGCGATGCACATGGGCGCCATTGGTTACGCGGTCAAGCCGACCACCCGTGAAGAACTCAAGGACGTGTTTGCCCGCCTCGAAGCCAAGCTGACCCAGAAGGTCAAACGCGTGCTGTTGGTGGAAGACGATGACTTGCAGCGCGACAGCATTGCCCGGTTGATCGGCGACGATGACATCGAGATTACTGCTGTCGGCCTCGCGCAGGATGCGCTGGACCTGCTGCGCACCACCGTTTTCGACTGCATGATCATCGACCTGAAACTGCCCGACATGTTGGGCAATGATCTGCTCAAGCGCATGTCCACCGAGGACATCTGTTCGTTCCCGCCGGTGATCGTCTACACCGGGCGCAACCTCACTCGCGATGAAGAGACCGAACTGCGCAAGTATTCGCGCTCGATCATCATCAAGGGTGCACGCTCGCCGGAGCGTCTGCTGGATGAGGTCACACTCTTTTTGCACAAAGTCGAATCGCGGTTGTCCCATGAACGGCAAACGATGCTCAAGACCGCGCGCAGCCGCGACAAGGTCTTCGAGGGTCGCAAAGTGCTGTTGGTGGACGACGATGTGCGCAACATCTTCGCCCTTACCAGTGCGCTGGAGCAAAAGGGCGCAATCGTGGTCATCGGCCGGAACGGTCGTGAGGCGATTGAAAGACTGAATGAAGTGGAGGACATCGATCTGGTGTTGATGGACGTGATGATGCCGGAGATGGACGGTTTCGAGGCGACGAGCCTGATCCGTCAGGACCCGCGCTGGCGCAAGCTGCCGATCATTGCGGTGACGGCCAAGGCCATGAAGGACGATCAGGAGCGTTGCCTGCAGGCCGGCTCCAACGATTACCTGGCCAAGCCCATCGACCTGGATCGCCTGTTCTCGCTGATTCGCGTGTGGTTACCGAAGATGGAACGCATTTAGTGGAACGCAATTATTCAGTGGAGCGAAGTAGCGAAATCGAATTGCGGTTGTTGATCGAGGCGATCTACCTCAAATACAGCTACGACTTTCGTGATTATTCCGGCGCGTCGATCAAACGCCGCGTCCAGCATGCGTTGAGCCAGTTCGAGTGCGCGACCATTTCGGCGCTGCAGGAAAAGGTGCTGCACGATCCAACCGCGTTCATGCAGTTGCTGCAATTGCTGACGATCCCGGTCAGCGAGATGTTCCGCGACCCTTCGCACTTCCTCGCCATTCGCCAGGAAGTGGTGCCGCTGCTCAAGACCTACCCCTCGATCAAGATCTGGATCGCCGGTTGCAGCACCGGAGAAGAGGTGTACTCGATGGCGATTCTGCTGCGCGAGGAAGGTTTGCTCGATCGCACCATCATCTATGCCACCGACATCAATCCGCGCTCGCTGGACAAGGCCAAGCAGGGGATTTTCTCCATGGAGAATGTCCGGGCCTACACTCATAACTACCAGCAGGCAGGTGGCCAGCGTTCATTCGCCGACTACTACACGGCGGCGTATGGCTACGCGATTTTTGACAAGAGTTTGTGTGAGAACGTGACCTTCGCCGACCACAGCCTGGCGACCGACAGTGTCTTTTCAGAAACTCAATTAATTTCGTGCCGTAATGTTTTGATTTATTTCAATAAAAAACTTCAGGACAGGGCGTTCGGGTTGTTCCACGAATCCCTTTGTCATCGCGGTTTTCTGGTGCTGGGCAGCAAGGAAACCCCGGATTTTTCGGCCTTCGGCAACCAGTTCGAGCCGTTGGTCAAACAAGAACGGATCTACCGTAAATCATGAACAGTGCAGCGAAATTGCCTTCTGTGGAGGCTATCGTGATCGGGGCTTCGGCCGGTGGCGTGGAGGCGTTGCTGAGCATCCTCAGCCCTCTGCGCGAAGGCTTCGTGCTGCCGATCATCGTGGTGCTGCACCTGCCGGACGAGCGTCGCAGCCATCTCGCCGACGTGTTTTCCCGAAGAGTCGCCATGCGCGTTGTCGAGGCGCATGACAAGACGCTGATTGAAGCGGGCACGCTGTATTTCGCCACGCCGGGCTATCACTTGTCGGTGGAGCAGGACCGCAGCTTTTCCCTGAGCCTGGAAGACCGCGTGCATTATTCGCGGCCCGCCATCGACTTTCTGTTCTCGTCGGCGGCGGATGCCTACGGTCCCGCCCTGGCCGCCGTGCTGTTGACCGGCGCCAACCGCGATGGCGCCAGCGGCCTGGCCGAGGTCAAACAGCGTGGCGGTCTGACCATCGTCCAGGATCCGAAAGAAGCCCAAGTCGCGACCATGCCCCTGGCGGCGCTGGATGTTCACCAGCCAGACCATGTTCTCCCTATCAACGACATCGGCCGTCTGCTTGTCGAGCTGGAACGAATAGCATGCTAAGTAACATCCAAGCCAAACTGCTGATTGTCGACGATCTGCCGGAGAACCTGTTGGCGCTCGAAGCGCTGATCAAACGCGAAGACCGCATCGTCTACAAAGCCTTGTCCGCCGACGAAGCCTTGTCGCTGTTGCTGCAACACGAATTCGCCATGGCCATTCTCGACGTGCAGATGCCTGGCATGAATGGCTTCGAACTGGCCGAGTTGATGCGCGGCACGGAAAAAACCAAGAACATCCCGATTGTGTTCGTCAGCGCCGCCGGCCGTGAGCTGAACTATGCGTTCAAGGGCTACGAAAGCGGCGCCGTGGACTTCCTGCACAAGCCGCTGGATATCCACGCGGTCAAGAGCAAGGTCAACGTGTTCGTCGATCTGTTCCGCCAGAGCAAGGCCATGAAGCAACAGGTCGAAGCGCTGGAGCAGAGCCGCCGCGAGCAGGAAGCGCTGCTTAAACAGTTGCAGAGCACCCAGCTGGAACTGGAGCAGGCGGTGCGCATGCGCGATGACTTCATGTCCATCGTCGCCCACGAAGTGCGTACGCCGCTCAACGGTCTGATCCTCGAAACCCAGCTGCGCAAGATGCACCTGGCGCGCGACAACGCCGCAGCGTTCACCCTGGAAAAGATGCACGCGATGGTCGACCGCGACGAGCGGCAGATCAAAAGCCTGATTCGCCTGATCGAAGACATGCTCGATGTGTCGCGCATTCGCACTGGCAAGCTGTCGATCCGACCGACACGCTTCGATCTGTCGGCACTGGTGCGCAACTTGTTACAAAATTTCGCCCCGCAGATCGATGCCGCCGAATCCTCGGTCACCCTGGACGCCGAGTATCCGGTGGAGGGCAATTGGGACGAATTTCGTATAGAACAGGTGATTTCCAACCTGCTGACCAACGCCTTGCGATACGGCGCGAAGAGCCCGATCACCGTGAAGGTGTACAGTGAGAGCGGTCAGGCGCGGGTGGACGTACGCGATCAGGGGATCGGCATTGGTGAAGAAAACCAGAAGCGTATTTTCCAGCAGTTCGAACGGGTTTCGGCCAAACACGCCGTCGCCGGGCTGGGCCTGGGGTTGTTTATTTCAGAACAGATTGTGACCGCCCATGGCGGTACCATTACCGTCGAGAGCCGGATTGGCGAAGGCGCCCTGTTTCGCGTTTGTCTGCCGCTGTAGGAAAACAGCCATTTAAACGCAACCTCTGATCGACCTCACGGTCGTATCAGCAGCTATTGACCGAACAAAGGCTACCCATGAGTGAAGATGCACAAGATGTCGTACTGATCGTCGAAGATGACCCCTCGATCCTGATGGTGCTGTCGGCCTACCTGTCGGGTGAGGGTTACCGGGTTTTGCAGGCCGAAAACGGCGAGCAGGCCTTCGAGATTCTGGCGAGCAAGCCGCATCTGGACATGATGATCACCGACTTCCGACTGCCGGGCGGGATCTCCGGCGTGCAGATCGCCGAACCCGCCGTGAAACTGCGACCGGAGCTCAAGGTGATTTTCATCAGCGGCTACCCGCAGGAAATCCGCGAGACCGACAGTCCGATTACGCGCACGGCGCCGATTCTGGGTAAGCCGTTTGATCTGGATGTGTTGCAGGAAATAATGCAGGACATGCTGTCCTGAGCATGGCTCGACAGGTTGCCCCAGACCTGTAGGAGCCGGCTTGCTGGCGATGGCGTAAGTTCTGACACTGCGCGTTATCGTTCTTCGCGGGCGAGCCTCGCTCCTACAATGCTGCGTCGTGTTGCCCCGATCCTGTAGGAGCCAGCTTGCTGGCGATGGCGACCGCAAGATCAGCGATGATTCAAAGCCCTTGCTGCAGGGCGGGATCGTCCGGATTGAGCTGTTCGAGTTGCGCCAACAGAATTTGCACGTTTTGCAGTTGCCCGCTTTCTTTCCAGTAGTTGATCAACAACACCCGTGCCTTGCGGTCGGCCGGATGACGCTGGACGATTTCCTGCAACTGTTTCTGCGCCGCCTCCAGCTCTTGTTCGCCGTGTAGCGTGGTGGCGAGGTCGTAGCGGTAATCCTTGTTGTCCGGTTCCAGCTCCACGGCTTTGGACAGGCCGAGCAGGGCGAACTCACTCTGTCCGTGATGCAGCAACCAGAGCCCCAAGGCATGTTGCAGGTAGGCGGACTCGGGTTGAGCCTTCAATTGTTTGGCCAATAGCAATCGGGCGGCTTCGCCTTGGCCCTGTTTGTCCAGCACCTCGATCTGCATCACCAGTGCCGGCAGATTGTCAGGCGCAAGACGCAAAGTGTTCTCGAGCGCCTGTTGCGCCGCCTTGAATTCGCCGTTGTGCAGGTGCAGCCGGGCCAGTTGGTACTGGTTGTCCGCGCTGTCGGGCGCACTCGTGAGCACTTGCTCCCACGCGTCGATCGCCTGTTGCAACGGCCCAAAGTACAAACCAAGGTCGTCCGGCGACAGCCCCAGCAATGCGTTCACGGCGGTAAACCGCACGCTTTGTTCGCTGTCATCGAGCAACGGGCCCAACAGCAGGCTGCGTTGCCCGCTGGGAACTAAACCGCTGATGCTTTTGATCGCAGCGATGCGCACCTCGGCGGCCGGGTGTTGCAGGTCTGCGTCTGCCAGTTTCAGGGCGAGCGGGCTGGGATAATTGGGCAGTTCGGCATGCAGCCAGACGCGGCGTTTGGGCGAAATGTCAGGGCGCCCCAATTGCTGGTACAAAACCCGCGCTGCGCCCGGTTGCCCGGCCCGCGCCTGGGCCAGGGCTTCGCTGAAACCGCGCTTGATCGCCTCCGGCACCACGGGCGTTGTGCTGCGCAGCAACAGCCACGCAAGGCCGATGGCAAACAGGACACAGAGGCTGATGATCAGGTAACGGCGGGACTGGGGCATGCAGGAATCCGGTAGCAGGCAAGCTTTTGCAAGGTTGCCAGCTTCGGTCAGGCCGGGCTGTGAGTCAAACCCTGAGGCCATTGCGCGGCGAATAGTCAGTATTTTTCCTACAAGTGCTGTCGACACTGAAACCCTGTCGAGCCGCCGAAGCAGTGACTACGCTTGCTGGAGATGACCCGATGAGCGTTCCCATGCAACCGCTGCTTCAATACTTCAAGGCAATACTCAACCCTGGCCCAGGGGTGGTGTTGTTCGCCTTGAGAACCATCGCGGCCGGGCTGTTGACGCTGTACCTGGCGTTCCTGTTCGACCTCGACCAACCCAAGTGGTCGATCATGGCGGTGGTCATCGTCAGTCAGCCATTGGGCGGAATGGCCCTGGCCCGCAGTTTCGGTCAGGTCATCGGCACCACACTCGGGGCCGTCGTCGCGGTGGTGATCATGGCCATTTTTCCCCAGGCGCCGTTGCCTTTCATCGTGACCCTGGCCTTGTGGCTGGCGTTGTGTACCGCCGGCGGCACCTTGTTGCGCTACACCAGTTCCCAGGCATTTGTCTTGAGCGGCTACACGGCGGTGGTCGTGGCACTGTTGGCAGTACCTGATCAGGACGGCACGTTCCTGTTGGCCGTGACCCGCGTCACCGAAACCTTGTTGGCGGTGGCCTGCGTGTGTGTGGTCAGCCTGCTCACCGCGCGCCCGGAAACCGTGGCCCGGGACTATTTCGCCAAAATCGATCAAGTCATCAAGCTGCTGGCAACCCATGCCGCTGCGGTCATTCGTACCGAAGAAAGCGAGGCTGACTTTCACCGTCGGCAGATGCAACTGTTGGGGGAAATCAGCGCCCTCGAAGGCGTACGCCGGCATTTGTATTTCGACGCGCCACGGTTACGCAGCGCCAATGGTCTCGTGCAGCTACTGGGTAATCAGCTCGTATTACTGACCTCGCGCCTGACGGCGCTGCGTCACCAGCGAGAACTGCTGACCGAGCGTTGGCAAGGGGCATTACCCGAGGAAATCCAGCGTTTGCGCGCCGAAGAGCTGGCCTTCCTCGATCAACTGGCCCTGCAAGGGCGCTCGCTGTCGAGCGAGGCGCGGCACCATTTCGCGGCGCTGCAACAGCGTTTCGATGATCAAGCCTACAAGGCTGAACAACTCACCGAGACGATGCCTGCCACGTTGCGTTCCCTGGCCTGGGCACTGCGTTGGGAGCAGGCCCGGATGCTGGAGCAACTGGGACAGATGTTGGAACTGAGTGACGCAATCCAGGAAGAGCGGGCGGCCAGTAGCGTATTCCGCGGCCAGGAAAATCCGTTGCATCTGGACTATACGCTGGCGGCAATGAACGCAATCCGCGCCTTTACTGCATTGGTGGTGGCCGGGTTCATCTGGATCGAGACCGGTTGGGACGGGGCTCGGGGCGGGATGATTGTGGTGGGGATTCTCTGTTCGCTGATGGCGACTTTCCCTCGGCCATTACTGGCCAGCCAGAGCTTTGCCAGGGGGCTTGGGCTCGCGTTGGTGGTGTCGGCGCTCTACTTGTTCTTGCTGATTCCGATGATCAATGGCTTCGAGCTGCTGGCCTTGCTGCTCGCTCCGTTGCTGTATGCCGTCGCGGTGGGGCTGTCGAGCCCGCCAACCACGGGCACCGGCATCGGCCTCGGATTGACGACGATGCTGTTGCTGGGCCCGCAAAACGTCGGCGTCGGGCAAAACACCGCGATTCAGTGGTTCGAGTTTGCCGGCGCCTACATCAGTGCCACCGCACTTGCACTCAGTGTCTATGCCTTGATCTTCCCGTTCCGACCCGTTTTGCGGATGCGTCGGCTGTTCAATGAGAACTGCCAGCAGGTCTACGCTTTGCTGAAGACCCCGGCCACCGACGAGCAACAATTTGCGTTTGAAAGCCGCATGGTCGACCGCTTGACCATGATGTTGGGGTTGTTGCCGGCGATCAGTGACAAGCATTCCAGAGACCTGTTTGAAGTCAGCCTCGGGTGCATGGCACTGGGCGTGGCGTTGAATCAGCTCAGGCAACAGGCGCGAGACAACACGTTGCTCAGTACCGATCAATTGAACCGTTTGCTGGCGGCGGTCCGCGAGACAGGGCGATTGATTGCCGGGCGCGCCGGGATCGACCTTGAACGGTTGCTGGAGAACCTGCATGTCCTGGGTGATGAAATGGACGACTTGCATCTGGACGTTCATGAACACCTGTGGTCGGTCTTCAGGATGCGCGTGGCGCTGCTGATTGTGGTGTCGTTTCTGGAGCGATATCGCGCCTGGTTTCAACCCGCCGAACAGGAAGGAGACCCCATCCTTGCCCATTGACCTGGAAGTAGGCGGCGTCTATTTGCCGCCGATCGCGCAGGCGCTGTTGCTGGCCTTGCCGATTTTCCTGCTACTGGACTGGACCTTGCGCCGCCTCGGTGTATTGCGGTTCGTATGGCACGAAGCCTTGTTTGAAGGTGCGTTGTACGCCTGCGTTTGCGCGACGCTGATTCTGGTGATGGGAGCCTGATGCCTTGAAGAAGATCCTTGCCCGGCTCACAACGGTGGCGGTGGTGCTGCTGGCCTTTGTGCTCGGCTGGTTCGCCTGGGAGCATTACACCCGCGCACCCTGGACTCGCGATGCACGGGTGCGAGCTGATGTGGTGACCTTGTCCGCCGATGTCTCGGGGCGCATTGTCGCGCTGAGGGTTCAGGACAATCAGCATGTCGACAAGGGCCAGTTACTGCTGGAGATCGACCCGGCTCGCTATGTCCTCGCAGTGGAGCATGCCAAGCGTTCGGTGGAGGTTTCGAAGGCCACTCTCGGCCAATCCGAAGCAACGATTGTCGCCAGCGAAGCACTGCTGCGCCAGCGTCAGAGTGAAGAGCGCCGGCGGCGCACGCTCAAGCAACGCTTCGCGATTTCGGGCGAAGAATGGGAAAAGTCCAGCACAGAGGTGGCGGTAGCACAGGCTGAGTTGCTGCGTAACCAGGCCAACCTGGGGCTGGCGCAGGCCAATGTGCAATTGGCCGTCGCGGCCTTGACCCAGGCGGAACTGGATTTGCAGCGCACCCGGGTCGAAGCGCCCGTCAGCGGTTACGTCACCAACCTGCTGACCCGACAGGGCGACTATGCCGCGGCCGGGGGCGCATTGTTGGCGTTGGTGGACAGCGATTCGTTTTATGTCAGCGGTTATTTCGAAGAAACCAAGCTGCCGAGAATCGGGGAGGGCGATCGGGTCAGGATCGAATTGATGAGCGGCGAAACCTTCGGCGGCACGGTGCAAAGCATTGCCTTCGCCATCGCCGACCGCGAGAACCTGCCCGGCGGCCGCCTGCTGGCCAACATCAACCCCAGTTACACCTGGGTCAAACTGGCGCAACGGGTGCCGGTGCGGATAAAAATCGACGCCGACTATGCCGGCAAGGACAAACTGAGGGCGGGGACAACGGCTACCGTGACCGTGCAGGAAACCCGCACCTCCCAAAATCACCCCTGATCCCCCGTAGGAGCCGGCTTGCTGGCGATGGTCGTTAACGATAATGCGTACGGATTGTTTCACTGCGGCGCACTTGAGACCATCGCCAGCAAGCCGGCTCCTACAATGGACTGTGTTGAGGCTGAAAATGAAGTAATCCTTAAGACCCCCCAAAAAAAGCCCCGCGACCGAATGAGGCGCAGGGCTAAAAAATTGGTTGGTTGCGACCAGCCAAAAGAGCTCTATAACGTGTTACTTGCTGGCGATCGTCTCTGGTTGCCAACCGCCACCCAGGGCCTTGTAGATCGCGACGATGCCGCGATACAGATCGACTTCGGCCTGGGCCTGAGTGTCTTCCGCCGCCAAACGTTCGCGTTGGGCATCGAGCAGGACAAGGAAGTCCGCCGTGCCTTCGCGGTAGCGAATTTCAGCCAGGTCGGCTGCCGCGCGGCTTGATTCACTCTGACGAATCAGCGAAATCAGGCGTTGCTGGCGTTTGCCGTAATCACTGAAGGCGTTTTCCGATTCTTCCAGCGCCAGCAGCACTTGTTGCTCGTAGGTCGCCAAGGCGCCTTCGGCATCGGCATCGGCGCCGCGCAAACGAGCGCGCACGCTGCCCAGGTCGAATGCAGCCCAGGTAATGCTTGGGCCAAGTGCCCAGGCGTTGGCCGCCGAGGATCCGATCTGCGAACCACGTCCGGCGGTCCAGCCGAGGAAGCCGCTGAGGCTGACCCGCGGGAACAGATCCGCCTTGGCCACGCCAATACGCGCCGTGGCCGAAGCCAGTTTGCGCTCGGCGCTGAGAACGTCCGGACGACGTTGCAGCAGTTCGCCCGGATTACCGATCGGCAGTGCCTTGGCAATCGCCGGCAAGTCTTTCGGGCTCAGGTCGACGGTCAGTTTGTCCGGACGCTCACCTAGCAGAGTGGCGATACGGTTTTTCTGCCGAACCTGTTCGGCCTGCAATTGCGGCACGCTGGCTTCGACAGACGCCAGGCGTGCATCGGCGCGGACCACATCGAGCTGATCGCCGACGCCGGCATCGCGCAGGCTTTCGGTGATCTTGCGCGACTCCTGCTGGTTGTTCAGGTTGGCCAGGGCAATTTTTTCCCGCAGTTGCGCACCGCGCAGCTGACCGTAGGCGTCCACCAGTTCGGCAATCATGGTGACTTGCAGTTGGTACAGATCCGCTTCGGCCGCTTGCTGTTCGGCGTCGCTGGATTCCAGGTTGCGCTGGATGCGACCAAACAGGTCCAGTTCCCAGGCCATGTCCAGACCCAGGTCATAGCGTTCGCTATTGACCCGTTTGGTGGTCTCGCCCGGAATCTGGCCTTTGCCAAGATCACTGCTGACGCGGCTGGTGATGGTCGGCATGGCGTCATTGCTGACGTCATCGCGGATCGCCCGGGCCGCCTTCCAGCGAGCGAAGGCGACGCGCAAATCACGGTTGCCCTGCAGCGATTGCGTCACCAACTGGTTGAGGGTCGGGTCTTCAAACTGCTGCCACCAGATGCCTTCGAAACGCGAGCGGTCGAAGTTTTTCTGACCGGCAGCGCCATCGGTAGCGGTGGTGATGTTCGCCGGTTCGGTGGCCGGGGTCTTGTAGTCCGGGCCGACGGCACAGGCACTCAGGGCCAGTACCAGCAGGCTCGGCAGGAAGGCTTTCAGGCTCATTGTTGCGCCTCCAGTTTCAGGGCTTTGGCCGCTTTGCGCTGCTCGCCGCGTTCCACGAAATTACGGATCAACACGTAGAACACTGGCGTCAGCAACAGGCCGAAGAAAGTCACCCCGAGCATCCCGGAGAACACCGCCACACCCATGGCGTGACGCATCTCGGCACCGGCACCGCTGGAGAACACCAGTGGCACCACACCCATGATGAACGCGAAGGAGGTCATCAGGATCGGTCGCAGACGCAGGCGGCAGGCTTCAAGCACCGCAGCCAGCGGGTTCATGCCTTCTTCCTGTTTGTCCTTGGCGAACTCGACGATCAGAATCGCGTTCTTACAGGCAAGTCCCACCAGTACGATCAAGCCGATCTGGGTGAAGATGTTGTTGTCGCCTCCTGAAGCAATCACACCGGTGATGGCCGACAGCAGGGTCATCGGTACGATCAGGATCACCGCCAATGGCAGGCTCCAGCTTTCGTACTGCGCCGCGAGTACCAGGAACGCCAGCAATACGCAGAGCGGGAACACGAACAGTGCGGTGTTGCCGGACAGAATCTGCTGGTAGGTCAGGTCGGTCCATTCGTAGGTCATGCCGTTCGGAAGTTCTTCCTTGAGCAGTTTCTCGATGGCTTTTTCGGCCTGGCCGGAGCTGTAGCCTGGGGCTGCCGCACCGTTGATTTCAGCGGTGATAAAGCCGTTGTAGTGCATGACGCGGTCCGGGCCCGAGGTGTCGCTGACCTTGATGAAGGTCGCCAGCGGGATCATCTCGCCTTTGTTGTTACGCACTTTCAGCTGACCGATCTGGTCCGGTTCGAGGCGGAACTGCTGCTCGGCCTGGACGTTGACCTGATAGGTACGGCCGAAGCGGTTGAAGTCGTTGGCGTACAGCGAACCCAGGTAGATCTGCAGGGTGTCGAAGATGTCGCTGACGGCCACGCCGTGAGTCTTGGCTTTTTCCCGGTCGATGGCAGCATCGACTTGCGGCACGTTCACCGTGTAGCTGGTGAACAGGCCTGCCAGTTCCGGCACACCGTGGCTCTTGGTAATGATGTTCATGGTTTCTTTGTACAGCTCGTCATAGCCCAGGTTGCCCCGGTCTTCGATCTGCAGGCGGAAACCACCGATGGTGCCAAGGCCTTGAACCGGCGGTGGCGGGAAGATCGCCATGTAGGCTTCCTGAATCCCGGCGAACTGGCCGTTCAATGCACCGGCAATCGCACCAGCGGACATGCTTGGGTCTTTACGCTCGTCGAACGGCTTCAGGGTCACGAACACGATGCCGGCGTTAGGGCTGTTGGTGAAACCGTTGATGGACAGGCCCGGGAACGCTACCGCACTTTCCACGCCAGGCTGTTTCAGGGCCAGGTCGGACATGCGTTTGATCACGTCTTCGGTACGGTCCAGGCTGGAAGCGTCCGGCAGTTGCGCGAAAGCCACCAGGTATTGCTTGTCCTGGCCAGGTACGAAACCGGTCGGGGTGTGGGCGAAACCGAAGAAGGTCAGCACCATCAGGCCTGCGTACAACAGCAGGGCAATACCGCTGCTGCGGATAACCCGGGCTACGGTGCCGACATAGCCATGGCTGGCGCGTTCGAAGAACCGGTTGAACGGACGGAACAGCCAGCCGCCCAATAGTTTATCGAGCACTTTGGTAAAGCGATCTTTCGGCGCACTGTGGCTCTTGAGCAGCACGGCGGCCAGGGCAGGGGACAGTGTCAGCGAGTTGAACGCCGAGATCACGGTCGAGATGGCAATGGTCAGGGCAAACTGTTTGTAGAACTGGCCGGTGAGTCCGGAAATGAACGCCGCCGGGATAAATACCGCACACAGCACCAGCGCCGTCGCGATGATCGGCCCGGTCACCTCTCGCATGGCTTTCTTGGTGGCTTCTACGGGCGTTTCTCCCAGCTCGATGTGCCTTTCCACGTTCTCCACCACCACGATGGCGTCGTCCACCACGATACCGATGGCCAATACCAGGCCGAACAGTGACAAGGCGTTCAGCGAGAAGCCGAACAAGTGCATCACCGCAAACGTACCGATCAACGAAACCGGCACCGCCACCAACGGAATGATCGAGGCACGCCAGGTTTGCAGGAACAGGATCACGACCAGAACCACCAGGATCAGTGCTTCGAACAGGGTGTGAACCACCGCTTCGATGGAGCCGCGCACGAAGATCGTCGGGTCATAGACGATGCTGAAATCCATGCCTTCCGGGAAGCTCTTCTTCAGCTCCGCCATCTTGTCGCGCACTTCGTTGGAGATTTCGATCGCGTTGGAACCTGGGCGCTGGAAGATCGGGATCGCCACAGCCGGCTGGTTGTTCAGTAAGGAACGCAGGGCGTATTGGCTGGAACCCAGCTCGACGCGCGCGATGTCTTTCAGACGGGTGATTTCACCGTTGTCGCCGGAGCGAATGATGATGTTCTCGAACTCTTCTTCGGAAACCAGACGACCCTGAGTGTTGACCGACAGCTGGAACGCGGTGGCATTCGGCGCAGGCGGGGCACCCAATGCACCGGCAGCGACTTGACGGTTTTGTTCGCGGATCGCGGTTACCACATCGGTCGCGGTCAGATTGCGCGAAGCGGTCTTGTTCGGATCGAGCCATACCCGCAGCGAGTAGTCGCCCATACCAAACAGCTGCACGTCACCGACACCGCCCAGACGCGCCAGCTCATCCTTGATGTTGAGCAAGGCGTAGTTGGACAGGTAGAGCATGTCGTAGCGTTTGTCCGGCGAGGTCAAGTGCACGACCATCGTCAGGTCGGGCGACGCCTTGTCCACGGTGATACCGATGCGCGTCACTTCTTCTGGAAGCTTCGGTTCGGTCCGGGTCACGCGGTTCTGCACCTGCACCTGTGCGTTGTCCAGGTCGGTGCCCAGCGCGAAGGTGATGGTCAGGGTGATCTTGCCGTCAGCGGTGGACTGCGAGGACATGTACAACATGTTCTCGACGCCGGTGATGGCTTGCTCCAGAGGAGCAGCCACGGTTTCACCGATGACTTTTGGGTTGGCACCCGGGAAGTTGGCACGGACCACAACGGTCGGTGGCACGACTTCCGGGTATTCGCTGATCGGCAACTGGAACAGCGAGATGGCACCGGCGATAAGGATCAGCAGCGACAGCACCGCTGCAAAGATCGGCCGTGAAATGAAGAATTGGGAAAAATTCATCGGAGTCGTTATCCCTTAACCGCGTGGGGTTGCAGCAGCCAGTTTCACAACCGAACCCGGCGCGACCTTGGCAGGTGCGACTTGGGGCAGGTTGATGGCTTCCAGCGCTTGTCGTTGTTGTGCGAGTGCCGCGAGGGTTTGTTCGCTGGCCATCGGGATCACTTCAGGGGTGACTGGCGAACCGGGACGTACCCGTTGCAGGCCCTTGACGATGATCGTGTCGTCCTTGTTCAGGCCGTTGCGCACGATGCGCAGCCCTTCGATTTTCGGACCCAGCTCGACCGCGCGGTAGGCGGTTTTGTTATCCGCATCCATCACCAGCACGAACTTTTTACCGAGGTCGGTACCGACCGCTTCATCGTTGATCAACACGGCGGAATAGGTGCCGCTGCCGACCAGTTTCAGACGCGCATAAAGGCCCGGGGTGTAAGCGCCGTCGCTGTTGTCGAACACGGCGCGGCCACGAATGGTGCCGGTTTTCGGGTTGACCTGGTTGTCGACGAAGTTCATCACGCCTTGGTGCGGGTTGCCGTCTTCGTTGGACAGTCCGAGGTAAACCGGAGTGGTTGCACCACGTTTGCCCTGGCGAGCGAGTTGGGTGTATTTGAGGAACACACGCTCGTCAGCGTCGAAGTAGGCGTAGACCTTGTCGGTCGACACGACGCTGGTCAGCGCGGTGGTATCGGCGGTCACCAGGTTGCCGGCGGTGATTTCGGCACGGCTGACACGGCCGCTGATCGGTGCGGTGACGCGGGTGAAGCTCAGGTTCAGTTTCGCCAGGTCCAGTTGTGCCTGGAGGGCACCGACCGCAGCGCGGGCTTCTTGTGCGGCACTCGTGCGCGAATCGGCCAGCTCGGCGGAAATCGCGTTGCTGGTACGCAGACGCTCACCGCGCTGGGCTTCGTTTTCGCTGCGGGTCGCATTGGCGCGCGACTGAGCGACCAGCGCTTCGAGACGGCGGACCTCGGCCTGGAAGAGGCGCGGGTCGATCTGGAACAGCAAGTCGCCTTTCTTGACCAGCGCGCCTTCGGTGAAGGCAACGTCATCGATCTGACCGGAGACCCGTGGACGAATCTCTACCGTTTCCGGCGCTTCAAGGCGCCCGGTGAATTCGTCCCACTCATTGACCGGTTGTTCCAGCACCTTGGCGACGCTGACTTTCGCCGCAGGCATGGTCGCGGCAGACTCCGGAGCCTTGCCGCAAGCGCTCATCACCACTACGGCCAGCAGGGCCAACGGGAAGCGCAAATGTTTGAGTGACTGTTCCATGGATGCATCCGCCAATGTATTGAGATGGGCGGATGATGCTCGGCGGGTTGGTGTCGCACGAATCGAATGAAGCGAAGGTAACTATCATTCGGAATGATATAAGCGCCGGGCGAGCCCTCTAGCATGCACCTCGGGTTGGAACGCGATCAATGTGTTTGACGGCAATTCTGTGTTGCGGGGAATGCAAGGAATCGGCGTGAGACCGAGTCGCTCCCTTCGCGGGCAAGCCTCGCTCCTACAGGAATACGCAACTGCCTGTAGGAGCGAGGCTTGCCCGCGAAGAGGCCATCGGCGCCAATAGAAGATCAGGATCAGGCCAGACTATCCGGATCCCCAAAGAACATCTGAATCCGCGACCTTAACCAGCGCTCACCCGGATCATTGTCCTGCGACCCACGCCAGGCCATGTGCAATTCAAAGCTGCGCACCGGCAACGGCGGGTCTTCTGCCCGCACGCCGCCCGCTGCCGTCAACGCGTCAGCCGTGTAATCCGGCACCGTCGCGACGATATCCGTCCCGCTGAGGAGCGTGCTGAGTCCATTGAATTGCGGCACCGCGAGTACCACGTGACGTTTGCGCCCGAGTTTTTCCAGTTCTTCATCTATAAAGCCGCTCAAGTCACCGGCGAACGACACCAGCGCATGGGGGCGGGCGCAGAAATCATCCAGGCTCAACGGGCCCGGCACTGTATCGGCACGCAACAGTTTGGGCATGCTGCGGCGCAGCACTTTACGCTTGGCGTTGGCCGGCAGGTCGGCGGTGTAGCTGACGCCGATTGAAATCTCGCCCGAGGCCAGCAGGCTTGGCATCAGGATGTAGTTGGCCCGCCGCACCACCAGCACAATCCCGGGCGATTCGGCGCGCAGGCGCTTGAGCAGCATCGGCAACAAAGCGAACTCGACATCGTCCGACAGGCCGATGCGGAACACCGCCGTACTGGTCGCCGGGTCGAACTCTGCTGCGCGGCTGACAGCCGTGGAAATCGAATCCAGGGCCGGGGAGAGCAGGGCGAAGATCTCCACCGCCCGCGCGGACGGTTCCATGCTGCGCCCGGTTCGCACGAACAATGGATCATCGAACAGCCCGCGCAGGCGCGAGAGCGCCGCACTGATCGCCGGCTGACCGAGGAACAATTTCTCCGCAGCGCGGGTCACACTGCGTTCGTGCATCAGTGTTTCGAAAACGATCAACAGGTTCAGGTCGACACGACGCAGGTCATTACGATTCATCTGGAGTCCTGGCAGAGTCATCAAGCTTGACGGGAGCAGCCATATGAGAACAATGGCCGGCATGAATATTACGGGGAAAGGCTGCTACTCTGCACCGAGTAATTCAGTTTTCCTACAAAGGCTGCTTCGGTTTCTTACGACATTTGAAGATGTCGCCGGCGCTGCGGAATCAATGACAGGCATGTCGACTATTAATAGCCACTGATAGTCTTGGGTAGAAAGCCCAGATAGAGTTCAGGGCATTAGAGGTTTCTTTGACGAGGTTTGCGATGTCCCGCACGATCCGTTTTCACAAGTTTGGTCCAGCCGAGGTGCTCAAATGCGAAGAGCATGCGGCCGCTCTCCCTGCACCGGGCGAAGTGCAGGTGCGCGTCGAGGCGATTGGCATCAGCTGGTACGACATACTCTGGCGCCAGAACCTGGCGTCCTCCCATGCTCGCTTGCCTTCAGGCCTTGGCCATGAAATGTCCGGTGTCGTGACGGCGGTTGGCGATGGCGTCGATGACCTGGCAGTTGGCGACAAGGTCGCCAGTTTCCCGGCTGAAAGTCCGAACGACTATCCCGTCTATGGCGAGCAAATCGTTCTGCCGCGCTCGGCACTGACCCGTTATCCGGACGTGCTGAGCCCGATTGAAGCGGCGGTGCATTACACGCCGCTGTTGATTGCTTACTTTGGTTATGCCGATCTGGCACGGGTCAAGCCTGGGCAATTTGCCCTGGTGACTGACGCGAGCCACTGCGCCGGGCCTTCATTCGTCCAATTGGGTAAAGCCTTGGGTGTACGGGTGATTGCCGCCACGAAAACGGCCGAAGAGCGTGAATACCTGCTGTCGCTGGGTGCCGAGAAAGTCATCGTCACCGAGGAAGAAGATCTGCTTATGCGGATCAACAAGATCACCGATAACCGCGGTGTCGATGTGGTGTTCGATGGCCTGGGCGGCCCGCAGATGTCGCTGCTCGGCGATGTGCTCGCGCCTCGCGGCAGCCTGGTGCTGTATGGCCTGCAAGGGGGTAACCAGACGCCATTCCCGGCCTGCGCAGCGTTCCAGAAGAACATTCAGTTCTTTGTACACTGCATCGGCAATTTCACCGGCAAGCCGGAGTTGGGCATCATTCAGGACCAGGTTGCACTGCAACGGGCCTTGCGCGACATCAACCAGATGACCGCCGATCGCGTGCTGCTGCCGCTCAAGACTCGGGTCTTCCCGTTTTCCGAGTTTGTCGAAGCACATCGCTACATGGACGAATGCCCATGCCGCGAGCGGGTCGCCCTTCAGGTCGAACCTGCGTAACAGCCCCTGAAAAAGTCCGTGCCTGCACGGACTTTTTTATTGCCCCTCGCAAAACATTGAGACGTCTCATCGATCTGTCGATGGGGCAGTTCAGCAACTGAACTGGTTTTTGCTCTCGATCTGTATCTTCTAATCAGCATCTAAGCCTTGATAATTGAATGATTACTTTCATCTCAAGGAATGAGTCATGTCTGGGTGTCAGGCTGATACTTTTCAACGCACATTGTTAATAGATATCCGACCAACAGTAATTCTTTGCGCCGCTTTCAAAAAGACATGTGCGGCTTCTATCTTTATTTCTTGTGCTACCTATCTGTGGGACGTTGTCGGACATTTCCTAGGATGTTCTGTTAAGTCGCCAGATGCCGGTGCTACGGGACTTCTGCGCCATCCGGCTTCGGCGCATGCAGCGTCGGCGATCAACTATTTCAAATAATTACCAAAAGTATAAGTGCTAGCCTTTGACAATAATGTCCAGCACTTCATCCGTGTCAGACAATCCGCTGTGCAGTGCATATCGCTGTTTATGCAGTACTGAACTTACGAGCATCAGGTAAATAAAGATGACCCATATCCATGATCAGGCGATGAACTATGTCTATCAGCAAATGCTGCAACGCTTGCTGAGTTTTTTCTCTCGGGCCGAACGCACGGCATTACAACTGATGATCCAGCGTCTGGTGGTGGCCGCGGGGGGCATGGAGCGCATTGGCGATTACAAGGTGCTGGCGATCCAGTCCGGCTCGCGGGACAGTTGCTATACCCTGGCGCTGCTGCGCGCCGCACAACTGAGCATTGCCGGCCGGGCGCCTGCCACGTTCCAGTTGCGCGTGGCCTCCCTGCGAATGAACGGTGCCAGCTCGATGGCCCAGGAAAATATCCATCGCAGCTACAGTTCGTTGTTTCTCTACGACGATCCGCGGGTCGAAGTGCTGATGGTGGATAACCGCGAAGTGTTGCCGTTCAGCCACCCGGCACCGATCTCCGATGCCGGTCGAGAAGCCAATCGGCTCAATGTGCTGATGGTGGGCCACCGTCGAACCTGGAACGGGCCAATTGATCTGTGGGACGACGGCTATCTGGCGACCGGCGAGTTCTATGGGCAGATCGCGCGTTGGGACGGTGGCGTCGATGCCTTGGTCAGCAGTGACACGTCACGTCAGCAAAAGCAGTTTCTCGAAGGCTTGAAGCGGGCGGCGGCCAAGGCCGGACTCAAGACCTCAAGTCCGGTTGAAACAGGCTTCGATGAACTGTTCGCCTTGCTCGATGAGATCGGCAGTGACTGCTATCGCACGTTTTATGCCGAACAGGGGCAGGCGGCATGGCGGCCGGCCGAGCGCTTCGAGGCCTGTCGCCGTACCACGTTCATCGACATTCAAGACATGCTGGTCAGCAACCTCGAAGAGCGTTGGCCGCTGCTCACCGAGTTTCTCGGTTTTCAACCTGACGAACTGGCAGCTCAGATCAGCGACAACGAATTCGTCAGCCTTTCGATATCCGCACACGTGCGGGGGCTGCAAGCGTGCTTTGTGCACGGTCGCAGCTATGAGGCGGGTGTCGCCGAATACTTGCAACGGGCGTTGGTGATGATGCGCCGCAAGCGACTCCCGGAGCGTTTGTGCGAGCAAGCAGTGGCGGTCTTCGGTAACCCGGCGAGGCTGTCCGAACAGCGTGGGCTGGCCGCGGCCGAGGCGCAAAAAAACCTCGGTTTGACCGAGGCTCAGCTGGTGTGCCTGCTCTTCGCACCCTTTGTCGAAAACGGTGCTGCCCTTGAGCGCTTTCTGCGTCAGTGCCATCCCGGAATGCTGGTGGCGATGCCTGATTTGCACCGGGCAATGCAGGGCAATCCGGTGTCGGAGCAGATTCTGCAATGGATGGTCGACGTCAGCGGGTTACCTGTCGGCCTGCTCGGCACACTTTACCGGATGGGGCCGGTGCCAGGGGCCGAGGGCAAGGTGGCTGACCCGGATGCCGATGGCGTGGACCTGCCATCGGAAGGCGCCAACTTTGGCGATGATGCCGCGGTGGCGGGTGAAGGGTCAGCGGGACATTGAAAGGACCACGCGAGACCGACTTTGCTTATCAGGCGGTGTACCGATACCTGACGCACCTGATCAATGAGCCGGTCAGCGACACGCGCGTGCGCCTGCCGTCGTTGCGTCAGTTGGCGGATCGTTTGAGCGTGTCGATTTCGACGATTCAGTACGCGTATTCGTTGCTGGAGAAAGAAGGGCGCGTGTATTCGGTCGCCAAATCCGGCTATTACGCGTTGCCGGTGTCCGCCATCAATGCGCCCGGCAATGGCAATGACTTGCTCGAAAGCGTTTATTTCAGTGCCAGGTGCCCGGGCATGCTGGTGTTGAGCGCCGATGAACCGGCATTGTTGCAGCCGCTCGACAGTCCGTTATTGCTGCTGGAACGGGAACTCCTGCGTCAGTATCCGCGCCAGCCGCAACCGCCTTCGCAGCCCTGCGGGGAACTGGAACTGCGTACCGCCCTGGCCGCGCGTTACACCACAACGCCGGTACGTTGCTGGCATGCCGATGACGTTTACATTGGCGCCGACTTGCGCGGTGTCCTGGAAATACTGATCGCCGTGTTGAGCCTCAAAGACGCTGCGGTGGTCCTTGAGTCTCCGTGTGACTGGGCGATTCTGCGCTTGCTCCAGGCCGCCGATGTCCAGGTGATCGAGTTGCCGCTGCAAACCGATGGCGGGCTAGACGTCGAACAGCTCAAGAAGCTGCTGGAGACCCACCCGGTGCGGTTGGTCGTGCTGTCATCCGCTTTGAACATGCCGCAAGGCAGCCTCGCAGATGACGACAACCGGCGAGCCATTGCGCAGCTCCTCGAACGGCATGGCAGCTGGGTGCTGGAAAACGATTGCTACGGCGAACTCGAATTCGAACCGGGCGGCTTGCGGTTTCGTGATCTGCTCGACCCTGACCGGCTGATCGTGTTTTCCACGTTCGAGAAAATCATCGGCCCGGAAGCGCCCTACGGCTTTCTGTTGTCGCGGCATTTCAGCGCCGAATTGCAGCGGCACTTTTTACTGCGTGCCTTTCGCCTGTCGCCGATTCGCCAGAAAGCCATCGCCCGTTTGTACGGTAACGGACGGATCGACCAGCACCTGCATGTGCTGCGCAGGTTGCTCAAGGACCGCAAGGTGCAGATGACGCAGTTGTTGCAGGAGCGCCTGGGCGACGCCTTGCATTTTGTCGAACCTCAGGGTGGTGCAACGATTTGGGTGCGCTCCCTGCGTCAGGTTGATGTGCGGCGGGTGTTTCAGCGCTTGCTCAAACATCAGGTGGTGATTGCGCCGGGCGAGCTGTTCAGTTTGCAGGGCCTGCACACGCAACACTTGCGCCTCAGTCATAGCTTTGGCGGTGATCATGATCTGGCCGCTGCACTGAGTCTGCTCGGCGATGCCTTGCGCCTGGAATCGGTAGACTGAGCATGTCCGCAAAACATCCTTTGCGTCCGTGGATCGATCCCATCGCGTTGCGGTCAAACTGCCAGTAAACTGCGTCCCTATTCCTGAACCACTCTATTCAGAGGTTTTGCATGACACTCAGTCCTTTTGCGGGCAAACCGGCACCGGCAGAGTTGTTGGTCGACATCCCGCGACTGGTAACGGCTTATTACACCGGCCAGCCCGATGCCGCGATCTCCACCCAGCGTGTCGCGTTCGGCACGTCCGGGCACCGAGGTAGCTCGTTCGACTTGAGTTTCAACGAATGGCACGTTCTGGCGATCAGCCAGGCGATCTGCCTGTACCGCGAAGCCCAGGGCATCGATGGTCCGCTGTTCGTCGGCATCGACACCCACGCGCTGTCCACCCCGGCGGGCGCCAGCGCCCTTGAAGTGCTGGCCGCCAACGGCGTGACGGTGATGATTGCCGAGGGTGACGAGTACACCCCGACACCAGCGATTTCCCACGCGATTCTCTGCTACAACCGTGGCCGCACCTCGGGCCTGGCAGACGGCATCGTCATCACGCCGTCCCATAACCCGCCGCAAAGCGGTGGCTACAAATACAACCCCACCAACGGTGGCCCGGCCGACACCCACATCACCAAGTGGATCGAAGCCAAGGCCAACGAGCTGCTGGGCAACAAGCTCGCCGGCGTCAAGCGCATCAGCTACGAGCAGGCGCTGAAGGCCAGCTCCACGCACCGTCACGATTACCTCAACACCTATGTCGCCGACCTGATCAACGTGATCGACTTTGACGCCATTCGCGACGCCAAACTGCGTCTGGGCGTCGATCCGCTGGGCGGAGCAGGGGTGCGTTACTGGTCGGCGATTGCCGAGCATTACAAGCTGGATCTGGACGTGGTGAACACGCAGGTCGATCCGACCTTCCGCTTCATGACGGTCGACTGGGATGGCCAGATCCGCATGGACCCTTCGTCCAGCCACGCCATGCAAGGCCTGATCGGCCTGAAAGAGCGTTTTGACGTCGCGTTCGCCTGCGACCCGGATCACGATCGCCATGGCATCGTGACGCCGTCCGGCGGTTTGCTCGCGCCGAACAGCTATCTGGCAGTGTCCATCGACTACCTGTTCCAGAACCGTCCGCAATGGCGCGCCGATGCCGCCGTGGGTAAAACCGTGGTCAGCAGTGGCTTGATCGATCGCGTGGCCAAGCGTTTGGGCCGTCGTTTGTACGAAGTGCCGGTCGGTTTCAAATGGTTTGCGGACGGTCTGTTCGACGGCTCGCTGGGTTTTGGCGGCGAAGAAAGCGCCGGCGCCTCGTTCCTGCGCAAGGACGGTGGCGTGTGGAGCACTGACAAGGACGGCTTGATCCCGGCTCTGTTGGCCGCGGAAATGACTGCCCGCACCGGTCGCGACCCGAGCCAGGCGTATCGCGCGTTGACCGATGAGCTGGGCGAACCGTTCTCGGTGCGGGTCGATGCCAAGGCCAATCCGCAACAGAAAGCCTTGCTGAGCAAGCTGTCACCGGAGCAGGTCACCTCGACCCAGCTTGCGGGCGAAGCGATCCAGAGCATCCTCAGCCACGCGCCGGGTAATGACCAGGCGATCGGCGGTTTGAAAGTCATGACCGAAAACGGCTGGTTCGCGGCGCGTCCGTCGGGTACCGAAGACATCTACAAGATCTACGCCGAGAGTTTCGTCAGTGACGAACACCTCAAGCAGTTGGTTGCCGAAGCTCAAACATTGGTGGATGGCGCTATTTCTGCGAAGTAAGTGAGGGCCCCTTCGCGGGCAAGCCTCGCTCCTACAAAAACGATGTCGTACGGTTCAATGTGGTCGGCGTAAACCTGTAGGAGCGAGGCTTGCCCGCGAAGGCGTCAGTAAAGCCATCGGCAAAAAAAGGGCGACTATGACAGTCGCCCCTTTTTTTGCCCGGCATTTACCCAATCAAGCCAGGTCCACCAAAACAATCTCACTGTCTTCAATGGCCGTCACGCGCAACACCTGCTCATCAGCCACCGCAACACCATCTCGAGCTTGTGCTCGCAAGCCATTGACTTCAATCACGCCCGTCGCCGGAACCAGGTAAGCACGGCGGCCATTGTCCAGACGATACTCCGCAGACTCGCCAGCCTTCAGGTTCGCCGCAACCAGGCGCGCATCCGCACGGATCCGCAGGCTTTGATCGTCGCCGGCCTTGCCGCTGGCCAGGGTCACGAAACCTTCGCGTTGGCCTTTAGGGAACGGTTTTGCGCCCCAGGACGGTGCCAGGCCTGTTTCGTTCGGGATGATCCAGATCTGGAAGATCCTGGTTTCAGTCGCTTCCAGGTTGTACTCACTGTGAGCGATCCCGGTGCCGGCGCTCATGACCTGCACATCGCCCGCTTCGGTGCGGCCCTTGTTACCGAGGTTGTCCTCGTGGGTAATCGCACCTTCACGGACATACGTGATGATTTCCATGTCCCGGTGCGGGTGTTTCGGGAAACCGGTACCCGAGGCGATCACGTCGTCGTTCCACACCCGAAGGTTGCCCCAGTTCATGCGTTTAGGGTCGTAGTATTCGGCGAACGAAAAGTGGTGATGAGCATCCAGCCAGCCATGGTGGGCGCCGCCCAGGGAGTTGAAGGGTCTGAGTTCGAGCATGATCGTCTCCTGAAAGGGGTGGTGAATGGCGAGCATCATCTATCAGGCACTGATCGATAAAAAGCGTAAAAAATGCCTCAATACAATCGAATAAATTGATATCAAATCACCTCGAAACATTCTCATCCAGCCTTCACTTCATCGCATAAGCCAATGACCTGTAAGCATTTCACTAGAACTGAACGGCAAATGCAGACACCATAGCCCTCAACAGCCTCACACCCTGGAGTCAGCCCGCGTGCCGCAACACACCCCCGATCTTCCTCCTGAACTTCGTCCCTTGGCCGAGATGCCGCTGCTCAAGCGCCTGGCCGCCCGATTCTTTGGCCACGGGCTGACGCGTCTGCGTGCACAACATCGGGCGTCGTGGCTGCATGGCCAGGCCGACGGTTTTCGCAGCGGTCACAGCGCTGGGGTGGATTACGGCTATAAGGAAGGCAAGCTCGAAGGGTTGGAGGAAGGTCGGCAGGTGTTGCTGATTCGTGACTCGCGCTCCACCGAACACCGGCCCCCCAACGTCGATGACAACCTGTTCGACGACTGGCGCCTGCCATTGAGCGCCGAGCTGAAGAAACGCATGAAGGCCGATGTCGCTCGTTTGCTCGCGCCGCACGCTCAACCCAGTGCCGCGCAGTGGAAAATGATCTTCAGCGATACGCCATCGACGTCGGTCATCGCCGGCGCGGGGGCGGGCAAGTCGACCACCCTGGTACTGCGTATTTTGCTGCTGACCCACTATCTGGGCTTTGAGCTGAGCTCAATGACCGTCGTGACCTTTACACGGGAGTCGCGCAAGGACTTCATCAACAAACTGATCGAGATGTTTGCGCTCTGGGGGCGGCCGCTCGGTTTCAAGGAGGCGCGGGACCTGGTGCGCACCTTCCATTCGCGAATCCTGCCCATGGTTCGCAGCCTGCCGGGCTTCGAGCGGCTGCAAGCGTTCGAAAACCTCAGCAACCGTGTGCAAGGCGCTGATGAGGAGGCCGATAGCAATCCTTTCGATTTGCGCATCAACGACGCCCAGCGTCAGCAGCTCAACGCCTGCTATCACAACCTGCACACGCGTGATGAGCGCTTTCGCGAACTGATCAAGCCGTTGTCGCGCCATGCCTTGCAGCTCAAGGAGCTGGAGCGCGATCACCCGGACGTGCAAAAACGCATGGCCGTGACCGAACTGGCCGCCAAGCGTGATGAAGAGCTGTGCGACTTGATTGAAGATTTGTGGTTTCGCGCGGGTGCCTGGCCCATCAAAGGCATCGAGCCCAATCGCCAGTCGTTTGATATCAACGGCTCGACCTTTCATTGCCATGGCTATATCCCGAGCCTGGACGCGTGGGTCGTGCTGGGTTTCGATCCTCGGGAAAACCCGCAGGTCAGCCGCCCGAATGCCAAGCTCAGCGTCCGCGCGGAATGGGCGGTAAAGCGAACCCTGTTTCAAGCTTTCTGTCGTAAGCCTTTGATATGGCTAGATAGTTATGAAGCCTCAAAACGTGTTTTGGCCTCCCTTGCGGGCGATGCCAGCGCCGGGCCGGGGTTCGATTACAAGGTCAAGGGCGAGCTCGGTTCCGCGCCGTTGCTGGACTGTTTTGTCGCGGCGGCCGGGTTCATCGAAAACCTTGGCCTGGATGTTCCGAATGCCGTGGGCCAGATGAGCTTCGCCAAGGACGACCCGGACCGGTTTTTCTTCGAGGCCTTGAGCCTGTTCTGGCGAGCCCTGGAAGATCATCTGCTGGATCAGAAGCCACCGGTGATGACCTACAACCGCATGTTCGCCTTGTTCAGCGAGCATTCCCCGGAAAACCAGAAGCTGTTGAGCGATGAACTGCTGCGGCCGCTGTCGCACCTGATGATCGACGAGTTTCAGGACGTATCGCCGCAGATTGTTTCCTGGATTCGCGCCAGCCTCGCCGAGATTCGCAGTCGCGGCCCGGCCATGCACGTGGGGCGCGGCGCTCAGCGTTCGTCGCTGCTGTGCGTGGGCGATGACTGGCAGTCCATTTATGGATGGCGCGGCAGTTCGCCGACGTATTTCATGGAGTTCAACAAGGAGTTCCCTTCGCCGAGCACGACCAAGGTCATGCTCAGCGACAACTATCGCAGCCATCAACACATCATCGATGCCGCCGAACACATCGTGCGCGCCGCGCCGGCCATCGCCGGCAAGAAGGCCAAGGCCAGTGGCGAGTCGAAAGCGCTGCTGCCGGTCAACGTGTTGGATCGGGATGATCAAGGCTTGGCCAAGCGGTTGATGGAGCACTACAGGCAGGGCGATACAATCTTGATGCTTTATCGAAAAAGCAGCGATAAGTCATTGATAGAAGAGCATATTCAGCCTGTAGTTAATGTTGATTCTAGCTTGCCGTACGAGTCGCGACGACTGAAGCAGTTGACCTATCACAGTGCCAAGGGTCTTCAGGCCGACGCCGTGTTTCTGCTGGGAGACTGCCAGCACCTGACCAGTTCGCCCTACAAGAATCAGGTCTACCGCATGGCGGGTCTGGGCAAGGCTGGCGACAACGAAGCTTACGATAACGCGCAAAAAGACGAGATTCTGCGACTGGCCTATGTCGGCATCACCCGGGCGGTCAGCCATTGCTACTGGTATGTCGATGGCCAGGACACCCAGGCGGCGAACATGCCCAAGGCCTCCGACCGGATCGGCAAGGGCAAGGCGTTTTTTGCCGATCACCGGAGCAAAACATCGGCGTAAACCCGTACTCACAAAAAAGCCCACAAGATGTGGGCTTTTTATTAGGGCAATTGCGCTTCAACCTTCAGGCATAACTCCTGAGGGTCACCGGAGGAATGAAAGAATTGAGCTCATCCTCCACCGCTTCAATGATTCGTTCTACGTCCGCTGCGTTCATGACAGTGGCGCACGGAATGCCGGCAATGGCGATCATGGTCTCGCCTGTGGCACGGTCAAAAAGACGGGCAATCATGCTGCCCGGTGCGTCCATGCTCGCCTCAAAACCCATGGGATGAAAATGCCAGCGCATCAGCTGGCAGGCGTTTGGAAAGGTGACTTTACTGAACCCTTTATTCATATGTTGCCCGCCTGATTCATCGAGCGCTTCCGTTAGCTCATGTTAGGAGGGAAGAGCCTTCATTGGCTCAACCGTTGACTGTCTTTAAAAGTAGCATCCGCATGTGAAAATAATGTGGATTTTTCAGGCCGATTGGCAATTGGTTGCTTTTTTTTGATTCGGGTCACAGCGCTGTGACCTTTCAGCAAAAGGCCGGTACTGCTTGCTCATTGAAGCCGGTGCGGAATTTCGGCAAGCTCGCCTTTTTCTCGTCGAGTCCTTTATGCATGCCGATGATGATGGTCCGCTGCAAACCCAGGCCACGAGCGAGACGGTCATGCGCTATCACCTGCGCTGGAAGCACCGCGACCTGGACGGCGTCATGGCGCTGTATCACCCGGACATCCAGTACAGCGACTTCTTCCAGAACCGCGTGATGGGGCTGGACGAATTGCGCGAGTACGTGCGCAGCAGCATGCCGCGCGATCCGGATGAAGCGCTGGAACACTCGGACCGCATCCGTCTGGACGGCAACACCGCGTTCATTCAATACCGCATTACTCTGCGCGGCGGTGAAGGGTTGGTGTCATTTCGGGCCAGCGAGGCGATTACCGTGCGTGACGGTCTGATCTGGCGAGTCAACGAATACGCCTCGCTGGTTCATGAGCAGCCCGTCAGCAAAACCGCAAACAGTGCGCGCCCGGCCGTCAGTCGGCTCGGGTTGTCGCCACGTCAACTGAGTTTCATGGCGCAGGACCTGCAACAGTACTTCCAGCACCAGCAACCCTATCTGGACCCGGAACTCGATTTGCAACGGGTGGCGAAGGCGTGCGGGTACAGCCGCAATCAGATGTCCTATCTGCTGAACCAGGTGCTGGGCCAGAGTTTCTACCGTTACGTGAACCAGGCGCGCTTGCAACATGTGCTCGCCGCGCTGGAAAACGCCGCGCCGCCACTGCGTATCGACGATCTGGCGTTTGCCGCCGGCTTCAATTCGCTCTCGGCGTTCTACAGCTGTTTCCGCCAACACACAGGTCTGTCGCCCAAGGCCTACGTCAAACAAATTTCTTTGCGTGCACGCGCGCAAGACAGCCTCTGAGCCCACGCACTAGGATCAACGCCATCGAAGTTTGAGTGGCGGAGTCTTGCATGCCGGCGTGGCGCACTATCAGTTTGTGGATGGATCAACTCGACGAGCCGTTGTTGGCGCGTCCGGCGCTGGAACACGATCTTGACGTCGACGTCGCCATCATCGGCGCGGGGTACACCGGGCTCTGGACTGCGTACTACCTCAAGCGCCTGGCGCCGGGCCTGAACATTGCCATCGTTGAAGCGCAGACCGCCGGTTTTGGCGCCTCCGGGCGTAATGGCGGCTGGTTGATGGGCAACCTCCTGGGGGAAGACCGTTTGCTCGCCGATTTACCGGCCGAGCGGCGGCGGGCGTCGTATGACCTGCTGCACAGCATTCCCGATGAAGTTGAAGTTGTCCTCGAACGTGAAGGCATCGCCTGCGATTACCGTAAAGGCGGGGCGCTGTATTGCGCGGCGCGGTATCCGGAACAGGAAACCAGCCTGCGACAGTATCTGGACAAACTGTATGGCCAGGGCCTGACGGAAAGCCATTACCGCTGGCTCAGCCCCGAGCAGTTGGCGCAACAGATCAGAATCGCCAAGCCTTATGGCGGTATCTATGCACCGCACGTGGCGACCCTGCACCCGGCAAAGTTGGTGCGAGGTCTGGCCCGGACGGTCGAACGCATGGGCGTCAGGATTTACGAAAACAGTCCGGTCACCCACTGGCAATCGGGCAGCCTGCGCACGGCGAAGGCCATGGTGAGCAGCCGCTGGATCGTTCCGGCGGTAGAAGGGTACGCGACCACGCTGCCTCCGCTGGGGCGCTATCAGTTGCCGGTGCAAAGCCTGATCGTCGCCACCGAACCGCTGTCCGCCGCCACTTGGGACGAAATCGGCCTGAGCCACGGGCAGGCGTTCGGCGAAAGCAGTCGCCAGGTGACTTACGGTCAGCGTACGGCGGACAACCGCCTGGTGTTCGGCGCGCGGGGTGGCTATCAGTTTGCCGGCAAGCTGCGCCATGACTTCGACCTGACCGCCAGTGAAGTCGAATTGCGGCGTTACCTGTTCGGCGAACTCTTCCCGCAACTCAAGAACGTACGTATCACCCATGGCTGGGGTGGCAACCTCGGCATGTCGCGGCGGTTCAAGCCGCACATGCTGTGCGATCAAGCGAGCGGCATTGCGATTTCCGGCGGTTATGGCGGGGAGGGCGTTGGTGCCAGCAACCTGGGTGGACGGACCTTGGCCGACTTGATCCTGCAACGCGATACCGAGCTGGTTCGCCAGCCATGGGTCATCCCTCAGGGCGGCATCGATGCACTGAAGCCCTGGGAGCCGGAACCCTGCCGCTGGCTCGGCTACAACGCGATCATCCGCAGCTTCGTCCATGAAGACCAGACCCTGGCCAACCCGGCTACCGCGCCTTGGCGACGCAAACTGGCCAGCGGGGTCGCCGGGTTCATGGAAGGTTTCATGCAGTAATCGGCGCTTTCTCCATAGACAGGTACTCCCATGGGCATCACGCAGTTCAAGAACACCGCAACCCTGAAGCTGGACGAATCAAACCCGGTCGCCGTGCCGTTGGGAACTCCCGTGGCGGTGGCGTCCACCACCAGTGTCGAACGCGACGACGGTGTCGAAACCGGCGTCTGGGAATGCACCCCCGGCCGTTGGCGTCGGCAGATCGTGGCCCAGGAATTCTGTCATTTCATCCAGGGGCGTTGCACCTTCACCCCGGATGACGGTGAAACCCTCCACATAGAAGCCGGTGACGCACTGATGTTGCCAGCCAACAGCCTCGGTATCTGGGACATCCAGGAAACCGTACGCAAGACCTACGTTTTGATTTTTTGATCCTCTGATTGCCTGCCAACAAAAACTCACACAGGAATCCACTCATGATCCGAAAGACCCTGGCACTCGCTCCCCTGGCGCTCGTCGTGAGCCTCAGCCACGCCGCCGACACTGTGAAGATCTACAACTGGTCGGACTACATCGCCCCGGACACCACCAAAGACTTTCAGAAAGAAACCGGCATCGGCTTCAGCTATGACGTGTACGACAGCAACGAAACCCTCGACGGCAAGTTGATGACCGGCAAATCCGGTTACGACGTGGTGTTCCCGTCCAACCACTTCATGGCGCGGCAGATAGAGGGCGGGGCGCTGAAGAAGCTCGACAAGAGCCAGTTGCCGAACTGGAAGAACCTCAACCCGGTACTGCTCAAAGCCCTGCAAACCAACGACCCGGGCAACGAGCATGGCTTCCCGTACCTGTGGGGCAGCACCGGCATCGGCTACAACATTGCCAAGGTCAAAGCGGTGTTGGGCGATAACGCGCCGGTGGATTCCTGGGACCTGATCTTCAAACCCGAAAACATGGCAAAACTGCAGAAGTGCGGCGTGGCCATCCTCGACAACGGGCCCGAGCTGCTGCCGGCCGCGCTGAACTACCTGGGGCTGCCGCATCACAGCAAGAACCCGGAAGACTACAAGAAGGCTGAAGCGCTGCTGATGAAAGTCCGGCCTTACGTCAGCTATTTCCACTCGTCCAAGTACACCAGCGACCTCGCCAACGGTGACATCTGCGTGGCGGTCGGTTTCTCCGGCGACATCCTGCAGGCCGAAAATCGCGCCAGGGAAGCCAAGAACGGCGTGGACATCGGCTATGCGATTCCCAAGGAAGGCGCCGCCATCTGGTTCGACATGGTCGCCATGCCCGCCGACGCCCCGGACGAAAAAGCCGGCTACGCCTTCATGGACTACCTGTTGCGCCCGGCTGTCATGGCCAGCATCAGCAACTACGTGCACTACGCCAATGGCAACGAACAGGCTGACAGCCTGATCGACCCGGCAATCAAGAACGACACCAAGGTTTATCCGAGCCCGGAAATGATGGGGAAACTGTTCGCGCTGGAAGCGATGCCGCTGAACATCGACCGGATTCGGACACGGGTGTGGAACAAGATTCGCACGGGCAGCTGACAGGTTGTACCAAGGCATCGGGACAGGATGTCCCGTTGCACAATCAGCCGACCGGCTCGACCGTGCAACTCATTTGCCCCGAGCCGGGTATCTGGAACAAGGCATCGCTGCCGTTCTGCAAGAAGCTGTAGCTCCCCCGGTAATCCTTGCCGTTGAATTGGGTTGCGGAATCATTTGGCACCTGGATAAGGGTGGCAGAGGTATTCGCCCATTTCAGGTACACGACACGCGGCTCGACATTGAAGTAAGTGACGGCGATCAGCGCGTTGAGCCCGGTGCAACGAAAGGCTACCGGGCCGTCGGTGAGCCTGCTCGGGTCCTTGGTTCGTGCAATCACCGAGCCCTGCCGTAGCTGATGTGCGCGCTCGGCATAACTGCGGATCGTGCAGGCCTTGGGTTCCGCCTCGGCAGAGCAGCGATTGCGGGCGTCTACCCAGAACCGTTGTTCGATCTCGACTTTGTCAGGCCGCGGCACGGAATGATCGTCTGTGAGCGCGAGGCGATAGAGGCGCGTCAGTTCAATGTCCATCTGCTTCAGTTGTGGGGTGCGGCAGATCAGCTTCTCGATGGCTGCGCTGGCCCTGGCGCAGTCGAAGCTGGTTGCCAGGACCGTATAAGTCCCGGCATTCGCGCACAGGCTCGTTGCCGCACAGGCACTGGCGGTAATGAGCTTGACCCACAAGGGCGTGACCCTTTTCATCTCGACTTCACCCGGATCATTTCATGAGGTCCGCGAAGAAAGTTAACCCGGTATTCAGTGTGGTCTCATTCTTCGAAAAGTCTAATTTTTACCCATGGAAGTGCGCGAATCAAAACGCCAATAGTCGGACGATTTTGATCCCGGTAACTTACGTTTATTTAATATTTAAATTGTAGATTGTCCGACAATAACGCTGGCTCATTATTTTAAATGCACTGACTTCTAATCGCGCCTATTGTTTTCGGGCATATTCTGAAGTGCGCAAACTTGACGCCAAAAAAGTAGTGGACGATTGATTTCAAATTGTGTCAGTTTTCTTTCGCCTTCATTGGGCGAGTGATAGGACGATCTCGCCAGAGATTGTTGCTATCTAAAAAAACTGTTCCATAGCAAAACAAGGAAGTGTGTTTATGTCTAAAGTAAAAGACAGCGCTATTGATTCCGCTGAACAGGCATTCCAGCCATTTCAAGCCTTGGCGGCTCCCAGTTCTGCGTTCAACCAGATCAATAGTTTCAGCCATCAGTATGACCGTGGCGGCAATCTGACGGTCAATGGCAAACCCTCGTTTTCCGTCGATCAGGCAGCCACCCAATTGCTGCGCGACGGAGCTGCCTACCAGGACAAGGACGGCAGCGGCAAAATCGAACTGACCTACACGTTCCTGACCTCGGCCTCGTCGAGCACCATGAACAAGCACGGGATTACCGGGTTCAGTCAGTTCAGTGCCCAGCAGAAAGGCCAGACCGTGCTCGCCCTGCAATCCTGGGCCGACGTCGCCAATGTCACCTTCACGGAAAAGGCCACCGGCGGCGACGGTCACATGACCTTCGGCAACTACAGCGGCGGCCAGGACGGCGCAGCGGCATTCGCTTATTTGCCTGGCACGGGCGCAGGTTACGACGGGACTTCCTGGTACCTGATCAACAGCAGCTACACGCCCAACAAGACCCCGGACCTGAACAACTACGGCCGGCAAACCCTGACCCACGAAATCGGGCACACCCTGGGCCTGGCTCACCCCGGCGACTACAACGCCGGTGAAGGCGCACCGACCTACAACGACGCGTCCTACGGGCAAGACACCCGCGGCTACAGCGTCATGAGTTACTGGAGTGAAAGCAACACCAGCCAGAACTTCAGCAAGGGCGGCGTCGAAGCTTATGCGTCGGGCCCGTTGATCGACGATATCGCGGCCATCCAGAAACTCTACGGCGCCAACACCACCACCCGCACCGGTGACACCACTTACGGCTTCAACTCCAACACCGGTCGCGATTTCCTGAGCGCGTCTTCATCGGCGGACAAGGTCGTGTTTTCGGTGTGGGACGCGGGCGGCAAGGACACCCTGGATTTCTCCGGGTTTACCCAAAACCAGAAGATCAACCTCAATGAGACCTCGTTCTCCGACGTTGGCGGCCTGGTGGGTAACGTGTCCATCGCCAAGGGCGTCACCGTCGAAAACGCCATTGGCGGTTCGGGCAATGATTTGCTGATCGGTAACGGTGTCTCCAACGAGCTGAAGGGCGGTGCCGGCAACGACATCCTTTACGGCGCGGGCGGTGCGGACAAGTTGTGGGGCGGCACCGGTTCGGACACCTTCGTGTTCGCCGCCAGCAGCGACTCCAAACCGGGTGCAGTCGACCAGATCCTCGATTTTGTCAGCGGCCTCGACAAGATTGACCTGACCGGCATCACCAACGGTGCAGGCCTGCATTTCGTGAGCGCATTCACGGGTGCGGTGGGCGATGCAGTGCTGACGACCTCCGGTGGTAACAGCCTGCTGTCGGTGGACTTCTCCGGGCATGGCGTGGCGGACTTCCTGGTCAGCACCGTCGGCCAGGCGGCGTACTCGGACATCGTGGCCTGATTCAAGGCAGAAGGAGGGCGGCGCCGATGCGCCGCCCTTTGTCACTTGAGCCACGAACCTGAGTGAAACGCCTATGATTTGTAACGCTTTTACCTGCAAAACAAACGTGTGGCTGTTAGCCGCGCTCATGATGTTTTTTGGAGATGTAGCCATGGCAAGCAGCCTGAAGTTGGCAGACCCGTCGGAGCTGGCGGGAAAATGGCGGGTGACGCAGCAAGACAACCCGTCGAACGTTTGCCCCCTCGAATTCAAAGCCAATCAGACGTTGGGCGACGGCACCGAGTGCCTCGTCGAATGGCTGGAGGAACAACCGGTCGGCTGGTTCCCTGAGCCCGACGGCATCGCGCTCACCGGCAAGGAAGGGTCGAAGATTGTGTTTTTCAGTCGTCAGCGCGACGGGCTGTATCGAGGCACTTCAAAGTCCGGGCTGATCATAATACTTGAGCACCCGCTTGATTAATCGAGATGCGCCAAGTTGTTATTAAAGTGTAAGTAACGACCTCGTCAGGCAGGCGAGGGATAACACCTCAGGAAGAGCCCATGAAGATGGCGAATAACCCGGTTTCCACGCCGTTAATAAGGGCGCTGGGTGATTACAAGAGCATTCTGATCAGCGTCGGTTGTTTTACGGCGCTAATCAACATTCTGATGTTAGTGCCCTCTATTTATATGCTCCAGGTCTATGACCGGGTGCTGTCATCGCAAAATGAAACCACGCTGGCCATGTTGTCGCTGATGGTCGTGGGGTTCTTTGCGTTTATCGGCTTGCTGGAGATTATTCGCAGTTTTATCGTCATTCGTATCGGCAGCCAACTGGAACGCCGCTTCAACCTGCGGGTTTATCAGGCCGCTTTCGAGCGCAATCTGTTCAGGGGCGAAGGCAACGCCGGGCAGTCGCTGGGGGATTTGACTCACATTCGCCAGTTCGTGACCGGCCCGGCACTGTTCGCCTTCTTCGATGCCCCCTGGTTCCCGGTGTACCTGCTCGTGATCTATCTGTTCAACGTCTGGCTCGGCGTGTTTGCCACGGCGGGCGCGGTAGTGCTGATCGGGCTGGCGTGCCTCAATGAGGCCATGACCAAAAAGCCTTTGGGAGAAGCGGCGGTTTTCTCCCAGAAGTCCAGCCAGATGGCCACCAGTCACCTGCATAACGCTGAAACCATTCAAGCCATGGGCATGCTCGGCGCCTTGCGTCATCGCTGGTTCCAGGTGCATTCGCGTTTCCTCGGCCAGCAGAACAAGGCCAGCGACACCGGCGCGGTCATCAGTTCCCTGAGCAAAACCCTGCGGCTGTGCCTGCAATCCCTCGTATTGGGTCTGGGCGCGCTGCTGGTGATCAAGGGCGACATGACTGCCGGGATGATGATTGCCGGTTCGATCCTGATGGGCCGCGTCCTGAGCCCCATCGATCAACTGATCGCGGTCTGGAAACAGTGGAGCGGCGCCAAGCTCGCTTACCGCCGTCTCGATGCTTTGCTGCAAGCCTTCCCGCCGAGCGAAGACGTCATGGCGCTGCCGGCACCGAAGGGCCACATCCGTTTTGAACAGGTCAGCGCCGGTCCTCCGGGGCAGCGTGCTGCGACGTTGCACCTGGTCAATTTCAGCCTCGATGCCGGCGAAGTGCTCGGCGTGCTGGGCGCTTCCGGCTCCGGCAAATCGACCCTGGCCCGAGTGCTGGTCGGCGTCTGGCCGACCCTTGGTGGCACGGTGCGCCTCGACGGTGCCGATATTCATCGCTGGAATCGCGACGAGCTCGGTCCCTACATCGGTTATCTGCCGCAAGACATCGAACTGTTCAGCGGCAGCATCGCGCAAAACATCGCCCGGTTCCGTGAGGCCGATCCGCAAACCGTCGTCGCCGCCGCGCAACAGGCAGGTGTGCATGAACTGATCCTGCGCATGCCTCAGGGTTACGACACGCTGCTCGGCGAGGACGGCAGTGGCTTGTCCGGCGGTCAGAAACAGCGCGTGGCACTGGCGCGTGCCTTGTACGGCAAGCCGAGCCTGGTGGTGCTGGACGAACCGAACTCCAACCTCGACACCGTCGGCGAAGCGGCGCTGGCCAGTGCCATCGCGCACATGAAGGCCCAGGGCACCAGCGTGATCCTGGTGACTCACCGCTCTTCGGCGCTGGCCCAGGCCGACAAGTTGCTGGTGCTCAACGACGGTCGTTTGCAAGCGTTCGGCCCGAGCCAGGACGTGCTCAAGACGCTTGCCGGTGCCCAGGAACAAAAGCCCGCCCAGGCCCCGGGTGGGCTGAGCATGAGCCGGCAGTATCAGCCTTCGACAAGGAGTTCGGGTGTATGAGCAACCTCAGCGAAGCCAACATGGAACACGACTACATCGCCGAACGCCCCGAGCGCGATGCGCGGTTTTTTGCGCGCATGGGCTGGATTCTGGCCATCCTCGGCGCCGGCAGTTTCTTCACTTGGGCCAGTCTGGCGCCGCTCGACCAAGGCATTCCGGTGCAAGGCACCGTGGTGGTCTCGGGCAAGCGCAAAGCGGTGCAATCGATGAGCAGCGGGGTGGTCCGCCGGATTCTGGTGCGCGAGGGGCAAGCGGTGAAGCAGGGTCAGCCGCTGTTTCAACTCGACCAGACCCAAGTCGCCGCCGACGTGCAATCCCTGCAAGCGCAATACCGCATGGCCTGGGCCAGCCTGGCGCGCTGGCAAAGCGAACGGGACAACCTCAAACAAGTGAGTTTTCCCGCCGAACTGAGCAACGATCCCGACCCGCGTCTGGCGTTGGTACTGGAAGGCCAGCGGCAGTTATTCAGCAGCCGCCGTGAAGCGTTTTCCCGCGAGCAGGCTGCCTTGCGCGCCAGCATCGAAGGCGCTGGCGCGCAACTGGCCGGCATGCGCCGCGCACGCTCGGACTTGACCGCCCAGGCCAGTTCCCTGCAACAGCAACTGAGCAATCTTCAGCCGCTGGCGGACAACGGCTACATCCCGCGAAATCGGCTGATGGAGTACCAGCGCCAACTGTCGCAGGTGCAACAACAATTGGCAGAAAACACCGGCGAAAGCGGCCGGGTGGAGCAGGGCATCCTCGAATCGCGGCTGAAACTGCAACAACACGTCGAGGAGTACCAGAAAGAAGTCCGCACTCAGCTGGCCGACGCACAGCTCAAAAGCGTGACGCTGGAGGAGCAACTGACCTCCGCCGGTTTCGACTTGCAGCACAGCGAAATCATCGCCACCGCCGACGGCATCGCGGTCAACCTCGGGGTGCATACCGAAGGTGCGGTGGTGCGCCAGGGCGAAACCCTGCTGGAAATCGTTCCGCAGGGCACTCGCCTGGAAGTCGAAGGGCATCTGCCCATCAACCTGATCGACAAGGTCGGTACGCACTTGCCGGTGGACATTTTGTTCACCGCGTTCAACCAGAGCCGCACACCACGGGTTCCCGGCGAAGTCAGCCTGATTTCCGCCGACCAGATGGTCGATGAGAAAACCGGCGCTCCGTATTACGTACTGCGCAGCAGCGTCAGCGAACACGCCATGGAAAAACTCAACGGTCTGGTGATCAAGCCCGGCATGCCCGCGGAAATGTTCGTGCGCACCGGTGAGCGTTCGCTCCTCAACTATCTGTTCAAGCCGCTGCTCGACCGGGCAGGTTCCGCGTTGACCGAGGAATAAGGATGTTGCGCTGTATGAATAAGCTGTCTGTGTTTGCGGCGAGCCTTGTGCTGCTGACCTGCAACCCGACCATGGCCATGGGGCCGTTCGATCTCTACGAGCAAGCGTTGCGCAATGATCCGGTGTTCCTCGGCGCGATCAAGGAGCGCGACGCCGGCCTTGAAAACCGCGCAATCGGCCGCGCCGGGTTGCTGCCGAAACTGGGTTACAACTACAACAAGGGCCGCAACACCTCCAAGGTCACCTACCTCAACGAGCGCGGGCAAAACCAGAGCGATGACCGCAACTACAGCAGTTACGGTTCGTCGTTGACCCTGCAACAACCGCTGCTGGACTACGAGGCCTACGCGACGTACCGCAAAGGCGTGGCGCAGTCGCTGTTCGCCGATGAGAACTTTCGCGGCAAGAGTCAGCAATTGCTGGTGCGGGTGCTGGAGAACTACACCCAGGCGCTGTTCGCCCAGGACCAGATCGACATCGCCCAGGCCAGGAAGAAAGCCTTCGAGCAACAGTTCCGGCAGAACGAGCAATTGTTCCGTCAGGGCGAGGGCACGCGCACCGACATCCTCGAAGCCGAGTCACGCTACGAGCTGGCAATCGCCGAAGAAATCGAAGCCCGCAACGAACAGGACGCGTCCCTGCGGGAACTGGGCGCGCTGATCGGCGTGCCGGCCGTCGACATCAGCGATCTAGCGCCGCTGGATCAGCAGTTCCAGACCTTCACCCTGCAACCGGCCAATTACGACACCTGGCATGAGATGGCGGTCGCCAACAATCCGGGCCTGGCCTCGCAACGTCAGGCTCTGGAAGTGGCGCGCTACGAGGTGGAGCGCAATCGCGCCGGGCACCTGCCCAAAGTCAGCGCCTACGCAACGGTGCGCCAGAACGAATCGGAAAGCGGCAACACCTACAACCAGCGCTACGACACCAACACCATCGGCATCGAAGTCAACGTCCCGCTGTACGCCGGTGGCGGTGTCTCGGCGTCGACCCGTCAGGCCAGCCGCGCCATGGAACAGGCCGAATACGAACTGGACGGCAAGACGCGGGAAACCCTGATCGAGTTGCGTCGCCAGTTCAGCGCGTGCCTGTCGGGGGTGAACAAGTTGCGGGCCTATCAGAAAGCACTGACGTCCGCCGAAGCGCTGGTGGTGTCGACCCGGCAAAGCATTCTCGGTGGTGAGCGGGTCAACCTCGACGCGCTGAACGCCGAACAGCAGCTCTACACCACACGCCGCGATCTCGCGCAGAGCCGCTACGACTATTTGATGGCATGGACCAAGTTGCATTACTACGCCGGCACCTTGAACGAGCAAGACCTGGCCAAGGTTGACGAAGCATTTGGGCAAGGCCCGAAGGAACGCCGGAAAGATCTCTGACAATTCCAACAAAAGAGAGGCTTTACCATGGGTGTGTACGACTACAAAAACTTCGGCACAGCAGATTCAAAGGCGTTGTTCACCGACGCTATGGCAATCACGCTGTACTCCTATCACAACCTCGATAACGGCTTTGCCACCGGTTATCAGCACAATGGCTTCGGCCTGGGTTTGCCGGCAACGCTGGTGACCGCGTTGATTGGCGGTACTGACTCCCAGGGCGTGATTCCCGGCGTGCCGTGGAACCCGGATTCGGAAAAAGCCGCGCTGGCGGCGGTGCAGAAAGCCGGCTGGACGCCGATCACCGCTGCGCAGCTGGGTTACGACGGCAAGGTTGATGCACGCGGTACGTTCTTCGGCGAAAAGGCCGGGTACACCAGCGCCCAAGTGGAAATCCTCGGCAAGTACGATGCGCAGGGCCATCTCAGCGAAATCGGCGTGGCCTTTCGCGGCACCAGTGGACCTCGTGAAAGCCTGATCAGCGATTCGATCGCCGACGTGATCAACGACGTACTGGCAGCATTGGGGCCCAAGGATTACGCGAAAAACTACGTGGGCGAGGCCTTCGGCGACTTGCTTGCCGATGTTGCCGCGTTTGCCCGGGCCAATGGCTTGTCGGGCAAGGACGTTCTGGTCAGTGGCCACAGCCTTGGCGGCCTGGCGGTCAATAGCCTGGCGGACCTGAGCAACGACAAGTGGGCCGGGTTCTACAAGGATGCCAACTACATTGCCTACGCCTCACCGACGCAAAGCAGCACCGATAAAGTGCTGAACGTCGGTTATGAGAATGACCCGGTGTTCCGCGCGCTCGACGGCTCGTCCTTCAACCTGTCGTCGCTGGGTGTGCACGATGCGCATCAGGACTCGGCGACCAACAACATTGTCAGCTTCAACGATCATTACGCCTCGACGGCGTGGAATGTGCTGCCGTATTCCATCCTCAATATTCCGACCTGGATTTCCCACCTGCCCACGGGGTACGACGATGGCATGACGCGGGTGCTGGAGTCGAAGTTCTACGACCTCACCAGCAAGGACTCGACCGTCATCGTTGCCAACCTCTCTGACCCGGCGCGCAGCACCACCTGGGTTCAGGACCTCAATCGCAACGCCGAAACCCACAAGGGCAGCACCTTCATCATTGGCAGCGACGGCAACGACCTGATTCAGGGTGGCAAGGGCAACGATTACCTGGAAGGCCGCGACGGCAACGACACCTTCCGCGACGGCGGCGGCTACAACATCGTGCTGGGTGGCAACGGCAGTAACGTGCTGGATCTGCAGCAGTCAGTGAAAAACTTCGATTTCGCCAATGACGGTGCGGGGAATTTGTACATCCGCGATGCGCAGGGCGGCATCAGCATCACCCGCGACATCGGCAGCATTGTCACGAAGGAGCCGGGGTTTCTCTGGGGGCTGTTCAAGGATGACGTGACCCACAAGGTCACCGCCAACGGCCTTGCGGTGGGCAATGACCTGACGCAGTACGCGTCCACGCTGAAGGGCGGAGCAGGGGCCGATACGTTGAAGGCGCATCCCGGCGGTGATTGGTTGTTTGGTCTGGACGGCAACGACCATCTGGTGGGCGGCCAAGGCAACGACGTGTTGGTGGGCGGGGCAGGAAATGACCTGATGGAGGCGGGTGGCGGGATCGATACGTTCCTGTTCAGTGGCGCGTTTGGCCAGGATCGTATCGTGGGTTATCAGGCGAACGACAAACTGGTGTTTCTCGGGGTTCAGGGGGTGGCGCCGAATGATGACGTACGCGCCCATGCCACGGTTGTGGGGCAAGACACGGTGCTGACGTTTGGTGGTGATTCGGTGACGTTGGTCGGGGTTGGGCTGGATAGCCTGGCCAATGTCGTCATCGCCTGAAGGTGATGTGGCGCCTGTAAGGGCCTCATCGCCGGCAAGCCGGCTCCTACAGGAATCTTGTAGGAGCCGGCTTGCCGGCGATGAACGATAACGCGGTGTTCAGTCTTCCTTGCGAACTGTGGCCACGTCATTAACCTTGACCTTCACTTTCGCCCCGGAAATATCTTCGAACTCGTAAAAGCCTTCTTTGGTATTGGCTTTTGGCATGTCCTTGGTCAAATATTGAGTGCCGTTCTGCAGCGTCACCACCGTTGGCGTCGAGCAACCAGCCAGGGCCAGAAGGGCTGCCGCTACCAGTGGCAAACCCAGTGTCTTGATATTCATAACCACCTCTCATCCTCCAAAAATCAGCGCGACTGCTTCAAATCCTTCAATCGCCGCTGCACTTCTACCGCCGTTGGTGCCACGGATCCCCAGAAAGTTCGACGGGCCACCCAAAAAAACCGGATCGCGCCGCCGCTTATCCTTTTCCGTTTGCACCGGACGGGTCGTAGCTGGTATCTGTACGCATAACCAGTATTCGCTCGCCATGGCCCTTTTTCCCTGTGACCACAAATCCCCTCGACGATCCGTTCTATTACTTGAACAACTTCATGCAAGTGCTTGATTGGCTTGAACATCGTTATGCCGATGTATTGAGTGTCGAGGAGCAATGCTTCATCCGTGAGTTCAATCGACTGCCCAGGGAACCCCGTGCGCTCCTGGTCCGGATGGTCATGCGCAAGGGCGTTCACTTTCGGGCGAGCAAACTGCATTACGTCGAGATCGGCGACATAGCCATGGCCGCTGAGCCATTGTTGGCCCAGGGCTGGATCGATGAGCAGGCGCCGCTGCCGCTCGACGTGGTGTTCGAGGCGTTGCTCAAGGCCGAAATCCTTCAATGTTTCGGTGCCGCCATCGATCAGCCCAAAGGGAAAAAGTCCGACTGGCTGCCTGCATTGAGCGAACGGTTTCCCGAGGTTCAACCCTTCAATCAGTGGTGCGCGCCACTGGATGATCGGTTGTTCAGCCTGACTATCATGGGCTTGTGCGATCGCCTGCGCCTGATGTTTTTCGGCAACCTTTACCAGGACTGGTCGGAATTCGTGCTTGCCGACCTTGGCATTTTTACCTATGAAAAAGTCGAGTTCTGCGCCGAATCCCGCGGCTTGCGCAGTCGCGAGGACGTGGACGCCTGCCTGTTTCTCCATGACTGTCAGCAGCAGTTCGAGGCCGGTGAAGCGGTGGCGACGGTTGTCGGGCAGATTAACGGGCTGGCGCTGAGCAATCCCTGGCTGCAAAAACGGCGCAGCAAATTGCTGTTCCAGATCGGTCAGCACTGCGAGCGCGTGGCGGATTTCGCCAATGCCCTGGGCATTTACCGCGAGTGCGCCTGGCCTGGCGCACGGTCGCGATTGATTCGTGTGCTGGAGCGCTGCGGCGAGTATCAGTTGGCCATGGACCTGGCCGTTGCTGCCGGGCAAACGCCGGAAAGCGCCGCCGAACAACAGCAATTACTGCGAGTGGTGCCCAGGCTGCGGCGCAAACTCGGCGGGCCGGCAGTGAAACGATCCTCCCCACGGGAAATGCAGCGTCTCGATCTGCAACTGCCCAGAACCGACCCGACGCTGTCGGTGGAGTTTTACGTTCAGGCGCATCTGGCGGAGGAATCGGCGCCGGTGCATTACGTCGAAAACAGCCTGATCAACTCGTTGTTCGGGTTGCTGTGCTGGCCGGCAATCTTTGCGCCGTTACCGGGGGCGTTTTTCCACCCGTTCCAGCGCGGGCCGGCGGATTTGCTCAATGAAGACTTCCAGGCGCGCCGGGCCGATCTGTTTCAGGCCTGCCTCGCCGAACTGGATGACGGGCGTTACCGCCAGACCATCCGTGAGCGGTATGCCGCCAAGTGGGGTGTGCAGTCGCCTTTCGTGTTCTGGGGCGCGTTGAGCGAACCACTGCTTGAACAGGCCCTCGATTGCCTGCCCGCCGAACACCTCAAACACTGGTTCAACCGCCTGCTGCTGGACATCAAGGCCAACCGCGCCGGCATGCCGGACCTGATCCAGTTCTGGCCGCAGCACAAGACCTACCGCATGATCGAAGTCAAAGGCCCCGGTGATCGCCTGCAGGACAACCAGTTGCGCTGGCTCGAGTTCTGCCATGAACACCATATGCCGATTGCTGTTTGCTACGTGCAGTGGGCGGAGCAGGGCGCTTGAGCTACAGCATTGCGGTGCGGGCGTTGTGTGAATTCACCGCCAAGGTCGGGGACCTCGACCTGCGTTTCACGCCTTCGCCGACGGCACTGGAAGGGATCGTCGGCCACCGTACGGTGGCGTCCCGGCGCAGCGAGGGTTACCAGAGTGAGGTCGCGCTTGAAGGTCTGTACCAGACGTTGAAGGTCAAGGGCAGGGCGGACGGCTACGACCCGGCGCAAAACTGCCTGGAAGAAGTCAAAACCTATCGCGGGGACTTGAGCAAACAACCGGCCAACCATCGTCAACTGCATTGGGCGCAGGCCAAGGTCTATGGCTGTTTGATGTGCCAGAAACTGGGCCTGGCGCAGATCAACCTGGCGCTGGTGTATTTCGACATCGTCAGCGAAAAGGAAACCTGCCTGGTCGAGGCCTTCAGCGCTGAGGAACTGCAGGTGTTCTTCGAGCACCATTGCCGACTGTTCCTGCATTGGGCCGAACAGGAAATGGCCCATCGCGAGGCGCGCAACGGCGCGGCGCAGCAACTGGCGTTTCCCCATGCCGGTTTTCGTCCGGGCCAACGGCATCTGGCCGAGTCGGTGTTCAAGGCGGTCAGCACTGGCCGGTGCCTGATGGCGCAGGCGCCGACCGGCATCGGCAAGACGCTTGGCACGCTGTTTCCGATGCTCAAGGCGCTGGCGCCGCAGCAACTGGACAAGGTGTTCTTCCTCACGGCAAAAACGCCGGGGCGCAAACTGGCGCTCGATGCTGCGCAGGTGATCCTCGACAGCGCGGATGCGCCGCCGCTGCGGGTTCTGGAGATGATCGCCCGGGACAAGGCCTGCGAACATCCGGACAAAGCCTGCCACGGCGAATCCTGCCCATTGGCCCAAGGCTTCTATGATCGCTTGCCGGCCGCGCGTCAGGCCGCCAGCGAGCTGTCACTGTTGAACCAGAATGCCTTGCGCGAGGTGGCCGTGAAACATGCGGTGTGCCCGTATTACCTGAGCCAGGAAATGGCCCGTTGGGCAGACGTGGTGGTCGCTGACTACAACTACTATTTCGATTTCAGTGCGCTGCTGTTCGGGCTGGCCCAGGCCAATAACTGGAAAGTCGCGGTGCTGGTGGACGAAGCCCACAACCTGGTGGAGCGCGGCCGGCAGATGTACAGCGCCAGCCTCGACCAGTCGGCCCTCAACGGCGTGCGTAAAACCGCGCCCGAGTCGTTGAAAAAATCCCTGCAACGGGTCAATCGTGAGTGGAACGCCCTGCATAACCTGCAACTTGGTGCGTATCAGGCCTACGACAAGCCTCCGGAAAAATTGCTTCAGGCGCTGTCCTCGTGCAGTGCGAGCATCGGCGATTACCTCAATGATCACCCGCAGGGCCTGGACAGCGCATTGCAGACGTTTTATTTCGACATGCTGCAATTCTGCCGCGTTGCCGAACTCTTCGACGAACAGTTTCTGTTCGACATCAGCAAGCGGGACCTCGAGCGTAAAAAACCGCTTTCGCAACTGTGCCTGCGCAACGTGGTGCCTGCCGGTTTCATCCGCCCGCGCCTGACGGCCGCACGCAGTACCGTGCTGTTCTCCGCGACGTTGAGCCCGCGTCATTACTATGGGGATCTCCTCGGGACGCCAGCGAATACGGTGTGGATCGATGTCGAATCACCGTTTCACGCTGACCAGTTGAAGGTCCATATCGTCAATCAGATATCCACGCGGTTCGTCCATCGGCAATCGTCCCTGGCGCCGATCGTCGAGCTGATTGCCCGGCAGTTCAGTCAACGCCCCGGCAACTACCTGGCGTTTTTCAGCAGCTTCGATTACTTGCAGCAAGTGGCGCAGTTGCTGGCCGAAAAACACCCACACATCACGGTGTGGGCGCAATCGCGGGGTATGGGAGAAAACCGGCGCCAGGACTTTCTCGATCAATTCACCGCGGACAGCCAGGGAGTCGGCTTCGCAGTGCTGGGCGGGGCATTTGGCGAAGGCATCGACTTGCCCGGCGCGCGGTTGATCGGTGCATTCATCGCCACCTTGGGCCTGGCGCAACTCAACCCGGTCAATGAACAGTTGAAACATCGCATGGCCGCGATTTTCGGTGCCGGTTACGACTACACCTACCTGTTTCCCGGCGTGCAGAAAGTGGTGCAGGCCGCGGGGCGAGTGATCCGCACCCAGCAGGATGAGGGGGTGGTGATGCTGATCGATGACCGGTTTGGCGACAGCAAGGTCAAGCAACTGCTGCCGCGTTGGTGGTCGGTTGCTCCAGCGATTTCGCTCTCGGCTGAGTAGGATTTTTTGCCTTAAAAAACATCGACATACCTTGAAAAACTCAGACATTTGAACAAGTGGCGAATGCCCGCTTTATTCATAGAGGCAATCATCACTTTCAAGCCAGTCTTTGATAAGGAAATCAAGGTATGTCAGCAGCACCGAACTATACGTACACCCAGGAGCAGGTCACGGCCGCATTCGATGAAATAAAAGCGACGCTGTTCACCGGCATCACGGCCGAGGCAACCCCGAAAATGCTGATCGTTGCCGGCCTGCAGGGATCGGGCAAAACGTATCTGCTTGAAAAAAGTCTTCTGCCTTCGGGCCGCTACAAAAACTACGTGCGGCTATACCTGCCCGAATACCGGAAAAAACATCCTCAATACACAGAGATGATCAAACTCGGCGTTCTGCATGCGTATGAGCATACAGAGGCGTTTGTACGTGAGGTCAGCGCGAAGATTTTTGCCCAGGCATTCGCCAGTAAACTCAACATCATCATGGAATGCGCGTTCGACAGCCTCGATTTCGCGGCTTTTCCGCCGACGGCAACAGCCGCCGGTTATCAGTTCGAGACTCATATCGTTGGCTGCACCCGAGAGTTCGCTCATGTGTCGAGCATCAAGAGAGCACTCAACAGCCTCGAAAACCAGGAAATGGAAAGATTTCTGACGGGATCAACACTGGCTGCGAGCATGAGGTATGCACAAGCGATCATCCTGGCCATCGAGACGGCTTCAAAAGCGATCAGCGGTTCGCAAATCACTGTGTACGAACGCGGATTCGGCGTGCTGAAAGAGCGAGCGATACGGGCTCAGAGCACTTACACCCTGGAGGCCGACGGCACGCTGACCAAAACGACAACCCTGAGGCATTTTGAGCACATCGTTTACTCGCGGATTATTGATAACCCTGTTTTTGCGGTGAATGGTCACCACGAAATCATCAAGGAGTGCCATCTGGCGCTGCTCAAGATCGCGGGTCATGCCCAGCAGGTTCCGAGTTTCGTATACAACGATTTGTATGCCTGCATTGTCAGATACGCAAACCGATAAGACTTTGTGTCGAGCGGGGCATTTCGGCTTTCCAAACCCTGGGTTTGTCGCATACTCCTCAAAAAACAATCACGACGTGAGGGCTCAATGAACGAAGATCGAGGCAAAGCCAGCACCATCGAGGACGGGCGCTTTCGCCTGTTGATCGATGCGGTGATTGACTATGCGATCTACATGATTGATCCCGACGGCATCATTACCAGTTGGAATGCCGGCGCTCGACGCTTCAAAGGGTATGAGGAAGCGGAAATCCTCGGTCAGCATTTTTCGCGTTTCTACACCGAAGAGGACCGTCTCAAGGGAATGCCCCAACGAGCCCTGGATACCGCCATTCGGGAAGGGCGTTTCGAGGGGGAAGGCTGGCGGGTGCGCAAGGACGGTACGCATTTCTGGTGCCATGTGGTGATCGATCCGATCCTCGATTCGACGGGCAAGTTGCTGGGGTTTGCCAAGATCACCCGGGACCTGACCGACCGCAAAATGGCTGAAGAAGTGCTCAAGCAAAGCGAACAGCAGTTCCGGCTGCTGGTGCAGAGTGTCACGGACTACGCCATCTACATGCTCGACGCTGACGGACGGCTGACCAACTGGAACCCTGGTGCCCAGCGCATCAAGGGTTACTTGCCCGAAGAAGTGATCGGTCAGCATTTTTCGATGTTTTACACCCCGGAAGACCGCGCAGCCGGCGAACCGAAGCGCACGCTGGACATTGCCGTCCGTGAAGGGCGATTCGAGAACAAAGGCTGGCGAGTGCGCAAGGACGGCACGCGGTTCCTGGCGCATGTCGTGGTCGATCCGATCTGGGGCGATACCGGGACGTTGCTCGGTTTCGCCAAGATCACCCGGGATATCACTGAAGCAACCCGCGCTCAGCAGGCGCTCGAACAAACCCGTGAGGCGCTTTTCCAGGCGCAGAAAATGCAAGCCATCGGGCAATTGAGCGGGGGGATTGCCCACGACTTCAATAATTTGTTGACGGTGATCCTTGGCAATCTGGAAATCGTGCGCAAGCGAATCGGGGACGATTCGAAGATCACCCGATTGCTGGACAACGCCACTCAAGGCGCCTTGCGCGGAGTGGCGCTGACCCAGCGCATGTTGGCCTTTGCCAGGCGACAGGAACTGAAGACCGAGTCCGTCGAGATACCGACGCTGGTGGAGGGCATCACCGGCCTGTTGCGTAGTTCCCTCGGACCTTCCGTAGTCCTCGAAACCCGTTTTACGGAAACGATCGAGCCTGTTTGGGCCGACAAAAACCAGCTCGAACTGGCAGTCCTGAACCTGGCGACCAATGCCCGCGACGCCATGCCCCATGGCGGCAAGCTCCTGATCAGCGCCCGTTCTGAAGACGCCGGCGATCATTCCTCGCTCAGGCCAATGACAGGTCGTTATGTTTGCCTGAGCATCAATGACACCGGGGAGGGCATGGACGACGCCACACTCGCCGTGGCGATGGACCCGTTCTTCACCACCAAAGGGGTCGGCAAAGGTACGGGGCTGGGATTGTCGATGGTGCATGGCTTCATCGAACAATTGGGCGGGCGATTCATTCTAAAGAGCCAGAAGGGCAAGGGCACCACGGCCGAGCTGTGGATTCCCGTCGCCACACAGGGTTCGATCGCCAAGCCTGCCCAGGAGGAAGCCGCACCGCCGGTGCCTCGTCTGTGCGTGCTGGTGGTGGATGACGACAGCCTGGTGCTGACCAGTACCTGCCTGTTGCTCGAAGATTTGGGGCATCAGGTGATCAGTGCGGTATCCGGGGCTCAAGCGCTGACAGTGCTCGACAGCGAACAGGTCATCGACCTGGTCATTACCGACATGGCCATGCCGCAAATGAACGGTGCGCAACTGGCGCAGGCGATCCGAAGCATCAGGCCCGACCTGCCGATCATCCTCGCCACCGGTTACGCCGAGCGGCTGGAAGGCTTTGCGACCAGGCTCCCGCGCCTGTCCAAACCATTCACGCAACTCAACCTGGTGGAAATCATCGCCTCGACATTACGTTAATAAACCGCCCGGCTCTTCGAGCGTACGCGCTTATTCTCCCGCGCCCGTAGGAGCCGGCTTGCCGGCGATTGGCCCCTGAGCCCTGCAGTGACCTTGCGGACGTCATCGCCGGCAAGCCAGCTCCTACAAGGTACGAGGCGGCTGGCATGGATGTGTGCCGCAACAAATTCCTGTAGGAGCCGGCTTGCCGGCGATTGGCCCTTGAACCGTGCGGTGATCATGCGGACGTCATCGCCAGCAAGCCGGCTCCTACAAGGTGCGAGGTGGCTGGCAGGGATGTGTGCCGCAACAAATTCCTGTAGGAGCCGGCTTGCCGGCGATTGGCCCCTGAGTCCTGCGCTGACCTTGCGGACGTCATCGCTAGCAAGCCAGCTCCTACAAGGTACGAGGTGGCTGGCAGTGATTTGTGTCGCGACAAAATCCTGTAGGAGCCGGCTTGCCGGCGATTGGCCCCTGAGCCCTGCGCTGACCTTTCGGACGTCATCGCCGGCAAGCCAGCTCCTACAAGGTGCGAGGTGGCTGGCAGTAATGTGTGCCGCGACAAAATCCTGTAGGAGCCGGCTTGCTGGCGATTGGCCCTTGAACCCTGCGGTGACCTTGCGGATGTCATCGCCGGCAAGGGGGGCTTGTTAGCGGTCGCGCAAACTGCGCTCCATCCGTGCGATGCCTTCCTCCAGCAACGCACGCGGGCAGCCGAAGTTCAGGCGTACGAACTGTTGGCTGTCATCGCCGAAATCCAGGCCAGGGCTAAGCCCGACCTTCGCCTTTTCAAGGAAGAATTGCTGCGGGTTCTCCAACCCCAGCGCCGAGCAGTCGAGCCAGGCCAGGTAGGTACTCTGAGGCACATTCATGCTGATGCCGGGCAAGCGCGTGCGAACGGCATCCACCAGATAATCGCGGTTTCTTTGCAGGTAGTCCTTGAGCGCGGCCAGCCACGGCGCACCTTCGGTGTAAGCAACACGTGTCGCTTCCATGCCCAGCGGATTGACGCTGTCGACCATGCCGCAGCGCGCATGGTTGACGCGCTCGCGCAGGGCGCGGTCCTGAATGATCATGAACGAAGTCTTCAGGCCAGCGATGTTGTAGGCCTTGCTCGCCGACATCAGCGTGATGGTGCGCCGGGCGATTTCTGGGCTCAACGAGGCGGTTGGAATGTGTTGGCGGCCATCGAAGCACAGTTCGGCATGGATTTCGTCGGAAATGATCCAGGCGCCCTGCGCCACGCAGATATCGGCCACCGCTTGCAGCTCTTCCCTTGGGAACGCCTTGCCCAACGGGTTGTGCGGGTTGCTCAGCAGCAACGCACCGCCGCCTTCCAGCGACTGGCGCAAGGCCTGAAGCGGCGTGGCGTACGTGCCATCAGCCATCGCCTCGAAATTCAGTTCAACCTTGTTCAGCCCCCAATGCCCCGGTGCATGACGCAGCGGTGGGTAGTTGGGCGTTTGCACCACGACATTCTGTTGCGGCTGGACCAGCGCATTCAGGGCCATGTTGAAACCCGATTCCACGCCCGGCAGGAAAACCAGCTCCTGCGGCTCGACGCGCCAGGCGTACTTGTTCCAGAGGTCGGTCACGATGGCATTGCGCAAGTCATCCTGCGCCACGCTGTAGCCGAGCAACGGGTGTTCCAGACGTTTTTGCAGGGCCTGGATGATCACCGGTGGCGCGGCAAAATCCATGTCGGCAACCCACATCGGCAATACGTCGGCCGGGTAGCGGCTCCACTTGGTACTGCCGGTGTTGTGGCGGTCGAACACCTGATCAAAATCGAAGGTCATGCTCATTCTCATACAAGGCAGGGTTGTTTTCGGCGGTCATGATAAACGCCAACCCCTGTGGGAGCGAGCCTGCTTGAGAGTGCGAGCACGCCGGCTGACGATTATCAGAAACGGCCGAAACTCAGCGGGTATTCGATAACGACATAAACCCTGTCGATATCATCGCCCGCCTGGGCGCTGTTGGCCCGGTGCGAGACATGGGACAGTTGCAGCGACAAGCCCTTGGCCGATCCAGACTGCACGATGTAGCGCAAGTCAATGTCTCGCTCCCAATGCCGTCCACCATCACCTTGCAGCGGCCTGTACGCACCGACCGACTCATCGAACGGGTTGTAGGCGCCGCCCTTGGGTGCGTGCGTACCGTCGATCTGGCTGCCTGTGACATAACGGGTCATGAATTTCAGCCCGGGAACGCCATAGAGGCCCAGATCAAGGTCGTAGCGAGCTTGCCAGGACTGCTCGTGGGCACCGTTGAAGTCGGCGTATTTGATCGAGTTGGCGAGGTAGATTGAGTCGCCACCGACGAAATCGAACGGGGTATCGCCGTTGACCTTTTGATAGGCCAACGTGAAGGCGTGGGCATCGACGGTGTATTTGCCTGACAGGCTGAACGCTGTGTTGTCGATAGCACCGGCCAACGCCTGGCCTGTGTCCTGCGTGCGATAGAGATTGGCGTCGAGGAACCAGCCGGACTGTTTCAGGTGCAGATTGCCGTAGTACTGATGCCAGGTGTCGGTCAGCTCTGAAGCATAGAGGGCCGCGCCGAACGGACTTTGCGTAAACAGGTCGGCACCCAGAATAGAAATGCCGCCCGCTTCAGTGTTGGCGCCGTAGCCGTAAAAGTTGTCCTTGCCCGAAGCACCGTCCTGATTCTTGAACGCCGTGAAGTGGCCGGCGACCAGATTCATTCCCTCAATCTCGTGGCTGTTCACCAGAAAACCGCTGGCGTACTCGGGTTGCAGGCGTTTATCCGCGGTGTCGAACACCGGGGTTTCGACCATCATTTCACCGAAGGCCAACGTGGTTTTCGATGCCTTGATTTTCAACGCGCCGCCAGCACTGGAATAGTTGTCTTCGCTGCGACCGTCACTGTCCAGCGGCAATAACCCTGTCCCGGAATGGCCCTTGCCACCGTCCAGTTTCAATCCTAGAAACCCGTGGGCATCGAGTCCGAATCCGAGGGTGCCGGGGGTGAAACCGGATTCAAAAGAGCTGATAAAGCCCTGAGCCCACTCAGCTTTGTAGCTTTTGCCTGCCGGCGTCGGGGATCGATAGTCGTTGTTGAGATAGAAATTTCGGCTCAGCACTTCAAGCTTCGCGCCGGCCAGCAAGCCCTGCGATTCATCTGCCAGGACCATGCCTGATAACAGCGCCGGCAAACACAGGCACAACCCGCGACTGAGGTCTCGTGAGGAAAACGTCATCGATCAGTCCACCGCGAAGGGAAGCGGCTCCGGAACCCCGGAGCCGCGTTGTTACTTAATGACCTTCGGAGGCGCCGAACATGGTCTTGGCGTAGATCAGGCCCAGACCGTAAGAACCGCCGTTGGCAATCGAGGTTTTCACGGTTTCGTCGTAGGTCTCGGTACGTGCCCAGTCGCGCTGCAATTCAAGCAGGTATTGCAACGAAGTCATCGGCCGCGCGCCGATCTGGATCATGCGCTGCATCGCCATTTCATGGGCTTCGGTGGTGACGTCGCCACAGGCGTCGGCAATCACGTACACCTCAAAACCCTGGTCGATGGCCGACAGCGCCGGGCCGACGATGCACACGGAGGTCCACAGGCCGGCGAGGACGATTTTCTGTTTGCCGAACTTATTCACTTCAACGGCAATGCGCTCGTCTTCCCAGGTGTTCATGCTGGTGCGGTCGATGACGTTGTGTTCCGGGAACACCGATTTGATTTCGTCGAAGATCGGGCCGGAGAAGCTCTTTTCGGCAACGGTGGTGAGGATGGTCGAGACCTTGAAGCCGCGCGCCGCCTTGGCCACCAGCGCGGCATTGTTGCGCAGGGTCACGGCGTCGATCGACTTGGTCGCAAAGGACATTTGCGACTGGTGATCGATCATGATCAGCGTGTGGTCGGTTGGGGTCAGCAGGGTTTTGCCGGGTACTGCTTTTGCGATAGCCATGGCGATGTCCTTACGGGGTGAGTGAGGAGGCCATGGTGGCGTAGAGTCGGACGGGGATATTGAACCGATGTGCTGTGTTTTGACTTTCTTGCGGGGGAGGCTAGCCAGTTCCTACAGGATCGGGGTGTACGCCCCCCCCTGTAGGAGCCGGCTTGCTGGCGAATCGATGGTGGCCGTTATGCCGCCTTACCAGATCGGCAACGTGTAACTGACGATCAACCGGTTTTCATCCAGATCACTGCCAAAATTTGTCGAGCGCACTGTCGCATTGCGCCATTTCACTCCGACGTTTTTCAGCGGTCCGCTCTGCACGACATACCCGATATCGGTATCGCGCTCCCATTCCTTGCCTTCAGGGCGGTTGTTACCCAGGTCTATATCGGTACCGTTGATGTAGCGGGTCATGAACGTCAGGCCGGGAATGCCGAGGGCGGCAAAGTTGTAGTCGTAACGGGCCTGCCAGGATTTTTCGTCCTTGCTGGCAAAGTCGCCGATCTGGACGAAGTTCACCAGGAACGCATCGGTGCCATTGATGTAGGCATACCCGGTGTCGCCGCTCATGCCTTGATAGCCCAGGCCGAATGCATGCCCACCGAGGTTGTAGGTGAACATGGCGCCAATTGCCTTGTTGTCGACATTACTGCCGCCATCATCGATGGAGCGTGCGAACCGCAGATCAGTCTTCAACGATTGACCGACGGTGACCGGCAACACGTAGGTCAGGTTGACCAGGTGCTGGCTGTAGAAATTGTCGAGGTGGCCGTAGCTATAACCAGTGGCGAGGTTACTGGTCCATTTGTAGTTCAGGCTGGCGAAATCGAAGCTGTCGCTGTCCAAATGGCGGCTGGTGATGCCCTTGGCGCCGGTTCGGGTGATGCCCATGTCCTCATAGTCCGAGGAGTCGCGCTGGTTGACCTGCGTCAGCCGTCCGGCATCCACGGTCAGGCCTTCGACTTCCAGCGAAGTCAGTTGGCCGCCCTTGAAGGTTTGCGGCAACAGCCGTGAATCGTTGGCCAATACCGTCGGCAGCTTGGGCAGCAATGTGCCCAGTTTCAATGTGCTCTTGGATGCGCGCAGTTTGGCGGTCAGGCCCAGTTCACCGTATTCGTCCTGCGCGCCTTTGCGCGTGTCGCGATGGCGCTGGAGCAGGCCGGAGCCGGCGCGATCCGGGCTGGAGTCGAGTTTGACGCCTACCAGGCCGATCGCATCGAAACCGACCCCGATCAGCCCCTCGGTAAAGCCGGATTCGTAGCGCAACAGGAAGCCCTGCGCCCATTCCTCCTGTTTCGATTGCGCCGCGTTGGTCTGACGATAGTCACGGTTGAAGTAGAAGTTGCGTAGCTCAAGGCTGGCCTTGCTGTCCTTGATAAAGTCAGCAGCGGCGGGGGCCGAGAGGCTGATGACGCCGCCGGCCAGCAACAGTCGGGTAGCGAGAGTGCGGGTGTTGCGATCCATGTGAAGCCCCTTTGTTTTTATTATGAAATGACGGCTTGCGCGACCCTCGCCAACCGGGCGAGGGCTTACCAAGAAAAAACGCGAGCGCCGAAAAGAGAGGAGCGTGGCGCCGCGTGCGGTTCAATCGTTAGAACTGCTCGGCGCTCAGACCGAACAACGAGGCACTGCCGGCGCGAATCGATTGTTCGAGGCTCAAAATGCGCGGCAGCAGGCGATGGAAGTAGAAGTCGGCGGTGGCGATCTTCGCACCGTAAAAGCCTTCGTCGTCGCTTAGCTTTTGCCGGGCAACCTGCGCCATGCGCGCCCACAACCAGGCGTAGGCCACATACCCGAACAGATGCAAATACTCCACGGAAGCGGCGCCGACTTCGTTGCGGTTGGTCGCTGCCCGGTCCTGCAACCAGTCGCTCAGGTCTTCCAGGCGCTGCACGGCATCGAACAATTGCGCGCTGTGGGGCGCGTCAGGCTGGTGGGCGAAATGCCGAATCTGGCCGGTGAACTGACGCAACGCGAAACCGTTATCGGCCAGCACTTTGCGCCCGAGCAGGTCCAGCGCCTGAATGCCGTTGGTGCCTTCGTAGATCTGCGCGATGCGCACGTCGCGGACCAATTGTTCCTGGCCCCATTCGCGGATGTAGCCATGGCCACCGAACACTTGCTGGCCGTTGATGCAGCTCTCCAGACCGGTGTCGGTGAAGAAGGCCTTGGCAATCGGCGTCAGCAGCGCGACCAGGCTCTGGGCGCTCTCGCGTTCTTGCGCATCGTCGGAAAACTTCGCCAGATCGAGCTGCTGCCCGACATAACTGGCGAACGCGCGGCCACCTTCAGTCATGGCTTTCATGCTGAGCAGCATGCGGCGCACATCGGGGTGGACGATGATCGGATCGGCGACTTTGTCCGGGGCCACGGTGCCGGTCGGGGCGCGGCTCTGAATGCGTTCACGGGCGTAGGCCACCGCACTCTGATAGGACGCTTCGGCGCAGCCAATGCCCTGAATACCGATGGACAGGCGTTCGTAGTTCATCATGGTGAACATCGCTGCGAGGCCTTTGTTGGCTTCGCCCACCAGCCAGCCGCTGGCACCGTCGAAATTCATCACACAGGTGGCCGAGGCCTTGATGCCCATCTTGTGTTCGATCGAACCGCAACTTACGGCGTTGGCCGCGCCAAGGGAACCGTCGGCATTGACCAGCACTTTGGGCACCACAAACAGCGAGATGCCTTTTGGTCCGGCCGGCGCGTCGGGCAGTTTTGCCAACACCAGATGGACGATGTTTTCGGTCAGGTCCTGATCGCCGCCGGTGATGAATATCTTGCTGCCGCTGATGCTGAAACTGCCGTCCGCCCGAGGTTCGGCGCGAGTGCGGATGATCCCCAGGTCGGTGCCGGCATGGGCTTCGGTCAGGCACATGGAGCCGGCCCAGCGACCTTCATACATCGGCGGCAGGTACAGGTTTTTCAAGGTGTCGCTGGCGTGGGCATCCAGCGCCAGGCACGCACCGGAACTCAATGCCGAATACAGCGCGAAACTGGAATTAGCGCCGTAGAGCATTTCTTCAAACTGCACGGCGAGCATTTTCGGCATGCCCATGCCGCCGTACTCGGGATTACCGGACAGGCCGACCCAGCCACCCTCGATGTACGTGGCATAAGCCTGTTTGAAGCCGATGGGCGTGGTCACCTGACCTTCATGCCACTGTGCGCCTTCTTCGTCGCCGCTGCGGTTCAAGGGTGCGATCAGGTGCGCGGTGACTTTCCCCGCTTCCTCAAGGATCGCGTCGGCGATGCCGGCATCGATGTTGTCAGCCAGGGCAGGCAGGCGTGCCCACAGGGCCGGGGCGTCGAACACCTCATGCAGGACGAAGCGCAGATCGCGCAGGGGGGCTTTGAATTCGGGCATAACGTGAACCTCGACAGGACGGTTGTGCACGGCGCCGCAACCGGGCGCCGTGCCTTTCAATCAATGACTGGAAGCGCTGGCAGCACCGAGACCGGTCTGGGCGCGCACGAACTGGTCGGCGTAGGCGTCACGTTCCTTGTCGGCCCGCACACTGCGGTCGAGTCGGGACACGACGACAATCACCAGGAACGCCAGCGGCATGGAAAACAGTGCCGGGTGGTCGTACGGGAAGATGGCGTGAGCATGACCGAGCACGGTCACCCACACGGCCGGGGACAGGATCACTAGCACCAGCGCGCAGATCAGGCCGGCAAAACCGCCGATGATCGCGCCTTTGGTGGTCAGGCCTTTCCAGTACATGGCCATGATCAGTACCGGGAAGTTGGTCGAGGCGGCGATGCCGAAGGTCAGGCCGACCAGGAACGCGACGTTCATCTTCTCGAACAGAATGCCCAGCAGAATCGCGATGATGCCCAGGCCTACGGTGGCCATGCGGGTGACGCGCATTTCCTGTTTCTGGGTGGCGTTGCCTTTCTTGAAGACGGTGGCGTAGAGGTCGTGGGAAATCGCCGACGCACCGGCCAGGGCCAGCCCGGAGACCACCGCAAGGATGGTGGCGAACGCCACGGCCGAGAGGAACCCGAGGAACAGGTTGCCGCCTACCGCTTTGGCCAAGTGCATCGCGACCATGTTGCCGCCGCCAATCAAGGCGCCGCCCACTTCACCGTTGACGTAGTACTGCGGATCGGTGCCGATGATCACCATCGCGGCGAAGCCCAGGGTGCAGACCACGAGGAAGAAGAAACCGATGAAACCGGTGGCGTAGAACACCGATTTACGCGCTTCCCTGGCGTTGGGTACGGTGAAGAAGCGCATCAGAATGTGCGGCAGACCGGCAATGCCGAATACCAGGCCGAGAGACATTGACGCGGTGTTGATCGGGTCGGCGAGCATTGAGCCGGGGCCCATGATATTCCAGCCGCTGGCATGCGCTTCGACCGCTTTGGTGGCCAGGGTTTCGTAGCTGAAACCGAACTGCGACATGGCCATGCCCGCGAGAGTCGTGCCGCCGGCCAGCAGCAACACAGCCTTGATGATTTGCACCCAGGTCGTTGCGATCATGCCGCCGAAGATCACATACACCAGCATCAACGCGCCGACGATCACCACCGCTACCGGGTAGTCGAGGCCGAACAGCAATTTGATTAACTGGCCGGCACCGACCATCTGCACGATCAGGTAGCAACACACCACCGTCAACGAACCGAATGCAGCGAAGATCCGCACTTTGTTCTGGTCCAGTCGGTAGGAGACGATGTCGGCAAAGGTGTAGCGCCCCAGATTGCGCAGCCGCTCGGCCATCAGGAAGGTGATGATCGGCCAACCGACAAAGAAGCCGATGGTGTAGATGAAACCGTCGTAACCCTTGGCGAACACCAGGCTGGACAGCCCCAGCAGCGTAGCGGCGGACATGTAGTCGCCGGCAATCGCCAAGCCGTTCTGAAACCCGGTAATGCCACCGCCGGCAGTGTAGAAGTCCGAGGTGGATTTGGTCTGGCGCGCGGCCCACCAGGTGATGGCCAGCGTGCCGAGGACGAACACGAAGAACATGCCGATCGCATGCAGGTTCAGCGGTTGTTTTTCGATGGCACCCAACGCGGGTGCAGCGAATACAACGGAGGTCGGCAACAGGCAGGCTGCGGCGAGGATGAGTTTACGCATCACTTGCTCTCCTCAAGAATGGCCGAACCCAGCGCATCGAAGCGCGTGTTGGCGCTGTAGACGTACCAACCGGTCAGCAACCAGGAAAAAACAATGATCGCCGCGCCGACCGGCATCCCCAGGGTCAACATCCGGTGCTCGCCGAGCGGCGCGTGCAGCCATTGCGGGGCAAACGCCACCACGAACATGAACAGGTAATAAGTGCCCAGCACCGCAGCACTCAACGACCAGGCTAGGCGCGAGCGACTGCTGACCAGTTGCAGGAATTTCGGGTTGGTCCGAATACGTTCACAGCGTTGGGTATCGGTTGCATGGATGTCGATCATGATGCGCTCCACATTGTTGTTGTTATCGGTGTGTGGGGGCAGGGCAGGCCGAATTCGGCCTGCACGAGCCCGAGGCGGCAGGTAAGAGACCTGCCGCCTGATAGGTGAAACGTCGGTGAGGGTTAGAGGGCCTTGGCCCTGTCGCGCAGCACGTACTTCTGGATCTTGCCGGTGGATGTCTTCGGCAGCAGGGTGAAAATCACCGTGCGCGGGACTTTGAAACCGGCCAGATGCTCGCGGCAGAAACTGATGATGTCGGCCTCGCGAACGTCCTGGTGATCAGCCTTCAAGGTGATGAAGGCGCAGGGCGTTTCGCCCCATTTTTCATCGGGGCGGGCGACCACGGCGGCTTCCATCACCCCCGGATGGCGATAGAGCACGCCTTCGAGTTCGATGGTAGAAATGTTCTCGCCACCGGAAATGATGATGTCTTTGAGGCGATCTTTGATCTCGACATAACCGTCGGGGTGACACACCGCCAGGTCGCCAGTGTGAAACCAGCCACCCTCGAATGCTTCGGCGGTGGCCGTCGGGTTTTTCAGGTAGCCCTTCATCACGGTGTTGCCGCGCATGAACACTTCACCGATGGTCTGGCCATCGCGCGGGGTCGGTTCCAGCGTCTTCGAATCGCCGACCATCACACCTTCGAGCGTCGGGTAGCGCACGCCCTGACGGGATTTGATCTGCGCCCGTTCTTCCAGCGGCAGTTCGTCCCATTCGGCATGCCAGGCGCAGAGGGTCACCGGACCATAGGTTTCCGTCAGGCCGTACACGTGGGTGACTTTGATGCCCATTTCCTCCACGGCGCCGATGACTTTGGCCGGCGGCGCAGCACCGGCGACCATGGCGTTGACCGGGTGATCGATGGCCGCCTTCGCCGATTCCGGCATGTTGACCAGCGCGTTGAGCACGATCGGCGCGCCGCACAGGTGCGTGACCTGATGTTCGCGAATCAGCGTGAGGATTTTCTGCGGATCGACCCGGCGCAGGAACACGTGAACGCCAGCGAGCGCGGTGATGGTCCATGGGTAGCACCAGCCGTTGCAATGGAACATCGGCAGGGTCCAGAGGTACACCGGATGGTTGCCCATGGCCCAGGTCATCTGGTTGCCCAAGGCATTCAAATAAGCGCCGCGGTGGTGATAGACCACGCCTTTCGGATTGCCGGTGGTGCCGGAGGTGTAGTTCAGCGAGATGGCTTGCCACTCGTTGGCTGGCCATTGCCAGGCGAACGCCGGGTCGCCTTCGGCCAGCAACGCTTCATAGTCCAGATCGCTGACGGCCTGGCCTTCACCGTATTCCGGGTCGTTGACGTCGATGACCAGAGGCGGGTGATCAAGCATGCCGATGGCGGCGTGAATCACGTTATGGAATTCGCGGTCGGTGATCAGCACCTTGGCCTCGCCATGCTGGAGCATGAACGCAATGGCTTCAGCATCCAGGCGCACGTTAAGCGGGTTGAGCACGGCGCCGATCATCGGCACACCAAAATGCACTTCCAGCATTTCCGGGATATTGGGCAGCATCACCGCCACGGTGTCGTCTTTGCCGATGCCGCGACCAGCCAGCGCCGAGGCCAGGCGTCGGCAACGGGTGTAGGTCTGCGCCCAGGTACGGCGAATCGAGCCGTGGATGACGGCGGGGTAGTCGGGGTAAACATTGGCCGTGCGCTCAAGGAAGCTGAGCGGAGACAAGGCGATGTGATTGACAGCCGAAGGGCCTAGCCCTTGTTCATAGATCGACATGTGCGGTACTCGGTGGCTGATTGTTAGCTCTATCGGTGGCCTTTCAGCGTTGCCGCTGAGGTCACCTTTATATGTCCGGTGTGCTTTATATAACAATCCTCCATCGATATGGAAGTACAACCTATGGCGTATGGTATATGTACTATATTTGATTCGTGCTGAACTAAATGACTACCGTTAAATCGCCAAGGCCGGTATATCCTTGGCTTCCCCAACGAAGCGGACCCGTGATGACCCTGACTCCCGTTCGATTGCACAGCTGGTTGCGCCTGCAGCGTGAGGCCGTGCCTCTGGCCGCCCGGGCCGATGCGTTGTGCCGGGCCTTGCAGGATTGCCCTGAGGTGCGTCGCGCGGTTTACCTGAGTTGGCAACCCCAGGCGCGAATCTACAGCCATGAAGGTGCCGCCCAGCATTTTCCCCCGGGCCAGGGCGACCCTTCGCTGGCCAGCGATCAGTTGCTGTTCGAGCGTTTGCTGGAAGCCGGGCGCCTCGATCTGGCGCAAGTGCGGCAACTGGATTGCTGGTTGGCCGGTCGACTGCGCCGCGCCGCCATTAGCCATGGCCAAGTGTTCGATCTGGCGTTGACGCCTGGGCAGGCCGGGTTGTTGCTGGTGGAAGTCTGCGAAGGCGTCAGTTTCGACTGGCTGGGGTGGGTGCAGGATTTGCTCACGACTTTGCTCAGCAGCGTCAACGGCATGCTGCGTGGCTCGCCACTGTTGGGCCACGATCCGCAACCGAGCCTGTTGCTCGACGCGCAGGGACGGCCGCAGGAATTCAACGCGGCGTTGCTGGCGTTGCTGGCGGAAAAGCCGCTGAGCGACGTATTCGGTTTTCTGCCGGTCAACCATCGGGTACTGGTGCGCGCGTGTCTGGACCAGCAGCGTGCCATTGAAGGGGTCGAAGCCCAGCTCGAAACGCAGATTCTGATCTGGACATTCATTCCCGATCCCCAGGACAACCGTGTGCTCGCCCGTTGCCGCGACGCCACCGCGCAAGTGCTGGCCGAGCGCGAAGCGGCCCAGGCGCGGCGGTTGTACCGGCTGATCATCGAGAACACCACCGACTTGATTTCCCGGCACACACCGGACGGCTGTTTTCTCGATGCCTCCCCCGCGTCATGGACGTTGCTCGGCTACTGGCCGGAAGAACTGCGCGGGCAAATGGCCCAGGGCCTGTTCCATGGCCAGGACCTGGCCAGCCTGGTGCAGCGTGCCCGCGATGCGCTGGAGCAGGACGGTTATCACACCATGACCTATCGCATTCGCCATCGGAACGGGCATTACCTGTGGTTCGAAACCGCCAGTCGGGCGATTCGTGAAACCTATACCGGTACGGTGGTCGAGGTGGTCAGCGTCTCCCGGGACATTACTGCCAGAGTGCAGGCCGAAGAGAACAAGCGGCGCCTGGCCGAAGTCGTCGAGGTCAACACCGATCCGGTGCTGTTCATCGACCCCGAGGGGCAAGTCACTTACCTCAACCCGGCGGCACGCCGCATCCTCGGCATAGGCGAGCAACAGCCGATGCCGGTCCTGGCACAACTGTTCGCCAGCGCAGACCTGACGCGTCTGCAACGTGACGGCTGGAGCGGCGCCGAACGCGACGGCGTCTGGAGCACCGATGCGCGCTTGCAACCACCGGGCGGTGGCGCGTCGGTGCCGGTGTCGCTGGTGCTGTTGGCGCATCGCTCGGCCGGTGGCGAGCGCTACTATTCACTGGTGGCGCGGGACATGACCGAACGTGAATTGCGCGAAGTGCAGCAACGCCGCCATCAGGATGAACTGGCGCACACCGCGCGCCTGGTCACCCTCGGTGAACTGGCCTCGGGCATCGCCCACGAAATCAATCAGCCGCTGGCCGCGGTGGTCAATTACGCCAACGCCAGCCAGCGCTATTTGCAGACCGTGGATTCCAACCCCCAGGCGGCCGCCCGGGTTGCGCAAGGGCTGGAACGCATCACCCATCACGCCACGCACGCCTCGGAAGTGATCCGCCGTTTGCGCGCGTTTCTGCGCAAAGGCCAGCGCCGCATGCAGGCGCTGAACGTCACCGATGTTGCCCGCGAAGCCGTGCGTTTGTGTGCCTGGGAAGCGAGTAATTGCCAAGTGACAATCGAGGATCGTCTGCCGGATAATCTGCCGCCCGTTTATGCCGATCGAGTGTTGCTGGAACAAGTCCTGCTCAATCTGTTGCGCAATGCCATCGATGCCAACCGCGAACAACATCCCGGCCAGCCCTCGCTGATTATGATGACCGCCGGGCAGGGCAATGCCGCCACCGTGGACATCACGGTGCAGGACCAGGGGCCCGGCGTGAGCGAGCCCGAACTGGAGCAGATTTTTACCCCGTTCTATACCAGCAAGGCCGATGGCCTGGGGCTCGGTTTGTCCATGAGCCGCAGCATCATCGAAGGTTTCGGCGGCGAATTGCAGGCCCGCCGCCAACCGGTCGGGCTGCTGATGTGCTGTCGCTTGCCGCTTGCCGGTCCAACAAAACAACAACAGGAATAATGCAATGGCGGGTGTGACGGAGCACGTGGTGTATGTGGTCGATGACGATCAAGGCATGCTCGATTCAACGGTCTGGTTACTGGAATCAGTCGGCCTCAAGGCGTTGCCGTTTACCAGCGGTGTTGAGTTCCTCAATGCCTGCGATGCCAGCCTGGCAGCCTGTGTGCTGCTGGATGTACGCATGCCCGGCATGGGCGGCTTGAACGTGCAGGAAGAAATGCGATTGCGCGAATTGAACCTGCCAATCATCTTCGTCAGCGGTCACGCCGATGTGCCGATCGTGGTGCGTGCGTTCAAGGCCGGCGCTCACGACTTCATTGAAAAGCCCTACAACGAACAACTGCTGCTGGACAGCGTGCAACAGGCCCTGAGCACTTGCGCGACCCACCGTTCGGGTAATCAGGGGCATGAAGCGTTGCAGGCGCGTTTGCTCACGCTGACCCCACGGGAACGCGACGTCTTGTTGCCGCTGGTGCAGGGTTACACCACCCGCGAAATCGCCGAGCAACTGGGGGTGAGCGCAAAAACCGTCGACCTCTACCGCTCACGCGTAATGAAACGCATGCAGGCCAATACCCTGCCGGACCTGGTCGGCATGGCCATTGCCGCCGGAATGGTTGATCCATTGAAGTTGCGTTGAATCCACGCGTTTTCCGCCGAACGACTATGCTGGGCTAACCGATCCCGTACCGTTGCAGTGATCAGGAGGCCTCCATGGAGCCCACTTCGTTCTCCGAAAAAACGCTGACGCGCACGCTGCTCGATGTCCTTATCCGGGCTGGGTTGATCGCGGTTCTGGTGCTGTTCTGCTTTGAAATCTTCAGCCCGTTCCGTGACCTGATGCTGTGGTCGCTGATCCTGGCGATTACCCTTTACCCGTTGCAGGCGCGTCTGAAAGGGCCCTTGGGACAGAATGACGGGCGCATTGCGACGCTGATTATCCTGATCGCCATCGTCATCCTGGTGTTGCCGATTTACTTTCTGGGCACCTCGATAGCCGACTCGGTCGACCGTGTGATGGAAGTGGTCAAGGGCGGCGACTTTCACCTGCCACCACCCGCCGAATCCATTGCCAGTTGGCCATTGGTGGGGCAGCCGCTGTTTGACTTGTGGCTTGAAGCCTCAACCAATCTTCCCGACCTGACCGCCAAATACCTCCCGCAGATCAAGCACTTCAGCCTGTCCCTTTTGAGCAAATTGGCCGGCGTCGGCATGGGTTTCCTGACCTTCATTTTCGCCTTGATCATCGCCGGTATTTTCATGGCCTATGGCGAGAGCGGCAGTCGCAGCGCGGTGCAGATTGCCTCGCGGGTCAGCGACCCGGCCAAAGGACCGAAAATTGCCGCGCTGTGCACCGCAACGATCCGTGCGGTCGCGCTGGGCGTGGTCGGGATCGCGTTCATCCAGATGCTGCTGGTGGGGCTCGGGTTTGTCTTCAAGGGCATTCCCGGCGCCGGTTTGCTGGCCCTTGGGGTGCTGTTGCTCGGCATCATGCAATTGCCGGCGACGCTGATCACGGTTCCGGTGATTGCCTTTGTGTTCGCCACCGAAGGCGCCAACACCGTGACGATCGTGTTCGCCATCTTCGTCTTCGTTGCCGGCCTGGTGGACAACGTGCTCAAACCGCTGCTGCTGGGGCGCGGTGTTGATGTGCCGATGCCGGTGGTGCTGATCGGCGCGCTTGGCGGGATGGTCACCAGCGGCATCATCGGGTTGTTCATCGGTCCGGTGGTGCTGGCGGTCGGGTATCAATTATTCTGGCAATGGGTTCGGGATCAGCCTTCGGAGGGAGGAGGGCCGCCACTATGAATGCACCGGGTGATGAACTGCTCAATCGCGTACTGATCGCCCATGGTGGTCTGGAGCGCTGGAGCAGTTTCAACCAGGTACACGCAACTATCGTGACCGGGGGGTCGCTCTGGGCCATGAAAGGGCTGACCCAGGACAGCGCGCCACGGCAGATGACCGTCTGGCTGCATGAGCAGCGGGCCTCGGTGACGCCCTTTGGTGGGGCCGACCAATTCACCGCCTACACCCCGGATCGAATCGCCATCGAAAATACCGCCGGCAAGGTAATCGCCGAGCGATCGAAACCCAGAGAATCCTTTCGCGACCATGGGGAAAACAGTCCCTGGGATCCCTTGCACCGAGCGTACTTCAACGGTTACGCGCTTTGGTCGTACCTGACCATGCCTTTCCAGTTCACCTGGCCGGGTGTCGTGACCGAGGAAGTCGAGCCCTGGCACGAGGGCTCGGAGCGCTGGCGTCGTTTGCGGGTGACCTTCCCCGAGACAATCGCCACGCACTGCGCGGTGCAGGATTTCTACTTCGGTGCAGACTTTCTGTTACGTCGTCACGACTACAACGTGGATGTCAGCGGTGGCCTGGCTGCCGCGCAGTACGTTCATGGCTATGTAGAAACCGACGGCTTGCGCATGCCCGGCAAGCGGCGCGCCTATCGACGCAAGGCCGACGGCCAGGCGGATGAGCACGCCTTGCTGGTGGCGATCGATCTCAGCGACATCGGCTATTCGTAATGCACTGCGGAGGAATGAATCATGACCCTGCATGCCTGGGAAAAACTCTACCTCGATGACCTGAGTCTGGGTCAGGAGTTTGAAAGCGACCCTGTTCGCGTCCATCAAGAAGCGATGTTGGCGTTTGCTCGCGAATACGACCCGCAACCTTTCCATTTGAGTGCCGAAGAGGCCGAGTTGAGTCTGTTCGGCGGTCTGGCGGCCAGCGGCTGGAACACTGCGGCCCTGACCATGAAGATGCTCGTGGCCAGCGTCCCCCTGGCGGACGGCATCATTGGCCTGGGCATCGAGCTGAGCTGGCCGACACCGACTTATCCGGATGACGTGTTACGCCTGTTCAGCAAGGTGCAGGCCATCGAACCGTCAGCCTCCAAACCGGATCGGGGCGTGGTGACGCTGTTCATGGAAACGCTGAATCAGAATGACAAGGTGGTGCAGCGTGCAACCGGGAAGCTGCTGGTATTCAGGAAACCCCCAGAGGATTGAAGCGCTGCCGGCGTTTGCCATTTCTCGACGTCGCTGACGACAGATCCCCAAACAAGCTGCCCGGGGGCCGCGGTCCGGCGAAGAAACCGCGGCGACCGATCAATCAGGCGGCAGGCAGCAGGCCTTTCTGTTTGGCGACATGAGTCGCCATTGCGTCCATCAAATCCGGGGACAGGCAGTCATAGGGTTCCAGGCCGATAGAGCGCAGGCGCTCACGGATGGCTTTCATTTGCGCTGGCGGTGTGCCGGTTTCGATGATGGAGGACACGAACGCCGCGAAGCCTGGTGCAGCCCAGCCTCGTTGGGGAGATAGCTCGGTGTGGACGAAGTCCAGGCCATAAAACGGATGGTCCTTGTTCTCGATGCGCCCAAAGAGATGGGCGTGGCACTGCTTGCAGGCATGTCGCTGGATGGTGGCTTTTTCGTCGACAATGGCCAGTTTTTCGCCGTGGGCAGTGACGCTGACCTTGTCCCGAGGCACCACGGCAATGACGGCGAATATCGCGTTTTGCGGTTTCCAGCATTTGCTGCAGCCGCACGCGTGGTTATGCAGGGTTTGCGCGTCGATCCGGACCTCGACTTTGTCGGTCGCACACAGGCATTGCAGGGTGCCACCGGTGAAATTCGCGTCGGCGGGTTGGATACCATTGTCCAGGGCAGGATGAAGTTTCAAGGTACTCACGTTGGCGTCTCCCTTTGAGTGGGCCAGACAAACAGCGGCAGGGTGTGAGTGACGAAAGCTCGCCATTTAAATCCTAGACCATCTTCGGCAACCGGGTGCCCCCCGTCATAACCTTCAAACTGCCGTTGACTGGTTTGACGGGGGCCAGGCCTTTTAGAAGCTGAACCGCTGCAGCATGACGCCCAGCCCGTCGGACATTGCCTTGAGTTCTTGGGTTGTGCGCACGATCCCGCTTTGGGCGGTGGCGTTCTCTTCCACACTTTGCGCTACTTTCTCGACGTTGCAGGCGACCTGTTCACTGGCGGCGCGTTGTTCCTGGAGCGACACCGAAATGAAACTGACGGCCGCAAGGGATTCGTCCAGCACACCCTTGATCCTGCCCATGGAATGGCCCGCGCTTTCGACCAGTTTCTGACCATGAGTCACGCGCTCGCAGCCGGCGGCCATGCTGTCTTTGGCTTTGATCATGCCGCTTTGTATGGCATTGACCAAGGCAACGATTTCCGTGGTGGATTGGGCTGTGCGGGCGGCCAGGCTGCGCACTTCATCGGCGACCACGGCGAAGCCGCGACCTTGCTCGCCCGCGCGTGCCGCTTCAATGGCGGCATTGAGGGCCAGGAGATTGGTCTGTTCGGCGATGCCCCGAATCACACCGACAATCAGGCTGATGTCGTTGGACTGAATCGCCAGTTGATCGATGTCCGATGAGCTTTGTGTCACCAGATCGGCTATCTGGCTCATTTCCTGGATGGAGGCCTGCATGACCTCCATGCCTTCGCTGGTGATTTCGCCTGCTTTCTGTGCGGTGCTCTGGGCCTGTCGAGCATTGTCGGCGATGTGAGTGATGCTGACGGAAAGCTCTTCTACCGTGGCCGCCATGGAGGAGGCTGTCTCGCTTTGCAGTGCGGCGCTGCTCAATCCTTGTTCGGAGGACGCAGACAATTGCAGCGTGGCACCCTCGATCTGCCCGGAGGCCTGGCTGATCTTTCCGATCATTTCACTCAGGCTGTGGCGCATCGCCTGGACGGAGTGCAGCACCCCCGTCGACTGTTGCTGATCAAACTGTGTAGCGGCGAGTTTCCCTTGGGCGATGTTCGAACTGATGGCCGCCAGTTCTGCCGGTTCGGCACCGAGCTGGCGGCTCAACAGGCGGGAGAACAAGACCGTGTAGGCCACGCCCGCGATCAGGGCCAATGCCAGAATCAACAGGCTGAGCTGGAGACTGGAGGTATAGGCGCTCTGGTTCTGTTCGAACTGGTTCTTGGCCTCCACCAGTTGAACTTCGATCAACTCGGAAAACTTGGCTGACAAGGGATCGATCAGTGGATACAGCTGATCTGTCGCGAAACGCGCGAGACCGGCCGCGTCGTTCTGGCGCAGCAGGCCCTGCAAGTTTTGCAATGGACCGTGGGTCGCTTCCATCAGCGGGTCGATTTGCGCGATCAAACGGGTTTCTGCGGGGATCAGTTCTGTTGATTTGTACGCGCGCCACGTCTGATCGATTTCCCTCTGCGCTTGCTCTATCCGGGTCAATGATTCAGCGTTGGTGAAGTTGCCATTGCGTGCCTTGTGGGTGGCGTCGACGATGTCCACGGCGTACAGGTCGGCGATTTTTTTCAAGTCCCGCAGCGGCACGACCCGATCGAGGTACACAGTCTCCAGACTGCGTACAGCGGATTGCATTCCCAAGAGTCCAAGCCCGCCGACACACAACAAACCCAGGAGCAAAGTGCTGGTAAGCACTAGCAGATGAGTCCTGATTTTCCAGCTTCCCATAGTCCGTAATTCCTGAGTCAGCTAATAGATGGCGATCAAGAGGTCAGCGTAAGGTGCAATAAAGGCACATTGGCATCATTGGCTGAGACTCAGGAGAAAAAACATCGTGTGATCGGCGAGAATTTATGAATTTGCGACACGGGGAGACACGCTATTGGCGTCGGTGCGGTCGACGATGAGTGTGCAGGTTGCCTGGTCCATCGTTGAATTTTTCACTCATTACTGAGCAAGATCGCAGACTTGACCCAGAATGAATCTACCGCACGCCGTTTGTTATCCTTGAGGGCTCAAGTCCCATGAGCGATTCGGATGCTCCGCCACCCGCTCCCGAACCGGGCCGGATTACGCACAGGCATACTGGCGATCAAACCGGCTTGAGCCGTTGGCTGCCGGGGCTGCGGACGTTGAGCCGCTACAAGATGACATGGTTGCGGCGCGACATTGTGGCCGGACTCGTGCTCACCACCATGCTGGTGCCCGTCGGCATCGCCTACGCGGTGGCGTCGGGGGTGCCCGGCATTTATGGCCTTTACGCGACCATCGTTCCATTGCTCGCTTATGCGTTGTTCGGCCCCAGCCGAATCCTGGTGCTGGGGCCGGATTCCTCATTGGCAGCCATCATTCTCGCCGTAGTCTTGCCGCTGTCCGGCGGTGATCCGCATCGGGCGATCGCCCTTGCCGGCATGATGGCGATTGTCTCGGGGGTGGTGTGCATTCTGGCGGGTGTCGCACGGCTGGGCTTTGTCACCGAACTGCTATCCAAACCGATCCGCTATGGCTACATGAACGGCATCGCACTGACGGTATTGATCAGTCAGCTACCCAAGTTTTTCGGCTTTTCGATTGAATCCGACGGACCGCTGCGCAACCTGTGGGCCATTACCACCTCGGTGATGGATGGGAAAACCAACTGGACCACCTTCATGATCGGTGCAGCCACCGTGGCGGTCATCTTGTTGCTCAAGGACAAAAAACGCGTGCCGGGGATTCTGATCGCCGTGGCAGGCGCCACCATCGCCGTTGGCGTGCTTGACCTTACAACCCACAATGTCGCGGTCCTCGGTTCGCTGCCCCAAGGCTTGCCGGCGTTTGCCATCCCTTGGATCAGTCGCGCCGATATCGTTCCTGTAGTGATCGGAGGTTGCGCCGTTGCGCTTGTCTCGTTCGCCGACACCAGTGTGCTCTCGCGCGTTTATGCGGCGCGGACCAAGACCTATGTCGACCCAAACCAGGAGATGGTAGGGCTCGGCGTCGCCAACCTTGCCGGCGGTTTGTTCCAGGGGTTTCCAATCAGCAGCAGTTCGTCACGCACGCCTGTGGCCGAGGCGGCGGGGGCCCAAACCCAACTTGCCGGCGTGGTTGGAGCACTGTCTGTTGCCTTATTGCTGGTGTATGCCCCGGATTTGCTGAAAAACCTGCCCACCAGCGCACTGGCGGCGGTGGTCATCGCTTCGGCTATCGGCCTGATCGAGGTCGCCGACCTGCGACGGATCTATCGTATCCAGCGCTGGGAATTCTGGTTATCGATCGTTTGTACGCTCGGTGTGGCCGTATTCGGCGCCATCGAGGGCATTGGCCTGGCCATCGTTGTCGCGGTGATCGAGTTTCTATGGGATGGCTGGCGGCCGTATTCTGCGGTGTTGGGTCGCGCCAAAGGCGTCCAGGGCTATCACGACATCACGCGTTATCCGGATGCGCGCCTTATTCCCGGCCTGGTGCTGTTTCGCTGGGATGCGCCGTTGTTTTTTGCCAACGCAGAACTGTTCCATGACCGAGTGCTGGACGCCGTGGCGACATCACCCACGCCGGTTCGTTGGCTGGTGGTAGCAGCCGAACCGGTCACCAGCGTGGATGTGACTTCCGCCGACATGCTGGCTGAACTGGACCAAACCTTGAACGAGGCTGGCATCACGTTGTGCGTGGCCGAGATGAAGGACCCTGTCAAAGACAAGTTGAAGCGCTTCGGACTATTCGAGCGGTTTGGCGAAGCTGCGTTTTTTCCGACTTTAGGCGTCGCTGTCAGCAGCTATCTCAAGGTCCATCCCGAGGAATGGAGGGAAGGGCAGGATGAGGATCGCGATTAGACAATAGTGCCGGCACGCTATCGGGGTCGGCGCGGCAGCCGACCCCGATCCCGGTTACTTGCGCACGTTCTGGTACAACATCAACCTGGACGTTTCATGCATGCCGCGGGTCAGTTGCACCAGGCGCTTGAACTCTTCAGGGTTTTGCCCGGCTACGTTGTCCAGCGGCGTCGCTGAGGCCAGATCGTGCAGCGTCGGCGAGCTGCCGTCGTGCTCCATCTGCACCATGTAGTGTTGAGTGACGCCTGCAATCAACGGGAACGTACCTTCACGCAACACCAACGGCACTACGCGTTCACCCTCGGGCGCAGGCTGCTGGATGTCACGCCCCAGGCCGCTGTTGCGAAACTCAAGGCCGGCCATGCCCGCCACGGTTGGCAGCAAGTCCACCAGGCCGACAGCTTCCTTGACGGTCCGCGTGCCGAGCAGACCCGGTGCATGGATGATCATGGGCACCGCGTTACTTTCCAGACCCAGTTGCTCATAAGCCGGTGCCAGGAAAGGGATCTGGGCGATACGGGTGTTGTGGTCGCCAAACAGCACGAAAATGGTGTTGTCGTAGTAACCGCCTGCTTTGGCAATTTCCATCAAGCGTCCGATGTTGAAGTCCAGCAGGCGCACGGCGTTGTACTGCTCGACACTGCGCGATCCCGCAGCCTGAACTTCAGCGAGGGTAGGGTGCTTGACCTCGAATCCGTCATTGCTCTTGGGAATCGTGAAGGGACGATGGTTACCGGCCGTCTGCACATAGGCAAAGAACGGTTTGTCCTTGGGCAGCGCTTGCAGGATCTTGTCGGTTTCCTTGAACAGATCCAGATCTGAAATCCCCCAGACATCCACCACCGGGGATTTCCAGTCCCGCTCTTCGAACAAACGAACCCCGTCGATACTTTGCCGGATCAAGGCATTCATGTTGGCCCAACCGGAGTTGCCGCCAATGGTGTAGATCTTCTCGTAACCGGTGAAGGCATTGATCAATGTGTGCTGTTTGGTGATCAGCGGATTACGCGTCGCGGTTTCCTGTCGAGTGACGTCTGGAACCCCGCTAATGCTGGCCCAAACGGTTTTTGCGGTCCCGGTGACCGGAACATAGAAGTGCTCGAAGAACCAGCTCTGCGTGGCCAGTCGATCGATATTGGGTGTCGGATTGATCGGGTTGCCATAGGCACCGACGGCACTGGTACCCAGCGACTCGAGCATGACAAACATCACGTTCGGCGCCCGAGTGCTCGATACCTTGTAGGGTTGTGGCGCCTGATGACGGACGAAATTCAGGGTTTGCGGATCGGGCTGGTCCACGCCCAGGTACTTGGCAATCACGGCGTAGTGTTCACGCACTTGCGCTTCGTCATAACGCGACTGGCCGACCTTGACCGTGTCGTAGAGGAAAATCACCGGGTTCAAGCCCAGCGCAGCGACCTGGTTATTGCCGGAGAAGAACGCATCGCTCCAGCGCAACGGGACAGGGTTTTCCAGGTTCATGTTCTCGACACGTCCCAAAATACCCAACAGCACCAACACGACCATCAACGCGCTACCCCATGTAACGGAGAGCGGGTGAATGGCTTTACGGGGGCGGTCCAGCGTCACGCGTTCCAGGCGCACCAGGGCCAACGTCACCAGGGCGACCGTTGCCAGCCACCCCAGTGAAATCCAGATAACCGGGTAGGTTTGCCAAACCATGTCACGGGATATTTGCGCGTCGTCTATGAAGCGCAGCACGGTGGCATTGATCCGTACGCCCAGATAGGCGTAATGGCCAAAATCGACGATATAGATCAGCAGCAGGGCGCCCAGGGCGACTGACAGATACACGCGTGCCAATCGGCGAAGCAGGCGGCTGCTGACAAGATTCCAACGGGGAATCCAGGCCAGCAACGCCAGTGGCAACATCACCAGGATGGCCAAACGCAGATCGAAACGAAAGCCGATGCCGAGGGTTTCCAGGACGGCATGATCGTCGCTCAATGCTCGGGCGTCGAAACCGGAGAAGCCGAAAAAGAACACCACCCGCAGCAATGCAAACAGCACAAACACAATCGCTGTCGCGCCTAGCCAATAATGCAAACGTCTCGATTGCAGCCAACCCATCCCTGTACCCCTGTTAAAAATGTCGTTGAATCTCAAATGGATCCGGAGTCTTTCACTGAGCCAAACCGCGTGTTCAGCCAACCGTACGTCCAGCGCGCCGCGAGCATCAGCAGTGCCGCGCAGCAATACAGCCCCAGCAGCGGATCAACCAGGTAATCCCAATAGTTGTGCGAAGGTTTTACCCCTGCGATGAAGGCCAGGGTCGCGCTGGCCAGCATCACGACGGCCAGGTAGCTGCGCAGGTAAAACAGACCTGCCGTGAGCAGAGCGAAGAAAATCAGCATCGGGCGCGGGCTGAAGCCAAACCGGTAAGGGTCCAGATGACTCAACCCCAGCGTTGCCGGATACAACGCCAGCGCCAGCGCAGCGAAGATAATCAATACGCGGGTTTTATCCTGCTGCGCAGCCGGCAGGAAACCCAGTCGACGCAAACAGCCCCACGCCATGAACACCAAGGTTGTCATCGCAAGGTCATCAATGTGGCTGCGCAGGTAAGCCGCCAAGGACAAGCCGTCCAGCGGTATAAAGCTGGCGGCCAGCAATGCAACCAACAGCACGATCTGCGCGGCCCTTTTCAAGCCGAAAGAAGGCAGCAACAGAAAGATGATCATTGTGAAACTGAGATGCGCTTGCCAAAGGTTGATCATTTGGCACGCTCCGACAGCCATGCATCGTTGAAGGTGACGTGCTTGATGAAGGTGTTGTTCCAGGAGTAAACCAGGTGATACATCCCGTCGGGACTGCGGATGAAGTACGGGTATTCATATTCGAAACTGCAGGCTTGTTCCTTGCAGACCCGGCTGTCCAGGTTGTTCAGGAACTGCGCTTCCAGCGGTTGGCGAAGTGCGCCACTGGATCCGCGAAACTCTCTGCCGATGATTTCCTTGTAGGCCTCGGGTGAAAACGTATCGCCCTCTGGATCAGGCGATTTGTCGAGGTCCCGCAGTGAGCGCCAATCGTCCATTTTTGCGTCGGTGCCATAGAGACTCAGTTTGAAGCGCCCCTCTTGCAAGTCATTGAGTGCCACCAGCAGCCCATGTTCGGGCGTCGCTATGGCCGCCAACGAGGAATTGGGATTCGAGGGATCGAGCGGGTAAGGCTCGCTCCAGGTTTGCCCGGCGTCTTCAGTGCGGGTCGCCAGTACTCGATGGTGGGTGTTGCCGGCATAACGCAGCAAGGCGATGCCGCGCTGTCCATCCAGCGGAACGACTGTGGGTTGCAATGAGTTATTGCCATGGCTGATGCGGAATTTATCGATCACCTCACCGTCTGCGCTCAAGTACAGGTACTCGGAAAACTTGCCCAGAAATTCGTGGTAGACCGGTAAACCGATGGAACCGTCGGCATGAAACACCGGGGCCGACCGTACCAGGGTGCTGATATTCAAGAAGGGCGAGGTGATCAATTGGCGCGGCGCTGACCATTGGCGTCCATAGTCTTCAGAGACCATTACATTAACCGCACTACCGGCCCAGCCCCCCATGGACACGGACACGTAGAACAACCAGAGCCGGTTATCCGGTGCGAGTGCAACGACCGGGTTACCCAGTTTTCGAATGTATTTACCAGTGCCCAGTTGGGTCGACTGTCGAGTCGCCAATACCTGTTCCGCACCCCATTCGCCGGTTTGCGCGTCGAAGCGGGCAGAGCGCACCTGTACGTCGGCTGCGCCTTCACGCGTACCCGCGAACCAGACGGTCATCAGGCTACCGTCAGGCAAGGCGGTTACCGCTGAGGAATGCACGAAGTCCACCAGCCCGGACGAGGCAAAACGGCTGGTATAAATGGGTTTGGCTACTTGCTCAGCCACAGCCCTCACCGGGTTCATCAGGGCAAAGGAAGAATGCACAGGGGCAGGGTGGGTGAACCATGCGGCCGCAAACAGGCAGGAAAGTGCAACATAAGCCAAGAAGGCAGGGAGGGAGGGTAGGTGGATGCGCATAATCGAGGCTGTGCATCTTATGGCCGATTCAGGCAGCTCAACCTATCACTTGTAGTAGCAGACTCGGGCTTTAGCGAGCTGCTGCTTTGTAAGCAAATGTTTATGGCGCGATATTCGGGCCTTGAAATTATAAAAACATATTATTTATCAATAGCTTAAAGATGTTTGTAGGCGCCAGGCCGTTAATCGAAAAACTGCTCTTGAAGGCGGAAGAATAGACTGAAATTCACAAAAACCCATTCAGCGAGCCGAGCGTCGCGGCCTGTTCGGCCGCCAACGCTGCCGTCGTGCACTGAAAGCCGATCCGTTACTGATCTACCTGCGCCTTAATTGCCAAAACATTGCAGGGCACCTTATACAACACGTGCTCTGTAGTACTGCCAATCAGCTTGTGCAGCCCTTTACGGTGCGTATCGCCCATGATGATCACATCGGCTCGGGTGTGGGCCGCGAAGTCGGACATCACTTTGGTGGGCGGCCCTTCAATGAAATGTTGTCGTTCAGAGGGCACGCGGTAGTTTTCAGCCAGCGTAATGAAGGACTTGTTCAGTGACCGACGTACATCGGTACTGAAGCCCGGCATCGTCACGGCGCCGGCACCGGCGTCAGAGATATGTGTCAGCGATGGATCGAAGGCGTGCAGCAGGTGCAGCTCTGCATCGCACTGCATGGCCATCCGCTGCGCAGCCACGATGATCCGGTCATTGAGGTCGTTGATCTGGTGCTCTGGATGCGACAAATCCACTGCCGCCACAATCACCCGCGGAAGTGGACACCTGACTTCGCTGACCAGATGAACAGCAACCGGGCAATCGCGCAGCAGATGCCAATCCAGAGGCGTGACGAATACGCGTTTGAGTGCTGATTCGTGGTGTACGTCCTTGATAACCAGGTCCGGTTGCAAGTCTTTCACATGCTGAAGGATTTCTTGAAGTACGTCCCGAGCCAATACAACTTCGGTGGTCACCGCAATGCCATTGCCACGTATCAGTTGGGCTTCATCTTGCAGCCACTTCTGGTTCTCTTGCTGACAGATTTCGCGAAATTGCTCATTCCCGCTCATCAACCCCAAGATGTCGACGTCTTCAATGAACACCGCGATATGCAGCACTGCGCCAGTGGCTTTGGCTAGTGCAACTGCCCGCTCCATCGCCGGCGTGTGACGCATGGTTGGACCGACAATCAGAAAGAGGCGTTGATATTGGCTCATGTCGCACCTCCAGCATTCCGGGTTATCCGTTGGTTTTTGCCAGCACTCTCATCCTCTACGCCATTGGCGACCTCTACGGCCTCAACTTCCTGGATCGCCAATACCAATATACGCCTGCATTCAGTGAGCGCGCGCGGGACGAGTTGCCCTATGCACTTATTAAAGCAGGCAGGACGAGAGGGGTCATTGCTCCCACTGTTCCAGCAGTATCGAGACGAATTTTTCCGCTGCCGGAGAGAGTGAGGCGCCTCTTCGGTAAACCAGTCCCAGCGATCGGTTCACGACAGGCTCTATCAAGGGGACGCTCACCAAGGTTGGATGATCCACCGCCGGCATTGCGAGGCTCGGCATTGCCGAAACGCCTAGGCCAGCTTCTACCAGGCCCAGCGAAGTAGACAGGTGTTGTACCTCATAGAACCACTGTGGACGCCAGCTCAAGCCCGACAAAGCGTGGTCCAGCAACATGCGGTTGCCGCTCAGGCGACCGACCCCGATAAGGCGGTAATTGCTCAGTTCAGACCAGGTGACCGAACTGCGCCCGGCCAGCTCATGATCGCGTCGACACGCCAAAACAAATGGCTCGTTGACCAACGGCACAAACTCAATGTCCGGGTGCTGGCCGCTCATCATGTTGATGCCAAAGTCGGCTTCGCCACGCAGAACCGCCTCCAGTCCTTCGTTCGCACTGAGATCAAGCAAACGAATGCGGATTTGTGGATAGCGTTCGTTGTAGAGGCGGATGACCGAAGGGAGGAAGTAGAAGGCTGCGGTGGGGATGCAGGCGAGGGTGACACGGCCGCTCTGCCGCTCCGCCAGCTCGCGGATGTTTAGTATCGAGTCGTCGAAGTCATCCAGTAAGCGTCGTGCCTTGGGCAGGAAGTCTCGCCCAACGCTGGTGAGGCTTACCCTTCTTGTCGTGCGATCAAGAAGCGCTGTTCCCAATCCCTCTTCAAGCTTTTTCATTCTCCGACTCAACGCAGGTTGAGAGAGATGCAATGCATCGGCAGCCTCGTGGAAGCTTCCAAGTTCCGCGATCTTCACGAAAGATCGGATGTCATTGAGCTCATAATTCACTTTTTTTATCTCAGCAGACGAGCGTTATTCAGCCAATTCATCCTAGATTCATCATGCGTCAAACGCAATAATCAGGCTGATATTTGCATTGGAAACAATTTTTAAAGCCTGCGACTCTTGCTCACAAGACATCAATAACCCCCATTGATCAACAAGAGTCAGTATTCATGCAACGAATTCCCTGTGTGCTAATGCGCGGTGGTACTTCCAAGGGCCCGGTATTTCTCGCCTGGGATCTACCTGTTGCGATCGAAGACCGTGATGAGCTGCTGCTCAACCTTATGGGTTCTGGCCATGAGCTGGAAATTGACGGCATCGGTGGCGGTAGTCCACAAACCAGCAAGGTGGCGATCGTCAGCCCGTCGCTGCATCCTGACGCGGATGTTGACTACCTGTTCGTTCAAGTCATGGTCTCCCAGCGTCGAGTCGACACTGCGCCCAATTGCGGCAACATGCTTTGCGCCGTTGGCCCGTTCGCCATCGAACAGGGGCTGGTAAAAGGCACCAAAGACCTGACCCGTGTGCGTATTCGCAACCTCAACACGGGGACTTTTGTGAACGCCGAGGTACAGACCCCGGGTGGAAAGGTCAGCTATGAAGGCGACACCGCCATCGATGGTGTGCCGGGTACCGCCGCTCCTGTACAACTGACCTTCCTGGATGCGGCGGGCAGCAAGACGGGCAAGCTTTTCCCGACTGGGCAAACGCAGGATCTGATCGACGGTATTGCAGTGACCTGCATCGACATGGCGATGCCGATGATGATCGTCGAAGCCGGCCAGCTGGGTAAGCGCGGTGATGAAAGTCCTGCTGAGCTGGATTCCGACAAAGAATTTCTGCGCCGCCTGGAGGCCTTGCGACTGCAAGCTGGCCTGGCAATGGGCTTGGGTGATGTCAGCGACAAAGTGATCCCCAAGCCTGTACTGGTTTCACCGGCCAAGGCTGGCGGCACGATCCAGGTGCGCTACTTCATGCCACACAATTGCCACCGGGCCTTGGCGATCACCGGTTCCATCGGCCTGGCCACTGCTTGTGTCACTGAAGGCAGTGTGGTCGCGCAATTGCTCGGCGGGGTTAGCGAGCCGCGCTTGCAGCAAGTACGCATTGAACACCCTAGTGGTGGAATAGATGTCGTATTGTCCTACACCGGCGCTCAGGGTGAGACCATTCGTGCTTCGGTAGTGCGTACATCGCGCAGGCTGTTTTCCGGTTTTGTCTACGCCGCGGCTTCCCAACGACTCGCCGGATAACGTCCCCTAGTCATTGCCGTTTTTGCATCAGCACAATTCTAAAAATGGGTGATGCCATGAAAGTTGTAAAATCGCTCTACTTTCAGATTCTCTGCGCCGTGCTGTTGGGCGTACTGGTCGGACATTTTTGGTCGCAGCAGGCCATCGCCTTGAAGCCGCTGGGTGATGCCTTCATCAAGCTGATCAAGATGATGATCGCTCCGGTGGTGTTCTGCACCATCGTCACCGGTATCGCCGGTATGAGCGATAAACGCTCCCTCGGACGCCTGTTGAGCAAGACCATGCTGCTGTTCCTGGCGTTGACCGTGATCAGCCTGATTATTGGCCTGGTGTCGGTCTACCTGTTCAAACCCGGTGTGGGCATGAACATCGACCCCACCCAGTTGAGCACCAAGGGCTTGTCGCAGTACACCGATTCGGCCGCGAAGCTGGGAGTGGTCGAGTTTTTCATGCACATCATCCCCGACACGTTCATCGGTGCCTTCAATAAAGGTGAAGTACTGCCGGTGTTGTTCATCGCGGTGCTTTGCGGTTTTGCGCTGTCGGCCATAGGCGAGCGTGGCAAGCCGGTACTGGATGTACTGGAATCCGCCTCGCACATGGTGTTCAAGATCTTCTCCTACCTGATGCGCTTCGCTCCGATCGGTGCCTTTGGCGCCTTGGCCTTCACCGTGGGCCAGTACGGTATTACATCGCTGGGCTCGTTGGCCAAGCTGATCATGACGCTGTACGTCGCCTGCGCCTTCTTCGTCTTTGTGGTGCTGGGGAGCATCTGCCGGGCGAATGGCTTCAGTCTGTGGAAGTTGCTGCGCTACTTCCGCGAAGAATTCCTGGTGGTGCTCGGGACTTCCTCCACCGAGCCGGTGATGCCTCGGATGCTGGAAAAGCTGCAAGCCCTGGGTTGCAAGAAAGGCGTGGTGGGGCTGGTGTTGCCAACGGGTTACTCGTTCAACCTCGACGGTACGGCCATCTACCTCTCGCTGGCAGCGGTGTTCATTGCTCAGGCCTGCAACATCGAACTGAGCCTGACACAGACCGTGACCATGCTGGCAATCATGCTGTTGTCCTCCAAGGGTGCAGCGGGCGTCACCGGTGCCGGTTTTGTCGCGCTGGCTTCGACGCTGACAGTGATCCATGACATTCCCTTGGCCGGCCTTGCCTTGCTGATCGGTATCGACCGTTTCATGTCGGAAGCCCGGGCTTTGACCAGCCTGGCAAGCAACGCCGTGGCTACCGTGGTGATGTCCATCTCGGAGAACGCCTGTGATCGCGAAACACTGATGCGGACTCTGGACGGCAAACCTTCGCCTACCGCACCCCCAGCCCAAGTCCAGAACCCCGACTGGGATGGCCTGAAGGTCACCGAACACGCTTGACCGTTCGCGGCTGAATCCAGCCCCCTTAAATACCTCAATGAATAACTCCCGCCAGGCACCGTTGATCGTGCCGTCTGGCGGGGACGGGGTCGCGCGCCTGTGCGTCGGCCACGCTACTCATAAGAACAAGAGAACTGACCTATGCTCGCATTGCTTGGATTGGCCATGGTGGTGGTCTTCACCGTCCTGATAATGACCAAACGGTTATCGCCGATTGTCGCGCTGACGGTGGTGCCGATTGTGTTTGCCGTCATTGGCGGTTTCGGTGGCACTACCGGCAAGATGATGCTCGACGGCTTGAAAATGGTCGCTCCTTCGGCCGCGCTCCTGCTGTTCGCGATCTTGTTTTTCGGCTTGATGATCGACGCCGGTCTGTTTGACCCGCTGATTCGCAAGATCCTCAAACGTGTCAACGGCGACCCGATGAAAATCGCTGTCGGCACAGCGTTGCTGTCGCTGCTGGTGGCCCTGGACGGTGATGGCACCACCACCTACATGATCACCTGTGCGGCAATGCTGCCCCTGTACAAACGTATCGGGATGAACCCGATGATTCTGGCGACCATCGCCATGCTTTCTCTGAGCATCATGAGTGGCATGACGCCTTGGGGAGGGCCGGCGACCCGAGCGATCGCGGCGCTGGGCCTGGATGCCGGTGAATACTTCGTACCGTTGCTGCCGACCATGATTGGCGGCGCCATGTGGGTGGTGTTCACCGCGTTTCTGCTGGGCCGTGCCGAGCGCAAACGGATCGGCAATATCCAGTTGGAAAGCGGCGGGGGAGATTGCTACATCAAGGCGATTCTTGAAGACACGCCACACAAGCGACCGAAACTGGCCTACGTCAATCTGCTGTTGGTGATCGCGGTGATGGTCGCATTGGTGATGGGGATCATGCATTCCGCGATCCTGTTCCTGATCGGCTTTGTACTGGCGCTGATGATCAACTACCCGCAACTGGATATTCAGAAGGAACGCATCCTCGCCCATTCGGGCAACGCCATGACCGTCGTACTGTTGGTGTTTGCCGCCGGCATCTTTGCCGGGATTTTCTCCGGCACCAAGATGGTCGACTCCCTGGCGCAAACCCTGGTTGACTGGATTCCGCCGTCTTGGGGGCATCTGTTCCCGCTGGTGGTGGCGATTACCAGCATGCCGCTGACATTCGTCCTGTCCAACGATGCTTATTACTTCGGCGTAGTGCCCATTCTGGCAAATGCCGCTGCGGCGTATGGCATTGATCCGGTGGAAATCGCCCGCGCGTCGATTCTCGGGCAGCCAGTACACCTGATGAGTCCGCTGGTCGCCTCAACCCTGTTGCTGGTGGGGATGGTCGATCGCGATATCGGCGACTTCCAGAAAGCCACCGTCAAATGGGCGGTGCTCACTTCACTGGTCATCACCGCGCTAGCCCTGCTGACCGGGGCGATCAGTCTCTTCACCTGATTCACCCAAGCCACCTGTTTTCTCCCAAGGCGCCTCGCTAGCGAGGCGCGCGCTGTTCTGCACCCCAAATAACAACAATGAGTAGTTTTCCATGACCACTTTGCATACCCAACGAGCGCTGTTTTCACTTCTTGGTTTGTTGCCGCTGGCCAGTGCCAGCGCAGAAGGATTTATCGATGACAGCAAGCTCAAGCTGCAATTACGCAACGTCTATTTCAATGAAAACTTCCGTGACGAGCATGGCTTGAGTGCCAAGTCGGCAAGGACGGCGAAGAGCGAACGAACCGAATGGGCCCAGGGATTTCTGTTGGATTACCAGTCGGGATTTACCCCCGGCACCCTCGGGTTTGGTGTTGATGCCCTTGGCCTGGTCGGGGTCAAGCTCGACTCCGGCCGTGGCCGCAGCGGTACGGGTTTGCTGCCCGTCCATGATGACGGTCGTGCGGCAGACGAGTTTGCAAGCCTGGGTTTGACTGCCAAGGCCCAACTGACCAAGACCACGGTCAAATACGGCACCTTGTTACCCAAGACTCCGGTGCTGATCTACAACGATGCGCGTCTGTTGCCGCAAACGTACCAAGGCACACAGATCAGTAGCGTCGACATCGAAAACCTCACCCTCACCGGGGGCTACCTGGATCGATTCAAACTGCGCGATTCCACCGACAGCATGCCGATTGTGCCCGACGGTTACGGTGGAGATAAATCAGGGGACTTCAGCTATGCAGGGGCCGAATACAAGCTGGGGAAGAGCGTTCGTTTGAGTTACTTCTACGGTGAGCTGGAAAACTTTTACCGTCAGAATTTTGCAGGTATCCAGCACGATCTACCCTTGGGCGGCGGCGTGCTGACCAGTGACTTGCGCTACTTCAACAGTGTCGATACCGGCTCGGCCTACGGTGGCAAGATCGACAACAACATGCTGAGCGGGCAACTGTCCTACGCCATTTCCGGCCATACATTCGGCGGCGGCTACCAGACCCTCAGCGGTGATGCAGGGTTGCCCTTTATCAGCGGCGCAACGGTGTACTCGTTCAGCAACGCCGGGATAGGCAAGTTCATCGAGGAAGATGAAAAAACCTGGATGCTTAATTATGGCTATAACTTTGCCGCCCTCGGCGTGCCGGGCCTGACGTTCTCTACTCGCTATCTGAGCGGCAACGACGGTAAGTCCAACACCACGGTAAAAGAGTGGGAACGTGACGCCGAACTGGCTTATGTCGTGCAACAAGGCACCTTCAAAGGCTTGGGTGTGCGGTTGCGCAACTATGTTTATCGCTCTGATTATTCCCGTGGCCGAGACAGCAACCGGATCTACTTTACCTACGACATCGCGCTCTGGTGATTCCCTGATCGCGGCCTCGCGATATTCGCAGGCCGCCTTTTCAGCTTCGGCCTCACAGGATTGGGTGAAGGATTTCAACGATGTCGTTTAAAACCAAAATACTGTTGCTGACCTTGCTTCCGGTGATGTTGTTTGCCCTGGTTTCAGGGTTGAGCACCCGCGGCACTTTGCAGTCCCAGGCCGAGCAAGAAGTCGCTCAGACCCGCGAGCGACTGCTTGAAGAGAGCCGCACTCGGCTGAAGGATTACGCGAGCATTGCTCGCACTTCCATAGCCGGACTTTATGATCGGGCTGCTGCCGGGGATCCGTCCAGTCGAGCCTTGGCGATCAGCCGCCTGTCGAAAATGAAGTATGGCGATGACGGCTATTTCATCGGTTATGACAGCCAGGTTGTACGCCTGTTTCGCGGTGACAGCAGCGAAGGCGTCGGCACCAACATGAGTGATCGCAAAGACATCAACGGGAAATACCTGAACCGCGAAATGGTCGCTGCGGCAAAAAATGAGACTCACTTCGTCACCTATTCAGGAGGGCTGGTCAACACCGATAAGGTGGTGGCGAAGCTCGCGTACAGTTTTTATTTGCCCAAGTGGGACATGGTCGTGGTCACGGCGATCAATCTGGACAGTATCGACGTTCAGGTCGCCAAGGTGCGGGCTGATGTTGATGCGCGGGTGCACAGCTTGATGTTCAGCATCGCCATCATTGCTTGTGTGCTGGTTGGCATTATCGGTGTGTTGGCTTTACTGCTGGTCAAGCGCAGTTTGCGTCCCTTGACCCTGATCCGGGCCCACCTTGATGAAATCGCTGCGGGCGAGGGCGATCTGACGCGGCGTCTGCCGGTGGTCAGTCGAGATGAGCTGGGGCAACTTGCCGGTTCGTTCAATGCGTTTATCGATCAGATTCACAGCCTCGTCAGCCAGATCGTCGCCATGAGCGAGCAGTTGAATGGATCTGTGAGCCATGTGGCCGAGCAGAGCAGGCATATTGACCGTGCCATGGATAAGCAGCGCCAGGAAACCGACCAGGTGGCCGCGGCGATAAATGAGATGTCATCGGCGGCGCAAGAAGTATCGGCCAGCGCACAAAACGCTGCCGACGCAGCCGTCGAAACTGACAGGCAGTCCCGGCACGCGAGGCAAATCGTCAATGGCAGCATGACTCGAATTCAGGCGCTCACCGTGGAGCTTGATGAGAGTGGTATCTCCATGAAGAGCCTTCAAAACGATGTGACTTCTATCGTCACCGTGCTGGATGTGATCCGCTCGATTGCCGAGCAGACCAATCTCCTGGCACTCAATGCGGCTATCGAAGCCGCTCGTGCCGGTGCTGCCGGGCGAGGGTTTGCGGTGGTTGCCGATGAAGTGCGCGCGTTGGCCAGTCGTACTCAGCGCAGCACCCAGGAAATCCAGGCGATGGTCGAGCGTCTCAAGGGCACGACTGATGGCGTGGTCAGTGCGATGCATCAATCCACCAAAGCGGCTCAAGGCGCTAACGCTCAGGCCGATCAGGCGGGCGAGTTCCTGGGCAACACTGTCGAACTGATCGCGACCATCAACGCGATGAACGCACAAATCGCGAGCGCTGCGGAGGAACAGACTTCGGTGGCTGAAGAGATCAACCGCGGGGTGCATCAGATCGCGCGGGCCATTGATTCCGTTGCCAACCAGACCAAGAGCGGGGTCAAGACCGTCGATGAGCTGTATATGATCGGTAATCGTCTACAAACCTTGCTCGGACAGTTCAAAATTTGATGCCGAGGGAGCAGGGCGGTTAGACAGGGCGACAGGTCATTCACATCACTCAATGCTCATGGGCATGTGAATGGAGGGTCAGGGCGCCCGGTACCTTGGTGCGCTCGAGCCCCCCACGTTCCAGCCACCGAAGGGTCTGCACATAGGCACGCTGCAGCAAAGACTCGGTCTGGTCAAAGTTGAACACCGAGACATCCACAGGACACAACGGCGGGACGATGTGCAAGCTGGTGACAGCGCGGAAGTGTTCGATGTCGCTCACCAGTTGACGCATGCTCATCAGGTTGACGGTGTGCAAGGCCAAGGCGACCAGGCCCCGGGGCGGTTGTGTCAGGGCGCAACTCACGCCGGTGGGGATGACCACAACGTTGGTGGCTCCCAAGGCTACTGCTGTCGAAATGGGTGTATTGCTTGCCACGCCTCCATCAACCAGAAACTGGTCGGCGATTTGCACGCAGGGAAACACCAGCGGGATGGCAGCGCTGGCCAGTAACGCCTGCTCAAGGTTGCCACTGGACAGAACCGTCTCGGCACCACTGAGCAGATCGGTGGTGACGATATGCAAAGGCAGCGTTGCCTCCTCAATGCGATGAATGGGAAGTGCCTGCCCCAGCAATCGGTGTAACGCCGACGGCTGCAATAAAAAGCCACGCCGCTTGATCAGTCCTTTGCAGGTGTCGATCCAGGAGAGAGGAAAGATGTCAGTTTTACTCAGCCCACGCCAAAATCCGGCGAGCGCCTCGACGCCCTCGGAATCGGGCCTTGCGGCAAAGTAGGCACCGTTGATAGCGCCAACCGAAGCGCCGACGACCATGTCGAATCGAACATCGGCCTCGACCAGGGCCCGCAACATTCCCACCTGCACCGCACCCAAACTGCCGCCGCCAGCGAATACGATTGCGGTTTTGGTGACCATGGTCGAAGTCTCTGTGCGGAGATGTATCGAATGAGTGTAGCTGACGAGGTGGCGCTGAATTCCGTGAAGGCAGACTACGGAGTCATCCTCTCCAACCGATGCGCCTGCACCGGTTGGATGGAACGTGCCTATAGAAGAGGGATCAGCTGTTGGCTACCTTCGTCGAGGTAGTAAACCGGTAATGGATTGTCACGCTGGCGCATGTCGATATCAGACTCACAGGTGGCGCGCTCGGGCTACTTGCGTTGAAGACTGGACGCGTAAGGTGACGCGTCATTTCATGGCTGTGCAGTCACGATGACTGATGGGAAATGCTCAGAAGCGTTGAGGTTCGCCGCTTTCGAAAAGGGGCAACAGGAAGAAATGATGATCGCCTGACCCTCAGTCAGCACGCTCTAACGTCGATCACCAGAGAACAAAAAAAAACAATGAATAGCCTGAACTCTAAAGATTCGAACGGTCAGTTGGCACAGGGTTTCAAGCCGCGCCATGTCACTATGCTTTCCATCGCGGGGATTATCGGAGCAGGTTTGTTTGTCGGGTCGGGACATGCCATCGCTGCCGCCGGTCCGGCGGTATTGCTGGCGTATCTGTTCTCCGGCCTTTTAGTCGTTCTGGTCATGCGCATGCTGGGCGAAATGGCGGTTGCCAACCCGGACACCGGATCCTTCTCCACCTATGCAGACCAGGCCATCGGGCGTTGGGCGGGCTTCACCATCGGCTGGCTGTATTGGTGGTTCTGGGTGCTGGTGATTCCCATCGAGGCGCTTGCGGCCGGGCATGTATTGAACCAATGGTTCCCACAGATCGATACCTGGTTGTTTGCTTTGCTATCGATCATTCTGCTGGTCGTGACCAATCTCTTCAGCGTGTCCAAATACGGCGAGTTCGAATTCTGGTTTGCGATGGCCAAGGTCGTGGCGATCATAGGGTTTATCGGCCTTGGTTTTGCGGTGCTGATGGGGTGGATTCCCGAGCGGGAAGCCAGCGGGTTGAGTCGACTCATGGACGAACATGGCGGGTTTGCGCCCAACGGTTTGTCAGCGGTCGTCGGCGCATTCATCACCATCATGTTCAGCTTCATCGGTACGGAAGCGGTGACCATTGCGGCCGCCGAATCCAGCAACCCTGCGCAGAACATCGCCAAAGCCACACGCTCGGTGATCTGGCGGATCGGGGTGTTCTACTTGCTGTCCATTTTCGTGGTCATTTCCGTGGTGCCCTGGAATGATCCGTTGCTGGCGTCTGTCGGCTCTTACCAGCGGGCACTGGAGCTGATGAACATTCCCCATGCCAAGTTGCTGGTGGATGTGGTGGTGTTGATTGCCGTGGCCAGCTGCATGAACTCGTCGATCTATATTTCCTCGCGCATGTTGTTTTCGCTGGGTAAGCGCGGTGATGCACCGAAACCATTGAAGGTGACGTCGTCGGCGGGTGTGCCGAGGGCAGCGGTGATCGCCAGCACCGTGCTGGGTGCCGGGGTGACCTTGTTCAGCTACTTCATGCCCGCCGGTTTATTCCAGTTTCTGCTCGCCAGCTCTGGCGCCATTGCGTTGCTGGTGTACCTGGTTATCGCCGTGTCGCAATTGCGCATGCGCAGGATTCTGCGTCGGCAGAACGTCACGCTGACCTTCAAGATGTGGTTGTTTCCCTGGCTGACCTGGTTCGTCATCGCCTTCATCAGCGCAGCGTTGGCGGTGATGATGGTGACGCCCGAGCACCGTATGGAGGTTTCTTCGACCATCGTCCTGGCGCTGGTGATTTCCTTTATCGGCCTTGTGACCACGCGTCACCACGGGCAGCCGCAGAGGGTGGCGGCGGCGGAAAGTGCATAGCCGCTTCAGCGTAAACCTGCTTGCGATCTTATAAGTACGCGAGCAGTGGCGGGGCGGTAAAACCGCCCGCGCCACGGGCCATTACCGCTCACTGGGAGAATAATCTTCGATGGCATATGACACCCCCAGGGCCGTTTCTCCCCAAACCATTGGTTTTTTGCTGCTGGACCAATTCACTTTGATTTCTCTGGCCTCTGCTGTAGAGCCGCTACGAATGGCCAACCAGCTGACCGGTCAAGAGCTGTATCGTTGGCACACTTTCAGTTTGGGAGGCGAGCAGGTGTGGGCAAGCGACGGCATGCCGATCACTCCGGATGCGTCGATCAATAACGCACCGATGCTTGATACCGTGATTGTCTGCGGAGGCATCGGCATTCAAAGCGCCGTGACCCGGGAGCACGTTGCCTGGTTGCGAGCCCAGGCGCGACGCTCGAAGCGGATCGGGGGCGTGTGCACAGGCAGTTGGGCCTTGGCCCAGGCAGGCTTGCTCGACGGGTTCGATTGCAGCGTGCACTGGGAATTTCTGGCCGCCATGCAGGAAGCTTTTCCGCGCGTGAACCTCAGCTCCAGTTTATTCACCCTCGACCGGGACCGCTTCACCAGCTCCGGTGGAACCGCGCCAATGGACATGATGTTGCACTTGATCAGTCGCGATCATGGTCATGAACTGTCAGCGGCCATCTCCGAGATGTTTGTCTACGAGCGGATCCGCACCGAGCAGGATCACCAACGAGTGCCCCTCAAGCACATGCTCGGCACCCATCAACCGAAGTTGCAGGAAATCGTCGCCTTGATGGAGGCCAATCTGGAAGAGCCGATCGAGCTCGACGAACTGGCGAGTTATGTTGGCTTGTCCCGTCGACAGCTCGAGCGGTTGTTTCAGAAATATCTACATTCCTCGCCGTCGCGGTATTACCTCAAATTGCGCCTGATACGCGCACGTCAGTTGCTCAAGCAAACGCCGATCTCCATCGTAGAGTTGTCGGTGGTGTGCGGCTTTGTGTCCACCCCCCATTTCTCAAAGTGCTATCGCGAGTGTTTCGGCATTCCACCCAGCGATGAGCGCCTGGTGGCGCAACCGCAAGTGGCAGCAAGTCCGACTCTGCAAGTATTTCCGCCGGCAAGGCCGATGAATTTGCTGGATCAGGCGCGTGACGAGTCAACGTTCGCAAGTATCAAGATTATGAAACCCTGAACAAGCGAGCTGGCGTCATTCCAGACACCCGCAAATTAAATACCTCCCATTTCCTTAAGCACAGTGGGGCGGGCTGTGGAGCATCGTACTTTGTATGGTGCTGTACACGGGCGTCACCGGGTTGCTCGGAGCCAATTGCACGGCAAGCCTGATGAGCATGTTCCCGAGGCAGGCGGGGGCGAGTGTCGCCCTGGGTATTTCGGTGCAATTCGCCACCAGGGCGCTGGCCAGTCTGTGGGTCAGTCACCTGGCTGATGGCACTTCATGGCCCATGTGTCTGGTGGTGGGAAGCTGCGGGGTTGGCTGCCTGATTGCGTATGGCATCTCGATCCACGCGCCTGTCAATCAGGACGCCCATGCCGACACGCTAGAACAACATTAGAGAACAAATTCTGGCTGCCTTCTTCATGTATAGGCGTTTTTCCAACGCCTATACATGAACCCGAGAAACCGATTACTGAAGGGTATTGCTGATGGCGTCAAAGGCGACCATGTCGTCGATAACCTCACCACCGGTGGGTTTGGTCTGTGCTTGCCACACTACAATCACCACATTTTTGGTCGGGTTGATGTAGAGGTACTGACCAAAAGTGCCTGCAGCAGTAAAGGCTTTATCGGCCTTGGATGCATCGGTCCAGCCTGGCCACCACATGTTGGCAAAGTCACCGTAGGCCGCATCTGTGCCAGTGGTCGCGCTGGCGAAGCTCATCCAGTCTTCAGGTAGCACTTGCTGTGCACCGGCCTTGCCGCCGCTGAGGAAAAACTGGCCAAAACGCCCGTAATCTTCAAGGGTTGCACTGATGCCGCTGCCGCCCACTTCATTGCCATTGGGGCCGTCGAGCCACCATTTGGCATCGGTTTGCATGCCATAGGGAACCCAGATCTTTTCGCTCAGGTATTGCGTCAGTGGCTTGCCCACGGCGGCGCTGACCAGTTGTCCCAAGACTTGCGTTTCACCGGTGCTGTAGTTGGTGCGAGTGCCAGGAGGTGCAGCGGTAGGCAGGCTTGCCATGAACTTGAGGAGCGATCCAGGCACTTGTTCGATTCGCAGCTTGATCAACTGTCGTTCGTCTGATGTTGGATCAGTGTATTTCTCGTTCCATTTGATTCCGGAGCGCATGGACAGAATTTGACGTACGGTGACCTGGTCGTATCCGCTACCGGCCAGCGCGGGTAAATAGTGGGTGACTTTGTCATCGAGGCTTTTGATGGCGCCGTCCTGCAATGCAGCGCCCACGAGGGTAGAGGTGATAGATTTCGCCACCGACATCGACATCCAGCGGGTGCCGGCGGTATTACCTTTTTCGTATCGCTCAGTCACGATTTTACCGTCCTTGAGCACCAACAGGCCTGTTACCCGATTCAGCGCAACGTAGTCATCGAGACTGTAGCGCTTGCCTTTATAGTCAAAGGCAACCGGGCCGAGTGGCGTGCCGCTGCGCGGTAACGGGAAAGGGTGGCTGCCCGCCTTGATGGCCCGCACAGGAAACAAACGATCAGTATTGCGAAAGGTAGTGACGGCCAGGTTCTCGCTGAGATTGCCGTCATAAATGGCCTGGACTTCGCCAATCGGCTCCAGCGCAGGTTGTTGGTAGGACTTCGTGGGACCAGGAGTGGCCGCCCAGGCGGTCAACGATAGCGCGAGTGTCGAAACACACACCACCACGTGGAGATGGCTGCGCTTAACGAGCGATGGATGGCGAGGGAGCATTGGCATAAACACCTTCCTATTGTTTCTTGTTGTTTTGTCAGGGGGAAGTTTGCAAGGCGGAAATTTTTTGGGCGCGTGGGATCGGGCCTGATCACGCGCGGAATCGGGCCATGGATAAGAGGCAAGTGTCGACATTGGCTCCCAGGCCGCAGTCGCGCTGAGGAATGTGCCACCTCAACGCGAGAGCGTTCATGGTTGATTGATTGGCCTGGTGAGAAAGCGCTCTAACGTACTGCCGCCACCAGTTCCAACTCCAGCAATCCGCTGCCTGGAAGCCCGGCGACGCCCAGCGCAGAGCGCGCGTGTTGCCCGCGCTCGCCAAACAACTCGATCAGTAAACGCGAAGCTTCGTCGAGAATTTTTGAGTATTCCTGGTAACCGTCCTCGGCATTTACAAATCCGCGTACGAACAGAATCCGCTCGACGCATTCCAGATCACCGATCGCTTGCTCAAGCGCACTCAAAGCCCGCAACACACAGGTGCGAGCAGCCAGGATCAAGGTTTCTGCAGGCATGTCTGCCCGAGCCGGACCTTTGATTACACTGTCGGCCAGGCGACACACCTGCCCGCTGACATAGGCCACACCACTGTGGATCACCACCGGCACGTAGTCACCTTTGGGGGCAGGGGCATCGGGCAATTGCAGGCCCAACAGCTTCAGTCTCTCTCGAATGCTCATGGGTTCACCTGCGCAAAACTCACCGGCCCGCCCAGCCACAATCCCTGGATCTGCTCCTGAGCATCCCGGCGAAAGCGCAACGATATCTCCGAAGGGCGGCCCATAGCCCGACCCTGACGAACACGCACCGGGCGCTCATCAGCACTCACCAGGCCGTTTTCCAGCAACCCGAAGGCCAAGGCCGCGGCCGCAATACCGGTGGCCGCATCTTCGGGATAGCCGGAGGATTTTGGAAACTGTCGTGCGTCGAATTGGCGAGTGGCGAGGTCCAGTGCTGCGTAGGGGTACAAACCGGTTGAGCCGATGCGCTCGCACAATTGCTCAACCCGTCGGAAGTCGGGTTTCAGTCCATCCAGCACCGCTACGCTCTTGAGCGGGATCAGGGTTTTCACCCGGCTGGTGGCCGCGTTCTGGATGGGTAGCGGAGCCAACTCATTGGAGCTGATGCCCAGCACCGAGAGGATCTCCGCTTCGATGTCCGGGGACGAGAGCGTTTCGACCTGACCTATGGGCTGGGTGATTTCGATCTGTACGCCACCATCCCCATCGCGCATGACCCGCGCGTCCACGCGTCCACTCAAGGTCCAGATCGACAGTTGATCCTTAGGCAACATCCCCAGTCGGTCCAGCAGCCAGACGGCGCCGACCGAGGCATGCCCACACATCTCCATTTCGTGGTTCGGCACCCAGAAACGGAAGCTGAAGTCATAGTCGGTTCCAGCCGGTGGCGAACAGACGAAGCCGCATTCATGCCCGTAAGCCTGGGCCACAGCCTGCATGTCTGCAGCGCTCATGCCGTCGGCGCGAGCGACGGTTGGTGCCGGGTTGCCGCCGTTTTCCGCAGCAGGGAATACATTGATCAGATGAACTTGCGGGGTCATTTCTGCGCTCCTTGAGCGTCCGATAAAACGGGTGCAACTGCATCGACGATGGCATTGGTAAATACTGTGTGCGGATCAAGGCTGACCGGTTCCGCTTCAACAGCGTTCATGAAACTGATGTTCTTCTGGACGCCCGACAACTCGACCCTCGGCGTGGCCGGGTAAGAGGGCAGCGACGCTGTCCATGCCGAATCGAAAATCGGCGCGGCGGTGTGAGCGAAGTACGGCCGCACGGCTTCCCGAGCCTTGTCCGGATCGGTGGCGATCAGTTGCTCGGCGCGCCACAGGGCCTTCACCATTTTTCGTGCGGTGTCGGTGTTACTGGCCAGCCAGTCTTCCCGGGCAATCATCGCCGTAAAGAGGAAACCGTTGAGCGGCGGATATTCACCCTTGGCCAGGTCCATCAGCACAAATCCTCCTTGCTGTTCGGCGGTGGTGATAGTCGGTGGTGACAGCGAAAAACCATTGATGCTGCCCTGGGAAAACGCCGCCAGCATGTTCGGCGCGCCGCCAATCGGCATGATGGTCAGGTCTTTGTCCGGGCTCAGGCCTGCGTCCTTGGCCAGATAGCGAACCAGCATATCGGTGGTGCTGCCGGGACCGGTGACACCGATTTTCAATCCTTTCAAGGCTTGTGCCCGGGCAGTCAGCGGTGACGCCGCGGATACGCCCGCATTCTTGGCAGATGCCGCATCGATCACCACCGTGCTGCCGAACTGGGTTTGCACTGAGGCGAATGCCTGGACATTCTGGCCCTTGGTGCGGGCACGAATCGCCACGGCAGGCAGGCCGACATAGGCGTCGGCATCACGTCCGAGCACAGCGGTAAGCGCCGCAGAACCGCCTTTTTGGAAGACGATGACTTCGATGTCGAGCCCTTCTTCGGCGAAATAGCCGAGCTTCTGCGCGACATAGATCGGCACATACAAGAAGCCTTCACTGGGAAACGCCAGTTTGACCTTGGTCAACTCGGCGGCCTGAGTCGCGAACCCACAGAGCAATACGCTGGCGAACGCGGTCGCCGTTACTAGACGTTTGAACATGATGGAACTCCGGATAATCAAATCGTAGGTGTGCTCAAACCGCCACTTCACGTTCGGCGTCGTTGGCTTTCCACGGCATCAAACGGCGTTCGGCCAGCTTGACCGCGGTATTGAGGATCAGCGCCAGGGCAATGATGCCCACCAGCGCGGCGAACACACCGGCGGTGTCAAACTGCGAAGCCGCGTCGGAGAGCAAGTAGCCGAGCCCGCGATTGGCAGCGATGATTTCACCCACCAGTGCGCCGATCAGGGCGTACGGCACCGACAGGCGCAACCCGGTAAACACCCAGGTGAACGCGGAGGGAATGACCACCATGCTCAACAAATCACGCTCGCGGGCGCCCATCAGGCGCAGGATGGTCAACTGCTCGCGGGACACGTTGCGCACACCGCTGTAGGTATTGAGGAACACCAGGAAGAACACCACTGCTGCGGTCAGTATGACTTTCATTGGCAAGCCGATGCCGAACCAGAGGATAAACAATGGCGCGAGAGCGACCTTCGGCAAGCTGTAGAACGCGGTGAGGAAGGGGTCGAGGATGTCGGCCAGGACTTTGGCCCGTCCTAACAGCAGACCAGCAGCGAGACCGGCGACCGAGCCGAAGAAGAATCCGAGTACGGCTTCCAGCGTGGTAATCCCTGCGTGGTAGAAAAACACGCCGTTGAGCAGGATCTTCCACAAACTGGCCGCCACGGCAGAAGGCCGGCTGATGAAAAACTCGACGCCGAACCAACGGGAAATGCCTTCCCACAGCACCAGCAGAAACACCAGGAACAGCAAGCGATAGACCTGAATCATAGGGCCTCCAGAGAGTGAGCCAGCGAGGAAGGATCGGCGGCACCGGCGATATCTGGGGCCAGGCGCTGCCAAAGGGCGGCGCAGAGTTCGACGTAGTGCGGATCGGAACGCAGTTGCACCAGATTGCGTGGCTGCGCCAGTGACACCTCAAGGATGTGATCGATGGTGCCGGGACGTCCGGCAAAGACCACGCAGCGATCGGCGAGGGCGATGGCTTCGTCGACATCGTGGGTGACAAACAGCACGGTTTTTTTCAGTTTCTTGCACAGTCGCAACAGTTCGGTTTGCAGCGTGAGGCGCATCTGCGCGTCGAGGGCTCCAAACGGTTCGTCCATCAGCAAGGTCTCAGGATCGCTGGCCAGCAATCGGGCCATCGCAGCACGTTTTCGCATGCCACCAGACAGTTGGTTCGGGTAGCTGGCACCGAAACCGGTCAGCCCAACCAGCGCCAACAGTTCCTCGACGCGCACGTCGATTTCACGCTTGCCCAGGCGCCGGATCTGCAACGGTACGGCGATGTTGCCGGCGACTGTGCGCCACGGCAGCAAGTGGTCAGCCTGGGTCATGTAGCCGACGCGGGTGTTGACGCCTTTGACTTCGGCGCCGTCGTAATGAACCCGACCTTCGGTAGGACCGAACAGCCCCGCGGTCATGTTCAACAACGTCGATTTGCCGCACCCGGACGGGCCGACCAACGTAATGATTTCGCCGCGCTGGATCTCAAGCGATACATTGCGCACGGCCACAAACTGGCGCCCGTCGACCTTAAAACTCTTCTGCACATCAGCGAAACTGATAAAGGGTTCTTGCCTCACGGCCCCATCCTCTTGTTGTTTTATCAGGGCTCAGGATGCAGGGCGGAGGAATTCCGGGCGCACGGGATCGGGCCTCATCATGCGCGAGATCGGGCCATGGATAATCGGGAGGGTTTACCGGTTGGTGTTACGGCGAAACTCGTCAGGCGAGCAGCCCTGCGCGCGTCGGAAAACCTGGGCCAGGTGGGAAGGGGACTCGTAGCCGACACTGTTGGCAATCTCCAGCACCGACATGCGCGTGTGCTGCAGCAGGTTCTTCACTCGCTCCAGGCGCATGCGCTGAACGCAGGCCAACACGGATTCGCCAGTGTGTTGGGCAAACAAGCGGGTGAGGTGGCGTCGTGAAACATGAAAGGCTTCAGCGATCTCGTCCAGTCCCGGAGACTGTTCAAGGTTGCCATCCAGATAGCGCTGAACATCACGCACCAATGCCGCACCATGACGTTCGGTCGAAGAACGTTGCAGGCTTGGCTGGCTCAGGGAAATCGCCAGGCATTCCAGGAGCAGCAAGTGGTCGGTCTGGGTGATTTGCCGACGCCGATCCACGTAGCGATCCGGTTGGCTGAAGGCCTTTTTCGCCAGCAACAGATGGTGAAACGGTGCCGAGGCGTGCCAGATACCCAACGTCGGTACTCGCAACAAACGATTGGCATCACCGGACAGATCACGCAGGGCATAGCTCATGTAATCCGGGTCGACATAGAACGCAACGTGCCCCTGGCTCACTGTCATTGACGATGAGGAATGGCTCCACTGGGGTGGGACCAATACGAACTGTCGGTCAACTATCGACGTCGAACGGCCGCTTTGTTCGTCCTTGAATCGCAACAAACCATGTTCCGGCACCATGATCATGAATTCATCATGCTCATGGGCAGCGGTTTCATAGGCTCCATTGGAGTTGAAGACGCTGTAGATTTCACGCATTGGCCGCACCGGATCGCGTCAGTCAGGTGCAAATACTAATACGCTGCGGAGGGAGAAATCTCAAGATTGGATAAAACCAGCAATTACTACCCGCCCGTCTCAGAAGGATTTGCGATCCCCTGCAACGAAGAGGTCGCGGTCTTCCATGCTTTCTCACTCGTGGCGCTGTGCAACATCCCCGCCCGTCACCCCCAACAACCCGGCCCGCACTAACCCGAGGTTGCGTTGTCAGTATTTCACGCCTAGCGACGAGGATCGTCTCTGATTAGCGGCACGTCAGACTACGTCTATTTTTTTCCAATGCCTGAGGGCAAAAAGCTCGCGATGGATTGCGTCTTGGACCGACTATTCCTTTTGCGGGCGACACTCTATGGGTTTGCTTCTCGATCCACGGCATGACATTGATGCCGCGTTATTAAGCTATCGCCGTGTGTTCTGGTCGTTGGCGCTGTTCAGTGGTGTGATCAACCTGCTGGTGCTGGTGCCGTCGCTCTACATGATGCAGGTGTACGACCGGGTCCTGACCAGTCGCAACGAAACCACCTTATTCATGCTCACCTTGATCGCCCTGGGACTGTTCATGTTCAGCGCCCTGATCGAGTGGGCACGCGGCGAGGTGATGATTCGCATGAGCGCCGGGCTGGACGAAGCCCTGGGCGAGCGGATTTTCGATGCCGCCTTCGCCCGCAGCCTGCGTGAGCACAACGCGAACCCGGCGCAGGTGCTCACCGATCTGGCGACGCTACGGCAGTTAATCACCGGCCAGGGCCTGATCGCCTTGCTGGATGCACCGTGGTTGCCCATCTTCGTGCTGGTGGCGTTCATCTTTCATCCTTGGTTCGGCGTGCTGACGCTGGTTCTCGCGCTGGTACTGATCGGCCTGGCGCTGTGGGGCGAGTTAGCGACGCGCACACGCCTGGACGAAGCCAATCGCCTGGGCGTGCAGTCGTCGATCTATGTAAACAGCACGCTACAAAATGCCGAAGTCATCCGGGCTCTGGGCATGCTCGGGCCGTTGCGCCAGCGCTGGAGTCTGCTGCAGCAACGCATCATTGCCGCCCAGTCCCATGCCAGCGACCGCGGCGCGCGTATCACCGCGACGACCCGCTTCGTGCGCATCTCCGGACAGTCGCTGGCCCTGGGCCTGGGGGCGCTGCTGGTACTGGAAGGCCAATTGTCTGCGGGCATGATGATTGCGATGTCGCTGCTGCTGGGGCGTGCCCTGGCTCCCGTGGAAATCGCCATTGGTTCGTGGAAGCAATTCAACTCTGGACGCCAGAGTTACCAGCGCCTGAGCCAACTGCTTGCTCAGCAACCGCGCGAGCGCCTGCGCATGCCGTTGCCACCGCCCACCGGCGCGCTGCGCCTGGATCAGGTGTATGTCGGCCCGCCCGGCGCCTCGCAACCGATCCTGAGGGGCATCAATTTCAGCCTGACCAAAGGTGATGTGCTCGCCGTCGTTGGCCCCAGCGCCAGTGGTAAATCAACGCTGGCCAAAGCGCTGGTCGGGGTATGGCCGGCCATGGGCGGGTCGGTGCGCCTGGACGACGCCGAGATCAGTCAATGGTCCCACGACGCCCTGGGCCCGCACCTTGGATACCTGCCGCAGGACATCGAGCTGTTCGACGGCAGTGTGGCCGACAACATTGCCCGCTTCGGCGAGCAGGACGCCGACAAGATCATCGCCGCAGGGTGTCACGCCGGCATTCACGAGATGATCCTCAAATTCCCCAAGGGTTACGATACGCCGCTGGGCCCCGGAGGGCTTGGCTTGTCCGGTGGACAAAAGCAACGCCTCGGCCTGGCTCGCGCGCTCTATGGGCACCCTTCGCTGATCGTGCTCGATGAACCCAACTCCAATCTCGATGAAGCCGGAGAGGTGGCGCTGGTGCAGGCCATCAATGCGCTCAAGGCTACTGGCAGCACCGTGGTGCTGATTACCCACCGGCCGAATGTGCTGGCAGTGGTTGATCACATCCTGGTGCTCAAGGACGGTACTCAACATGCATTCGGTCCAAGGGATCGGTTGCTCAAGGCATTGAGACCGGGGCCAAGACCGGCCGCGGTCAGGGAGGCTGGCGGAGATGCGTGATCTGACCCCAGAGGCACAAACGTACAGCGAGCATGGGCTGAGTGCGCGCGGCACCACAGTGCAGCCACGCGCCAGCACCGACGCCGGGGGCGCGGCACGCTATGGTGTGGGTTTCCTGGTCCTGACACTGGGCGGTTTCCTGCTCTGGGCCTGTCTGGCGCCACTCGACCAGGGTGTCGTGGGCAGCGGCACCGTGGTGGTGGCGGGCGAACGCAAGGCTGTGCAGTCGTTGGTCGGTGGGGTGGTAGAAAAGCTGCTGGTCAGCGATGGCGAGCGCGTCACCCAGGGACAGTTGCTGGTCCAGCTCAATACGGTGCAGGCGCAGGCGCAACGGGACGTGACTTTGGGCAAGTTGCTCAATGATCGTAGCGTCGAGGCGCGGTTGATCGCCGAGCGCCTGGGTTCAGCCGAGATCCAATGGCCCGTTGAACTGCTGGAGCGTGCCGACGAGCCGCGGGTCAAGGCCGCCATGGCCTTACAGAGCCAGCTGTTTCTGACCCGCCGTGCAGAACTGGGCAGCCGTTTGCAGATCATCGAACACGAAGCCGCGGCCTTGCAGCAGCAATTGCTCGGCTACGAGGGCGTCAAGCGCAACTACGACGCGCAGATGCACTTCCAGCAACAGGAGCTGGAAGGCCTGCGCAATCTTGCCCGTGAAGGTTACATTCCGCGTAACAAACTGCTCGAGGCCGAGCGCAATGCAGCCCAATTGGCTGGACAGATTTCCTCCGGAGTGGGCGATGTTGGCAGGACCCGCCAGGCGATCAGCGAAAGCCGGCTCAAGGCCTTGCAGGCGCAGCAGGAATTTCGCCGCGATGCCGAAACGCAGCTCAGCGAAGTCTCTGCCGAGGCGGCCGGTTATGCCGATCAGATTCATGCCTTGCAGTTTGAAGTCGACAACGGCGCGATCCGTGCGCCGGTATCCGGACAGGTCATGGACGTGAGCATTCACACGGTCGGGGGCGTTGCGCAGGCTGGCCAAACCCTGATGCAGGTGGTACCGCTGGATGCGCCGATGGCGATCACCGCGCGTTTCGAGCCGCTGATGGCCAATAAGCTACGCCCGGGTTTGCCGGTGCATGTGCATTTCACTGCCCTGCAACGGGTGGATACGCCGACGGTCACCGGCACTGTGACTACGGTGTCGGCGGACCAGTTGATCAATGAACAGACGCACCAGCCGTACTTTTCCGCCAAGGTTGAAATTCCCGCCGACACCGTCGCCTCGCTGCAGGCCGCTGGTCTGCTGGTGCGCCCCGGCATGCTCGCCGATGTCACGGTGGTGACGGGGGAACGCACCTTGATGAATTACCTGATGAAACCTTTGCGTGAGCGCTTGCTTGCGGCCTTCAAAGAGGAATGAGCGTGAAGCCAGTCCTGCGCTGGCAGCGCGACTGGCCGTGGTGAATTGTGGCGAGGGGATAAATCCCCTCGCCACATCAGTCTGTGTTGGTCTTTGATTTTCAGGCACCGAAAAAAACCTGCGGGTGCGAGCCTGCTCGCGATGACGGCGGTACGTTCAGCATGGAAGCTGATTGACCGACCGCTATCGCGAGCAGGCTCCCTCACATCAGGTCAGGCTGTGAAATCGCTGGCCTGCAGCTCCTTGACGCCCACCATCTCGAATTCGAACTCGGGGGTGACGTCGGCGTTGACGCTGCCGGAGAGGATGCCGTCGGCAAAGCGTAGTTGGCCAGTGGCGTTGGTGGGGTCGAAGGCGTTGCTGCCAATGAACATGAATGCGTCGACGGTGGCGGTCAGCGGGTTGGCGTCCAGGCTGGTGAAATCCAGATGATCACCCTCAGTGGTCTTGAAACCGCTAATCACATCGCGTAAAGCCCCGACGCCCATGTCCGACAGCGCTCCAAACGCGTAGGTGTCCGCGCCAGTGCCGCCGGTGAGGTTGTCGGTGCCTGCGCCGCCGATCAGTCGGTCATCGCCCGAACCACCCACCAGGGTGTCGTTACCGGCACCACCGTTCAGGATATTCGCGGCGCTGTTGCCCGACAGACTGTCGGCGTTGGCGCTTCCCGTCACGTTTTCGAGGAATTTCAAGGTGTCGAGCCCCGACCCCGCGGTGTTTTGTTGTGCGGACGTTGATAGGTTTACAGTAACGCCCGCCAGGGCCCGCTCGAAGGACACTGTGTCGTTGCCATCGCGTCCGTCCAGCACATTGTTGCCGGCACCGGCGAACAGCGTGTTGTCCAGCGCATTGCCTGTCCCATTGGCGGCTCCAGCGCTATCGACATACAGATTCTCGACGTTGCTGCCGAGGGTATAGGCCGCCAGGCTGCTGTGCACGTTGTCGACTCCTCCAGGCACCGCATTGCTGTTGGTCTCGATCGCGGTGTCGTCGACATTGTCGACATAGTAGGTGTCGTCACCATCGCCACCGCTCATGCTGTCGGCCCCTGCGGCACCATCGAGCACGTTGTCGGCAGCATTGCCGGTGATGAAGTTACGCCGCTCATTGCCGGTGCCGTCGATTTCCGACACGCCGGTGAGCACCAGATTCTCGAGATTGGCGCCCAGCGTCCAGCTGACCGAGGCCTGCACGGTATCAATCTGCGCGGTCGAGGTGTTGGTTTCCTCCACACTGTCGAACGCGTTATCGACCACGTAGATGTCGTTGCCATCGCCACCGGTCATTGTGTCGGCGCCCAAGTCGCCATCCAGTGTGTCGTTGCCCGAGCTGCCCACCAAGGTATCCGCTTGATCAGTGCCGGCAATCATCCCGCCCTGGTTCTGAGCGTTGTCGAAAATGGCCTGCACGCTGTTGTTGTCGGTGGGATTGCCCTGGAAGCCCAGGTCATTGGCAATGTAATCGGCCAGGCGTTGGCCAACGATTTCCGCTGATTCCTCGTGCAGGTGCCAGACGTCATCGGGATAGACCAGCGGATCGACTTCGTAGCGCAAGGGCAGGTCGGTGTAGTCCACCGCCAGCTTGACGTCGGCGCGCTCGGCGGCGATGGCCTCCTGGGTGGCGCGGACATAGCCAACCCCCGCAACGATTGAGGCAATCTTCTCTTCCGAATAACCACGGGCACGCGCAGCGTCCTGCTCGTAGTGACCGGTTTCCATCATGTACACGCTGAAGTTGCCGAACTGGGCATGCAGGTAATCAAACACATTCAGGGTCGCGGCCTTGTAGGCCGATGCTGCTGCGGCTTTGTCCGTGGAGCGGCCAATCTCCTGAGCGGCTTCCTCGCCCTGGCCCCAGATGATGCCCATGGTGACGTTATCGATGGATTTGAGTTCGGTGAGCTGGTCCTGCAGCAACGCCACGGCACGCAACAGTGCAGGCCCGGGTTGGTTAGTGTCGGTCAGCCACCAGCACAACTTGAGTTCCTCGGCGCCCAAGGTCGACAGGCCATTGACCGTGCTGCCACCCACCGCGATGTCGATGCCATTGCCATCGGCGTCGGTGAACTGGCTGCGCACGTCATAGGGGGTGTAGCGGTCCAGGTCTTTTACCAGCATCGAGGTGCCGGATTCATCGTCGTCCTCCGTCATGCGCAAAAGGCGCGCATTGGATTGGCCGAGAGTGGGCAGGTAGAGGATGTCTTGCTGGGCGCGCTCGCCGAACACGAAATCACTGGCGGTCAGGGTGTTGAGGTAGTTGCCGTTGAGGGCGATTTCAAAGCGATTGCCATCGGCGTCGGCCTCGGCGGATTTGATGTAGGTCTTGTCGCCGGCCGCGTTGAGAGTCATGTACAGCGTGCCATTGCTGCCATCGCCGAGGCCGAGAATACCCAGCGCTGAAACGTCGATCTTGTCGACGCCCGCGGTGAAGTCGTAGACCGTGTCGGTCGCCGTGACACCACCGGCGTCGTAGTCGCGGTAACTGTCGAGTACGTCGGTGTAGCGGAAGGCGTCGGCCCCGTCGCCGCCGTACAGCGAATCGCGTCCGCCGCCGCCGTCGACGATGTCCGCGCCAGTGCCGGCCTTGATGGTGTCGTTGCCACCGAGGCCGAGGATCAGGTCGGCGCCCGCCGTGCCGTTGAGGCTTTCGGCGTTGTTGCTGCCAGTGATGGTGTTGGCGGGCGCATCGGCCACCACCAGGGCGAAGCTGTCGCTGACCGACGCACCAGAAGGATCGGTGGCCTTGACCAGGACGTTGTAATTGCCCGACGCCGTGCTGATCGGCGTGCCGGAGAACGCCAGGCTGGTGGCGTTGAAACTCAGCCAAGCGGGCAGGGCGCTGCCGTCGGCGAGGGTCGCAGTGTAGGTCAGCACATCCTGGTTGGCGTCGGTGAAACTGTCGTGGGTTACGGTGTAGTTGAACGGCGAACTTTCGGTGGCGTTCTGGTCGAGAAGGGGGATGGCCACCACCGGCGCAACATTGCTGGGAGTGTTCTGGTCCGCGAAGACAAAATGATTGGCCGTCAGGCTGTTCACCAGGTTGCCCGCCAGCGACACTTCGAAACGGTTGCCATTGGCGTCGGCGGTGAGATCCTTGAGGTAGGTGCGGTTGCTCGAAGCGCTGTAGGTCACTTGCAGCGTGCCGTTCAGGCCATTGCCCAAGGCCGTGTAGCCGAGCGCCGAGACATCGATTTTGTCGGCGGTCACGTCGAAATCGAGGATCTGGTCACTGGCGCTGGTGGAAGCGGTGCGGTAGCTGTCGAGTTTTGAGGTGTAGCGGAATACATCGGCGCCCGCGCCGCCGGTGAGTTTGTCCGCGCCGGTGCCGCCGACCAGGATATCGTTGCCGGCGCCGCCATTAAGGGTGTCGTTACCAGCGCCACCGAACAGTTGTTCGTTGGCAGCGGTGCCCGTCAGCGTGTCGTTGTTCGGTGTGCCATTGATCACAGTGGGTGCGGCGGGTACGTCCTGTACAGCCAGCGTAAAACTGTCGCTGACGGTTGCGTTGCTGCCATCGGATGCAGTGACCTTGATGGAGTAATTACCCGATGCCGTGTCGTTGGGCGTGCCGCTGAAACTACGGGTAGCGGTGTCGAAGGTCAGCCAACCGGGCAGGGCGCTGCCATCGGCCAGTTGGGCGGTGTAGCTGAGGCTGTCGTTATCCGCATCGGTAAAACTGGTGGCCGGCACGACGTAGCTGAACGGGGTGTTTTCGGTGGCGCTCTGATCCAGCAACCCCGTTGCCACCACCGGCGCGTGGTTGACCGTTGGCGAAGTGGCAAAGACAAAATTGGCGCTGGTCAGCTTGTCGAGATAATTGCCGTCCAGCGCTACCTCGAAACGGTTGCCATTGGCGTCGGCGGTCAGGGTTTTGATGTAAGTCTTGGTACCGGCAGTGTTGAGCACCAGGTACACGGTGTTGTTTTTGCCGTCACCCAGGCCGGTGAAACCCATGGCCGAGAGATCGATCTTATCGGCGGCGATATTGAAGTCAGTGATCAGGTCGCCAAGGTTGGCGCCGCCGGTGTTGTAGTTGCGGTAACTGTCCAGGCGGTTGGAGAACACAAAGGTGTCCGCCCCGGCGCCACCGGTAAGGGTATCCATGCCGGCGCCGCCGTCAATTTTGTCGTCGCCTGCACCGCCGCTGAGGCTGTCGTTGCCCGCCAGACCGAGCAGGGTGTCGGCCGAATCGCTACCCAACAGCGAATCGCTGCCGCTAGTGCCGGTGACCACCCGATTGAAAATGAAGTTGCTGGCGGTAAGGGTGCTCGCCAGGTTGCCCGACAGAATCAACTCGAAGCGATTGCCGCTGACGTCGGCATCGTAGTCCTTGATGTAGGTGCGGTCGTTGCCAGCGCTGTAGCTGACCTGCAAGGTGCCACCACGGCCATTGCCCAGGCCGGTGAAACCGAGGCCGGCGAGGTCGATCTTGTCCTGGGTGACGTCGAAGTCGGTGATGGTGTCATCGAAGCTTGCGGTTGCGTTGCGGTAACTGTCGGACTGGGCGACGAAACGAAACGTATCGGCACCCGTGCCGCCGGTGAGTTTGTCGATGCCCGCACCGCCCACTAGAATGTCGCCACCGGCCCCGCCATTGATAGTGTCGTTGCCTGCTGCACCATAGAAAATTTCGCTGGCCGCGCTGCCCAGCAGAGTGTCGTTGCCAGCCGTGCCTTGCACGGTAGTCATGGGCACCGTGGCGTTTACGTAACTGCCGTCACCATAGACCAGTGTGGCGCCTTTGCTGGTATGGCTGATGGTGTTGCCGATGATGGCGTTGCGATCGGTGCCGTCTTCATTGCGCTCTGCAACACCGTAGGTCGACAGGTTGCTGCCGCTGATGATGTTGCCCTGGATTGTGTTGTCGCTGCCGTTGAAGTACTTGCCGGACACGCCCAGCGTGTCGTCGTAGGACTGGATGATGATTTCCGGTACGGGGGCGCCCAGAGAGTTGTTGTTGAGTGTGTTGTCGATGATCTCGACATGGTTACTGCCGTAGATGCGGATCCCGGCGCTGGCGTTGTCGTGAATATCGACACCACTGACGGTTACATCGCTGGACAGCTTGACCAGCACGCCTTCAGCGCCGTTGCCGTACACCTCACCACCGGTGATGGTGATGTTGCTGGGGGAGGGGATGTCCTCGCTGCCGCGCTGCACCACGATGCCACTTCCGCCATTGTTGTAGGCAACGTTGTTGCTGAGGGTAAAGTCGTGGGTGCTGGTGACGACGTTGAAACCGTGGCGGTCATTGTCGTAGGCGACGTTGTTTTCGAAGGTGCTGTCGCTGAGAAAGTCCGCAACGAAGCCGTCCAGGCCATTGCCGTGGGACACACTGTTCTTGATGACCATGTTGACGGTCTGCTCGTGGGGGTCGAAACCGTACCCGGAGCAATCCTTGATCTCGACGCTGTCGAGGGTGACGTTGGAGTCGTAACCTTCCTGACCGGGAATGTAGCCATTGAACCAGCCGTCGATCTTGCCGGTGGTGTTGTCGCGGTTACCGTCGATAGTGAGGTTGCTGACGCCAAAGTCATGGGTTTCTTCGCCATAGGCCGAGCGGATGACCCCCGTGATTTTGGTGTCGGAGCCGTCAGCCACCTTAACGGTCGTATCGCCCATGCCGTCGCCGTACAGATAGACGTTGCTCTTGAGCATCAGGCAGCCGTCGGAGGGTTCTTCACCTCCCGAAACAATATATGTCCCGGTCGGCATATACACCTGCCCACCGCCTGCAGCGGCGGCCGCATCAATCGCACTTTGTATCGCTGCCGTGTCGTCTGTGATGCCATCTCCTTTGGCGCCATAATTTTGCACATTGAAAATCATTAGCTTATCTCCGTATCGGGTAAGAACCTCGCTAGACGCCAATATTCCATCGACGACCACCGTGTTAGGACCCAGCGGAGTGCAAAAGTTGTGACCGCATATCGGGAGAGTGTCAAAAATCAGGTTTTACTGATCTACGGTTGTGAAGTGTTTCAAAAAAGTAACGCTTTGTTGACGCTTGCACAGATTGCGAGCGATGCCTTTTGGGAGCGACTTGCTTGCGGTGTTCATAAGCGGCTGGCCCCCTGGATTCTGAGACCCGTTAGCCGGAAACCGGGTTAAAGTGTTCATCAATCTCTGTTCATAAGAACCCTCCACTCGATTTGCGTAGTCGCGCCAAGCGGTTCCAGCGAACGAACCGGGCCAAAAAACCGTATATCAATCGTTATGTGAAGAATGAATCGTTCGCTGTTTATATCTCTGGATGGGCCCAAGGGGACCGGCAAAACCACGCTGTTGGAGGCCGTTACGAAAGTACTGAGGGCAGACAACAAGAAGGTGATCCGACTTTGCGAGAAAAAAAGCGATCCCTTTAGGGGGGAAACAATGGCCCTTGTTAACAAGCTCGTCAGAAATCCCACCCGGGATTTGGAGTTGGCGGTTTGTGAGCGCTTTGCTGATAGCCGTACCTGGATTTCCCGGCACGTGCTGACTAAACAGCCACCAGGCAGCATCATCTTGATCGATCGCTGGTACCCGTCTGAAGCCGCGTTTCGCCGGACAGTCCCGTTTGCAGAAATTCTACAGTTGAACATTGATCGAAACGTGCAAGTGCCAGACCTGCATGTCGGGGTTGTCACCGCGCCTGATATTTCATGGGCGAGAGCAGCGGCACGACAGCGTGGGCTGAGCAGTACTGTGATCCATAAGCTGGAAGAACATGTCGCTTGTACCAAATCGTTCGAGCGAGCAATTGCAGATCACGGCTGGGTTTTATGCCGTAATGAAGGAACGATCGAAGACGCAACGATGCAGGTAGTTTCTGAGATCTATAGAGTCCTTCGATGCCCGTAGGCGAAGTTCGCTGAGAAGCCCTTGGAAGAAGTTCCATCCAGACACATTATTTAACATAATATACATTACACGTAACAATGTGTTTCGGGATCAGCCCGGTTGCACGCAGATTTTGAAGCACTGATTCCCCCTCGATCCTCAATCTCTCGTCAGTTGCTCAATCAACCCTCCATGCTCTGGAAATTCTTCACTGAGCTTTTTCCTGTCGCCCATTTCCATGTCCGCAAAATGAAACTCTGGTGTTACCGCTTCACTGATCAAACCGAATCCCGTCGATCCCTTCATCAACCGCGAAGCTTTCCAGATGCCGCCTGGTACATGCAGCTGCAAACATTCTCCGGCCAAAACGTCGCTGCCCATCACGACAGTTTTTAATGTGCCGTCCGGGAAAATCAGGTTGTACTCAATGGCGTCGCCCAGGTGGTAGTAATGCATGATGTCGGATCGGTTCAGGTGAAACTGGCCGACGGGCGAATCTGTGGTCAACAGGTAATAGATGGAGCTCATCGTGTAACGTGGACCACCAATCGTCTCGACCAAAGGCTGTTGATCAGCCTGATAGGTTCTTCGGTAGTAGCCACCCTCGACATGCGGTTCAAGGTTAAGCGCGGTCACGAGTGCTTCACTGTTTAGCTGCAATGGCTGCTCCGAATGCCATGATGGCAAATAGCTATACTAAATAGCCCTTTAGTTAAGTTAATCAATAATCACACTGCACTGGTGTTCACCACTCGCGCGGTTCGAATGAACAATGCGCGCACTTTTTCCCAGAAGTTTCCCCCCAGTACGAAAAAGCTGCCGATCAACATCAAGTCGCCCAACGCCTGGAGCTGCCAGATGTTGGGCCTGAGTCCAGGCCAGATACTGTCGACATAGGGTTCCAGAAATGCCGAAATCAGCGGCAGACAAAACATCACGACACCGATCCAATGACGCCATGGCCCAACTTCGGTGTCGGTTGCCGGTGCCAGTTTAGACACGTAGCCAAATACAGTGCTTTTAAGCTGCTGAAACCCCGCCTTGCCCATGACAGCAATGACGATAATCAACAGCACTTTGTTACTGATAAACAGGACGCCGGTCAGCGCGGCGATCTTGGAACCCGGCATGTCGGTTGCCGCCATGATCGGCACCAACAGCCAGGAGCCGAGCATCAGACAAATGATCGCGATGCCCAGTTTGAATCGCCATCCAGCGGTATGGGGTGCATTCATGGCTGTCGTACCTGTTAAAAGGGTCAGATGTTTGGACAGCTTAGCAGTCAGTTGATCATTTGGACGTCTATGCTCCTGTGAACTTCCTTGGCTGGAAAACATGCATGCATCTGACGCGATCGGGACAACTGTTGCTGCTGGGTGTGCTCGGCTTGAGTGGCTGCGTACGTCTGGGGCCGGATTTTCAGTCGCCGAAGCCCACGTGGATCGAGCACTGGAGCTCCCCTGCCCTTGAGCAATCCAGTCAACGCAGCCTGAACCCGGATTTGCGTCAGTGGTGGCAAGTCTTCGGTGATCCCGTCCTCGATCGTCTGATTGCCGAAGCGGATACGAACAATTCGGATCTGAAAATCGCTGGTCTACGGGTCATGGAGGCTCGTGCGCAATTGGGGATTGCCCAAAGCGGACGCTATCCGCAACTGCAGCAAGCCAGCGCCGACAGTCTGTACTTCAACCGCCGACAATCCGGCGGGAACAATCCTCAGGACAGCCATTTCTGGCAGCACAGTGCCGGGTTCGACATTGGCTGGGAACTGGACTTCTGGGGGCGTTTCAGCCGAGCGATCGAGTCGGCCGATGCCAGTTACTTCGCCGCCCATGCCAACTATGAAGACGTGCTCGTGCTGCTGCGCGCGCAGCTGGCGGATACGTACTTCTTGTTGCGCACCACCGAGGCACGCTTGCGGGTTGCAAGGGAAAACGCCAAACAGCAAAAGCGTAATTTCGAGATCACCGAAAAGCTGTTCAACAGCGGCCAACAAGCCGAACTCGACTTGCAGCAAGCCAGGACACAATACCTGGGCACCCTGAGCACCATCCCCAGCTTCGAGGATCAGTTGCTGCGCACGCGCAATGCGTTGGCGGTGTTGATTGGCCAGCCGCCCGGTGCGCTACCGCAACTCATGGACAATGAAGGACTGATCCCGCTGGTCGACCGCGCCGTGCTGCAGGACGTCCCGGCCAATCTGCTGCTGCGACGCCCCGATGTACGCGCTGCTGAACTGAATGTCGCGGCCCAGTCGGCCTTGATCGGTGTGGCCGAAAGCGATTTCTACCCGTCGCTGACCTTATTGGGCAGCATCGTCTGGTCGGCCGACACGCTCAATGGCACCTCGAGAAGTCTGGACCTGATCGGTGGTCCCAGCCTGCGCTGGAACCTGTTCGACCATGGCCAGATCAGCAACAACGTGCGCGTGCAGGATGCGCGGTTGCAGCAGTTGATCGAGGCTTACCGCGACAAGGTTCGCCAGGCGGCTCGCGAGGCAGATGACGCCGCCAATGGGCTGATCAAATCCCTGGAGCGCGAAAGCATCCTGCGTGAGGCTGAAGTCGCCGCCAAACGTTCGTTGGTGCTGGCGAGCGCCCAGTATCGCGAAGGCTATTCCGACTTTCAGCGGGTGCTGGACGCGCAACGCGCATTGCTGGAGCAACAGGACAATTACCTGGTCAGCCGCAGCAATGCCGTGAGCAATGTGATCGCGCTGTATAAGGCGCTGGGCGGCGGTTGGTACAGCGCCCAGCCGATCGTTGATCCGGCCACCCGCCAGGATATGAAAAAACGCACGGACTGGGGCGATTTACTGGATGAGCCCGCAGCCGCCAAAAAAGGTAACGGACCATGAGTGATGCCGCGCAACCCTCCCCTGAGGCGCCCTCCCCCAAGGCGCCTGAACCGCCTGCCGACCCGGCGAAAAAAGGGCTCAAGTGGGTGCTGCTGTTGATCCTCCTGAGCCTGGCCTGGTATCTGTTGGCCGACCGATACACGCCTTATACGCAACAGGCTCGGGTCGGTGCCTTTGTCATTCCGGTGGCCGCGGAAGTGGCCGGTCGGGTCATTCGCGTCAACGTGCGCAACAATCAGGACGTGAAGGCGGGAGACGTGCTGTTCGAGGTCGATCCTCAGCCTTATCAGATCGCCGTCGACCGTGCGCGCGCAGACCTTGAGTCGACACGTCGCCAGATCGGCGCCAGTACCGCCGGCATTGCCTCGGCCCAGGCCAATTTGCGCGCTGCGCAAGCCAACGAACTCAAGGCTCGCCAGGACAATCAGCGCCTTGAAGGTTTGTACCGCGACGACCCCGGGACCATTTCCGTGCGCCTGCTCGAAGTGTCTCGGGCCAACCGCGAACAAGCGGTCAGCCAGGTCGCCGCTGCGCGTGCCGAAGTCCAGCGCGCGCGTGAGCAGGAAGGTGGCAGCGAGGAAGAGAACGCCTTGCTGCGCAGCGCAGCCACCGCGTTGTCGAAAGCCGAACTGGATCTGGCCAATACGCAGATTCGTGCGCGGTCGGCCGGGTTGATCACCGACCTGCGCACTGATGCCGGGCAGTTCGCTGCCGTTGGCACTCCGGTGATGACACTGATCGCGATCCACGATGTCTGGATCAGCGCTGACATGACCGAAAATAACCTCGGCCGGGTCAGGGTCGATACGCCGGTGGCAATCGTTCTGGATGCGCTGCCGGGCGAGGTATTCGACGGGCGCGTGCGCAGTGTCGGTTACGGCGTCAGTGTCGGTCAGACGCCGCCACCCGGTACGTTGCCCACTGTGCAGAACAGCCGTGACTGGCTGCGCCCGGCGCAACGCTTTCCAGTGATCATCGAATTTTCCAAAGAGTCGATGGCCAAACTGCAAGACAGTCGCGCCATTCGTACCGGCGGTCAGGCTGAAGTCATGGCGTTCCCCACCGAGGGCAATCCGTTGAATCCACTCGGCCGCTTGTTTGTGGGCCTGATGAGCTGGCTGTCGTATGCCTACTGAGCGCACGCCCCGGGAGCAGCGCGCATTGCGCCTGGCCACCGGCACCGCGATGTGTCTGGCGGCCAGCTTCGGTTTGGGATTGCCGATTCCGTTCATCGCGCCGGTGCTGGCGTTGTTGTTGCTCGCCAGCGTCAATCGTGCGCTGCCGTTTAAGGCTGGACTGGCGCTCGCGCTGATCGCAATGTTGACCACCGGTGTCGGCCTGTTGCTGATTCCGATCCTGCGTTATTACCCGGTCAGCGGCGTACTGTTGATCGGCGTGTGCCTGTTTATGGTGTTTCGTTTTGGGCTGCGCGGCGGCAACAATTTGATCGTCACGTTCCTGGTGATCGGCCTGACCATGATTTCCTCGGCCGGCGTTGCCGAGTTCGACCTCGCGGCGACGGTCATCGGGGCGCTGGTCAAAGGATTACTGCTGGCCGTGATGGTGGTCGGGCTGAGTCATTGGCTGTTTCCTGAACCTGCCAACGCACCGTCGCCGCCGGTCGCGCCGCCGATGCCGGCCGAAGAAGTCAGTCGCGTGGCGCTGCGTGCAACCCTGATTGTGCTGCCGGCGTTTTTACTGGCATTGATCGATCCGGCAAGCTATCTGCCGATCATCCTGAAGGCGGTCGGCCTGGGTCAGCAGAGTTCCACCACAGCCCGCAACGCCGGTCGCGAACTGGTCGGTTCGACCCTGCTCGCCGGCGTGTTGGCGGTGCTGTTCTGGAGTGCACTCAGCCTGTTTGTGCACCTCTGGATGTTTTTTCTGTGGATGCTGCTGTTCGGTCTGATCATTGCGCGCAAGCTCTACGCGCTGAGCCCGACAAGTTTAACCCCGGGGTTCTGGCTCAACAGCCTGATCACGATGATCATTCTGCTGGGCCAGTCGGTGCAGGACAGCATCGCAGGCAAGGACGTCTACACCGCGTTCGCCGTGCGCATGGGACTGTTCATTCTGGTGACGCTGTATGCCTGCCTGATGGTGTATCTGCTGGATCAGCGACCGCCAAAACACGCTCAGGGATTGACCTGATACCCCTTACCTTGCAGGCAACTGGTATAGGCCGTCGAGCTGGTCGAAGCGGCGGTTTTCTGCTGCGCCCGGCGCTCCTGGCGTTGACGCGAGCCACCGACCACCGCGCCTGCCGCTGCCGTCTCTTTGGCGCGATTCTGCCGATAATCCTGCTTTACATCGTCATCGACGCGGTCATAAAACTCGTCGTGCTGGCGCCCGCGAACCTGAGCTCCAGCGGCTCCTGCAGCGGCACCGACCGCCGCGCCTTTCAGGCGGCCACCGGATGTTGGCTGCGTCGATGAACTCTGACTGGCGGCCACGTTGTGGCACTCATTGATATCCAGCTGTGTCTGTTGCGAGTTCTGCCCTTTCATCGGCACAACCGTTTCTGCCCGACTCTGAGTAGCGACAACCGACAGCGCGAGACACAGGCCAATGCAAGACAACCTGTTCATGAAAACCTCCTGGCATTTTTCTCAGCCATCAAGAGTGTAGATCACCCCCGCTCCCCCTCCTCCGACGGGTGACTGACGGCCCTCACTACACAGCGGTTTCGGAGTCATGCACGCCGAGAATTTGTGCATCTCGTATTGATACGTTTATTTTCACACAGTTGCAATATGAAATAAAACGTGTCAATTATAGCTGCACACATTTCAGGGACTGCGACATCGCCAGATCGGACGGCTTCTACCCGAACCACCCAAACGCCCCTTCAAGGAGTCAACAAAATGAACAAAAGAGCACTTCTAGGCGCCATGGCACTGTGCGCAACAAGCTTCCTGGCGCATGCCGACGAAGACAGCCTGCGTATCGGTATCGAAGCCGCTTACCCTCCCTTCTCCTTCAAGACACCGGAGGGCAACGTCAGCGGTTTCGACTACGACATCGGCAACGCCCTGTGCGAAGAAATGAAGATCAAATGCGAGTGGGTCATCCAGGAATTCGACGGCATGATCCCGTCACTCAAGGTGCGCAAGATCGACGCCGTGCTGTCGTCGATGTCGATTACCGAAGACCGGATGAAGTCGGTCGACTTCAGCAAAAAGTACTACCACACGCCGGGCAAGTTCGCGATGAAGGCCGGCAACGTGATCAACGACCCGCTGATTGATCTCAAAGGCAAGAAAGTCGGCGTGCAACGCGCCTCGACTTACGACCGTTTCGCCACCGAACAACTGGCGGAACGCGGGATCGAGGTGGTGCGCTATTCCTCGCAGAATGAGGCGTTCCTGGACCTGGCGTCGGGCCGTCTGGACGCGACGCTGGCCGACATCGTCAACACCAATGAAAGCTTTATCAAAACCGCGGCGGGCAAGGATTTCGCCCTGGTGGGGCCGGACATCAACGACCCGAAATATTTCGGTCGGGGCGCCGGGATCGCGGTGCGTAAAGGTGACAGTGCCAACGTTGCCCGCCTGAGTGCCGCCATTGACGCCATCCGCGAAAATGGCAAGTACCAGCAAGTGATGAGCAAGTACTTCGCGTTCGATATCTACGGCGAATAAGCCTTCACCCGCCACTCTGGCGCCGGCCCCCGGGCAGGCGTCGCTTTGGGCTTGTTTGCGCGCCTCACCGCGCTCGCTTGAGGAACTTCATCATGCTTCACGGCTACGGATCGAGCATTCTCGATGGCGCCTGGCTGACCGTTAACCTGGCCCTGACTTCCATGGCCATGGCGATAGCATTGGGTCTGCTGGGAGCGGCCTTTCGTTTGTCGCCACTGAAATGGCTGGCGATGCTGGGCGAAAGTTATACCACCCTGATTCGGGGCATTCCCGACCTGGTGTTGATCCTGCTGATTTTCTACGGCGGCCAGGATCTGGTGAACCGCGTCGCTCTTGCGCTCGGTTACACCCGCTATATCGATATCAATCCCTTTATCGCCGGTGTCTGCACCATGGGTTTCATTTTTGGTGCCTACCTGTCGGAGACCTTTCGCGGCGCCTTTATGGCGATCCCTAAAGGCCAGGCCGAGGCTGGTGCCGCTTATGGCATGAGGGGCACGCAAGTGTTCTGGCGAATTCTGGTGCCGCAGATGATTCGTTTCGCCCTTCCCGGCTTCACCAACAACTGGCTGGTGCTGACCAAATCCACCGCGCTGATATCGGTCATCGGCTTGCAGGACATGATGTTCAAAGCCAAGAACGCTGCGGACGCCACCCACCAGCCGTTTACCTTTTTTCTCGCGGTAGCGGCGCTCTATCTGATGCTGACCAGCCTGTCATTGCTGGTGCTGCGCTATCTGGAAAAACACTACTCGGTCGGCATCAAAGCCGCCGAACTGTGATGGGGAGCAACCAATGATGCTCGACTACAACCTGATCTGGGAAAACCTGCCGCTGTATTTCAACGGCATCCTGGTGACGCTGAAAGTGCTGCTGATTTCCCTGGCATTCGGCCTGGTCCTGGCCGTTCCGCTGGCGTTGATGCGGGTGTCTCGATCGCCGCTGATCAACTTTCCGGCCTGGCTTTACACCTACGTGATCCGCGGCACGCCCATGCTGGTGCAGTTGTTCCTGATCTATTACGGCCTGGCGCAGTTCGAATCGGTACGCCAAAGCGCGCTCTGGCCCTACCTGTCCAGTGCCACCTTTTGCGCGTGCCTGGCCTTCGCGATCAACACCAGTGCCTACAGCGCAGAGTTATTGGCCGGCAGTTTGAAGGCCACGGCTCACGGCGAGATCGAAGCGGCCAAAGCCATGGGCATGTCGCGCGTGACGTTGTACCGCCGCATTCTGCTGCCGTCGGCCTTGCGCCGGGCGCTGCCGCAGTACAGCAACGAAGTGCTGATGATGCTGCAGACCACCAGCCTGGCGTCGATCGTCACGCTGGTGGATATCACCGGGGCCGCGCGAACAGTCAGTTCGCGGTTCTACCTGCCGTTCGAGGCGTTCATCACTGCCGGCCTTATCTACCTGGCCCTGACCTTCATCCTGGTTCGTCTGTTCAAGTTGGCCGAGCGCCGCTGGCTGGCATACCTGGCACCGCGCAAGCATTAAGGAGCTGTTATGGAGCACATTGAATACCTGTTGCCGTGGAGTGCTTCGGGCACCGAGCGGCGCCTGTCACTGTTTCGCTTTGGCAGCGGGCCGCGCAAGGCTTACATCCAGGCCTCCCTGCATGCCGACGAGTTGCCGGGGATGCGCGTGGCGGTGGAACTCAAACGTCGTCTGCGAGTGCTGGAAGATCAAGGTCGCCTGAACGGGGTCGTCGAGTTGGTGCCGATGTCCAACCCCATCGGCATCGCCCAGATGTTCCAGGCTACCCACCAAGGTCGCTTCGAGTTCTCCAGCGGCAAGAATTTCAATCGTGATTTTCCCGAGTTGACCGAAGCCGTGGCCGCATTGGTGAAAGGCCAACTGGGCACCGACGCCGACGTCAACACCGCGCTGATCCGTCGCGCCATGGCCGATGTCCTCGCCGACATACCGCCAGCCACTTCGGAACTCGATGGCCTGCGTCGCCTGCTGTTGCGGCATGCGTGTGACGCCGACGTGGTGCTGGACCTGCACTGCGACTTCGAGTCGATCATGCTGCTTTATGCCATGCCACAACACTGGCCACGCTTGCGCTCATTGGCCGCACGCCTGGGCGCCGGTGCCGCCCTGCTGGCCGAAGATGCTGGCGGCAGCGCCTTCGATGAAGCCTGTGCGATTCCTTGGTTACGCCTGGCCGAGCTGTTTCCCGAAGCGGCCATCCCGATGGCGTGCGTGGCCACGACCATCGAATTGCGTGGCATGGCCGACACCGAGCGCGAGCAATGTGTCGACAGCGCCGAGGCCATTCTCGGCTATCTCGCCGAACAAGGCCTGATCAGCGGTGACTGGCCCCAGGCCCCGATATCCGCTTGTGAAGCAACGCCATTCGCCGGGACGCAATACGCCTACGCGCCGCACCCTGGTGTGGTGAGTTTCCTGCAACCGCTGGGCGCCCGGGTCAAGGTTGGCGATCCACTGTTTGAAGTGCTTGATCCGCTGAACGATCGCCACAGCATCGTGCGCGCCAGCACCGACGGCATCCTTTATGCCCGCGAACGTCTGCGTTTTGCCCAACCCGGTTTGTGGCTGGCCAAAGTCGCCGGCACCCGCCTGATTCGCCAGGGCCGCTTACTCAGCGACTGACACCAGAGAGTGAACAGAATGTACAAACTTGAAATCCAGAACCTGCACAAAAGCTACGGCACCCACGAAGTGCTCAAGGGCGTATCCCTGGAAGCGAAAGCGGGCGACGTCATCAGCATCATCGGTTCCAGCGGCTCAGGCAAAAGCACCTTCCTGCGCTGCATCAACCTGCTGGAACAGCCGAACGCGGGCAATATCGTGCTCAATGGCGAGCAGCTCAAACTGGTGAACAACAAACTCGGTGGCCTGAAGGCTGCCGAACCCCGGCAGTTGCAGCGCATGCGTTCGCGACTGTCGATGGTGTTTCAGCACTTCAATCTCTGGTCGCACATGAGTGCCCTTGAAAACGTCATGGAAGCCCCGGTGCATGTGCAGGGGCTGGGCAAGAAAGAAGCGCGGGAAAAGGCCGAACATTACTTGAACAAAGTCGGCGTGGCGCACCGCATGAACGCGTGGCCGGCGCATATGTCGGGTGGCGAGCAGCAGCGCGTGGCGATCGCACGTGCGTTGGCCATGGAACCGGAAGTGATGCTGTTTGATGAACCGACGTCGGCACTCGACCCCGAGCTGGTCGGCGAAGTGCTGAAGGTCATGCAGGACCTCGCTCAGGAAGGCCGCACCATGGTGGTGGTGACCCACGAAATGGGTTTTGCCCGGGAAGTCTCCAATCAACTGGTGTTCCTGCATAAGGGCTTGGTCGAAGAGCGCGGTGACCCACGTGAGGTGCTGGTAAAACCACAGTCCGAACGGCTGCAACAGTTTTTGGCCGGCAGCTTGAAGTAATCCGCGCGTTTGCATCACCGACCCTCGCCCTTGCGCTGCACGTCGAGGGTCGGCTTCGGATACACTCGCGCCAACCTCATGCCAGGCCTTCTCTAATTCTCAGGAAATGTTGAGCCGGATATGCCGACCCCATCGAAAGACACCACGGTCTATGCCGCGCCGGTCATGCGCAAACTGGCGGAAACCGTTTCCGAATTGCCACCGTCACTGCGCAAGGTGGCCGACTTCATTCTGCGCCACCCGCTGAAGGCGGCGACGCTGACCATTGAAGAGATGGCTCACGTCACGTCCACCTCACCCGCAGCGGTAAACCGCCTGGCCAAAGCCCTGAACCTCGGCGGCTACACCGGCATGAAGGCCGAGCTGGTGGCGACGTTGCAGCAAATGGTCTCGCCCGTCGACAAGCTGCGCAACGAACTGGCGCATCGCCCCGACGGCGCGTTTGGGCTGCAGGAACAAATCCAGAGCGCCACCAGTAACCTGGCGACGGCGGCGACCAACAACCATGAAGACACGTTTGAAGCGTTCGTCACCAGCCTGATCAACGCACGCAAAATCTACATTCTGGGGTTTGGCAACAGCGTCTACTTTGCCGGCCTCGCCGCCTCGACGCTGATGCCGTTCTGTGCGGACGCCACCGCGATCAGCATGGAGGGCGGTAACGAAAACGCCGCTTACCGTCTGGCCGCCATTACCGACCAGGACGTCCTGCTGGCGATTGCCCTGCCGCGTTACTCGCTCGACACCCTGCAACTCGCCCGTTTCGCCCATGAGCGCGGGGCCAAGGTGCTGGCAATCACCGATTCGCCTGCGTCGCCGCTGACCAGCGTTGCCGATCACGTCCTGTTCGCCCCGGCCGATCACCCGGTCATGACCAGTTCCAACATCGCCGTACTCGCCTTGATCGAAGGGTTGGTCGCAGGGGTGATGGCGCGCAACAAGGAAGCCGTCAAACTGGCGACCGAGTTGACCGAAAGCGTCATGGCTTACCTGCACATCCCCGGCAGCACTAAATCGCCCAAAGCAACCAAGCCACGCTGAGCAGTGATCGGTTCAGCGGCTCGATGCCCGGCCGGTTTTACGCGCGAGGGTCTGACTGGGAAGCTCTTTGAACAACGCACGGTAGCTGCTGGAAAACCGCCCCAAATGCCAGAACGACCACTGCATCGCCACTTCGGCTACGGTGGTTTCCAAGGACGAGCGATTGAGCAGTTCGCGGTGCGCGCTGTTGAGTCGGCGCAGACGCAGCCAATGAGTCGGTGTCATGCCGGTGTACGCCTTGAACGCGTGCTGCAACTGACGCAATGACACCCCGGCAACCCGGGAAAGCTCCAGCAGGTTCAGGGTTTCTTCCGGGGAATCGGCCGCCCATTCACCAATGCGCTTCATCACCGCCCGCTCTTCAGCGCGGCGCTGCAAACCGCCGCGATCCAGGCAGACCGAGGCGTTGTCGAGGATGTACAGACAGTCTTCCAGCAACTGCTGGGTCAAGGCCTCTTTGCTCGGCGGATCAAGGGTTTGCGCCAACCGGGTCAACGTCCCGCTCAGCCAGCGACTGAACAGCGCGTTCTGCCCCGAATTCAGCGGTGCCATGAACAATCCTTCGAGCCTGGCGACATTCAGACCGTGACGCCGAACGAACTCCGGCCCGAACACCACGGCGATTTCCTGGTAGTTCTCCGGCGTGATCCAGATGTTGCGGCTTTCTTCATTCAGCACGTACAGCGCGTTGTCACTGCGATCGAAACAGAACGCCAGTGCACCTTCGGGCGCGCTGAAATTCTGCTCGACCCGGGTGTTCATGTGTTCTTCGTAAATCTCGACGCCCTGGAGGTCGAGGTAACGCACCCGCCCGGCGAAATGCCCCGGCGACATCTGCTGGTAATGCTGGACCCAACCGGGTGTGGCGCGGATTTGCTCGGCGACATCGGCGGTATCGAACGCTTGGACCTGTAATGGATTGCACGCTGTCATGGGTGACCTTACGCACTCGTTTGGTGCGTTTTGGTGCTGCTGAAAGTGGATAGATGGAACGTCAAGGCTCGCCCAAGATAGTCGTCAACGCGTCCCAGGGGAAGTGTGTGGCGGATGAAACCACCCTCCCCGGCGTTAATAAAACCAATAACGAGGTCTTTATGAATGTCCCTTTCGATCAGCTGCTCACGTGGCTGAAAGATCACAAGATTACCGAAGTCGAGTGTGTCGTCAGCGACCTGACCGGCATTGCACGCGGCAAAATTGCGCCCACCAACAAGTTCCTGCATGAGCGAGGCATGCGCCTGCCGGAAAGTGTGCTGTTGCAAACGGTAACCGGGGACTTTGTCGACGACGACATCTACTACGACCTGCTCGACCCGGCCGACATCGACATGGTGTGCAAGCCGGTTTCCGATGCGGTGTACGTGATCCCATGGGCCATCGAGCCCACCGCAATCGTGATCCACGACACCTTCGACAAGTTCGGCAACCCGATTGAACTGTCGCCGCGCAACGTGCTGAAGAAAGTCTTGCAGTTGTACACCGACAAAGGCTGGAAGCCGATTGTCGCGCCGGAAATGGAGTTTTACCTGACCCAGCGCTGCGAAGACCCGGACTTGCCGCTCAAGGCGCCGATGGGCCGTTCGGGCCGTGCGGAAAGTGGGCGTCAGTCGTTTTCCATCGACGCCGCCAACGAATTCGACCCGCTGTTTGAAGACGTTTACGACTGGTGCGAATTACAGGGCCTGGACCTCGACACGCTGATCCACGAAGACGGCCCGGCGCAGATGGAAATCAACTTCCGTCATGGCGACGCGCTGGACCTGGCCGACCAGATCACGGTGTTCAAACGCACCATGCGTGAAGCCGCGCTCAAGCACAATGTTGCGGCGACGTTCATGGCCAAGCCGATTGGCGACGAGCCGGGCAGCGCCATGCACATTCATCAGAGTGTGGTGGACATCGCCACCGGCCAGCCGATCTTCGCCAATGCGGACGGGCAGATGAGCGAGCTGTTCCTGCATTACATCGGCGGCCTGCAGAAATACATCCCCAAAGTGCTGCCGATGTTCGCGCCCAACGTGAACTCGTTCCGCCGTTTCCTGCCGGACACCTCGGCGCCGGTGAACGTTGAATGGGGCGAAGAAAACCGCACCGTGGGCCTGCGTGTGCCGACCTCCAGCCCCGAGGCGATGCGCGTGGAAAACCGCTTGCCCGGCGCCGATGCCAACCCGTATCTGGCCATCGCCGCCAGCCTGCTGTGCGGTTACCTCGGCATGGTCGAACGCATCGAGCCGAGCGCTGCGGTACAGGGCCGGGCCGACGAACGGCGCAACCTGCGCCTGCCGATCACCATCGAAGACGCGCTGACGCAGATGGAAGAATGCGAAACCATCGAGCGTTATCTGGGCAGCAAGTTTGTCCGCGGTTATGTCGCGGTCAAGCGAGCGGAGCACGAGAACTTCAAACGGGTGATCAGCTCGTGGGAGCGGGAGTTTTTGTTGCTCAGCGTCTGAGCCCTACACACATCCCCTGTGGGAGTGAGCCTGCTCGCGATGGCGTCAGCACAGCCAACCTCTGTATCGATTGGCCCACCGCTATCGCCAGCAGGCTGGCTCCCACAGGAATAGCGAAACACCTGAATAACCCGATAAATCCAAGAGGTGTCGATATGCGTCTATTGAAATCCGTGGTCCCGGTCGCGCTGGCCCTGCTGTTCAGCGCTGTTGCTCAGGCTCAACCACAGGTCAGCGTCTACAACTGGACCGATTACATCGGCGAAACCACCCTCGCCGACTTCCAGGCCAAATCCGGAATCAAGGTGATCTACGACGTTTTCGACTCCAACGAAACCCTGGAGGGCAAACTGCTCGCCGGTCGTACCGGGTATGACGTGGTGGTGCCGTCCAACCACTTCCTCGCGCGCCAGGTGAAGGCCGGCGCGTTCCTCAAACTGGATCGCGCACAGCTGCCAAACTTCAAGAACCTCGACCCGAAACTGCTGGCGCTACTGGAGAAAAACGATCCGGGTAACGAGCATTCGGTGCCTTACCTGTGGGGCACCAATGGCATCGGCTACAACGTCGACAAGGTCAAGCAAGTGCTGGGCATCGATCGCATCGACTCCTGGGCCGTGCTGTTCGAACCGGAAAATATCAAGAAGCTCAGCCAGTGTGGCGTGTCGATGATGGACTCGGCGGATGAAGTCTTCCCCGCGATCCTCAACTACATGGGCATGGACCCGCGCAGCGAAAATCCCGAGGACTACAAGAAGGCCGAAGCCAAGTTGCTGAGCATCCGGCCTTACATCACTTACTTCCACTCATCCAAGTACGTGTCGGACCTGGCCAACGGCGACATCTGCGTGGCGTTCGGTTATTCCGGCGACGTGTTCCAGGCCGCCAACCGCGCCAAGGAAGCCAAGAACGGCGTGAACATCGCCTATGCGATTCCGAAGGAAGGCAGCAACCTGTGGTTCGATTTGCTGGCGATTCCTGCCGACGCCAGCAACACGAAAGAGGCGCACGCCTTCATCAACTACCTGCTCGACCCACAAGTGATCGCCAAGGTCAGCGCCTCGGTCGGCTACGCCAACCCCAACCCGGCCGCCAAGCAATTCATGGACCCTGAGTTGGTGAACAATCCCGAGGTTTACCCGCCTCAGGAAGTGCTCGACAAACTCTACATCTCGACCACCCCGCCCCAGGCGATCATGCGGTTGATGACCCGTTCCTGGAGCAAAGTGAAGTCCAACAAATGAATCAGTACAACCACGAACATGCGCGCTCCTATTACGCGGCATCGGCCCATACGCTGACGCCCTTCCCTGCGCTGGAAGAGGACCTTGTCGCCGATGTCTGCGTGATCGGCGGCGGGTTTACCGGGGTCAACACGGCCATCGAACTGGCTCAGCGCGGGCTCTCGGTGATTTTGCTGGAAGCCCGGCGGATCGGCTGGGGCGCCAGCGGGCGCAACGGCGGTCAGTTGATCCGCGGCATTGGCCATGACGTCAGCGGTTTCGCCCGGCATGTCGGCGTAGAAGGCGTGCGTTACCTGGAACGCGCGGGGACCGAATCGGTCGAGCTGGTGGGCAAGCGCATCCGCGAGCACGGCATCGATTGCGACCTGCGCTGGGGTTTTTGCGAACTGGCCAACACCAAGGCACAGTTCGCGGCGTTCAAGGCTGAGCAAGAAGGCCTTGTCGAGTCGGGTTACGCCCATGAAACGCGCTTGGTCGGGCCGGAGCAGATCCGTGAACACGTAGTGAATTCAGGCGTGTATGCCGGTGGCCTGGTGGACATGGGCTCGGGGCACTTGCACCCGCTCAATCTGGTGCTCGGCGAAGCGCGACTGGCGCGATCGCTGGGGGTGCAGATCTTCGAACAGAGCCCGGTGCTGGAGTTGATTCATGGCAATACCGTGCAGGTGCGTTGTGCCGGGGGCACGGTGCGCGCCGGCAGCCTGGTGCTGGCGTGTAACGCGCATCTGGACGAACTCGAACCGAAGCTTAGCGGCAAGGTGCTTCCGGCGGGCAGCTACATCATCGCCACCGAGCCGTTGGCGCCTGACGTCGCAACGCAGTTGATCCCGCAGAACCTGGCACTGTGCGACCAGAAAGTCGGCCTGGATTACTACCGGCTTTCGGCGGACCGGCGTTTGCTGTTCGGCGGTGCCTGCCATTATTCCGGGCGTGATCCGGCAGACATCGCCGCCTACATGCGCCCGCAAATGCTCAAGGTGTTCCCGCAACTGGCCGATGTGCGCATTGATTATCAATGGGGCGGCAAGATTGGTATCACCGCCAATCGCTTCCCGCAGGTCGGGCGCTTGAGTCAGCATCCGAACGTGTTCTACGCGCAGGGTTATTCCGGTCACGGCCTGAACGTGACCCACTGGTGCGCCAAACTGCTGGGCGAAGCGATTCATGCCGGGCACAGCCAAGGCTTTGACGTATTCAGCGCCGTGCCCCACATGACCTTCCCCGGCGGCCCGAAACTGCGCTCACCGCTGCTGGCCCTCGGCATGTTCTGGTATCGCCTGCGCGAAATCCTCGGCTAAAACACCCACCCCTTGCTGGCGATGGCGCCCCCAAGATAACCGCAAACCTCAAGGCCCAATCGCCAGCAAGCCGGCTCCTACAATGGCCGTGCGCAGCCGATCCACCGGGTAAACACCAAACCCTGTAGGAGCCAGCTTGCTGGCGATGGCGTCCTCAAGATAATCGCAAGCCTCAAGGCCCAATCGCCGGCGAGCCGGCTCCTACAATGGCCGTGCGCAGCCGATCCACCGGGTCAACACCAACCCCTGTAGGAGCCAGCTTGCTGGCGATGGCGTCCTCAACATAACCGCAAGCCTCAAGGCCCAATCGCCAGCAAGCCGGCTCCTACAATATCCATGCGCAGCCGATCCACCGGGCAAACACTAAACCCTGTAGGAGCCGGCTTGCTGGCGATGGCGCCCTCAACATAACCGCAAACCTCAAGGCCCAATCGCCAGCAAGCCGGCTCCTACAATAACCGTGCGCAGCCGATCCACCGGGCAAACACTAAACCCTGTAGGAGCCGGCTTGCTGGCGATGGCGGCCGCAAGATCAGTGCAGGACTCGAGGCCCGATCACCAGCAAGTCAGCTTTAAGTCCGCCTTTTAATTTGCTCAATCGCAAGGCACTTCTATATTGAGGATGTGCTCTGACTTTCCTGCCTCCTGGCGAGTGCGGCCTATGGCTACGACTGACCAACTGATCATCTGCGAGCACTGCGACTGCGTGTATCAAAAAGTCACGCTCGCCAAACATCAGAAAACCCTCTGTACGCGCTGCGGCGGCGTGCTTCAGCGCTATAACGGCCTGACGGTGGAGCAGCGGCTGGCGCTGACCGTCACCGCGCTGATGCTGTGGATATTCGCCAATTTCTACCCGGTCATGAGCATCAGCCTGCAAGGCCTGAAAAACAGCGCGACGCTGTGGGATTCGGTACAGGCCCTGAGTCTGGGCCCGATTACCTTCATCGCGATGGTGGCGGCCATCGCCATGATCATCGCGCCGATTTTCCAGTTGCTGCTGCTCATCTGGGTCCTGAGTTTTGCCCTCGCCTCCCGTCGTTCGCCGGGTTTCAAATTCTGTATGCGCTGGCTGGAAACCTTGCGGCCCTGGAGCATGCTGGAAGTCTGCCTGCTGGGGGCGATGGTCGCGGTGATCAAGCTCGCCGGGTTGCTCGACGTCCTGCCTGGTATCGGCCTGTTCGCCCTGGCCATTCTCAGCCTGATGATGATCCGCATCGCCGGGCGCGATGTCCGTGAACTGTGGGATGTCTTATGACTACGCCACCAGTCGCCAGCGAACTCAACCTGTGTCTCTGCCACAGCTGCGGCCTGGCCTGTGACATGACCGGCGACCCCCACGAATGCGAACGCTGCGGTGCGCCGCTGCATCGGCGCAAAACCAACGCCCTGACCCGAACCTGGGCCTACTTGATCACGTCATTGGTGTTTTACATCCCGGCCAATGTGTTGCCGGTGATGAACACCAAAATGGTCGGCAGCGGCGCGGACAGCACAATCATGGGTGGTGTGCTGGATTTCTGGCAGCACGGCGCCTGGGACATCGCCCTGATCATTTTCATTGCCAGCATCGCGGTGCCGGGCATCAAGTTCGTCGCCCTGTCGTTATTGCTGGTGACCGTTCAGCGCGACAGTGATTGGGCGCGCAAGGAGCGCTCAAAAATGTACCGTTTCGTCGAGCTCATCGGATATTGGTCGATGCTCGACGTGATCGTGGTCGCCCTGGTGGCTTCGTTGGTGAAGTTCCAGGCGCTGGCCGATATCGAACCGCGCGCGGGCATTCTGTTTTTTGGTCTGGTGGTGGTGTTCACCATGCTGTCGGCGATGAGTTTCGACCCACGTCTGATCTGGGATCAGCAACATTCCGAAAACGAGGAGGTCATGGATGAAGTCTCAAGCCGCTGACGGGCCGCAAGCTCCCGGGCAGGCCCCCATCAAGACCCGCCGCTACAGCGTTTCATTGGTGTGGATCGTGCCGATTGTCGCGGTGCTGGTGGGTATTTCGCTGGTGGTTCACAGCATTTTGCAGGAAGGACCGACCATCACCGTCACGTTCAAGACCGGTAGCGGCCTGACCGCCAACAAGACCGAAGTCAAATACCGCAACGTGGTGATCGGGCATGTCTCCGACGTGGAACTGAGCGGCGACCAGAAAAGCGTCAACGCCACCATCAAACTGTCCAAGCAGGCGGAAAGTTTCACCCGCGAAGACTCGCAATTCTGGGTGGTACGGCCCCGCATCGGTGCTGGCGGCGTGTCGGGCATCGATACACTGCTGTCCGGGGACTACATTGGCGCCGACATCGGCCAGGCCAATGCCCGGTCGAAGAATTTCACCGGGCTGGAAAATCCGCCCCCCATTACCTATGGCGAACCCGGAAAGCGCTTTACGCTGCACACCCAGGACCTGGGCTCGCTCGACATTGGTTCTCCCGTCTACTACCGCAAAATTCCGGTCGGCCAAGTGGTCGCCTATGCCCTGGATGCAGACGGCAAAGGGGTAAACCTCGAAGTCTTCATCCATTCGCCCAACGATGCCTTCGTCACCGATAACACCCGGTTCTGGAATGCCAGCGGCATTGATGTCAACGTCGGCGCCAACGGTTTTTCGGTGAAGACCGAGTCGCTCTCGTCCATCTTGGTGGGCGGCATCGCGTTCAGGGCGCCGGAATACAGCCCCAACGATAAACCGGCGCTAGAGGACAAAGGCTTCGAGCTGTTCGAAGACCAGCAAACCGCCCTCGCCCCACCCAGCGGCAAGGCGCAGTTCCTGAGTTTGCGTTTCGACCAGGCATTGCGCGGGTTGAAAGTCGGTGCGCCGGTGGAGTTCCTTGGCATCGAGTTCGGCAGGGTTGTGTCGGTCAATCTGGATTTCGACCCGAAAAAACGCAGCTTTCCGGTCAACGTCGGCATCGTGATCTACCCGCAACGGCTTGGCCAGGCCCACGCCAGAATGCTTGAAGCGTTGAAGCATGACCCCAATGACGAAGCCGCCGGCGTACGGTTGATGGGCAGCTTCATCGAAAACGGTCTGCGGGCCCAGGCCCGCAGCGGCAATCTGTTGACCGGCCAGTTGTACATCGCACTCGACTTCTATCCCAAAGCGGAGAAAGTCGTGTTCGACCCGACCGCCCGCCCTGTCAGCATTCCCACTATTCCTGGCAGCCTCGAACAGTTGCAGGAAAAACTCGAAGGCATGGTCACCAAGATCAACCAACTGCCCATCGAGCGCATCGCCGGCAACCTCGACAGCAACCTCGTAGAGCTGCGCAAGGGCCTCGCGCAATTCAACGCCAAGACCCTGCCTGGCGTGCAAACCACCCTGGCAGACGTCAGCAAAACCCTGCAATCGGCCAGCTCGACCCTCGCCGAAGACTCGCCGCAACGCGAGCAATTGACCCAGACCCTGGAAGAACTCGGGCGCATGTCGCGCTCCCTGCGTGAGCTCTCGGATTACCTGGGCCGGCATCCAGAGTCGCTGATTCGCGGTCGTCCCAATAATGCAGCACCGACGGACCTACAGGGCCCACCGCGCAACTGACCACAGGAGCAACACCCATGGCTTTTCCGCTGAAGATTACCTTGGTCACTGCGTGTCTACTGCTCGCCGCCTGCCGCAGTGATCCGATTCAGTTCCACACCCTGACCCCGGCACAATTGAGCGGCACCGCACGAGGCAACGGTGGGGAAATCCAGATCGAAAGCCTCAGCGTACCGGCCCAGGTCGATCGTCCGCAGATCGTCATTCGTCAGGGCAACAGCGGCGTGGCAATTCTCGAAACCCAATGGTGGGCTGCGAGTCTGGTGGACGAGTTGCGCAGTGCTCTGGTGGATCAACTGGCCAGCAGCAGTCCGAAGCGAAGAGTGTCAGTACGCCTGGAGGTGCAACGCTTCGACTCGATTCCCGGGCAGTACGGTTTGATCGACGTCAAATGGCGCCTGCGCAATCCTGGCGAAGGAGATAACACGCTGATTACCTGCCGCAGCACCTTGCAGACGCCTTCAGGCCCCTCCATTGATGACTTGGTGGTGGCCCAGCAAAACAACGTCAAACGCCTGGCCGCGTTGATCAGCCAGGCAGCAACCACTGCGCAGCGAGGCTGTCCGTCTGCCAACTGACACCGATACAGAACGCCCGATATGGTTTTCCCTCGATGGCAAAGCACGTAGGATGCCGGCCAACCACCGAGGCTGACCGATGTTCCATTCAGGCACTTTTCAGGGTTCCAGCGTCAGAATCCTGATTTATCTTCTGTTCACGATCCAGCTCATCTCCATTGGTGCGATGGAAATGAGCGGCCCGTTCTGGCCGGTCTACCTGCGCGGGCTGACCACGTCGGTATCGCTGTTCAGTTTCGCCAGCATCGCCGTGTATGTCGGCCCGATGCTGGGCATCATGCTGACCAGTGCCTTCTGGGGGCGGATCGGCGACCGTTATGGTCACAAGTTGATGATGATTCGTGCCTTGGCCGGTTTGTCGTTGACTCAGTTGGGGTTGGCACTGTGCAGCGATATCTGGGTGATTCTGCTGCTGCGCTTCCTGCAAGGCGCCTTTGCCGGGTATATCGCGCCAGCCCAGGCTTACGGGGTCAGTATCGAGGCGCCCTCACGGCGGGCCCGCCTGTTTGCGATCCTGCAAATCTCCACCAACGTCGGCTCGTTGCTCGGCGCAGTGGTCGGCGGTCTGATTCTCGATTACGCGACTTTTTTCTGGATCAATCTCATCGCTTCGGCGCTCTGCGCGGTGTGCACCGTGGTGGCGGCCGTGACGTTGCCGGATGTGCCTCCCGTGAAAAAAACGCCGGTGGTGGATGCTGCGCCGCAGCCGGGTCGGGCACGCGGCGTGTGGCAGGGCTCGCCCCTGATGTCGCTGTTGGGCGTCATGGGCATTCTGCTGTTGGCGCGGATGCTGCCGCAGACATCATTTTCGTTGTACGTCAGCTCGGTGTTTGAGGTCGGCAATTCGGTCACGGGCCTGTGTTACGGCTTGCTGGCACTGGGCTTCATCCTTTCGGCGACACGCTGGGCGCGCTACTTCGAACACCGGACGCAACAGCAAACCCTGCAGCGAATGTCCTGGGTTGTCATTGGCTGCATCGGCCTGACCGGCGTCGCCGGCCTTACCCGAAACCCGGCCGTGTTTGTCATGGCCTACTTCCTGTGGGGCGTGCTGCTGGGCGCCACGACGCCGGTGCTGATGGCGCTGATTTCCAAAACGGTCGACAGTTCGCAACAGGGTTACGTACTGGGTGTGGCTCAGAGCACGGCGCAACTGGCCTCCATCGCAGGTATTTCCCTGGGCGGTTTGCTCAGTCAGGTCTACGGCCTGCAATACACCTATCTGATCGTTTGCCTCGCCTACGCAATGGCCTTGGTGCTCATTGTCGCCTTGCGTTATCGATCAGTACTGTTGCAACCGGACGAAGCGCCACGCTGCGACTGATCAGCCTCCCCCTTGCGCCGCAGGGGTGCAGTCACTTAGGATTGGGAATACTTCTCAATCGCTAAAAATTATCATCCATGAGCGATACCCTGCCCGCGACTCATCACAATCACCTGCGCGCGATCGAGGCTCTCTATACCGGCCATCACGGCTGGTTGTACGCCACGCTGCGCAAAAAACTGGGCAACGCCATGGATGCGGCGGACCTGGCGCAAGACACCTTCACACGCATACTGGCTTCCAGGGTCGCGGTCATTGAACAACCCCGGGCCTACCTGAGCTGTGTGGCCAAGGGCATTCTGGTCAATTGGTATCAGCGCAAGGCGCTTGAACGCGCCTATCTGGATGCCCTCGCGCTGTTGCCTGCCCCTGAAGCGCCCTCGCCCGAATTGCGTTTCATCGTGCTGGAAACCCTGCACGAAATCGACGCGATGCTCGACGCCCTGCCGCCGCTGGTCAAACGCGCATTCCTGCTGTCGCAGATCAGCGGGCTGAAATACGACGACATCGCCACGCAACTGGACGTGTCGCTGATCACCGTGAAGCGCTACATGAAACAGGCCTTCGTTCAATGCCTGATGCTGGTGGAATGAATGTCGACCTACGCCACGCCCACTCAGATTGATCCACAAGTACTCGATGAAGCGGCCGAGTGGCTGATGCGCATCAGCGAAGGCGACCTTGACGATGCCGAGCGCGCCGAGTGGGAATGCTGGCGTGTCAGCAGCCCTGAACGCAGCCGCGCCTGGGGCCGGGCCCAACTGCTGCAAAGCAAGCTGGGCGGCCTGCCCCCGTCATTGGCGATGTCGGCGCTGGATCGCCCGAGCAATCCCGAACGCCGCATGGCCCTCGGCAAACTGGCGATAATGCTGGCCGTGTTACCCGCCGGTTGGGGCAGTTGGAAGCTGGTCGAATCCCGACAATGGTCGGCCGACTACCGGACTGCCGTGGGCCAGCAACGCGAGTTGACGCTGGCCGATGGCTCGCGCATTACACTCAATACCGATTCGGCGATCGATGTGCTGTTCGACGCCCGTCAACGGCTGATCAATTTGCGTGAAGGTGAAATCCTGGTGCAGACCGCGCCGGATGTAGCCCCCCAGTCCCGACCGTTTCTGGTGACTACCCGTCAGGGGCGAATGCAGGCATTGGGCACGCGGTTTACGGTGCGCGAACTGCAAACCCGCACTCAGCTCGCAGTACTGGACGGCGCTGTCAGGGTTGAACTGCCTGGTGGCAACGGCGTAACGCCCTTGATCGTCAATGCCGGGCAACGCACCGACTTTTCATCGCAGGCTTTCGGCCTGTTGAACCCGGTGGACCGCTCCGTCAGCGCCTGGACCCAAGGCATGCTGATGGCCGACAACATGCGTCTGGCCGACTTCATCGCGGAACTGGCGCGTTATCGCAAAGGCTTCGTGCGTTGTGATCCGGCGATTGCCGATCTGCGCATTTCTGGCGCGTTCCCCATCAGCGATACCCAACGCACCTTGAACATGCTGGTGCAAACCTACCCGGTGCTCGCAACCGGCCACTTGAGCGGTTATTGGGTGACGCTCTCCCCCGCCTGAACCTCGCGCAAAAAAAAATGGCTGAGCGGGTGATACTTTTTTTGATCTCGACTGGCAAGGAAAGGAAGAACTTCTCAACCTCGTCGAAAGGGTCATCACTCCATGTTCGTTGCACGCCCTCTGCGTTCGGATCGCTCACTCAAGCTGGCTATCCGCAGCGCGTTGCTAAGCCTTGCCCTGACCGGCGTCGCCTGCCCCGTTGCCCTTGCCGCGCCAGCGTCACTGGATGCCACTGCGACCCGCGCCTACAGCATTGCCCCCGGCCCGCTGGGGGCAACCTTGTCGAAGTTCGCGGTGGACGCCGGCATTGCGCTTTCATTCCAGCCATCAATGACCGAGGGCCTGATGAGTCCGGGGCTTTCCGGCACTTACTCGCCCCAGGAAGCGATCACCCGACTGTTGTCCGGCAGCGGTCTGCAAATAGTGCCGCGCACTGATGGCAGCTACACCCTGGCGCCGATCCCGGCCAACAGCGAGGGGGATCTGACCCTTGCCGAAACCACGATCAACGGCACCGACGGTCGCAAGGGCAGCTTGCCGCAAGCCTACCCGGGCGGTCAGGTCGCCCGTGGCGGGCGGCTCGGCATGCTGGGCAACAAGGACGTGATGGACGCACCGTTCAGCGTCAGCAACTACACCTCGACGTTGATGAAAGATCAGCAGGCTGTGACAGTGGCCGATGTGCTGGAGCGCGACTCCTCGGTACGCTCCACTGGCCAGACCGGCGGCATTGTCGATTCCTTCTTCATTCGCGGCTTCCCGGTGGGCGAAGGCAACCTCGGCGAACTGGCGTTCGACGGTGTATACGGCGTTGCGCCCAACTACCGGGTCTTCACCGAATACGCCGAGCGTATCGAAGTGATCAAGGGCCCCGGCGCCCTGCTGTACGGCATGTCGCCCAACAGCGGTGTCGGTGGCGTGATCAACGTAGTCCCCAAGCGTTCCCTCGATGAGGACCTGACCCGTTTCACCGCCAGCTACGCCATGGATTCGCAGATCGGCGGCCACGTCGATGTCAGCCGGCGCTTCGGCGAAGAACGCCGCTTCGGTGTGCGCGTCAACGGCAGCACCCAGCAAGGTGACACGGCCATCGACGATCAATCCCGGGACGTCGACATCGGCGCCATCTCCCTGGACTATCAGGGTGATCGCCTGCGAACCACCCTGGACCTGATCAGCCAGAAAGAACAATTCGACGCCGCGTCCCGTCCGTTCCTCATCGCCTCGGGCGTGGAAATCCCCTCCGCCGCCAACGGCCGCACCAACGTGAGCCAGGACTGGGGATGGGCCGAAACCCGCGATAAATCGGCCCTGCTCGGTGCCGAGTACGACCTCAACGACGCCTTGACCGTGTTCGCCCACGCCGGTGGCGGCCGGTCGGACGTGAAGCGGATGTCTGATCAGACCCCGACCATTCTCAACAACGCGGGTGACACCTCTTCAATCCCGGGCTACTACAAATTCGAAGTCGAGCGCTACACCGTCGACGCCGGTGCCCGCCTGCGCTTCGACACCGGCCCGATCAGCCACAGCACCACGTTGCAGGTCACCCGTTATCGCGACGAACTGAAACGCGGCATCATTTCCGGCCCAGCCGTGCTGTCGAACATGTACCACCCGATCGACCGTCCGAAACCGTCCATTGCCGAACCGGATGCCCTCAAGGTCTCCGAGACAGAACTGTCGGGCGTGGCGTTGGCCGACACCCTTTCGGTACTGGATGAGCGCTTGCAGGTCACTGTCGGCCTGCGCAAGCAGAACATCGAATCCGATAACTTCAACGCGGCCGGCGCCGTCACCACGTCTTACGACGAAAGCGAAACCACGCCGCTGTTCGGGGTGGTGGTCAAGCCCTGGGACCACGTGTCGTTCTACTACAACTACATCGAAGGCTTGAGCAAGGGCGACATCGCGCCGGCCACCGCGTCGAACTCCGGCGAGATCTTCGCGCCTTACATTTCCCGCCAGCAGGAAGTCGGGGTCAAGGTCGACTACGGCACCTTCACCTCTACGCTCAGCCTGTTCCAGATCAAGAAGCCCAGCGGCGAGCTGGCCTCCGGTGTGTTCTCGGTACAAGGTGAACAGCGCAATCGGGGCGTGGAGTTGAACGTGTTTGGCGAGATCGCCCAAGGCACTCGCCTGCTCGGTGGCGTCACCGTCCTCGACGCTGAACTGACCAAGACCGGAACCGTTGCCAATCGCGGCAACAAACCGGTGGGCGTGCCCGAGGTCCAGGCCAACTTGTGGGCCGAGTGGGATACGCCGTGGATCGAAGGTTTGACGCTGACCAGCGGCGCGATCTACACCGGCAGCCAATACGTCAACCAGGCCAACACCCAGGAACTCGACCCATGGACCCGCTTCGATGTTGGCGCACGTTACGCCACGCGCATCGCGGAGCGTCCGACCACATTCCGGGCCACGGTGCAGAACGTTTTCGACCGTGAGTACTGGTCCGGTGTCGCGTCCTATGGCGCCTTCTCACAAGGTTCGCCGCGCACCCTGCAACTGTCGGCCACCGTCGACTTCTGAAACGTTCAGCCCCGGGCAACGGCCTGAGCCGTTGCCCGGTCTGGCTACCTGTAAAGGTTTCAACCATGGCATCTGTTCATCCACGCCGCCACGCCTTCGCGGCCCTGCTATTGGCGGGACTGCTGGGCGTGTTGGGGTTTTCTCTGGCGCCGCGCACCGCGCTCGCGGCGAATCCGGATCCCGCCGCCGTCACGGTCACTGACCTGCTGGGCCGCAAGGTCAAGGTTCACCTCCCGGTCAGACGGGTGATTCTCGGCGAGGGGCGGCAGTTGTACCTGGTCGCCGCGCTGGATACGCAAAACCCCATCGAGCGCATCGTCGGTTGGCGCAAGGACTTGATTCAGTCCGACCCGGACACTTACGGTGCCTACCTGCGCAAGTTCCCCGACATCGCCAGGATTCCCACCTTCGGCGGCTTCGAAGACGGCACCTTCGACATCGAGCAAGCGATCTCGCAACAACCGGACGTCATCGTCCTGAACATCGAAGCGCAGCACGCCACCGAAGATGCGCGCTACATCGAGAAGCTCGACGCGCTGGGGATCCCGGTGGTCTACGTCGATTTTCGCAACAACCCGATGCAAAACACCGAGCCGACCATGCGCCTGTTCGGCCAGTTGTTTGGCAAGGAAGAGCGCGCCGAGGCGTTTATCGATTTTCGCAATCAACAGATCCGTCGTGTTACCGACGTCATTGAGGCCAAACACCCCGCGCGGCCCACGGTGTTCATCGAGCGAATCGGTGGGTACACCGACGATTGTTGCCTGAGTTTCGGCAACGAGAATTTCGGCCTGTTTGTCGACATGGCCGGTGGCAACAACATCGCCAAAAGCATCATTGCGAACACCTTTGGCCAGTTGAACCCCGAACAGGTGATCGTCGCCAACCCGGATCAAGTGGTCGTCACCAGCGCCAACTGGCAAGCCTTTGCGCCCGGCGGTCGCTGGGTAGGCGTCGGACCGGGCGCGGACCTGACACAAGCGCGACACAAACTGGCCTGGTACACCCAACGCCCGGCCTACGCCGGTATCAAGGCGCAGAACGATCAAGCGTTTCATGCCATCTGGCACCAGTTCTATAACAGCCCCTACCAGTTTGTGGCCATCCAGCAATTGGCCAAGTGGTTTCATCCGGCGTTGTTTGCCGATCTGGATCCCGACGCCGCGTTTCGCGAACTCCACGAGCGCTTCCTGCCTGTGCCCTACCAACCGGGCTACTTCGTCAGCCTTGAGAAAACCGGGGTCAAGCCATGAGTTCGTTAGGTGAAATGCCTATTGCGCAGAGCGTGACGTACCGTCAACGGGTCCTGCGAAAACGGCTGATCCTGGTGGCGCTGGCGGTGTTGCTGGTGTTCAGCGTGCTGCTCGATCTGGCGCTGGGTCCGGCCAGTTACAGCCTGAAGGAGGTGCTTGGCGCCCTGTTTTCACCGGACACGGCGTCGGCGCAAGTGCGGGTGGTGATGTGGGACATCCGCTTGCCGGTCGCGCTGATGGCGGTTGCGGTCGGCGCGGCGCTGTCGCTGGCCGGTGCGCAGATGCAGACGATCCTCAACAACCCGCTGGCCAGTCCGTTCACCCTGGGCCTTTCTGCCGCCGCCAGTTTTGGCGCGGCAATGGGACTGGCTTTCGGGGTGGCGCTGTTCCCGCTGGCGGCGCAGTACATGGTGCCGCTGAACGCGTTCATCATGGCCATGCTTTGCGCGCTGCTGATCCACTTTCTGAGCATGCGTCGCGGCGTAACCGCCGAAACCATCGTGTTGCTCGGCATTGCCCTGGTGTTTACGTTTAACGCGTTGTTGGCACTGGTGCAGTTTTTTGCCACCGAGCAAGCGGTGGCGGCCGTAGTGTTCTGGACCATGGGCAGCCTGACCAAAGCCACCTGGCCAAAACTCGGGGTGATTTGCGCGGTGATCCTCATCACCCTGCCGATCTTCGCCAAGCGGGCCTGGGCCCTGACGGCCCTGCGCTTAGGCGATGACAAAGCCGCGAGTTTCGGGATCAACGTGCGCAGCCTGCGCTTCCAGACACTGATCATGGTCAGCCTGCTCGCCTCGTTTCCGGTGGCCTTCGTCGGCACCATCGGTTTTATCGGGCTGGTCGGCCCGCACATCGCCCGGATGCTGATTGGTGAAGATCAACGGTTCTTTTTGCCGGCGTCATTGCTGACCGGAGCGCTGATTCTGTCCGCCAGTTCGGTGGTCAGCAAAACCCTGATCCCTGGCGCGATTTTCCCCATTGGCGTGGTCACTTCGCTGATCGGCGTGCCGTTCTTCATCTCTTTGATCCTTGGCGGGAAGAAAAACACATGGTGAAGCTCCAGCTTGAAAACCTTGGCGCCCGCTATGGCCAGCGCGAGATCATTAGCGGCGTGACTACGGCAACGTTTATCGGTGGCCAGGTGGTCGCGGTGGTCGGGCCCAATGCAGCGGGTAAATCCACCCTGTTCAAACGCATGGCCGGGCTGATCGACGGCCCGGGACAGGTCAACTTGCAGGGCTCGAAAAAGGGGCCGCAGGGCATCAGCTACATGCCTCAGGGCTTGAACGCCAGTGCCCGGTTGACCGTCTATGAGTCCGTGCTGCTGGCCCGCAAACAACTGACGCCGGGGTGGGTCGTTCACGACGACGAGCTGAAACTGGTGGACCAGATTCTCGACGCGCTTGGCATCACCGAACTATCCTTTCGCAACCTCGGCGAACTCAGTGGCGGGCAGCAGCAATTGGTATCGATCGCACAAACGCTGGTGCGCGAACCGGAAATCCTGCTGATGGACGAACCGACCAGCGCGCTGGACATGCATCGGCAGGTTCAAGTGCTGAACTTCATGCGCGCACTGGCACGCAAACGCGAAGTCATTGTATTTATTGCCATCCATGACCTGAATCAAGCGCTACGCTTTGCCGATCAGGTATTGGTGATTGCCAATGGAACGTCCCGGGGGAGCGGGCCCAGCGCTGAAGTGATCACCGAACAGATGCTGCGCGAGGTCTACGAGGTCGAAGCCAGAATCGAGATTTGCAGCCGTGGCCAGCGCCATATCCTGATCGACGACATCGTTTGAATCAGATCGACCGCGCAAGGGGCTGAGTCACTGCTAATCTGAATGAAAATGACATGTATTAACGGTTTATTTAACGTTTTTTTCTCATTGTACCCACTACATTCCAGCGATCCGAAACATGCAAATGATTCGCATTGGTTGAACCGCGAATTCCTGCGTATGACGCCCAAAAAAACAGGAGCTGCCCGAAGCATGAATCGCCATATCCCCTCTTTCCTGAAAAAAGCCCTGCTGGCCACTGCCCTGCTGAGCGCCGGCCACGTCTACGCCGCCGATGCCGACGGTATCGTGGTCTACAACGCCCAGCACGAAAGCCTGACCAAAGCCTGGGTCGAAGGTTTTACCAAGGAAACCGGGATCAAGGTCACGATACGCAATGGCGACGACACGGAAATGGGCAATCAGATCGTGCAGGAAGGCGCGGCCTCCCCGGCTGACGTGTTCCTGACCGAAAACTCCCCGGCCATGGTGCTGGTGGACAACGCCGGGCTGTTTGCGCCAGTGGCGCCGACCACCCTGGAACAGGTCGATGCAGCCTACCGTCCGGCCCATGGCAAATGGGTCGGGATCGCCGCGCGCTCCACGGTGTTTGTCTATAACCCGGGCAAACTGCCCGAAGCCGAATTGCCGAAGTCGCTGATGGATCTCGCCGACGCCAAGTGGAAAGGCCGTTGGGCGGCCTCCCCGGCTGGTGCCGACTTCCAGGCGATTGTCGCCGCCGTGCTGGAACTCAAGGGCGAAGCCGCAACACTTGAGTGGTTGAAGGGCATGAAAAACAACTTTACCGCGTACCGGGGCAACAGCTCGGTGCTCAAAGCGGTCAACGCCGGGCAAATTGACAGCGGCGTGATTTATCACTATTACCGCTTCGGTGATCAGGCCAAGACCGGCGAGAACAGCAAGAACACCGCCCTGCACTACTTCAAGCACAAAGACCCGGGCGCGTTTGTGAGTATTTCCGGTGGCGGTGTCCTGGCGTCCAGCCAACACAAGGATCAAGCCCAGGCGTTCCTGAAGTGGGTCACCGGCAAAGACGGCCAGGCGATCCTCAAGACTGGCAACTCCTATGAATACGCTGTAGGCAAGAACGCTGAATCCAACCCCAAACTGGTGCCGCTGCAGCAGCTCGACGCGCCGAAAGTCGACGCCTCGAAACTCGACAGTAAAAAAGCCGTGGAGCTGATGACTCAGGCCGGACTGCTCTAATTGATACCTGAAACATTACCCGCGGGCGTCGCTGAGGCGATTCCCGCAACTTTACGCCGCCGCTCCCGCGGATTGTTCGTGGGTCGCGGCGGTGCGTGGGTGATCGGTTTGTCGGTGCTGGTTTCTCTGCTCGCGCTGCTGCCCATCGCCTTTGTCATCGGCGTGTCCGTACAAACTGGCTGGTCGACCTTGCTGGCACTGGTGTTCCGGCCACGGGTTGGCGAGCTGTTGATCAATACGGTGTTGCTGGTGTTGATCACGATCCCCTTGTGCATCGCGCTGGGCGTGACACTGGCCTGGCTGACCGAGCGCAGCGATCTGCCGGGGCGACGCTGGTGGTCGTTACTGGCGACCGCGCCGCTGGCGGTTCCGGCATTCGTCCACAGCTATGCCTGGGTCAGCCTGGTGCCGCCGATTCACGGGCTGTTTGCCGGGGTGCTGGTGTCGGTCATCGCCTACTTCCCCTTCCTCTACTTGCCGATTGCGGCGACTTTGCGTCGGCTCGATCCAGCCATTGAAGATGTCGCGCAATCGATGGGGCTCAAGCCCTGGGCCGTGTTTTTTCGCGTCGTGCTGCCGCAGTTGCGCCTGGCCATTTGCGGCGGCGCCTTGCTGGTCGGGCTGCACCTGCTGGCCGAATATGGCCTGTACGCGATGATCCGCTTCGACACCTTCACCACGGCGATATTCGATCAGTTCAAGTCCACCTTCAACGGACCTGCCGCGAACATGCTGGCCAGTGTTCTCGCGCTGTGCTGCCTGGCGATGCTCACCGTTGAATCGACGGCGCGTGGTAATGCGCGTTATGCCCGCGTCGGTTCCGGAAGCGCCCGGGAGCAGCAGCTCGTGCGCCTGAAAAAGGTGCCCACCGTGCTCGCGCTGACCTTGCAAATCGTGACCTGCGCCCTCGCGCTCGGGGTGCCGTTGATCACCTTGGGCAAGTGGCTGATCGCCGGTGGTGCGGACGTCTGGCAGATGGCCGACTTGATGCCGGCACTGCAACAGACGCTGCTGCTCGGGATTGCGGGTGCGGCCCTCACCACCTGTGCGGCAATCCCGATTGCCTGGCTGTCGATCCGCTCGCCGGGGCGGCTGCAACGGGTCCTCGAAAGCTGCAACTACATCACCAGCTCATTGCCGGGCATAGTGGTCGCCCTGGCCTTGGTGACCGTCACGGTACATTTCGCCCGGCCGATTTATCAGACCACGATCACCGTACTGCTGGCGTATCTGCTGATGTTTTTACCCCGTGCCCTGGTCAGCTTGCGGGCCGGCATCGCCCAGGCGCCGGTGGAGCTGGAGAACATCGCGCGCAGTCTCGGTCGCTCGCCCGGCCGCGCACTGTGGCTGATAACCCTGCGCCTCGCCGCGCCCGGTGCAGCCGCGGGTGCCGCGCTGGTGTTTCTGGCGATCACCAATGAATTGACCGCCACCTTGCTGCTCGCGCCGAACGGCACGCGCACGCTGGCGACCGGGTTCTGGGCGTTGACCAGCGAGATCGACTACGTCGCTGCGGCGCCTTATGCCTTGCTGATGATCCTGCTGTCACTTCCGTTGACGGGGCTCCTCTATCACCAATCCAAAAAAACGGCTGGCCGATGAACGCTCTTGAACTGCATTCGATCTGCAAATCCTATGGCTCGCAACGCGCCCTGGAAAACATCAGCCTGTCGGTGCCGACGGGCAGCCGCACGGTGATCGTCGGGCCTTCCGGTTCGGGCAAAACCACCTTGTTGCGCATGATCGCCGGTTTCGAGTTTCCGGACTGGGGTCGCCTGACACTCAACGGCCAGACGCTGGTGGACGACACCCACGAAGTCCCGGCGCATCAACGCCAGATAGGTTATGTCCCGCAGGACGGCGCCCTGTTCCCGCACATGACCGTGGCCGCCAACATCGGTTTCGGCCTGTCGATCAAGGGTGCGCAAAAACAGGAGCGTATCGCTGAGCTGATGGACAGCGTCGCACTGGATTCCAGCATGGCCAATCGTTGGCCCCACGAGCTTTCCGGCGGCCAGCAACAACGTGTGGCTCTGGCGCGGGCACTGGCGCAACAGCCACGCCTGATGTTGCTTGATGAGCCGTTTTCCGCGCTCGACACCGGCTTGCGAGCGGCCATGCGCAAACTGGTCGCGCGGTTGCTGGCAGACGCCGGGGTCACCACCATCCTGGTGACCCATGACCAGAGTGAGGCGCTGTCGTTTGCCGATCAACTGGCGGTCATGCGCGATGGCCAACTGGTGCAGTCAGGTCATCCACTGGACCTCTACCGCTACCCCGGTGACGAACAAACCGCGCTGTTCCTCGGCGATGCGGTGGTCATGCCCGCCAGGATCGAGGCTGGCTGGGCGCATTGTGATCTGGGGCGGATCCCGGTCAACAACCATCGCAACAACCGTTGCGCGCAGATCATGCTGCGGCCCGAGCAGCTGCAAGTGGTCGGCATCGTGCCTAGCGCGGTGGAGGCCGCCGGGTGTCGCGCGGTGGTGACCGAGCGGGATTTCAGCGGCAATACCTGCACCTTGACCGTGGAACTGGAGTCGCCGCCATCCGCCGAGCAGCCCGGTCGCACGCTCATGGTGCGCAGTTCGGGCCTGTACGCGCCACCCACCGGCAGTGCGGTGCACGTCTCGACCATCGGTCACGCCCACGTGTTGAGCGAAGCTTAAAGGTCGAAACGATCCACGGCCCGTCGCCGCTCGTTGTCATCCCGCACGTCATAGTTGGCGGTTGTCTGGATGTTGCTGTGATGGGCGAGCTTCTGCGCGATCGACAGGTCATGCTCCTCGATCACCCGGGTAATGAACGAGCGGCGAAAATCGTGGGGCATGATCTTCACCCCGACCTGCGCACCGCGCTGGCGGGCGATGTAATAGATCGCGTGCTTGGTGATGCGCTCACGGGTGATGTGGCTGCCACGGCGAATGCGATTGAACAGGAACGGATCGTCCACTTCGCCTTCCTTGAGCTGCGAACGGCGCAGCTCCAGCCAGGCATCCAGTTTGGCGAATGCCCAGGCCGGTGCGTATTTGATCAGTTGCTTGTTACCTTTGGCGGTCACCCGCAGGCTGCGCTCGGTGAAATCCACCTGATCGAGGTCCAGGTTCACCGATTCCGACTTGCGCATGCCCGAGCCATACAGAATCCCGATGATCGCCGCGTCTCGCAGGCCTTGTGGCCGTGGGTCCGCGGCACAGACCGCCATCATTTCCTGAATCAGCGAGCGTCGCAGGTTGCGCCCCTGGGACAGCCGCGTACCGGCAATCCCCTTGACCGAGCGCATTTTCAGCAAGTGTTCCTGGCTGATCAGGCTCATGCGCCACGCTTCGTTCATCACCCCGCGCACAGCGTTGACGTACAGCGACGACGTATTCGGCGCGTAGCCATCCTCACGCAGTGCCGCGACCAGCGCGATCACATCCTCGGGCTGAAGCTCGTGCCAGGGAATTTCCTCGACGTTCATGTCTTCGAAGCCCAGACGGTCGGCGGCATCCTGCAACACATAACGCATGGTCAGTTGGCTGGACGGCGCCAGTCGCGCCAGATACACGGTCATCGGGCTCTTTGCAGCAGTTGAATCAGCAACAGGTAAGTCAATCAAAACAAAACGGCCTTGAGTGGAAACAGATCATTAAAACAACTAAGGATTGAAACATCCTTCATATAAAGCGGAACACTTCTGTAGGACCTTTCTACTAAAAACGCGATGAACGGCAGTAGTCTGAACACGGGCTTAATAGCTGTCAGAAAAACGATTCGCCGACTGGTTTTTCATGTTCCTTTCACAAAAACGCGCCTAACCTCTTATGAATACGGTGAGCCGCAAGGGGCTCCCAACCTGCCGGTCCAGGCAGGAAAAGTCAATGAAAGCGGATTGTCAGCATGATGAGTCAACTCATTGATGCAGCTTTAGATTATTCGGCTACGCTTTTATTGGATCCAATAATTATCTAGAGCCACACCACTAAGCCAACAGCCTTGAGGTGCCCATGAGTCAGGCTTTTCTCCCCTTCTCCCGCCCCAGTATCGGCGATGAAGAAATGGCTGCCGTAGAGCAAGTATTGCGCTCCGGCTGGATCACTACCGGACCGAAAAACCAGCAACTGGAAGAACACTTCGCCAACTACGTGGGCTGCCGTCATGCCGTGGCACTTTCCTCGGCGACCGGTGCCATGCACGTCACATTACTGGCCTTGGGCATTGGTCCCGGCGATGAAGTGATCACCCCGTCCCAGACCTGGGTCTCCACCGCCAACATGATCTGCCTGCTGGGCGCGACACCGGTGTTCGTCGACGTTGACCGCGACACGCTGATGAGCAACATGGAGCACATTGAAGCGGCCATCACCCCGCGCACCCGGGCAATCATTCCGGTGCATTATGCCGGCGCCGCCTTCGATCTCGACCCGCTCTATGCGTTGGCCGACAAACACGGCATCCCCGTTGTTGAAGACGCCGCCCACGCCGCCGGAACCCTCTACAGAAATCGTCACGTCGGCGCGAAAGGCACGGCGATCTTCTCGTTCCACGCGATCAAGAACATGACCTGCGCCGAGGGCGCGATGTTCGTCACGGATGATGAAGCGCTGGCCAGTCGAGTGCGCATGCTCAAGTTTCACGGCCTCGGCGTCGATGCCTACGACCGCCTGACCCACGGCCGCAAACCCCAGGCCCAAGTGATCGAGCCGGGGTTCAAATACAACCTGGCCGACATCAATGCCGCCATTGCTTTGGTGCAACTGGAGCGCCTGGACCAGATCAACGCCAAGCGCACCGAACTGGCCAAGACTTACCTGCAACGGCTGGAAGGCTCACCGGTGCAACCGCTGGCGATTCCGGCCTACCCGCAGCAGCACGCCTGGCACCTGTTCATCCTGCGCATCGATGCCGAACGCTGCGGGCTGGACCGTGAGGCGTTCATGAAAGCCCTGCAGGAACAAAACATCGGCACCGGCATTCACTTCATCGCCACTCACCTGCACACCTACTACCGCCGGCGATTCCCCAACATCTACCTGCCCAACACCGAATGGAACTCGGCGCGCCTGTGTTCGATCCCGTTGTTCCCCGACATGACCCACGACGACGTCGACCGTGTGGTCAGCGCCATCGAAAACACTGTGGACAGACGCCTGTGAAACCTTATCCGATCCGTTGTGTGTCAATTGTCATCCCGGTCTACAACGAACAGGACAGCCTGCCCGAACTGCTCAGGCGCACCGAGGCGGCGTGCCAGCAATTGCACCATGACTATGAAATCGTATTGGTCGACGACGGCAGCCGCGACCACTCGGCGCAGATACTTGAAGAAGCCGCCAGTCGCGAGTGCAGCCCGGTGGTGGCGGTCATTCTCAACCGCAATTACGGGCAGCACGCGGCAATCATGGCCGGTTTCGAGCAGTGCAAGGGCGATGTCGTCATCACCCTCGATGCCGATCTGCAAAACCCGCCCGAAGAAATTCCACGGTTGGTGGCTCAGGCCGAACTCGGCTATGACGTGGTCGCCACGGTGCGCAACAACCGCCAGGACTCGGCCCTGCGCCGTTGGCCGTCGAAGCTGATCAACCTCGCCGTGCAGCGCTCCACCGGCGTCGCCATGAGCGACTACGGCTGCATGCTCCGGGCTTACCGCCGGACCATTGTCGACGCCATGCTCGCCTGCCGTGAACGCAGCACGTTCATTCCGATCCTGGCCAACAGCTTTGCCCGGCACACCACGGAAATCCTGGTGACCCACGCCGAGCGCGAACACGGCGAATCGAAGTACAGCCCCATGCGCCTGGTCAATCTGATGTTCGACCTGATCACGTGCATGACCACCACGCCGCTGCGGTTGCTGAGCATCGTCGGCTTCGCCATGGCCGGACTGGGCGTGGCATTCGCCATGGCGCTGATCGTCCTGCGACTGGTGTTCGGCGCCAGTTGGGCCGGTGACGGTACGTTCGTGCTGTTCGCCGTGCTGTTCGTGTTCACCGGCGGCCAGTTCATCGGCATGGGCCTTTTGGGCGAGTACCTCGGGCGCATGTACAGCGACGTTCGCGCCCGTCCGCGGTTCTTCATCGAAAAAGTCCTGCGCGGCCAGCCGGCCACCCCGGCGCCTGTGGTCACCGTCGACGGCCTCACTTCCACCTCTTCAGATCAGGTTCTCTCATGAGCGCAAAAGCTGTTGTCTTCGCCTATCACGATATTGGCTGTGCCGGCCTCGAAACCCTGCTCGCCAGCGGTTACGAGATTGCCGCCGTGTTCACCCATGCCGATGATCCGCAGGAAAACGCCTTCTACGGCTCGGTTGCGCAACTGTGCGCCCGTCAGGGGATCCCGGTGCACGCGCCGGAAGACGTCAATCATCCGCTGTGGATCGAACGCATCGCCAAGCTCAACCCCGATTACCTGTTCTCGTTTTATTACCGCCACCTGCTCAGCGAACTGTTGCTGGCCACGGCCACTAAGGGCGCGTTCAACCTGCACGGTTCGTTGCTGCCGCGCTATCGCGGTCGTGCGCCGGCCAACTGGGTGCTGGTCAATGGCGAAAGCGAAACCGGCGTGACCCTGCACCGCATGGTCAAACGGGCCGATGCCGGCGCGATCCTCGCCCAGAAAAAAGTAGCTATTGAGCGAAGCGACACCGCGCTGAGCCTGCACGGCAAGTTGCGCGTGGCCGCTACCGACCTGCTGCGCGACACGCTGCCAGCGTTGCTCGCCGGGAAAGTCAGCGAGACCCCGCAGGACGAATCGAAAGCCACGGTGTTTGGTCGCCGCACGCCTGCCGACGGCAAGTTGATGTGGCAAAAACCGGCCGAAGAACTGTTCAATCTGGTACGCGCCGTGACCCAGCCTTATCCCGGCGCGTTCTGCGCGGTGGGTGAGCACAAACTGATTGTGTGGAACGCCGAGGTCGCCCTGGGCAACGAAGGCCAGGCACCGGGCCGGGTCATCAGCGTCGATCCGCTGCGCATTGCCTGCGGCGAAGACTCGCTGGTGATCACTGCCGGTCAACGCAACGACAACGGTTTGTACCTGAGCGGCCCGCAACTGGCCAACGAACTGGGGCTGGTCGACGGTTCGGTGCTGCGCGGTGCCGAATCAGGGCGCGCGCCACGTCGCACCCGCGTGCTGATCCTCGGCGTCAACGGCTTCATCGGTAATCACTTGTCCGAGCGTCTGCTGCGTGACGACCGCTACGAGGTCTACGGCCTGGATATCGGCTCGGACGCCATCGAACGCCTGCGCAGCCATCCGCATTTCCACTTCGTCGAAGGCGACATCAGCATTCACTCCGAGTGGATCGAGTACCACATCAAGAAGTGCGACGTGGTCCTGCCGCTGGTGGCGATCGCCACGCCGATCGAGTACACCCGCAACCCGCTGCGCGTGTTCGAACTGGACTTTGAAGAAAACCTGAAACTGGTGCGCTACTGCGTCAAATACAACAAGCGCGTGATCTTCCCCTCGACCTCGGAAGTCTACGGCATGTGCCAGGACGCCAAATTCGACGAAGACACCTCCAACCTCGTGGTCGGGCCGATCAACAAGCAGCGCTGGATCTACTCGACCTCCAAGCAATTGCTCGACCGCGTGATCTGGGCGTACGGCCAGAAAGGCCTGAACTTCACCCTGTTTCGCCCCTTCAACTGGATGGGCCCGCGCCTCGACCGACTGGACTCGGCACGCATCGGCAGCTCACGGGCCATCACGCAACTGATCCTCAATCTGGTGGAAGGCACGCCGATTCGCCTGTTCGATGGTGGTGAGCAAAAACGCTGCTTCACCGACATCGCCGACGGTGTCGAAGCGTTGGCGCGGATCATCGATAACGACAACGATGCCTGCAACGGCCAGATCATCAACATCGGTAACCCGGACAACGAAGCCAGCATCCGTCAGTTGGGCGAGGAGCTGCTGCGCCAGTTCGAAGCGCACCCGCTGCGCGACAACTTCCCGCCGTTCGCCGGCTTCCGCGACGTTGAAAGCAAGGCGTTCTACGGCACCGGTTACCAGGACGTGTCCCACCGCAAACCGAGCATCGACAACGCCAAGCGCCTTTTGGACTGGGCGCCGAACGTGCAGATGAGCAAAACCATCGGCAACACCCTGGATTTCTTCTTGCGTGAAGCGATGCTCGAAATCGCGGACAAGCGCTGATGCAGGCAGGCCTCCGAATTGATGTCGACACCTACCGGGGTACTCGGGAAGGAGTGCCCCGGCTGCTGGAGATGCTCGATGAAGCCCAGGTCAAAGCGACTTTTTTCTTCAGCGTCGGGCCGGACAACATGGGGCGCCACTTGTGGCGCCTGATCCGTCCGCAGTTCCTGTGGAAGATGCTGCGTTCCAACGCCGCCGGGCTGTACGGCTGGGACATCCTGCTGGCCGGCACCGCGTGGCCGGGCAAACCGATCGGCCGCGACCTCGGACATTTGATGCGTCAGACCCTTGCGGCCGGGCATGAAGTCGGCCTGCATGCCTGGGATCACCACGGCTGGCAGGCCAATGCCGGGCGCTGGAGCGACGCACAGCTGATCGAGCAGATTCGCCAGGGCGTGGACACGCTCGGCGACATCCTCGGGAAAAAAATCGAGTGTTCGGCAGCCGCCGGTTGGCGCGCGGACGAGCGCGTGATCGAGGCCAAGCAGGCTTTCGGCTTTCGCTACAACAGCGATTGCCGTGGCCACAGTCTGTTCCGCCCGATATTGGCCGAGGGTGATCTGGGCGCGCCGCAGATTCCGGTCGACCTGCCGACCTTCGATGAAGTGGTTGGCCCAACGCTCGCGGCCAAGGACTTCAACGGGTTCATTCTCGATCGATTCTCCTCGGAAAAACTCAACGTCTATACGATCCACGCCGAAGTAGAAGGGATTCTGATGGCCAACGATTTTCGTCAACTGCTGGCCGCTGCGCGCCAGCGAGGTATCCGTTTTCAACCCTTGGGCGACCTGCTGCCCGAGGCGCCAGGCACCTTGCCGACCGGTCGCGTACTGCGCGGCACGCTCGACGGTCGTGAAGGCTGGCTGGGAGTGCAAGGTGCATGAGTAAACGCTGGGTACTTCCGCTGCTGCTGGGACTTTTCCTGCTGGGCTACCTGCTGCCAATGGGCACCCACGGTCTGTGGATTCCCGATGAAACCCGTTACGCGCAGATCAGCCAGGACATGCTCTTGAGCGGCAATTGGATCTCGCCGCATTTCATGAGCCTGCGCTATTTCGAAAAACCGGTGGCCGGGTACTGGATGATCGCCCTTGGCCAGGCACTGTTTGGCGACAATCTGTTCGGGGTGCGGATTGCTTCGGCCATCAGTACCGGGCTCAGTGTGATGCTGTGTTACTTGATCGCTCGCCGGCTGTGGAACGAGCCACTCAAAAGCTTTGCCTGCGCGTTGCTGTACATGAGTTTCACCGTGGTCGCCGGGCAAGCCGGCTACGCCAATCTCGATCCGCAGTTCACTTTCTGGGTCAACCTGAGCCTGGTCGCCTTGTGGTTTGCGTTGGACAGCGCCACCCGCGCCCGACGCCTGATTGCCTGGGCAACACTGGGCCTGGCCTGTGGCATGGGCTTCCTGACCAAGGGCTTTCTCGCCTGGCTGCTGCCGGTGCTGATCGCCCTGCCCTGGATGCTCTGGCAAAAACGCTGGCGTGAACTGTTGATCTACGGCCCGCTGGCAATTGCCGTGGCCATCGCCGTGAGCCTGCCCTGGGCCTTGGCGGTGCACGCGCAGGAGCCCGATTACTGGCGGTTTTTCTTCTGGCACGAGCACATCCGTCGGTTCGCCAGTGAGGACGCGCAGCATGACGCGCCGTGGTGGTTTTATCTGCCGTTGCTGGTGGCGTTCAGTCTGCCGTGGGTGGTGCTGCTGCCGTCTGCACTTCGTCAGGCATGGCAAACCCGCAGGCAGGCAAACATCGCGTTCCTGCTGTTGTGGTTGCTGATGCCGCTGCTGTTTTTCAGCCTGAGCAACGGCAAGTTGCCCACCTATATCATGCCGTGCCTGCTGCCACTGGCCTTGCTGCTGGGGCATGCGCTGGCGGATCGCTTGCGGCTGGAGCAAGGCCGGGTACTGGGCCTCAATGGTTTGCTCAATCTCATGCTGGGCCTGACCACCCTCTTCACGCTGGTGTACCTGCAACTGAAAAAACCGCTGTACGACCACGAGTTGCACAACCTGGTGCTGGTGTTCATCGGCCTGATCGGCTGGATCATGGCCAACCTGCTACAAGCGTTCCGGCCCTTGCAATGCTGGGCGGCGCCGGCCTTCGGCAGCCTGCTGCTGGTCGGGGTCTTGCCGGCGGCCATACCCGAATCGGTGGTGGCGAACAAAATGCCCGACCAGTTTGTCCTTGAGCATGCCCGGGAACTCGGCGAGACCGCCAGTTTGTTGAGTAACGATCTGGGCGCCGCTTCGGCCCTGGCCTGGCGCCTGAAACGCCCGGACGTGGCGTTGTACAACACGATAGGCGAACTGAAATATGGCCTCGCTTATCCTGACGGCGTGTCGCAACGCGTCGACCCTGATCGCGTGCAACAGTGGATGCACGACGCCCGTCAGCGTGGCTCGGTAGGCGTGCTGATGCGGGTCAAGGGTCAAGACGAGCTGCATGAAATCGACCGCTTGCCCAAGGATGGCAAACGCTATGAACAAGGCAATCTTGTGATTTTGATATTCCCTCAGGGTGCGTCATGAGCCTGTTGCTGGTATTGGCGGCCTGCCTGCTGACCTGCCTGGGCCAGATCGCCCAGAAATACGCCGTGGAGAACTGGCGCGGCAAGACGTCGGGCTGGGGCGAGAAATTGCGCTCGCCATGGCTGTGGCTGGCCCTCGCCGCGTTGGGCGCGGGTTTGCTGGTGTGGCTGCTGGTGTTGCAGCGACTTGAAGTCGGCGTCGCCTATCCGATGTTGAGCCTCAATTTTGTGCTGATCACCCTGATCGCTCGCTTTGTCTTCCACGAAACCATCGACCGCCGCCACGGGTTGGGCGTAGCGCTGGTGATCGGCGGCGTGATTTTGCTGGGGTTGAACGCATGAGCCTGCGCCGGGGCATCGCCTTCGCCCTGGGCAGCGTGCTGCTCGGCAGTGCCGCGCAGTTGGGCATGCGCTGGAGCATGACGCGCCTGCCGTCACCGGAGCACTTGCTGACCGCCAGCCTCGACCCGAGCGCCGTCGCCGTGGTGCTGGCCGCGATCCTCGCTTACGCCCTGTCGATGCTCAGCTGGCTCGTGGCCCTGCGCGATGCGCCACTGGGCCGGGCTTACTCGCTGCTGAGCATCAGCTACGCGCTGGTGTACCTGCTGGCCGCCGTCCTGCCGGTGTTCAACGAAGACTTCAGCCTTTCCAAAAGCCTCGGGGTGGCCCTGGTCATTCTGGGCGTCATCACCATCAACGCTCGACCTGCTCACGCGTCCACACTCAGGAGTGACCTATGAAAATCAGTGTATTTGGTAGCGGTTACGTCGGCCTGGTGCAGGCCGCTGTCCTGGCTGAAGTCGGCCACGACGTGGTTTGCATGGACATCGACGAGAAAAAAGTCGAGTTGCTGCAGCAAGGCCACGTGAGCATTTTCGAGCCGGGGCTGGCCAGCCTCGTGCGCGAAAGCCTGGAGGCCAAGCGGTTGCAGTTCACCACTGATGAAAAATTCGCGGTGCAACACGGTCAGGTGTTGTTCATTGCGGTGGGCACGCCGTCCCGGGACGATGGTTCGGCGGATTTGCGCTACGTGCTGTCGGTGGGCGAAGCGGTGGCCCGCCACCGCGAGCAGCCGGTGATTCTGGTGGAGAAATCCACCGTCCCCGTGGGCACCGGCGATACCTTGCGCACGCACATCGACAAGTGCCTGATCAAGGTCGGCCGGTTACTGCAGTTCGATATCGTCTCCAATCCGGAGTTCTTGAAAGAAGGTTCGGCCGTCGCCGATTGTCGGCGCCCGGACCGTATCATCATCGGTTGCGAAAACGATGACGTGCGCGATGTCATGCGCGACCTCTACGCACCGTTCAACCGCAACCATGACCGGATCATGTTCATGGACCTGCGCAGCGCCGAGCTGACCAAGTACGCCGCCAACTGCATGCTGGCGACCAAGATCAGCTTCATCAACCAGATCGCCGAACTAGCCGAACACCTCGGCGCCGACATCGAATCTGTGAGGCTGGGCATCGGCGCCGATTCGCGCATCGGCTACCACTTCATCTACCCCGGCTGCGGTTATGGCGGCTCGTGTTTCCCCAAGGACATGCGCGCCCTGATCCACAGCGCCGAGGAAGCGCATTGCTCCAGCGACCTGCTGCAAGCGGTGGAAGCCATCAACCAGCGGCAGAAACACAAGCTGTTCGAGCGCATCAACGCGTTCTACAAAGGCGATTTGCGCGGCAAGACGTTTGCTGTGTGGGGCCTGGCGTTCAAGCCCAACACCGACGACATGCGCGACGCGCCGAGTCGGGTACTCCTGGAATCGCTGTGGGCCGCCGGTGCCAGCGTGCGGGCGTTCGACCCGGAGGCGATGCAGGAAACCCAGCATTTGTATCCCGACGAAGCGAAGCTGATGCTCATGGGCACCCCGGAATCAGTGCTGGCCGGCGCCGATGCGTTGATCATCTGCACCGAATGGCAGCAGTTCAAGGCGCCGGATTTCAATCTGATCCAGCAACGTTTGAAAGCACCGGTGATATTCGATGGACGCAATCTGTATGACGCAGACCGGTTGGCGCGCAGCGGGTTTATGTACTTTCCGATGGGGCGAGGCGACTCGCGCAAGTTACCGATTCCACATCAACAATGGCCAGTGGCTTCAGTTGTTGCGTGATTGACAGAGGCCTACTCAAAACACTGTAGGAGCCGGCTTGCCGGCGATGAGGACCTTGGACTTTGTGGTGATCTTTTGATTGCTATCGCTGGCAAGCCAGCTCCTACAGTTTGATGGTGTCAGTAAAGTTTGATTAACAAACAGGCACCTTCAAATCAACGCCCAACGCCTGGGCAAACGCCTTCACCAACGGACTGCGCACGGTGTTGTGACGCAGGATCAGATTGAACGGTGTGCTGATGTGAATGAGGTCCGGCCGCACCGCGCGAAATTGCCCTTGGGCGACCATCGACGCGGCGTAATGCTGCGGTAGAAAACCCACGAAACGCCCGGTCTTGATCAGCAGCGCCACGGCTTCCACCTGGGTCGCCGAGGCGGAAAAACTGTCGTACCGGGCAAAATTCAGTTTGTCGCGATGGATCGCGTAGCGGTGGTTGATGCACTCGTAATCCTTGAGTACGTTGCTGCCGATTTCTGCGTCCGGCACCGAGAACAACGGGTGGCCGATCGCGCAGTAAACCTCCGAGCGTTCTTCATACAGCGTGTAATAGTCGAACTCTTCGCGTTTCTGATAAACCGGCACGATACCGGCCACCAGTCGACCCTCTACGACCCCTCTTTCAATTTCATCCAGTTGTGACGCCTGAAGTTGAAACCTTACTTTCGGCGATTCTTCATTTATCCGTCTAAGCGCCGCAACTAACGGTGAATTAAGATCGGAAATAGTGTTATCAATAACGCCCACGCCCAAGTCGCCAATAAGTTCATTCTGCGCCGAACTAAGCCGGTCGCGAAAGTTGTCAACCGAGGCAAATAAATCAATCGACGCCTGATACACCAGCCGGCCTTCTTCGGTCAGATGAAAGCCCTCGCGACCTCGGGTGCACAAGCGCATGCCGATACGAATTTCAAGGTCGGAGATCTGTTTGCTGATGGCCGCCAGCCCCACATTCAGCTCGTTCTGCGCCGCACTGAAACCACCGGCCTCGACCACGGCCTTGAACACTTTGAGCAGTTTGAAATCCAGCCCGCTGAGGGCCAGTGGCGCCCGATGCGCCGTTTTTGGCGCCGGGTTTCCGGAATTGGAAAGTGGGGTTTCCATAATGCTTATTTACCTCTGGCGCTCTATTCAACAACCTGTGTCCAACAACAAAAACATAGCTGGCCAATAATAATGAACACAGAAAACCAGGCTTGGCAACCGCTAATAATCCCCGTACTTCAGTGCCAACTCACTGATTTCGAACTACTAAAAGCTGACACTTCGATCAGCTCTCGCAACGCTGCAACTGCCCTCTTGAAAACTGCTTAGGCCGAACCACGCCCGAATTATTTCCGGCGGGTCTTCCCGGCTCTGCGCATCAATTTCAGTTCGCTTTACCGACGAGGAAAACAACAATGTCTCAAACCACCGACCGTCTCTGGGGTGCCCGCTTCAAAAGCGGCCCATCCGAAGCCCTGGCGGCCCTGTCCCGTTGCCCTGAGCGCTACTTTCGCCTGACCCCGTATGACCTCGCCGGTTCCAAGGCCCATGCCCGTGAACTGCAGCGCGCCGGGCTGTTGAGCGAGCAGGAAACCCACACCATGCTGGCCGCGCTGGAAGGTATCGGCGCTGACTTTAAAGCCGGCAACATCGCGCCAACGCTGGATGACGAAGACGTCCACACCTTCATCGAACGCCTGCTGACCGAGCGCCTCGGCCCATTGGGCGGCAAGCTGCGCGCCGGCCGTTCGCGCAACGACCAGACCGCCAACGACCTTCGTCTGTTCCTGCGGGACCACGTGCGCACCCTGGCCGTCGAAGTGCTGGCCTTGCAACAAGCGCTGGTCGACCAGGCCGAACAACACATCGAAAGCATCTGCCCCGGTTTCACTCACCTGCAACAGGCGCAACCGATCGTCTTTGCTCACCACTTGCTCGCTCATGCCCAATCGATGCTGCGTGACGTGCAACGGCTGGTGGACTGGGACATCCGCACCTCGCTGTCGCCACTCGGCGCCGCCGCCATGGCCGGTTCCGCCATCGCACGCCTGCCGCAACAGTCGGCCAAGGAAATGGGTTACAGCGGCGTGTGCGAAAACTCCATCGACGCCGTGGCCAGCCGCGATCACGTTGCCGAGTTCCTGTTTATCGCCAGCATGCTCGGAATCAACATTTCCCGCCTGGCGGAAGAATTCTGCCTGTGGTCGTCGCGGCAATTTCGCTGGGTCGCACTGGACGATGCCTACGCCACCGGCAGCTCGATCATGCCGCAGAAGAAAAACCCGGACATTGCCGAGCTGGCCCGGGGCAAGGCGGGTCGCCTGATCGGCAACCTCACCGGCCTGCTCTCCACCCTGAAATCCCTGCCGCTGTCGTATAACCGCGACTTGAGCGAAGACAAGAACGGCGTGCTCGACAGCGTCGACACCTTGCTGCTGGTGCTGCCTGCCATGGCCGGGATGGTCGCGACCATGAAGGTCAACGTTGAAGAGCTGCGCCGTCAGGCACCGCTCGGGTTCACCCTCGCCACCGAAGTGGCCGACTGGCTGGCGGTGCGTGGCGTGCCGTTCAAGGAAGCCCATGAAATCACCGGCGCGCTGGTTCAGGCCTGTGAGAAACACGACATCGAGTTGTGGGAAGCCTCGCCAGCGCTGTTGGCCGAGATCGATTCGCGCCTGACCCCGGAAGTACGCGACAGCCTGACGCTGGAAGCCGCCATCGCCGCCCGTAGCGGTTGGGGTGGTACGGCGCCGCAGCAGGTGCGCGAGCAGATCGGCCGGTTGAAGACCGCCCTCGCCGCACAACACGAATGGACCGAGAACTATCAGGGCTTCCGCCTCTGATAGACAACGCAGATCCCTTGTAGGAGCGAGGCTTGCCCGCGAAGAGGCCATGTCAGTCAGCATCAGTGGTGAATGACACACCGCTTTCGCGAGCAAGCTTCGCTCCTACAGGGAATTGTGTTTGACCTGTAATACCAGTGTTCGGAGAAACAACATGAGCCAGACTCAGGCAGAACGACTCCAGGCGGAGCGCAAACTGGCGGAAAACCAGTTCGATATCACCCAGTACGATCACGTGCCACGGCGCTATTACGGGCGGATCTTTTTCGCCACGGTCATCGTCATCGCGATCATCGGCCTGGTGCGGGCCTTCGCCGAAGGCAAGATCGAGTGGTCGTACATCGGCCAGTTCCTCACGTCCCAGGCGATCATGTGGGGCTTGCTCAATACCATCGTCATGGCCGTGCTGGCGATGGGGCTGGGCATTGTGTTCGGGGTGATCACGGCGATCATGCGCATGTCGGCCAACCCGATCCTGCGTTACGTGGCGGTGACCTACACCTGGCTGTTCCGTGGCACGCCGCTGATCCTGCAACTGCTGTTGTGGTTCAACCTGGCGCTGATCTTCCCCACCATCGGCATCCCTGGCGTGTTCGAAATGGACACCGTGAGCCTGATGACGCCGTTCGTGGCCGCCCTCCTCGGCTTGAGCATCAACCAGGGTGCCTACACCGCCGAAGTGGTGCGCGCCGGCCTGCTGTCGGTGGACACCGGGCAGTACGAAGCTGCCAAGTCGATCGGCATGCCACGCCTGCAAGCGCTGCGCCGGATCATCCTGCCGCAGGCCATGCGGATCATCATTCCACCGGTCGGCAACGAGTTTATCGGCATGGTGAAAATGACCTCGCTGGCGAGCGTCATCCAGTACTCGGAGCTGCTCTACAACGCTCAGAACATCTACTACGCCAACGCCCGGGTGATGGAGCTGCTGATCGTCGCGGGTATCTGGTACCTGGCCACGGTCACCGTGCTGTCCTTTGGTCAAAGCCGTCTGGAGCGTCGTTTCGCTCGCGGCGCCGGCAAGCGTTCTTGAGGAGTCGAACATGAGAAGCATCGTCAAGGCCGTGAGCCTGAACAAGTATTACGACCATTTCCACGCCCTCAAGGACATCAACATCGAAGTCGAGCAAGGCGAAGTGCTGTGCATCATCGGCCCGTCCGGCTCCGGTAAAAGCACCTTGCTGCGTTGCGTCAACCAGCTGGAAAAGATCGACAAGGGCGGCCTGTGGGTCGATGGCGAGCTGGTGGGTTACCGCATCGTCGGCAACAAACTGCACGAACTCAACGAGTCGCAGATCGCCCGTCAACGCCTGGCCACCGGCATGGTGTTCCAGCGTTTCAACCTGTTTCCGCACATGACTGTGCTGCAAAACATCATCGAAGGGCCGTGCCAGGTGCTCAAGCGTTCGCCCAAGGAGGCGCACGAAGAAGCCTTGGAACTGCTCGCCCGCGTCGGCCTGGCCGACAAGCGCAACAGCTACCCGATCGAGCTTTCGGGTGGTCAGCAACAACGTGTCGCCATTGCTCGCGCATTGGCCATGCGGCCCAAGCTGATGCTGTTCGATGAACCCACTTCGGCACTCGACCCGGAACTGGTCGGTGAGGTGCTGTCGGTGATGCGCGATCTCGCGCAATCCGGCATGACCATGATCGTCGTCACCCATGAACTGGGCTTCGCTCGCGAAGTATCCAACCGCATGGTGTTCATGGACGGCGGGCAGATCGTGGAGGCAGGAAGCCCCGAAGAAATACTAATAAGTCCGCAAAACCCGCGCACCCAAAGCTTCATTTCTGCCGTTCGAACCTAAGCGCCGGCTGGCGTAACAACACACATAAGAGAACGACCATGAAGAACATCGTAATCCCAGCAGTACTCGCAGGCCTGATGGCATCCAGCGTCAGCTTCGCCGCCGAATTGCCGGCCAGCATCAAGGAAAAAGGCGAGATCGTCGTCGCGATCATGCCGAACTACCCGCCGATGGATTTCAAGGACCCGGCCACCAATACCCTCACCGGTGTGGACGTTGATCTGGGCAACGCCCTGGCCGAACGTCTGGGCGTGAAGATCAAATGGCAGGAAACCGGCTTCGAGCAAATGATCAACGCCCTGACCACCGACCGCGTCGACATGGTGCTGTCGGGCATGACCGACACCAAAGAGCGTCAGGCCAGCGTGACCTTCGTCGACTACTTCACCAGCGGTCCGCAGTTCTACACCCTGCAGAAGAACAAGGACTTCAACGAAATCACCGACCTGTGCGGCAAGAAAGTCGGCACCAGCCGCCGGACCACGTTCCCGGCGGAAATCGCTGAGTACAGCAAGGCCAACTGCGAAGCCGCCGGCAAACCGGCCATCGTGGTGATCGGCACCGAAGGCTCGGCGGATGCCCGTGCGCAACTGCGTCAGAGCCGTATCGATGCCGCGATGCAAGGCAGCGAGACCTTGTCGTACCTGAAGACTCAGGAAAAGGACATGTACAAAACGGTCGGCCAGCCGATTTCCGTGCAGTTCTCCGGCATGGGCCTGAGCAACAAAAAGCCTGAGCTGAGCGAAGCGGTGAAGGTTGCGTTGCAGAGCATGATCGATGACGGCAGCTACCAGACCATCCTGAAAAAATGGGACCTGGAGCTGGGCGCAATCAAGACGGCAACCATCAACGCCGGCAAATAATCCGCTCGGGATGAACACATCCCTGTAGGAGCCAGCTTGCTGGCGATAGCGGTGGGTCAGGCACCATCAATGCAGATTGATGCGCCGCCATCGCCGGCAAGCCGGCTCCTACAAGGTTGCGTTTCGACAATTGAATACGGAGCATCACGATGTCGTCCTCCCCAACCTGGCCCGACCAGCACAAGGCCTGCCTTGCCCTGGCCTTCGACCTCGACGGCCCCACCGGCGATGCGATGCTCAACGGCTCGATCTGGCACAAGCCCGAGTACTTCGGTTTTGGTGGTTACGGCCCTTACCGGGCGCTGCCACGGATTCTCGACCTGCTCGACGAATTCCGCATCCCGACTACGTTTTTCGTTCCGGCCTGGGTCGTGGAGAACTGGCCGAAACAGTGCCAGGCGATTGTCGAGCGCGGGCATGAAGTGGCGTACCACGGCTACAAACACGAATCCTTTTACGCCCTGACGCTGGACCAGCAAAAGGACGTGATGAAGAAATCCCGCGAGGTGTTCTGGAAACACCTGAACATCCGCGCCGAAGGTTTCCGCACGCCGTCCGGCGACTGGCGCGCCGAGACCCCGGCGATGCTGGTGGAAGCCGGCGTGACCTACTCCAGCAGCATGCGCGGCGACGACCGACCGTACCTGGTGAACGTGCCGGGGTTCGACACGCCACTGGTGGAAATCCCCGGTCGCTGGGAAATGGACGACTACGCCTCCCTCGCCTACACCCGCGCGCCGGACTTTCCTTCGGGACTGGACCGCACGGCCAGCTACGAGCTGACTCTGGACAACTGGTGCCGCGAGTACGACGGCGCCATGAATGAAGGGTTGTGCCTGACCACCCTGTTCCACCCCAAGATCACCGGCAAACCGGGACGCATCCTGTTGCTGGAAAAACTTTTCGAACACATGCGTCAGCGCGACGACGTGTGGTTTGCCACTTGCCGCGACGTCGCCCAGTGGTGGCTGAAGGAGCATCACCATGGCTGATTCCATCGTCTGGCCCGACGGCTATCGCTGCGCGGTGGTGCTGACCGTCGATTACAACGACATTCACGGGATTCTCACCCAGGCGCCGGAAGTCGCCGGGCGCGACAAGACACTGTCTGTATGGCGATACGGCAGCCAGCGCGGCGTCGAGCGTCTGCTGGGTTTGTTCAAGGAACTGGGGGTTCGCAGCAGCTGGTTTGTCCCCGGCATCGTCGCCGAAGAAAACCCCGAACACCTTCAGGCGATCCAGGCCGGTGGGCATGAAATTGCCTGCGCCGGGTATCGCCATCAAAACTACGACACCCTCGATCTGGCACAGCAGAGCGCCGAAATTGCCGCCGGCTGCGAGGCTCTGCAAACATTGACCGGCCAGCGTCCGACGGGGTTTCGCATCCCCGCCGGCAATGGCGCGCCGGGATTCATCGAGGCGCTGAGGGATCAGGGCATTCATTGGTCATCCTCGTGGCGCGGCGATGATTTGCCGTTCGCACATCCCACTGCGCCGCAGGTGATTGAACTGCCCTTGCACTACGAGCTGGAAGACGAACCCTACTTCGCGTTCAACCTGAGCCCGGCGGTGCCGCCGGCGCAATCACGGATCGCCTCTTACAGCCACACCCTGGGCAACCTGCAAATGGACTTTGCAGGGTTTCACCGCTTCGGGCTGTGTTACGTGCTGCGTTTGCACCCGGAGATCATTGCCACGCCGGGACGGATCGGCGTGTTGCGCGAATTGCTGCAGGGCATTCAGCAACACAACGATGTGTGGATCGCCACCGGAGCCGAAGTCGCTCAGTGGTGGGCCGATTCCGCGACGCCTGTGACCGAGGATCACCCGGCGTCAGTGTACGAACGGCATTATCGGGACTACCTCCTATGACCGAGCGTTTGCAACGACTGGCGCAGTTTTGCGTCGACACACGATTTGAAGACTTGCCCCCGGCACTGGTTGCACAAGCCAAACGGCACATTCTCGACACCTTTGGCGCGACGCTGGCCGGGGCTGATAGCGATGTGGCGAAACAGGCGCGCCTGGTGTTCGCGGGCGAAACCGGCGGCACGCTGGTCTGGGGCGCGGACCTGCGGGTCGGCGCCGCTCAGGCTGCAATGCTCAACGGCGTCGCCGCACATGCGCTGGAACTGGACGACACCGGTGGCTGTGACCATTCCGGCGCGGTGGTGCTGCCGGCGGTGATGGCCGCTGTTTCGATGTCCACGCGGCCTGTCAGTGGTCGCGAGTTCATCACGGCGGTGGTCATCGGTTACGAAGTCGGCCGCCGCGTGCTCGAAGCCTGTGGCGGCTATTCGGCGCACAACGGTGCCGGCTGGCATTCCACCGCCACCTGCGGCGTGTTTGGCGCGGCGGCGGCAAGTGCACGCATCCTCGGTTTGAACGCCGGACAAATGCTCTCGGCACTCGGTATCGCGGGCAGTTTCAGCGGCGGCTTGTGGGCCTTCATCCACGACGGCTCGCAGAGTAAAAAACTGCACAGCGGGCGCGCCGCCGAAGGTGGATTGCTGGCGGCACGGTTTGCGCAGCAAGGCATCACCGGGCCGTCGAAGCTGTTCGATGATGTCTGGGGCGGTTTTCTGAAAACCCTGGCCGGGGCGTCTTCACAACTTGAGGCGCTGGATACCGGCCTGGGCGTCGTGTGGAAGCTCGCCCGCTGTTCGATCAAGCCGTACGCCTCGTGCCGTGGCACGCATTCGGCCATCGACGCGTTGGGGTTGTTGCTGGATCAACTGCAGGTGGATGTCGATCAGGTTGAAGACCTTGAGGTTTCGCTGTGCGGGTTTCTGCAAGACATGTGCGGCGCTCAGGAGGTGAGCAGCCTCGCGGCGGCGCAGATGAGCTTGCCGTACGCCCTCGCCGCACGCTTGGTTCATGGGCATTGCCGGCTGGAGGCGTATGACGACGAGCAACGGCGTGTTCCGAAGATTGCGCTGTGGATGTCGCGCATTCGTCTTGTAGTGGACCCGCAACTGTCAGAGGATGGCGAGCCCGTGGTGAGCGTGCGGACGGTGGACGGTCGGCAGGCGAGCCTGTGCGTCGACCCGCCACTGGGTGCGCCGGGTAATCCGTTGAGTGATGACGCGTTGGAACAGAAGTTTTTCAGTCTGGCGGTGCGGGTGATGCCGAGGTTGCAGGCAGAGGAACTGATCGGGCAGTTGTGGCGGTTGGAACAGCTGGAATCGGTTGCTGTGCTGGATCGGTGGTTGAGTTGAATTTTGCGTTGCCTGTGCGGGCCTCTTCGCGGGCAAGCCTCGCTCCTACGACCCCTGTAGGAGCGAGGCTTGCCCGCGAATGGCGCGACACGGTACACCGTCGAACACCCTGAAATCTGAATAAGGACATTTGCCTCACCGTGGCCACTTACTCGCTTGTTATCCGCCGGTTGATGATCGTATCGCTGACCATCGTCGTCAGCCGCGCCATCACCAGCCCGTTGCTCACGTTGTTCCTGAGCAACAAACTGGGCCTCAACCAACAGGACGTTGGCTTGCTGCTGGGCATCGCGGTGTTCATCGCTACCCTGCTTGCGCTCTACGGCGGCTACATCATCGACCGCCTCGAAAAACGCCGGCTGCTGATCCTCGCCATGCTCTCCAGCGCCATCGGTTTCGTGCTGCTGACCTTCGCCGAAAACCTCTACCTGACCACCCTGACCCTGGTGATCACCGAAACCGCTTCGGCGCTGTTCCTGATCGGCTCGAAGGCGATCCTCAGCGAAAACCTGCCCATGGGCCAGCGTGCCAAGGCCTTTTCCCTGCGCTACACCCTGACCAACATCGGTTACGCCACGGGGCCGATGCTCGGTGTGGTCATTGCCGGTGTCTACCCGATTGCGCCGTTCCTGATTGCCGGCGGCATTGCGTTTTTCAGCATCTTTTTGATGAGCGGGATCCCGAAAGATTCGAGCCAGACACCCGCGATCGGCCAGCCGCAAAGCTTTCTGAAAACCCTGATCACCCTGAAAAACGACCGCACGCTGATTATGTTCACTTGCGGCTGCCTGCTCAGCACCGTGGTCCATGGGCGCTTCACCCTGTACCTGTCGCAATACTTGCTGGTGACCCAGGACTCCAAACGCGCTCTGGAAACCATGGCCGCCCTGCTCGCCTGTAACGCCATCAGCGTGATCCTGCTGCAATACCAGATCGGCCGTTTCCTCAAGCGTGAACAACTGCGCTACTGGATTGCCGGTGGCACCAGCCTGTTCATCCTCGGCCTGATCGGCTTCAGCCTGGCGGATAGCCTGGTGTCGTGGTGCATCGCGATGTTCATCTTCACCCTCGGCGAAATGATCATTTACCCCGCCGAATTCCTGTTCGTCGACACACTGGCCCCCGAAGAACTGCGCGGCAGTTACTACGGCGCGCAAAACCTGGCGGCCCTGGGCGGTGCCCTGAGCCCGGTGATTTGCGGTTTCCTGTTGATGCACACCCCGGCGCCGACGATGTTTTATGCCCTGAGCGCGCTGACCGCCATGGGCGGTTTCCTGTGTTTCATGAGCGGACGCCGGGTGGCTTTACAGCAAAATTAATGCACTGAAACTGCATTAATATGAATTTGTCTCCGTCTGGAATGAGCGGCACACTGTGCCTCGTTCCTCCCCCAATAGTTGGAACGACTTCAAGGGCTTTCTGGGTATCCCAGCTAAGCCTTTTTTTTGCCTCGACTTTTGCAACGGACCGTTCACCTCATGTTTGCTCGCTGGTTCCCCGCCGCCATCAATACTCGACCTTCTGAATGGAGCCGCGCCGCCATCGGCATGGCCCTCGGTACGATGTTCAGCGTCTGGCTGTGCTCACAGGCTTTCGGCATCGAAGTGGCGCAGCACCTGATCGGTCCGCTGGGCGCCTCGGCAGTGCTGTTGTTCGCGGTGTCCTCCGGCGCATTGGCGCAACCTTGGTCGATTCTCGGCGGCTACTTGAGCGCTGGGGTGGTCGCATTGTTGGTCGCCCACGTGCTCGGACGAACCCTTGGCAGTGCTTGCCTGGCCGCAGGCATGTCACTGATCCTGATGTGCTGGCTGCGTTGCCTGCATCCGCCGGCCGGTGCCTTGGCGTTGCTGCTGGTATTGGCAGACCCGGCGACCATCGCGCTGGACTGGAAAGCTCTCGGCCCGGTAATGCTCGGCGCCTCGACGATGTTGCTCAGCGCGCTCGCATACAACAACCTGACGCGCATTCGTTACCCAAGACGCGCCAGTGAACCGGTGGCGATGGTGCCAGCCGATCACCCGCCCATAGACAGCCAGGCGATCACTGCCCAGGACCTGAAACGGGCGCTGGCGGACATGGAAGCTTTCTTTGATGTCACGCCCGAAGACCTTGAACAATTGATTCAAGCCAGTGAGTTGCATGCCAAACGGCGCAGTATCACTGAAGTCCTTAGCCGCAGAACCTGACACCCTACAAAACCCTTCAGGAGCGAGCAGTCTCGCTCCTGAAGGTTCGAGTCACGCCGCAGATAATTGCTTGGCCGGTACTGCCAGACTCACTGCCCGCACCGATGCCCCGGCACTCAACCCCAGTGTTTTTGCGGTCTGCGCATCGACAATCAACGTGCCCGCCGCTACCCGCGCCGGTGCTGCGGTAATCCGGCACTCGGCAAACTGGCGGTTGTGAATCAGGTAAGTCGCCGCCTGTTCTCCGGGGGTGCCAATGCTCAATTGCAGTACCTGACTGTCACGCACCGCTCGGATGTCGGCGGTGGCGCATTCAATCAGCGGCCCGCCGTCGAAAATGTCGATGTAGTCGCGGTGTTCGAATCCTTCCGCCTGAAGCATGCCCAGCGCCGGCTCGGTGTTGGGATGGACGCGGCCAATCACCGAGCGCGCTGCTTCCGGCAACAGGCAGGTCGGCAGCGGAAACTTGGGCATCAGTTCCGCGATGAAGGTCTTGTTGCCCAGGCCGGTGAGGTAGTCGGCATCGGCAAAGTCCATCTTGAAAAAGTGCCGCCCCAGCCCTTCCCAGAACGGTGAAATGCCCGCTTCGTCCGAGTAGCCGCGCATCTCGGCAATGACCTTGTCGCCGAAGTGCTGACGGAACTCTGCGAGAAACAGGAACCGCGCCTTCGACAACAAGCGCCCGTTCAGCCCGCTGCGATGATCGGCGTGCAGGAACAGTGAGCACAACTCCGATTGCCCGGTCATGTCGTTGCCCAGGAACAACGTCGGCAGTTGTTGATTGATCCCGAGGTTTTTCGACGCCGCGACAAACAAGCCCATTCGATAGTTGTACCAGGGCTCGCGCAGGCCGACGGCACCGGCCAGCGCACAAATACCGATCGCTTCTTGCTGGTCGTTTTCCAGCACAAACAGGTAGTCGGCATCGGCACGCTCGGCGTCGCCGGCAAAGGTTTTCGCGGCCCATTCCAGACGCTGGCGCAAACGCGGCGCATCGGCAGGCAAGGTGGTCAAACCGGTCCCGGCGCTATGGGCCAGGGCCAGGAGTGCCGGCAGGTCAGCCGGTGTGGCGGGACGGACGATCATCGCACTTGCTCCTTGGCAGTCAGGTGTTTGGGCAGGAATACTTCGGCCAACATGCAGCGGGCGCTGCCGCCGCCAATGCGTTCGATGGTGTCGATGTTCACTGGCAGCGGCGTGGTGTGGGCTTCAATCAACCGACGCTGGCGGGTGTCCAACGCTTGCCAGGCGGTACGTGACATCACCAGCACGGGGTCGCCCGCACTGCTTTGAACTTCCAGCATGTTGCCGGCAAAGGATTCCAACTGGCTCCAGTTCAGCGCGATGACTTGCTTGCCGCTGTCTTCCAGCCGCGAGCGCAGGGCCAGGCGTTCGCTAGGGTTCGTGACCGATGCCAGGCAGGCAATGGCCAGACGCGTACCGACGCTCATCATCACGTTAGTGTGGTAAATCGCGACGCCCTGACGGTCCTGCGCCGTGAACGCGCACAGCTCGTAACCCAGATGGTTGACCACCTCATCCAGCGCCCGGGCGTGGGTGCGGGTGGAGTAGCCGGCGTAGCAAATCCGCTGCTGACGATCCAGCACCATGCTGCCGGTGCCTTCCAGGAAGACTTCCTGCTGTTCGAGGCTGGAAAGGTCCAGCAACTGCTCGACCCGGTATTCGTCGCGCAGCCAGTCGAGCACACCTTTATCCCGCTCCAGTCGCCTGTTGTGGCCTTGCATCGGATACAGCACCAACGTGCCGTCGGGGTGGCTGCTCCACCAGTTGTTGGGAAAGATCGAGTCTGGCGTGTGCGGGGCCTCAAGGTCGTTGTGCACAAGGACCTCGACGCCTTGCCCGCGCAGTGCGGCAACGTAGCCATCGAATTCCTGCAGGGCCTTGAGCTGAACGTCTTCGGACACGGCGGCCGGGCGCTGAAAACGGTTGTTCGCCGCCGTGTCCTGATTGAAAGAGAAACGTGTCGGGCGAATCATCAAAACGGTATTGGTGGTTTGCATGGGCACAGATTCAATGAGGGTTGAGAGAGGCTCATTGTCTGTTTCGGGAGCGGGAAAACCCGGTTGATAAGGGTTTTTAAGGTGATGGAAACGGCTGAAGATTCCGGCCCCTCCAGCCGATTCGGCAAACACCAAAAACCACTGTGGGAGCGAGCCTGCTCGCGATAGCGGTGTATCAGTCACTAATGAATTGACTGATACACCGCTATCGCCGGCAAGCCGGTCTCGCTCCCACAAGGGAACCGGGGTGTTTATTACTCCATCGTGGTCTTGACCATCGCCAGTTCCGGATGGCTGACCAGTTTGTCGATGTGCAGCTCCGGGTCGTCGAACCAGACTTCGGTCAGCACCCGGTAATGTTCCATATCGCGGCAACGCATGCGCAGGCTGTAGTCGAACGCGCCGCTGATCAAGCGACACTCCAGCACCTGCGGGCAAGCACGGACCTTGGCTTCGAAGGCTTTTTGCGCCGCCCGCCCGCTCTGGTTCGACAGCGCAACCAACACCAGCAAAGACAGCCCCGGTGTCAGTTTTTTCTCATCGAGGATCGCCCCGTAACCGCGAATGACCCCGAGCTGTTCAAGCTTGCGCACCCGTTCCAGGCATGGCCTGGGGGTCAGGTGCACGCGCTCCGAAAGCTTTTGGTAAGTGATGCGCCCTTCATGGCGCAGCACTTCAATGATTGCCTGATCGATACGATCAAGCACGATCGACAGATCGCGGATATCCGCCATGTACGTCTTGCCTCACTTCAAACGACCCGATAGGAATTGCTGCAAACGTTCACTGTTTGGCCGGTCGAGGATCGTCGCATCACCCTGCTCCTCGACCCGCCCCTGATGCAAGAACAACACCTGGCTCGACACCTGCCGGGCAAAGCCCATTTCGTGGGTCACCATCAACATGGTCCGGCCTTCTTCCGCCAGTGCCTGAATCACCTTGAGCACTTCGCCGACCAACTCCGGATCAAGGGCCGAGGTCGGCTCGTCGAACAGCAGAATTTCCGGCTCCACCGCCAGCGCCCGGGCAATCGCCACCCGTTGCTGCTGGCCGCCGGATAGAAACGCCGGGTATTGATCGGCGACTCGCTGCGGCAAGCCGACCTTGTCCAGATAAGCCCGTGCACTTTCCTCAGCCGCCTTGCGGCTGATGCCCAGCACCCGGCACGGCGCCAGCACGATGTTCTCCAGGACGGTCAGGTGACTCCACAAGTTGAAATGCTGGAACACCATCGCCAGGCGCGTGCGCAAACGCTGCAACTGTGCCGGATGGGCGACGCGCATGCCACCCGCGCCCGGGCGAGTGATGACCCGTTCGCCGTCGAGTTCGATGGCGCCCTCGTCCGCCCGTTCCAGAAAATTGATGCAACGCAGCATGGTGCTTTTGCCTGAACCGCTGGCACCGATCATGCTCACCACGTCCCCTGCCCGCGCATTCAACGAGACGCCCTTGAGCACTTCATTGTCACCAAAACGTTTATACAGATTTTCAACCGTGAGTTTGTACATGCAGACACCCCTGCAGCAGCACCCGATTCGGCGCTGGTCTGGATAAATGGATTAATGAGTCGGCCCGAGAAAGCTCAGCCAGCGCTTTTCCGCGAGGCGAAATGCGCCGACCAGGCCAAACGACAACGCGAGGTACAGCAGGCCGGCAATGCCGAACGCCTGAAAGGTCATGAAGGTCGCGGCGTTGGCGTCGCGGGCGACTTTGAGAATGTCCGGAATGGTCGCGGTGAACGCCACCGATGTCGCGTGCAGCATCAGAATCACTTCGTTGCTGTAATACGGCAACGCCCGGCGCAGCGCCGAGGGCAGGATCAGTCGCAGGTACAGGCGCCAGCCGCTCAAGCCATAAGCGTGGGCTGCCTCGATTTCACCGTAGGGAATGCTGCGGATCGCCCCGGCAAAAATTTCCACGGTATAGGCGCAAGTGTTGAGGGTGAACGCAAGCAGCGTGCAATTCATCGCGTCGCGAAAGAACGCTTCGAGCAGCGGCTGCGAGCGCACCACTGCGATGCCGTAGATCCCGCTGTAGCAAATCAGCAGCTGGATATACAGCGGCGTACCGCGAAACACGTAGGTAAACAGCTGAACCGGCCAGCGCAGCAAGCCCCAGCGCGAGGTGCGCAGGATCGCCAACGGCAACGACAGGACAAAGCCCATCGCGATGCTCGCCACCAGCAACCACAGGGTCATCGCCAGGCCAGTGAGGGTCTCGCCGTCGCTGAACAGAAAGGGTTTCCAGTATTCCGCAATCAACTCGATCATCGCGCCATCCCCCGTACGCCCTGGTTGTAACGTCGCTCCAACACACGCAAGGCGTAGTTCGACGCGCTGGTGATCAGCAGATAAAGCGCCGCCGCCATCAGCAGGAAATCGAGCATGTTGAAGGTGCTTTTACCGGCCTCCTGCGCGACCTTTACCAGGTCCGACAGGCCGATGATCGACACCAGCGCCGTGGCCTTGAGCAACACCAGCCAGTTGTTGCCCAGGCTCGGCAAGGCAAATCGCATCATTTGCGGAAACACCACGAAGCGAAACCGCTGCCAGCGGTTCAAACCGAAACACGCCGCGGCTTCCTGCTGTCCACGCGGCACGCTGAGGATCGCGCCGCGAAAGGTCTCGGTGAAATACGCGCCATAGATAAACCCGAGGGTGATAATCCCGGCCACGAACGGGTCGATTTCCATGTACGGCCAGCCCATCGCTTCGGTCAGGCTGCTCAGCCAGCCTTGCAGGCTGTAGAAAATCAGCAGCATCAGCACCAGGTCCGGCACACCGCGAATCAAGGTGGTGTAGAAGGTTGCCGGCAGGTTCAACAGCTTCAGCGGCGACAGCTTTGCCGCCGCGCCGAGCAGCCCCAACGCCATGCTCACCAGCAGCGAGAGCGCCGACAGTTTCAGCGTGACCCAGGTGCCGTGCAGCAACAATGGGCCATAGCCTTGCAGGGCCGAAACATCGAGCCCGATCAGATTCAGGAAGGAATTCACGCCAGTCACCTGTCTTGAGGCGCCCACGGTGAAACACTGTGCCGGTTCACGGCACAGTGTCTTGGGGCGCGAGGATCAGTTGTTGTAGAGGTCCAGATCGCCGAAATGCTTCTGCTGGATCTGTGCGTAGATGCCCTTGTCGTGCAGGGCCTTGATGGCGGCATTGAGCATGCCTTTGAGTTCTTCGTTGTCCTTGCGCACGCCGATGGCGATTTCCGACGGCACCAACGGGTCACTGATGCCTTCGCTGTTCTGGAAGTCAGCCCCTTGTGGCGATGTGAGGAAGCTCATCTGCGCTTGCAGCTTGTCCTGGATCGACGCATCGAGACGGCCATAAACCAGGTCGGCGTACACCTGATCCTGATTCTGATAAGCGCGCAGCTTCACGCCGCCCGGCCCCAGTTTGGCCTTGGCGTAGGTTTCCTGAATCGTGCCCTGCATGTAACCGATGGTCTTGCCCCGCAGCGACTCGGCGGTGGGCAGCAGCCCGGAGTCCTTGCGGGTGACGATGGCGGTCGGCCCGGCGTACAGACGGTCGGTGAAGTCGATCTGCTTTTTGCGCGGCTCGGTCACGGTCATCGACGATTCGATGGCGTCGAACTTGCCGGCCTTGAGGGCTGGAATCAGCCCGTCGAAATCATTGCTGACCCACACGCAAGTCAGTTTCAGCTCGGCACAGATCGCGTTGCCCAGGTCCACGCCAAAGCCCTGCACGCCGCCATCGGCGGTGGTTGACTCAAAAGGCGGGTAGCTTGGGTTGACGCCGAATCGCAGCTCTTTCCATTCCTTGGCATGGGCGCCGGTGGTGCAGCACAGCAGCGCGAGTGTCGGCAAAGTCAGCCATTTGATATTCATCTTCTTGAGTCCCGATTTGTTTGGAGTTATCGCGGCCTGGCGAACCGGACCGCCTTTATGGGCAGGAACAGAGAGTCGGTGCGGCGCGAGCCGCAACAGCGTTCTTATTGTTTTGTTCGAGGGGCCGCACGTTGCGGCCTCCAGCCTGAAACCCTCGGCACAGACGGCTTCAAAAGCACGGCCAGAATGCCAACAGATAACCTGTTGCAGGTGTCGTAAGGGCCGTTCCAGACGCCCCGATTGCGCTGATAAGGCTGTTTTCACAGCCGATTCGGTCGTGAGCGCGGCCCGCGGTGGTCTTGAGAGGGAAGTTCTTCAGCGCTATTACAAAAATGCACACGAGACCTGCACATATCCGGGTTGTACTAGGCAAATTTGCACTGTTACGATCCAGCATCGCTCGCGCGCGAGCTTCTCTATAAAGAACAATAAAAGCAGGGAGTTAGTGATGACTGCTCAGGTTTCATCGAAGTGGACTTCGTCCATGGATGCCACGCAAAACGACGTGCTGGCCGAGGTTCGCAACCATATCGGTCACCTGACCCTCAACCGCCCCGCCGGCCTCAACGCCATTACCCTCGACATGGTGCGCAATCTGCAGCGTCAGCTCGACGCCTGGGCGCAGGATTCGAACATTCACGCGGTGGTCTTGCGCGGTGCCGGCGAAAAAGCCTTTTGTGCCGGCGGCGACATCCGCTCGCTGTATGACAGCTTCAAAAACGGCGACACCCTGCACGAAGATTTCTTCGTCGAGGAATACGCCCTCGACCTCGCGATTCACCATTACCGCAAACCGGTTCTCGCCCTGATGGACGGCTTCGTCCTGGGTGGCGGCATGGGTCTGGTGCAAGGCGCCGATCTACGCGTGGTCACCGAGAAAAGCCGCCTGGCGATGCCGGAAGTGGCCATCGGTTATTTCCCGGACGTCGGTGGCAGCTACTTCCTGCCGCGCATCCCCGGTGAACTGGGGATCTACCTGGGCGTCAGCGGCGTGCAGATCCGTGCGGCGGATGCGCTCTATTGCGGCCTGGCTGACTGGTATCTGGACAGCAGCAAACTGGCCACGCTGGACGAAAAGCTCGATCAGCTGGAATGGCACGACACGCCGCTCAAGGACCTGCAAGGCCTGCTGGCCCGACTCGCCGTGCAGCAACTGCCGGACGCGCCATTGGAAGCGCTGCGCCCGGCTATCGATCACTTCTTCGCCCTGCCCGATGTGCCGGGTATTGTTGAACAACTGCGCAACGTCACGGTTGCCGACAGCCATGAATGGGCGACCACCACCGCCGACCTGCTGCAAAGCCGTTCACCGCTGGCCATGGGCGTGACCCTGGAAATGCTGCGGCGCGGTCGGCACCTGAGTCTGGAAGACTGTTTTGCCCTGGAGCTGCACCTGGACCGTCAGTGGTTCGAGCGCGGCGACCTGATCGAAGGCGTGCGCGCCTTGCTGATCGACAAAGACAAGACCCCGCGCTGGAACCCGCCGACCTTGCAGGCGCTGGACGCCGCACACGTCGCGAGTTTTTTCACAGGGTTTGACCGGAGCGGGAGCTGAGCCATGCACGATATCGAATTGAGCGAAGAGCAAGTCATGATCCGCGACATGGCCCGGGACTTTGCCCGTGGCGAAATCGCGCCCCACGCGCAAGCCTGGGAAAAGGCCGGCTGGATCGACGACGGTCTGGTAGCGAAGATGGGCGAACTGGGGCTGCTTGGCATGGTGGTGCCCGAGGAATGGGGCGGCACTTATGTCGATTACGTCGCCTACGCCCTGGCGGTGGAAGAGATTTCCGCTGGCGACGGCGCCACGGGCGCACTGATGAGCATCCACAATTCCGTGGGTTGCGGGCCGGTCATGAACTACGGCACCGACGAACAGAAACAGACCTGGTTGCCGGATCTGGCTAGCGGCAAGGCCATCGGCTGCTTCTGCCTGACCGAGCCGCAAGCCGGTTCCGAGGCGCATAACCTGCGTACCCGCGCCGAACTGCGCGACGGCCAGTGGGTGATCAACGGCGCCAAGCAATTCGTCAGCAACGGTAAACGGGCGAAACTGGCGATTGTGTTTGCCGTGACCGATCCGGACCTGGGCAAGCGTGGTATCTCGGCGTTTCTGGTGCCGACCGATACCGCCGGTTTCATCGTTGATCGCACCGAACACAAGATGGGCATTCGCGCCTCCGATACCTGCGCAGTCACCCTGAGCAACTGCACCATCCCCGAAGCCAATCTGTTGGGTGAGCGCGGTAAAGGCCTGGCCATCGCCCTCTCCAACCTCGAAGGCGGACGCATCGGCATCGCCGCGCAGGCCTTGGGTATCGCGCGTGCCGCTTTCGAAGCGGCGCTGGCCTACTCCCGTGATCGCGTGCAGTTCGCCAAGCCGATCATCGAGCACCAGAGCATCGCCAATATGCTGGCCGACATGCACATGCAACTCAACGCTGCACGGTTGATGATCCTGCACGCCGCGCGGTTGCGCAGTGCCGGCAAGCCGTGTCTGTCGGAGGCTTCGCAGGCCAAGCTGTTTGCCTCGGAAATGGCTGAGAAGGTCTGCTCGTCAGCGATGCAGATCCATGGCGGGTACGGGTATCTGGAGGATTACCCGGTGGAGCGTTACTACCGGGATGCGCGGATCACGCAGATTTATGAAGGGTCGAGCGAGATTCAGCGGATGGTGATTGCCCGAGAGTTGAAGAATTATCTGGTGTGAACCTTAAAAAGCTTCGCGGGCAAGCCTCGCTCCTACAGGTTGTGTGTTGTTCATGCGAACACCGATAACCTGTAGGAGCGAGGCTTGCCCGCGAAGGCGTTATTGGTTTAAACCACCGACGTTGTGGCGCGTACGGTCTGAATTGCCACGCTCAAATCGGGTTCGCTGGACGGCATTTCCTGCACCGCGAAGAACACCGATGTCGTGCCGTCTTCCTCGATCACAACGGTTCGTCGGGTCACCAACAAGGCTGTGTTGGGGTTTTGTGGCCAATAGACGATGTCGTCTTTCATGGGCTCGTTGGCCAGAACATAACCTTGGGGAACGTGCGATACCGGCGTACCGCACTGGGCGTGCACAAAATGACAAATGCTCATGTAAACCTCGAATAAAGTGATTGAGCCTGAAACGACGGCTTCGTCCTGAAGCCTCGGTTAGCGTCCGGGCAAATTCACCATAGTCGAGGTACATGGGATCAGATACGGGCGGAGTGATGGCCCTGCTTCGCTGAATTCTTTCAATGCATTTCATGGGTGCTGGAAAAAGCTTCGCGGGCAAGCCTCGCTCCTACAGGTTATCGGCGTTCGCATGAACAACACACAACCTGTAGGAGCGAGGCTTGCCCGCGAAGACGTCCGTGAGAACGCTACATCACTTACCGACGAACTCCGCCTCACGCTTGGCAATAAACGCCGCCATCCCTTCCTTCTGATCCTGCGTCGCAAACGCCGCATGGAACACCCGACGCTCAAAGCGCACGCCTTCCGACAGGCTCACTTCGAAGGCGCGGTTGACGCTTTCCTTGACCATCATCGCAATCGGCAACGATTTCTTGGCGATCAACGCGGCGACTTTCAGCGCTTCTTCCAGCAATTCATCCGCCGGAACGATCCGCGCCACGATCCCGCAACGCTCCGCTTCAACCGCATCGATCAAACGCCCGCTCAGGCACATTTCCATCGCCTTGGCTTTACCGACCGCGCGAGTCAGGCGCTGGGTGCCGCCCATGCCCGGCAACACGCCGAGGTTGATTTCCGGTTGGCCGAACTTCGCGTTGTCCCCGGCCAGGATGAAGTCGCACATCAACGCCAGTTCACAACCACCGCCCAGGGCAAAACCGTTCACAGCAGCGATGATCGGCTTGCGGCGGTTGGCCACGCGGTCGCTGTCGCTGAACAGATCGTCGAGGTAGATCTGCGGGTAGGTCAGCTCGGCCATTTCCTTGATGTCGGCACCGGCGGCGAAGGCTTTTTTCGAGCCGGTCAGCACGATGCAACCGATGTTCGAATCGGCTTCCAGGCCATCGAGGGCGTGGTTCAGTTCGCTGACGATCTGCGCGTTCAACGCGTTCAGCGCCTGCGGACGGTTCAGGGTGATCAGGCCGACACGGCCGTGGGTTTCCAGCAAAATCGTTTCGTAACTCACAATGGACTCCTTCTTAAAGACTGCGCGAAATGACCATGCGCTGAATATCGCTGGTGCCTTCGTAGATCTGGCATACCCGCACGTCGCGGTAGATCCGCTCCAGCGGGAAGTCGTTCAGGTAACCGTAACCGCCGAGGGTTTGCAATGCAGCAGAGCAGACCTTTTCGGCCATTTCCGAGGCGAACAGTTTGGCCATGGACGCTTCGACCAACGCCGGTTTGCCGCTGTCACGCAGCGCGGCGGCGTAATGCACCATTTGCCGGGCGACGGCGATCTGGGTCGCCATGTCCGCGAGGCGGAACGCAACGGCCTGATGCTCGATGATCGGTTTGCCGAAGCTCTCGCGCTCACGGGCGTAATCCCGCGCCGCTTCAAACGCGGCTCGGGCCATGCCCACCGATTGCGAAGCGATGCCGACGCGACCGCCTTCGAGGTTGGCCAGGGCAATTCGATAGCCTTCACCCTCCTCGCCCAAGCGGTTGGCCACCGGCACTTTGACGTCTTCGAACAGAATCTGGCAGGTGTCGGACGCATGCTGGCCGAGTTTGTCTTCGACGCGGGCGACTTTGTAGCCCGGTGAGTCGGTCGGCACGATCAGTGCGGTGATCCCGCGTTTGCCGGCGCTCGGGTCCGTCACTGCAAACACGATCACCACGCCGGCGTTCTGCCCGGAGGTGATGAACTGTTTGCAACCGTTCAGGACGTAATGATCGCCTTCCAGGCGCGCACGGGTTTTCAGGCCGCTGGCATCGGAGCCGGCCTGCGGTTCGGTCAGGGCGAAAGCGCCAAGCATTGCACCGCTGGCCAACGGTTTGAGAAAGCGTTCTTTCTGGTCGTCGTTGCCGTAGTTGAGGATCGGCACACAGCCGACCGAGTTGTGCACGCTCATGATGGTCGAGCAGGCGCCGTCGCCGGCGGCGATTTCTTCCAGGGCCATGGCGTAGGCCAGGTAACCGGTGTCGCACCCGCCCCACTGTTCGGGCACCAGCATGCCGAAGAAGCCCAGTTCAGCCATTTCGCCGATGGCTTCCTTGGGAAAACGGTGCTCACGGTCCCATTCGGCGGCGAACGGTTTCAGCCGTTCCTGGGCAAACTGCCGGGCCGCTTCGCTGATCTGCAGTTGTTCGTCATTGGGAATCATGGCAAATCCTTAAAATCCGGGGTACGACACAGAACTCTGTGGGAGCCAGCCTGCTGGCGATGGCGTCGTGTCAGTCACTGTCTGCTTTTATGACATACCGCATCGCCAGCAGGCTGGCTCCCACAGGGGGTAGGTTGGCCTAGTACAGGCATTCCACGGCCATCGCCGTGGCTTCGCCGCCGCCGATGCAGATCGCCGCAACGCCGCGTTTCAGGCCTTTCTGGCGCAGGGCCGAGAGCAAGGTCACGAGGATCCGCGCGCCGGACGCACCGATCGGGTGGCCCAAGGCGCAAGCGCCGCCGTGCACGTTGAGTTTCTCGTGGGGGATTTCCAGATGGGTCATCGCAGCCATGCCGACCACCGCGAAGGCTTCATTGACTTCCACCAGGTCCACGTCATTCAGCGACCAGCCGGTTTTCTTCATCAGCCGCTTGATTGCGCCGATCGGTGCCACCGGGAACAGGCCCGGCGTGTCGGCGAATGCCGCGTGGCCATGGATCACCGCCAGCGGTTTCAGGCCGCGCTTGTCCGCTTCGGAACGGCGCATCAGCACCAGCGCCGCCGCACCGTCGGAAATCGAACTGGAGTTGGCCGCCGTCACCGTGCCGCCTTCGCGGAAGGCCGGTTTCAGCGAGGCAATCTTGTCCAGTTTGGCTTTTGGTGGCTGCTCGTCGTTACTAATGACGACTTGCTCTTTGCCGACGGTCACGGTCAGCGGCACGATCTCGTCCTTGAAGCTGCCGTCCTTGATCGCCTGCTGTGCGCGGGTGGTCGAAGCGATGGCAAACGCATCCTGCGCTTCGCGGCTGAAGCCGTTGGTTTCAGCGCAATCTTCGGCGAAAGTGCCCATCAGGCGGCCCTTGTCGTAGGCGTCTTCCAGGCCGTCGAGGAACATGGAATCGAGCACACGGCCATGGCCCATGCGATAACCGCTGCGGGCGCGGTCCAGCAGGTATGGCGCGTTGGACATGCTTTCCATGCCACCCGCCACCACCACATCGGCACTGCCGGCGAGCAGCATGTCATGGGCCAGGATGGCCGCTTCCATACCGGAACCGCACATCTTGTTCAGGGTGGTGCAACGGGTCGATTTATCCAGCCCGGCGCCCAGTGCAGCCTGGCGCGCCGGGGCCTGGCCGAGGCCGGCGGGCAGCACGCAGCCAAACAGCACTTCTTCAACCGCGTCCGGCGCCACACCGGCGCGTTCGACGGCGGCGCGAATCGCGGCGGCACCCAATTGCGGTGCAGTCAGGCTTTTCAGTTCGCCCTGGAAACCGCCCATCGGGGTACGGACGGCGCTGACGATAACGATTGGATCGTGGGAAAGGGTCATGACAAATCCTCCTTACTTGGCGGCCATGCGCAAGGCACCGTCGAGACGGATCACCTCGCCATTGAGCATGCTGTTATCAATGATATGCCTGACCAGCTGCGCGTACTCGGCCGGTTTGCCCAAACGTGGTGGAAACGGCACCCCAGCGGCAAGGGAATCGCGGACTTCCGGGGTCATGCCGGCCATCATCGGCGTCTCGAAAATCCCTGGGGCGATGGTCATCACACGGATACCGAAGCGCGCCAGTTCACGAGCCGCCGGCAAGGTCAGGCTGACAATCGCGCCTTTCGATGCCGCATAGGCCGCCTGGCCGATCTGGCCGTCATAGGCTGCGGCGGAAGCGGTGTTGATGATCACACCGCGCTCGCCATCAGCATCCGGCTCGGTTTCGGCGATGGCCGCCGACGCCAGACGCAGCATGTTGAAGCTGCCGATCAGGTTGACGTTGATCACCTGGCTGAAACTGGCCAGTGCATGCGGACCGTTTTTGCCGAGGATCTTCTCGCCACGCACGATGCCGGCGCAGTTGACCAGACCGTTCAGGCCACCGAAGGCTTTGACCGTGGCCTGCACTGCCGCTTCCGCCGCCGCTTCATTGCTGATGTCCGCGACCACGCTTTGCGCGCCGAGACGTTCAGCCTGGGCCGCGACCGCTTCGGCGTTCATGTCCACCAGCATCACTTTGGCGCCGGCCGCGACCAGCATTTCAGCCGTGGCCGCGCCGAGCCCGGAGGCACCGCCGGTGACGAGAAAAACCTTGTTTTCGATCTGCATCATTGTTTCCTTGGATTCAAGCTGAAACGTTCTTCGCTGCGGCCTCTTGAGCCTTGGCGATTTCCTGGTTGCGCAAGATAAAGCGCTGCAATTTGCCGCTTGGGGTTTTCGGCAACTCGCTGACAAATTCGATTTCACGCGGGTAAGAGTGCGCGGCCAGACGTTTGCGTACATGTTGGCGCAGTTCTTCGGCCAACTCCGGCGCGGCGCGGTATTGCGCGCTGAGCACGACGAAAGCTTTGACCAGTTCGGTGCGTTCCGGATCGGGCTTGCCCACCACCGCGGCTTCGACGACGGCCGGGTGTTCGATCAATGCGCTTTCCACATCGAACGGGCCGACGCGATAGCCGGAAGTGGTGATCACGTCGTCACTGCGGCCGACGAAACTGATGCTGCCGTCCGGGTTCCACTCGACGGTGTCGCCGCTCAGGTAATAGTTGCCGACGAAGGCTTTGGTCGGTGCGCCTTCGTAGCCGTTGAACCAGCACATTGGCGACTGAGTGCGGTCGATGGCGAGGATGCCGGGTTGGCCGACACCCAGTTCCTTGTACTCCTCGTCCAGCACCACGATACGGTGGCCCGGCGAAGCAAAACCGGCGGCGCCCATGTGGATCGGATGATCGAGGCCGTGGTGGTTGCACAGGACCATGCCCAATTCGGTCTGGCCATAATGGTCGTGAATCACCACGCCGAGGTTGTCGGCAAACCAGCGGATCACTTCCGGGTTCAACGGCTCGCCGGCGCTGCTGACGATGCGCAGCTTGCCTTTGATCGACTTGGCGAACTCATCGCCACCGGCGATCAGCAGACGATAGGCGGTCGGTGAACCGGTGAGGTTGGTGATCCCGTACTTGTTGATCACCCGGCAGGTGCTTTCGAGGGTGAACGGGCCATCGTAAAAGGTGATCGGATGCCCCATCGCCATTGGCCCGGTGACGCCGAAATAGATGCCGTAGGCCCAACCCGGATCGGCGACGTTCCAGAACGCGTCTTCAGGGCGCAGGTCCACGGCGTCGCGGGTGTAACTCTCGAACGCGACGATTGCCTTGAGCGGCACCGACAGCGCTTTCGACGGGCCGGTGGTGCCAGAGGTGAACATCAGCAGGAACGGGTCTTCGCCGGTCAGTAGCACCGGTTCGCAGTCAGCGGAATAGTTGGCCAGTTCGGCCCAGAAACTGAAATCGCCACGGACGATGCCTTGGCCTTTTGCACCACCGACGGTGACGATGGTCGGGCAGTCGGCGACTTCAGCGAGTTTCGAGCGATTGACCGCGTCGGTCACCACCACTTTGGCGCCGGAGCTGCTCAAGCGATGCTCGATGGCCTTGGGGCCGAACGCGGTGAACAGCGGCTGATACACCGCGCCGATGCGCCAGGTGGCGAACACGGTGATCAACAATTCGATATTGCGCGGCAGCAGGCCGGCGACCTTGTCGCCTTTCTTTACGCCCTGCGCCAGCAGGAAATTGGCGAAACGTGCAGCCTTGTCCTGCAAGTCGCTGAAGGTGTACGTCGCACTGGTGCCGTCCCGGCCTTCCCAGAACAGCGCGATGCGACCTGGTAACGCATGCCGGTCGCAACACTCGACACAGGCATTGAGGGCCGTCAGGTTACCCGCAAGTGCGGCGTCGACGGTGTGCTGATAATTGAACTGTGACGTGGCAGACAAGTAATCGCGCATTGCCAGAATCCCTCGGTATTTTTATTAGGTTGGGGGAAGCGTAACCAACAGCGAAATACTCGCTCTGCGCGGGGGGTGGGGCAATGGTCAAAGCTATCAAGTTGTCTGACTGGTTTGGCCAAGATCCAACAGATGTGGCGCCGGGTTTGACGCCTTCGCGGGCAAGCCTCGCTCCTACAGGGGATCGCATTTCTCTGTAGGAGCGAGGCTTGCCCGCGAAGAGGCCCGCCCAATCACCACAAAACCCGGATCAGCTCGCTTCGGTCAGAATCAAACTCCGATAATGCCCCGGATTCGACCCCGACCATTTGCGAAACGCCTTGTAGAACGAGCTCGCATCGGCAAACCCCAGTCGCGTGGCGATTTCGGCGAAGCTGATACTTGGCTCCGCCAGCCAGACAATGGCCAGTTCCTTGCGCACGCTGTCCTTGAGGCCTTGATAGGTCTGCCCCTCCTCCGCCAGCCGCCGCCGCAAGGTCGAGGCCGACATGCACAGTTGCTGTGCCAGAGGTTCGGTTTCCGGCCACTGCTCGGCGGGCAATTGCCGCAAATCGTGCTTGATCCGACTCGCCAGACTCTCCGGGTCGCGGTACTTGACCAGAATATTGGCCGGCGCATGGGCCAGGAAGCGCTTGAGTTCTTCCGCGCTGCGCTTGATCGGCAGGTCCAGGCAATCGGCCGAAAAAATCATTCGGGTGCGTGGCCGGTCGAAACGCAGGTTCTCGGAAAACATCACCTGATAGTCATCACAGAAATCCGGTTCCGGGCAGCGCAACTCGATGGCCAGAATCGGAATCCGCCGCCCGGCCAGCCAACACGCAACGCCGTGAACGATCATCCAGTAGGTGAAATAGGTGAACGCGCGGCGAGGGTCCTGGTCGTCTTCCAGCAAGACGATTTCCGCGAGACTTTGCTGACGAACCAGCTGCGCGGGCAGGTGTTCGAGCATCAACGACAGAAACCCCAGCCCCGAAGTCATACCGGCGGCCAGGCTCGGCTGGACCATTGAGCAGCGGCACAGAAACTCCAGGCTGCCGGATTTGAGCTTGCGCGGGTCCATGCCAAAAAACTCATCGTCGCCACGCCGGGCCAGCAACCGCCACAAACGCGCATAGGCCGTGGCCGGGACGCGGGCAACGGCGGACTCCAGCAGCGCCGGATCGATACCGACCTTGCTCAACACCTCATCGGTGGCCGCGCCAGGGGCGCAACTTTGCAACAGCGCTTCACGCACCAGTTGAATGGAAATGGTGTCTTTTTCCGACATTGCGCGGGGTGTGCCCTGTTGTTTGAGTGGAGGGCATAGTAGCGCACAGCGACACAGTTCCGTAGGAGCGAAGCTTGCTCGCGAAAGCAGTGTGTCATTCAACATCCATAGTGACTGACATTGCCTCTTCGCGAGCAAGCCCGCTCCCACAGGGGATATGGGCGATGTTGAGGGTTGTTCAGGTTAGGTTCAGGTAAATGTCAACTATTGGCATTTGGGAATGAGTGTCATTATGTTACAAATTAGCACCCTATCTAATTCCACGACGGTGCTGAATGCTTGTTCCTTTTCTGATCATGCTGCGCGAAGGCATCGAGGCCGCATTGATCGTCGGCATCATCGCCAGCTACCTCAAGCAAACCGGTCGTGGCCAGTGGATGCCGGCCGTGTGGATCGGCGTGTTTCTCGCCGCCGCGCTGGCCCTGCTGGTGGGCGGTGGTCTGGAACTGGTCAGCGCTGAGTTCCCGCAGAAACAACAGGAACTGTTTGAAGGTGTGGTCGGCCTGGTGGCGGTCGGCATCCTCAGTTCCATGGTGTTCTGGATGCGCAAGGTGGCGCGTTCGATCAAGCATTCGCTGCACGTCTCCCTCGATCAGGCGTTGGCTGGCTCTAAACATCAGGTCACGGCGCTGATTGCCATGGTGTTTTTCGCCGTCGCCCGGGAAGGCCTGGAAACGGTGTTTTTCCTGCTCGCGGTGTTCCAGCAAAGCGAAGGCCCGGCGGCCCCGATTGGCGCCCTGCTCGGCCTGATTCTGGCGATCATCGTTGGTTTCCTCATTTACACCGGCAGCATGCGCCTGAACCTCGGCGCGTTCTTTCGCTGGACCGGGCTGTTCATCCTCGTGGTCGCGGCCGGCATTCTCGCCAACTCGGTGCAGGCGCTACATGAGGCCGGGGTGTGGAATCAGCTGCAAACCGTGTTGTTCGACTTCAGCGCGACGCTGCCAATGGACGGCCCGCTGGGCTCGGTGCTGGCCGGGATGTTCGGCTATCAGGACGCGCCCACCGTCAGCACCCTCGGCGCTTATCTGATTTACCTGCTGGTGGCGCTGGTGATGTTTTTTCTCCCGGCGCCACCTGTCCTCTGTAGGAGCGAGCCCGCTCGCGATGGTCGTTAACGATAACGCGTGAAACCAGATGCCCAGCGGCGCCTGTGGCTTTTTCGCGAGCAGGCTCGCTCCTACAGGGGCGTGCGCCAATGCATTTTTTCCAGTCAGTAAGGGCACCCATGTCAAATCAAGCCCCTCCCCAGGCCTCCCCTCCCCGCGCCTTGCGCTGGGCGGTGGCCGGTTCGGTGATCGTGATGATCGCCGCCGGCGGCCTGTTCTACTACGCCTCGAAAATGGCCGCGGCCAAACGCCAGGCCAACCATGACGAAGTGCTGGTGACCATTCACCCCCACAGCTGCGAGCCGAATGCGTTGACGGTGCCGGCCGGTCGCGCCAGTTTCCGCATCGTCAACCGCTCGGATCGCGCCGTTGAATGGGAAATCCTTGACGGCGTGCTGGTGGTCGAAGAACGGGAAAACATCGCGCCCGGCCTGAGTCAGGTGATCAACGCCAACCTGTTGCCCGGCGATTACGCGATCACCTGCGGCCTGCTGAGCAACCCGCGTGGCACGCTGCACGTGACACCAACCGCGGCGTCCGATGCCGCGGCCAAAGCCAAGCCGTCGATGGTGGCTTTCGTCGGGCCGTTGTCGGAATTCCGCGTTTACCTGAGCAGCCAGAGCACCGCGTTGATCAAAGCCGTCACCGCGCTTGAACAAGCCATCGAAGCCGGTGACCTGAGTCAGGCGCAAGCCTTGTACGTCCCGGCGCGCAGTGCCTATCAACGCATTGCCCCGGCCACACAACGCCTGGCGGAACTGGACAACACCATCAACGCCCGTGCCGATTACTTTGAAAAGCGTGAGCAGGACCCCGGCTTCGTGGGTTTCCATCGCCTGGAATATGCGCTGTTCCAGCAACGCAACCTCGACGGCCTGACACCGGTAGCCCAACAGCTGCTGACCGACGTCACCACGCTCAAGCAACAACTGCTCGCGCAATCGCTGCCCCCGGAACAACTGGTCAGCATCGTGGTGCGCAACCTCAATAACCTCGGAGATGTGCGCGCCAGCAGCGGTGAAGAAGAACGCTACAGCCACACCGACTTGTACGGTTTCGCCGGCAACCTCGAAGCTGCCCGCAAAGTCGTCGACCTGTTGCGCCCGTTGCTGACCAAGTCCGCCGCCGAACTGCTGCCGGCCCTCGACAGCACTGTCGCCAGCCTTGATTCCGAACTCAACGGTTTCAAGGTCAAGGACGGCTATGCGAGCTATGACACGGTCGGCGCCGCGCAACGCAAACAGATCGCCGACAAGGCCAAGGCACTGGCCGATGCACTCGATGGAATCGATCCCGCCCTTGGCCTTTCCGGCCTGTAGCAGAAGACGACATTCAGATGAACGATTCAGAGCAATTCAACCTCCAGCGTCGCCGGGTTTTGATGGGCATGGGTGCCGCCGGTGTCGCGTTGGCCGGTTCGGCATTGAGCTGCCCGGCCATGGCCGCCAGCCCCGCGCAAGTCACCGAAGCACCGAGCAGCGACAGGACCGAAGACCACCACGACTTCCACGGCCAGCACCAAAGCGGCATCGTCACGCCGCGCCCGGCGTCGGGCATGTTGGTGTCGTTTGATGTGTTGGCCAGTGACCGCGAAGACCTCGAACGGCTGTTCCGCACGCTTAATGAGCGCATCGCGTTCCTGATGAAGGGCGGCCCGGTGGCGCAGGTCGATCCGAAACTGCCGCCGGTGGATTCAGGGATTCTTGGCCCGGTGGTCACGCCGGACAACCTGACCATCACCGTCTCGGTGGGTGAATCGTTATTCGACGAACGCTTCGGCCTGGTCCACGCCAAACCGAAACGGCTGAGTCGCATGGTCGGTTTCCCCAACGATGCGCTGGAAGCCGATTGCTGCCACGGCGACCTGAGTCTGCAGTTCTGCTCCAACACCACCGACACCAACATCCACGCCCTGCGCGACATCGTGAAAAACCTGCCGGACTTGCTGCTGGTGCGCTGGAAACAGGAAGGCAGCGTGCCGCCCCAGGCACCGGCGAAACCCGGTGTGCCGGCGCAGAGTGCGCGTAACTTTCTGGGTTTTCGCGACGGCTCGGCCAACCCCGATTCCAACGACGCCAAGGCCATGGATCGCATCGTCTGGGTCCAGCCCGGCAGCGACGAACCGGCGTGGGCCGTCAATGGCAGCTATCAAGCGGTGCGGATCATCCGCAACTTCGTCGAACGCTGGGACCGCACGCCGTTGCAGGAGCAGGAAAGCATTCTCGGCCGGGTCAAAAGCACCGGCGCCCCCATGGGCGGTGCCCACGAAACCGAGGTGCCGGACTACGCCAAGGACCCGGAAGGCAAGCTGACCAAGCTCGACGCGCACATTCGCCTGGCCAACCCGCGCACTGCCGCGAGCCAGGCCAACCTGATCCTGCGCCGGCCGTTCAACTACTCCAACGGCGTGAACAAGAACGGTCAGCTGGACATGGGGTTGCTGTTCATCTGCTATCAGGCCGACCTGGAAAAAGGCTTCATCACCGTGCAAACCCGGCTCAACGGCGAGCCGCTCGAGGAGTACCTCAAGCCGGTCGGCGGCGGGTACTTCTTCACCCTGCCGGGTGTGACGGGCGACCAGGATTTCATCGGTCGCTCGCTGCTCAACGCCACACAAACAAAAGCCACCGCCTAACCAACCCCCAACACGGAACCGTCCCATGAAAAAGTCGCCACTCGCGTTATTGCTGACCCTTGGTTTGCTCAACACCCCGTTTTCGGCTTTCGCGGCGACGGCGCCGCTGGAACTGGTGGGGCCGATTTCGGATTACAAAATCTACGTCACCGAGCAACTGGACGAACTGGCCAGCCACACTCAGAAATTCACCGATGCGGTGAAGAAAGGTGATCTGGCCACCGCGCAAAAACTCTACGCGCCGACCCGGGTTTACTACGAATCGATCGAGCCGATTGCCGAGCTGTTCAGTGACCTCGACGCCTCCATCGACTCCCGTGTCGACGACCACGAAAAAGGCGTGAAAGCCGAAGACTTCACCGGTTTCCACCGCATCGAATACTCGCTGTTTTCCGAGAAGAGCACCAAGGGCCTGGGCGAACTGGCCGATGGCTTGAACAAAGACGTCAAGGACCTGCAAACCCGCGTGGCCGGCCTGACCTTCCCGCCTGAAAAAGTGGTGGGCGGCGCGGCGGCGCTGCTGGAAGAAGTCGCCGCCACCAAGATCTCCGGCGAAGAGGATCGTTACAGCCACACCGACCTGTATGACTTCCAGGGCAATATCGACGGCGCGAAGAAAATCGTCGACCTGTTCCGTCCGCAGATCGAGAAGCAGGACGCGGCGTTCATTGCCAAGGTCGACAAAAACTTTGCCACGGTGAACAAGACGCTGGCGAAGTACAAAACCAGGGATGGCGGTTTTGAGACCTATGACAAAGTGAAGGACAGCGACCGCAAGGCGCTGGTCGGGCCGGTGAATACGTTGGCTGAGGATTTGTCGACGTTGCGTGGGAAACTTGGGTTGAATTGATTTTTTGTAGCGTTTGAGCGGGCCCCTTCGCGGGCAAGCCTCGCTCCTACAGGGGATCGCATACCTCTGTAGGAGCGAGGCTTGCCCGCGAAGGCATTTTCAGCCCCTACACATTCCCCTCCTGCTACCATCCCCCGCCAATAATAAAAGCTCACGGAAGACTCACCCATGTCCGCTTCAACCTTCGACCTGCGCCCGCTCATGGTCGCCAACATGGCCTGCACCATGGCAATGATGGCGTTCGTTTCTTTGATCGGGCCCATCGCCCGGGTGTTGGGCCTGGCCACCTGGCAGGCCGGTGCGGCGGTGACGGTGTCCGGGGTGATCTGGATGGTGCTGGCGCGTCCATGGGGTCAGGCCAGCGACCGCTTTGGACGACGGCGCATTCTGTTGCTCGGCACTGCGGGATTCACCCTCGCCTATTGGGCCTTGTGCCTGTTCATCGACACGTCTTTGCGATTCCTGCCTTCAGCGGCGCTGGCGTTTATCGGGCTGATGCTCGGACGCGGGCTGATCGGGGTGTTCTATGCGGCGATTCCGGTGGGTTGCAATGCGTTGATTGCCGACAACGTCGAGCCGCAACACCGCGCCAAAGCCATGGCCGCGCTGGGCGCTGCCAACGCCTGCGGGCTGGTGGTCGGCCCGGCGATAGCGGCGTTGCTGTCCCGATACAGCCTGAGCCTGCCCTTCTACGCCATGGCGTTTCTACCGCTGATGGCATTCCTCGTGCTGCGTTACAAACTCAAGGCCCAGGAACTGCACTTGCGTCAGGCACCGCGCAAGGTGCACCTCAACGATCCACGGTTGCGCCGGCCCATGGCGGTCGCGTTCGTGGCGATGCTGTGCGTTTCTGTCGCGCAGATCACCGTTGGCTTCTTCGCCATCGATCGACTGGGCATGAGCCCGGCCGACGCCGCGCAAACGGCCGGTATCGCCCTGACCATGGTCGGCTTCGCGTTGATCTGTTCGCAGCTGGTTGTGCGTCGACTGGAATGGCCGCCGCTACGGCTGATCCGGGTCGGCGCGATGGTCGCTGCGCTGGGGTTTTCCGGCAGCATCATGGTCGATTCGGCGTGGGGGTTGTGGCTGGGGTTCTTTGTCTCGGCGAGCGGCATGGGCCTGATTTTCCCGTCCTTCGCCGCGCTTGCCGCCAATGCGGTCGAGGCCTCGGAGCAAGGCGCGACCGCAGGTTCCATCGGCGCCGCCCAAGGGTTCGGCGTGGTGATCGGGCCGTTGACCGCCACGCTGATCTACGGCATCGAACCGCGTTTGCCGTATCTGGTGGCGGCTGCGCTGTTGCTGCTGGTGGCCCTGTGGCCAGGGCCCCGGCAGTGTCAGGCTTTATAGGATGCGATAGAGCAAGCGTTCAATGCGCACACGACTGACACGCTTGAGGAACTTGGCCACGCCCGCCGGGTAATCCGGCAGGGTTTGCAGGTCCTGATAACGCTCGATGCGCGTGGTGTGCTGGAAAATCTCCGCCAGCTCACTGCGACGCGGCTCCAGCAATTCACCTTTGGGGTCATCAATCAGCAGCGCGTTTTCCAGGTCGAGACGGAATGCGCGCGGATTGAGGTTGTTGCCGGTCAGCAAGGTGTAACGCTGATCGACCCACATGCCTTTCAGGTGATAGGTGTTATCGCCGTCCTTCCACAGGTGCAGGTTCAACTGGCCGCTGTCGACGCTGCGATGATGACGCTTGGCGAAACGCCGCAAGCTGATCTCGTAGAGGTACGGCAACGCCGAGATCACCTTGAACGGCTCGCTCGGCGGGATGTAGAAGTCGTTGGCCGTTTTGTCGCCGACCACGATGTCGATCTTCACACCGCGGGCCAATGCCCGGTTGATCTCCCGGGTCACCGCCAACGGCAGGTTGAAGTACGGCGTGCAGATCGTCAGTTGATGCTGGGCACTGGCGATCAACTCGCAGATTACCCGGCTCAACGGGTTGTTCTTGCCGACCCCAAGCAATGGGCTGACCGACAAACCGTCTTTAACCGTGGTGCCCGTCGTGGTGTCGTACGCCGCATGTTTCAGGCGGCTGCGCAGGTCGCCGATGTCGTGGCGCAGGCTGCGGGTGGTCGGCAGGTTCGGCAAATCGAGGCGATGCACCGCTTTCGAGGCGACCAGGCCGTGCTGAACCAGGTGCTGCATCGAATCGGCCAGGGCGCCGTTGTGCAGCAGGTGATAACGGTCGTAGCGGTATTTGTCGAATTTGTGCAGATAAACGTTGTTCAGGCTCGCACCGCTGTAGATCACGCAGTCATCGATCACGAAGCCCTTCAAATGCAGCACGCCGAACAGCTCGCGGGTCTGCACTGGCACACCGTACACCGGGACCACGCTGGCGTGGGTTCGGGTGGTTTCCTGATACCACGCCGAATTGCCCGGCTGTTTGCCGGCACCGATCAAGCCACGCTGGGCGCGCAGCCAGTCGACGACGACCACCACGTCCAGTTCCGGACGCGCCAGTTTGGCAGCATGCAAGGCATCGAGAATTTCCTGGCCGGCTTCATCCTGTTGCAGGTACAGCGCGACGATATAGATGCGCCGGGTCGCCTGGGCAATTTTTTCCAACAGGCAACGACGGAATTCGGCAGCGCCAGAGAGGATGGTGACGGCATCGGCGGTCAGCGGAAAACTGCGCAGTTTGGGCAGCAGAGAGCGTTTGAAAAGCGACGGCATAGGGCTCGCAATGGGTCGAATCCGGAGAGGTTGAGAGCTTACACCATGGAGGGGTTTGGGTCTTGTTACGGTCTGTAATGACCCCTTCGCGGGCAAGCCTCGCTCCTACACCTCTGTAGGAGCGAGGCTTGCCCGCGAAGGCGATTTCATGGTCGCCACAAAATAATATTTGACCAAGGAGAACGATCGTTCTACTGTATGCCCCATGAACGAAATCACTAGCAACGACACACGCGACATCATTCTGGATGTCACCGAAAAGTTGATCTACAAAAGTGGCATCGCTGCCACGGGCATGGATCTTCTGGTGAAAACCGCCGGCGTCTCCAGAAAGAGCGTCTACCGCTACTTCGCCAACAAGGAGGAGTTGACCGTCGCCGCCCTGCAACGCCGCGACGTGCGCTGGATGCTCTGGTACAGAAGTGCCGTCGACCAGGCCGAAACCCCGGCCGACCGGCTACTCAACCTGTTTACCGTGCTCAAGGCCTGGTTTGCCTCCGAAGGCTTCCGTGGCTGCGCTTTCATCAACACCAGCGGTGAAACCGGCGACCCGCAAGACCCGGTCCGGCTGGTCGCCAAAGAACACAAACAGAAGCTGCTCGACTACGTGCGCGAGCTCTGCACCGAACATGGCGCAACCGACCCGGAGACGCTGGCCAAACAGCTGCTGATCCTGATCGATGGCGCCATTACCGTGGCGCTTGTCATGGGTGATCACAGTGCCGCCGATAATGCGCAATGCATGGCGCGAAAGTTATTGGACCTGTAACACTTTAAACAAGCCCGACAACTTGCTTGAACTTTAATCTTATTGGGAGACTTTAAATGTCTAACGCCGAAGTTCGTCCGCCATTGCCGCCGTTTACCCGTGAATCGGCCATCGAAAAAGTTCGCCTGGCCGAAGATGGCTGGAACTCCCGTGATGCAGAGCGTGTGTCTCTGGCCTACACACTGGACACCAAATGGCGCAACCGCGCCGAATTCGCCTACAACCGTGAAGAAGCCAAAGGTTTCCTGACGCGCAAATGGGCCAAGGAACTGGACTATCGACTGATCAAGGAACTCTGGGCGTTCACCGGCAACCGCATCGCCGTGCGCTACGCCTATGAATGGCACGACGACTCAGGCAACTGGTTCCGTTCCTACGGCAACGAAAACTGGGAGTTCGACGAGAACGGCCTGATGGCCAACCGGTTCGCCTGCATCAACGACATGCCGATCAAGGAAAGCGACCGCAAGTTCCACTGGCCGCTGGGGCGTCGCCCGGATGATCATCCAAGTTTGTCCGACCTGGGCTTGTAAACGCATATCCCCCTTGTAGGAGCCGGCTTGCTGGCGATGGCGTCATAACATTCAACGATGATGTTGATTGTGAAATCGCTATCGCCAGCAAGCCGGCTCCTACAAGTTTTTGTGGTGGTCAGGCGACTTCGGCTTGTTTCACGTTGGCCTCGGCCTCCAGCTCCCGCACCAACGGCAGCACCCGCTTGCCGAAGTACTCCACCTCTTCCTGAAAGTGCAGAAACCCCGCCAGCACCAAATCCACGCCCACCGCTTTCAACGCCACAATCCGCTCGGCAATTTGCCGCGGCGTGCCGATCAGGTTGGTCTTGAAGCCGTCGTTGTACTGCACCAGATCCTCGAACGTTGATTTGGCCCAATTACCCTCGCCTTCCGGTGATGCCCTGCCCGCCTGTTTCGCCGCATCGCCAAAGGCATTCACCGCTTCCGGATCAGCCTGATCGATGATCTGCGCCAGCACTGCGCGTGCTTCTTCTTCGGTGTCGCGGGCGATGACGAACGCGTTGACCCCGACCTTCACCGAGTGATTGTTCGCGGCGGCCTTGCTGCGGATATCGTCGACTTGCGCCTTGATGCCTTCCGGCGTGTTGCCGTTGGTGAAGTACCAGTCCGAAACTCGCGCCGCCATGTCCCGTGCTGCACGGGAGCTGCCGCCCTGGAAGATTTCCGGCTGACCCAGTGGTTTCGGTTTGAGGCTGTAATTGTCGAAGCGGTAAAAGTCGCCGCGAAAGGTGAAGTTGTCCTGGCTCCAGATGCCTTTGAGCGAGCGAATGAATTCTTCGGAGCGGCGATAGCGCTCGTCATGCTCCAGCCAGTGTTCGCCGATGGCCTGGAATTCACCCTTGAACCAACCACTGACGATGTTCACCGCGATGCGGCCGTTGGTCAGTTGATCGATGGTCGCCAGTTGCTTGGCCGCGAGCGCGGGTTGCCAGGGGCCGGGCAGGATCGCCGCGATGACTTTCAATGTGGTGGTGGCGGCGAGCAGCGCGTGGCTGAAGACGACCGATTCATGCTGGTACTCGGCACCGTAACCGGCGGTGAAGCGAATCTGCGTCAGGGCATATTCGAACCCCGCCGCTTCAGCCAGTTGCGCCAGTTTGCGGTTGTAGTCGATGCCCCAGTGGGTGCGTTGTTCGATCTTGCTGACCACCAGCCCGCCGCTGACGTTCGGCACCCAGTAGGCAAATTTGACGGCTTGCTGACTCATTGACGTGTCCTCGGGACGTTAGGAAGTCCTGGGGTGAGAGCAGCAACCGTGCCAGTGCTTTCCTGTACCGACCGAAGCCCCCTGTGGGAGCGAGCCTGCTCGCGATGGCGGTGTGTCAGCCAACAAAAGTGTTGTATGTGCAACCGCCATCGCGAGCAGGCTCGCTCCCACATGGGTCTGGGTGTGTCAGGGCAATTTGCTGCGGCGCTGTTGGCCCAGCAACAGTTCAAGCAGAATCTGAATCCCTACGCTTCAGTAAATCCTGGCCGCCCCTCTCCGGCATGGACCATGCAATCCCCCTTGGCATCCACTGCCGATCCAAGGAGCTGTCCCATGACCGAACACCAGGTAATCAATCCGCTGTCCATTGGCACTGACTATGAAGCGCTGGCCGCGAGATTCCGTCCTGTTTTCCAGCGCATCGCCGCCGGTGCCATTGAGCGTGAACAATCGCGCAGTCTGCCTTACGAGCCCATCCAGTGGCTGAAGGAAGCCGGTTTCGGCGCGGTGCGGGTGCCGGCGGAATATGGGGGTGGCGGCGCCTCCCTGCCGCAGCTGTTTGAGTTGCTGATCGAACTGGCCGAAGCCGATTCCAACGTGCCCCAGGCACTGCGCGGGCATTTCGCGTTTGCCGAGGACCGCTTGAACGCCACGCCAGGGCCGGCACGGGACCTGTGGTTCAAACGCTTTGTCGACGGCGACATTGTCGGCTGTGCCTGGACAGAAATCGGCAATGTGGCGATTGGCGACGTGATCACTAAAGTCTCGCCCAACGGCGACGGCTGGCGGCTCAACGGTGAAAAGTTCTACAGCACCGGCAGCCTGTTTTCCGACTGGATCGACGTCTACGCCCAGCGCAGTGATACCGGCGGCGATGTCATCGCAGCGGTGCGCACCCGACAACCGGGGATCGTGCAAAGCGATGACTGGGACGGTTTCGGTCAGCGCACCACGGGCAGCGGCACGTCGCAGTTTATCGACGCCGAGGTGGACGCCGAAAACGTCATCGACTTCGCCACCCGTTTCAAATACCAGACGGCGTTCTATCAGCTCGTGTTGTTGGCCACGCTGGCCGGAATCGGTCGCGCCGCGTTGCGCGACGTGGCGCATCAGGTAGGTGAACGCAAACGTATTTACAGCCATGGCAATGCCCAGCGCGTCAGCGAGGATTCACAAGTTCAACAAGTCGTCGGTGAGGTGGCGGCGCTGGTGTACGCCGCCGAAGCGAGCGCGTTGAAGGCTGCACAACCGGCGCAGCGGGCGTATCTGGCGCGGTTTTCGGGGGATGACGCGCTGGAGCGGGCCGCGAATGTTGCAGCGGAGCTCGAATCGGCGAAAGCGCAGGTGGTGGTGTCGGAGCTGATTCAGCGGGCGACCACCGAGCTGTTCAATGCGCTGGGGGCTTCGGATGTGCGTCAGGGCAAGTCGCTGGACCGGCATTGGCGTAATGCGCGGACCGTGTCTTCGCATAATCCGGTGATCTACAAGGCGCGGATTGTCGGGGATTGGGAGATTAACGGGACTGAACCGCCGTTTGTGTGGCAGATCGGGAATGGGCCGGCCGCCAAGTGATGTAGCGCCTGCGAGTCAGTCTTCGCGGGCAAGCCTCGCTCCTACAGGGGAATACACTTAACCGTAGGAGCGAGGCTTGCCCGCGAAGAGGCCAGACCAGTCGCCGCAGAAGTTGGATATAGGTAAGATATCGGCCCTTCCCCGCAGCCCTTTGCTGCACCCCGCCGAATAAGCCCATTTCCATGCCTTTCGAACTCAGCGTTGACCTCACCACCCTCGCCATCCTGGCCGTCGTCGCCTTCATTGCCGGTTTCATCGACGCCATTGCCGGCGGCGGCGGTCTGTTGACCACGCCGGCGCTGTTGACCGCTGGCCTGCCGCCGCATCTGGTGCTGGGCACCAACAAACTCAGTTCGACCTTCGGCTCGGCCACCGCCAGTTTCACCTTCTATCGACGCAAACTGTTCCATCCCCGGCAGTGGGTGCACGCCATCGTCGGCACCTTGGTCGGCGCGCTGACCGGTGCCGTGGTCGCGCATTACCTGCCCGCCGAATGGCTGAACAAAATGCTGCCGGTTATCGTGTTCGCCTGCGGCCTTTACCTGTTGTTCGGTGGCACGCCGAAAGCGCCGCTGGACAGCGAAGCACCGATCAAGAAAAAGTGGCAATCGACCCAAGGCTTCAGCCTCGGTTTCTACGACGGTGTGGCCGGCCCCGGCACTGGCGCGTTCTGGACCGTGAGCAGCCTGCTGATGTACCCCATCGATCTGGTGAAGGCCAGCGGCGTGGCGCGCAGCATGAACTTCGTCAGCAACATTGCAGCGCTGTCGGTGTTCATCTTTTCCGGGCAAGTGGACTGGATCATCGGCCTGAGCATGGGCCTGTCGGTGATGGTCGGTGCGTTCTTCGGTGCGCGCTCCGCCATCAGCGGCGGAGCCAAGTTCATTCGCCCGGTGTTCATCACCGTGGTGCTGGGCCTGACAGTGCGCCTAGCCTGGCAGCACTGGTTCAGCGTGGCCTAAGCGCCGCGCCACATAGACGTCGATCAGGTAACGGGCAATCGAGCGTGACGCCGGCAACGGCGGCAGCTCGTGCACGTTGAACCACTGGGCGTCCTCGATCTCGTCCTCCTGGCAGACAATCTCGCCCCCGGCGTACTCGGCGTGGAAGCCGAGCATCATCGAGTGCGGGAACGGCCAGCACTGGCTGCCCATGTACTGGATGTTCTTGACCTCGATCTGCACCTCTTCACGCACCTCGCGAATCAGGCAGTCTTCAGCGGACTCACCCGGTTCGGCAAAACCCGCCAGCGTGCTGTAGACCCCGGTGACAAACCGTGGCGAGCGCGCCAGCAAGACTTCATCGCCACGGGTGATCAGCACGATCATGCTCGGCGAAATCCGCGGGTAATAGCGCAAATTGCACGGCTCGCAATACATCGCCCGCTCACGCGGCACCTGCAAGGTCGCCTGCCCGCAGTTGCCGCAAAAGCGGTGTTCACGGGCCCAGGTGCCGATCTGCGCGGCATAACCCAGCACTTTGTAAACCGCGTGATCGCCATCGAGCATGAACGCCCGCAAGCCTTTCCAGTTGCAGCCCGGCACTTCGCTGTGACTGCGCAGCTCCAACAGGTAGACCGGTTCGCCATCCAGATGACCGATGCCGTGCTCGGCCAGAACCGGCAGGTCCTGACGCTTGAGCCATTCACGCGGGAACAGCGCGCCATTGTCGTCGAACAGGAAGCCTTCGGGGCTGCGCGCAACGGCCCAGCCGCCCGGTTGATCGGTGTCCAGTACTGCAGTGGTCCAGCGTGAAGTCATTTTTCAATCAATCCAGAAATTCGGGTTTCTGTTTGCTCATATGGGCGGCCATGGCCACGCGCAAGTCAGTGGATTGCAGCATGGCGGCGTTCCAGGTAGCGACGTATTCAAGGCCGTCGTCAATGCGATGGTCACGCATGTAGCTGATCATCTCTTTGGTGCCGGTGATCGCAATCGGCGACTTGCCGGCGATGTCCCGGGCAATGCCCATGACACCGTCGAGCAGGCTGGCGGCGTCGCTGTAGACGCGATTGACCAGGCCGATACTGCGCGCTTCCTCGGCGCCAAACGAGCGACCAGTGTAAGCCAGTTCACGCAGCATGCCGTCACCGATGATCCGCGGCAAGCGTTGCAAGGTGCCAACGTCGGCGGCCATGCCGATGTCGATTTCCTTGATCGAGAATTGCGCGTCTTCGGCGGCATAACGCATGTCGCAGGCGGCAATCAGGTCGATCGCGCCACCCAGGCAATAACCCTGGATTGCTGCCAGCACCGGCTTGCGGCAGTTGTCGACGGCATTGAAGGACGCTTGCAGCGCGAGGATCTTGCGGCGCAGCAGGCGCGCATTGCGGCCGACGTCCTTGCCCAGCTCATTGGCCACGCCGGCCAGCATCATCAGGTCGATACCGGAGGAAAAATGTTTGCCGGCGCCGCTGAGCACCACCACCCGGACTTCGTCGGTGTCATCGATCCACTGGAAGATCTCAATGATCTCGCTCCAGAACGCGGCGTTCATCGAGTTGATCTTTTCCGGACGATTGATCTGCACATGGGCAATTTTATCGGCCAGTTCGACGGTGAACGCAGTGTACTGAGACATGGCAGTGATCCTTTACCGGGCAAAAAATGAGGCCCGAACTATAACAAGGCAACCCGCGCCGCAGTAAGGCAGCGGTTCGGCCAAAAGCGGGACCTGCGAACGCACCACAACAGTGCGCAGCCGTAATCGCCCTCGCACATTCGTGTGACTGCCAGGTTACTTTTTGGGGCCGAATCGCGAAAAAACACGCCCTTCGTCGGGGCGTTTGGCTGCCTATCCGGTACGTCCGTACCGCTTTGAACCGATTGTCGAACAATTTTGCCAACTGGCCTTCACCGCTCTAAGTTCTGGCCTAGACTCCTTTTCGCGGGGCAAAACCGGTCGGTCACAAAGTGTCAAAAAAATCGAAACTTTTGCCATTTGTGGCCGGTCCTCTGAAAGGTAGGTGCGTTGCGACTGGTGCAATCCTTGCAACGGCCACTCCAGCCATTCTGCTTTAACGCATGGGCAGCGTTTGCTCACCGATGCGTAGCGCGTTTGCGCCCGGCCACAGGATTTGGCCACGAAACACCGTTTGCCAGACCTAGAATTAGATCAACAACACGGGAGATTCATATGATCAGTACGGCATTAGATATCCAGGGAGAACGTGCTCATCAGCAGGTCGGCGAAACGAGCGCCGTGAGCGCCGTGAGCGCCGTGAGCGCCCCAAGTGCCCAATCGATCAACGTCACGGGTACCAAGACGTTGACGCCGGTGGTCAGTCAGAATCCCAACAGAAAGAAAGTGTTGTTTGTGACCTCGGAAATCGCCGACCTGGTGAAGACCGGCGGTCTGGGTGACGTTTCCGCGGCGCTGCCCCGGGCCATGGCGAAATTGCACGATGTGCGTGTGCTGATCCCCGGTTACCCGCAAGTGCTGCACAGCGAAAACCCGATCCACATTATTGGTGAGCTCGGCGGTCATGCCGCGCTGCCTGCCTGCAAGATCGGGCGCATGGACATGCCTGACGGCCTGGTCATTTACGTGTTGATCTGCCCTGAACTCTACGAGCGCGAAGGTTCACCTTACGGCGCCAACAACGGCCGCGACTGGCCGGACAACCATATTCGTTTCGCCCGCCTGGGCCTGGCGGCTGCCGACATCGCCGCCAACCTCGCGCAAATCCACTGGTGCCCGGACCTGGTGCACGCCCATGACTGGCCCGCCGGCCTGGCCCCCGCCTACATGCACTGGCGCGGTCAACGCACGCCGACGCTGTTCACCATTCACAACCTCGCTTATCAAGGCGTGACCAGCCTGGGGTCGTGCCCCGAGCTAGGCATTCCCGCGCATGCCCTGCAACAGGAAGGCATGGAGTTTTACGGCAAGATGTCGTTCCTCAAGGCCGGCATGGCTTATTCGAGCCACATCACCACCGTCAGCGCCACCTACGCCCAGGAAATCACCACGCCGGCCTTCGGCTGCGGCCTCGACGGTTTTCTCGCCGCCAAGACCCAGCAAGGCCTGCTCAGCGGGATTCCCAATGGCATCGATGAGAGCTGGGACGCCGCCACTGACAGCCACCTGTTCCGTCCGTTCAGCATCGGTGACTGGGAAGGCAAAGCGGTCAACGCGGCGCACGTGCGCGAGCTGTTCGGGCTGGACGACTCCGAAGGTCCGCTGTTCGCCGTGGTCTCGCGCCTGGTCTATCAGAAAGGCCTGGACCTGACGGAAGCCGTGTCCGAGTACATCGTCAAATCCGGTGGCCAGATCGCGATCATCGGGCGCGGCGAGCCGGAAGAAGAACAGGCAATGCGTGAACTGGCACTGCGCTTTCCAGGGCAGATCGGCGTGCGCATCGGCTTCAACGAAACCGACGCCCGCCGCATGTTCGCCGGCAGCGATTTCCTGCTGATGCCCTCGCGTTATGAACCGTGCGGCTTGAGCCAGATGTACGCCCAGCGTTTTGGTTCGTTGCCGGTGGCACGCAACACCGGCGGCCTGGCCGACACCATCGAAAATGGCGTGACCGGTTTCCTGTTCGACGAATCCACGGTCGAGAGCTATCAGGAAGCCCTGAGTCGAGCCTTCAAGGTGTTCGCCTTTCCTGGCTTGCTCAATGCCATGCGTTGCCGGGCCATGGCCGCACCGTTCAACTGGTGCAAAGCCGTCGAACCCTACGCCGAACTCTACGAACAGCTGGTGGCTAAAGCGCTGGGGAAATCGAACAAACAGTAAGAGGTTTTCAACGATGCCGTTACGGACCCTTGAGACCTGGCCCCACGGCGCAATCATGCTGGACGCAGAGCACACGCGTTTTGCCTTGTGGGCGCCGGATGCTTTTTTTGTCAGTGTCGAACTGGAAGATGGACAGTCCTTGCCGTTGCTGCCTCAGGCCGATGGCTGGTTCGTGATCAAGACGCGCTGTCCTGCGGGCACGCGTTACCGCTACAACATTGATGGCGAACTCGAGGTGCCCGACCCGGCCTCCCGCGCTCAGGCCGGTGACATTCACCGGCACAGCGTGGTGGTCGATCCCCTCGCCTACACGTGGCGACACCGCGACTGGCTGGGGCGGCCCTGGAACGAGGCGGTGATCTACGAGTTGCACGTCGGTGCGCTCGGCGGTTTCGTCGAGGTCGAGCAGCACCTGGCGCGGCTTGCCGGACTGGGCATTACCGCCATCGAACTGATGCCGCTGGCGCAGTTCCCCGGTGATCGCAATTGGGGCTACGACGGGGTTCTGCCCTACGCGCCCCAAGCCTCCTATGGCACGCCCGAGCAACTCAAGCACCTGATCGACAGCGCCCACGGCCATGGTCTGGCGGTGATGCTCGATGTGGTCTACAACCACTTCGGCCCGGACGGCAATTACCTGCATCGCTACGCCAAGGCCTTCTTCAATGAAGACAAGCACACGCCTTGGGGCGCGGCCATCGACTTCCGGCGACGCGAGGTGCGCGACTTTTTTATCGACAATGCGTTGATGTGGTTGCTGGAATACCGCTTTGACGGTTTGCGCTTCGACGCGGTGCACGCGATCAAAAGCCCGGACTTTCTACAGGAATTGGCGCAACGCATCCGGCAGCAAATCGACCCGGCGCGCCACGTGTGGCTGACAGTCGAAAACGAACACAACCAGGCCAGCCTGCTGCAGGAAGGTTACGACGCGCAGTGGAACGACGACGGCCACAACGCCTTGCACGTGCTGCTGACCGGTGAAACCGAGGCCTATTACGCCGACTATGCCGACAACCCTACCGAACAGTTGGCGCGCTGCCTGAGCCAGGGCTTCGTATTCCAGGGCCACACCAACCGCCACGGCGAAGCCCGCGGCGAGCCCAGCGGTCATTTGCCGCCCACGGCGTTCGTGCTGTTCTTGCAGAACCATGACCAGATCGGCAATCGCGCATTCGGCGAACGGCTGCACCAACTCGCCCACCCCGACGCCTTGAAAGCCGCGACGGCGTTGTTGCTGTTATCGCCGATGATCCCGCTGATGTTCATGGGCGACGAGTTTGCCGCCGAGCAACCGTTCCTGTTTTTCACCAGCCATCACGGCGAACTGGCGGAACTCGTTCGCGAAGGTCGGCGTAACGAATTTTGCGCGTTCGATGCATTTTCCGATCCGGCCAAGCGTGAACAGATTCCCGACCCGAACGCGCAGCAGACCTTCGAAGACTCACGACCGAATCTGACGGCGAGCGGGCAATCGGCCATTTACACGCTGTATCGCCAACTGCTGAAAATCCGCCACGAGCAGATCATCGCGCGCCTGCCCGGTGCACACCCGCTGGGTGCCGAGGTACTGGCGCCGGGCGCGGTGAGCGCACGCTGGCAACTGGGCGATGGCAGCCTGCTGCGCATTGACCTGAACCTCAGCGACAAGCCGGTGGTCCACTCCCCACAGGCCGGCACTTCGTTGTTGTTCGAACACCCGCCGAAGTCCGCCGACCTGCTGAATCAGGGCACCCTTGCCCCGTATTGCGCGCTAGTCAGCCTCACGACCGCAGCCCCTTTGCTACCCCCGGATGGAGAGCGCCCATGAGCGATGCGCAATTGGAAATACTGGCCAGCCGAGCTGGCCTGGCCGTCGACTGGATCGATGCCAACGGCCGCCCACAAAAAGTCGCGCCATCGGTGTTACGCAATGTCCTGACCGGGCTCGGCCATCCGGCCGGCAGCGCCCAGGAGATCGATGCCAGCCTGCAAGAATTGCAGCAAGTGCAACAAACCCGGCATCTGCCGCCGCTGCTGACCGCGGACGTTGGCGTGGGCCTCAGCCTCGCGCATTATTTTGAGCCGCAGACCCCCTGCGAGATCCACCTTGAGGACGGATCGCGGTTAAACCTGAAACTGGATGCCCAGGCGATGTTGCCCGGCCTGATTCCCGTCGGTTATCAGCACGTCACGATCGACGGCCAATCCTTTACGCTGGCCGTGGCGCCGGCACGTTGCTACAGCGTCAGCGATGCGGTCGACAGCCCGATCCCTCGCGCCTGGGGGCTGAGCGTGCAGCTGTACTCGCTGCGCCGTCCCGGCGATGGCGGTTTTGGCGACACCCAGGCGCTGGAAGACCTGGCCCGCGTTGCCGGTGAGCGTGGCGCCGAAGCGCTGGCGATCAGTCCGCTGCACGCGATGTTCAGCAGCGACACCCAGCGCTATAGCCCTTATTCGCCGTCCAGCCGCCTGTTCCTCAACAGCCTGTACGCAGCACCCGGCGCGATACTTGGCGAACGAGCGATGCGCACGGCGATTGACGCCACCGGGCTCGCCGCCGAGCTCAAGCATCTGGAACAACAGCCGCTGGTTGACTGGCCTGTGGCGGCCGACGCCAAGCACCGTTTGTTGCAGGCGTTGTACGAAGGTTTTGTCCAGGGCGAACACCCGTTGCACGCCGACTTCAGCAGCTTCCGCCACGCGGCTGGCGAAGCGCTGGAGAACCACTGCCGTTTCGAAGCCATTCAGGAGGCCCGTGCCGCCAAAGGTGAAAACCTCGACTGGCGCGAGTGGCCCGAGCAATGGCGCGACCCGCGCAGTGCTGCGCTGGCTGAATTTGCCGAAGAGAACGCCGGGCGCATCGGCTTCTTCGCCTTCTGCCAGTGGTTGATTACCCGTTGCCTGGAGCGCGCACAATCCGCTGCGCGCAGTAGCGGCATGAGCATTGGCCTGATCGCTGACCTCGCGGTCGGTGCCGACGGCGGCGGCAGCCAGGCCTGGAGTCGCCAGGACGAATTGCTCGCCTCGCTGACGGTGGGTGCGCCGCCGGACATTCTTAATCGCACCGGGCAGGGCTGGGGGATTTCCGCTTTCTCGCCCGAAGGCCTGGTGCGTCACGGATTTCGTGCGTTCATCGAAATGCTCCGGGCCAACTTCGCCCATGCCGGTGGCCTGCGCATCGATCACGTCATGGGCCTGCAACGGCTGTGGGTGATCCCCAACGGCGCGTCACCCGCCGATGGCGCTTATCTGTATTACCCGGTGGACGATCTGCTGCGCCTGCTGACCCTGGAATCCCATCGGCATCAAGCCATCGTCCTCGGCGAAGATCTCGGGACAGTGGAAGACGGCCTGCGGGAAAAACTCATCGCCCGTTCGATTCTCGGCATGCGCGTGTTGCTGTTCGAGCAGGACAACACACACTTCAAGCCGATCCTCGACTGGCCGGACAACGCACTGGCCACCACCAGCACCCACGATTTACCGACGCTCAACGGCTGGTGGCATGGCCACGATATCGACTGGAATGCCCGATTGGGCCTGGTCGACGCCACGGGTGAAATCGAGTGGCGCCGTCACCGCGAACGCGAGCGTGAAGGCCTGCGCCGGGCGTTGAGCCAGGACCCGCAGAACTTCCGCGAAGAGTCCCATGAGACCGATCAGATACTCGACGCAGCCATCCGCTTCCTCGGCCATACCCGCGCGCCGCTGGTGTTGCTGCCGCTGGAGGATGCCCTAGGCATCGAACAGCAGGCCAACCTGCCCGGCACCATCGACACCCATCCGAATTGGTCGCGCCGCTTGCCCGGTGCCAGCGAAGCCTTGCTCGATGACCTGGACGCTGCCCGACGTCTGGAATTGCTTGCCTGCGCGCGGCTTCAGGCGGCCGAGCGTGACCGATGAATCAACCACGCGCGACCCTGCGTTTGCAGTTTCATAAGGGCTTCACGCTGGACGATGCGGTGCCGCTGGTGCCCTATTTCTCGCGCCTCGGCATCAGTCATGTCTACGCCTCGCCGCTGCTGAGCGCACGCGCAGGTTCCATGCACGGCTATGACGTGGTGGACCCGGGCACGGTCAACCCGGAACTGGGCGGCGAAGCGGCGTTGCGCCGTTTGGTCAGCGCGTTGCGTGAGCAGAACATGGGGCTGATCCTCGACATTGTCTCCAACCACATGGCCGTCGGTGGCGGCGATAATCCCTGGTGGCTGGACTTGCTGGAATGGGGCCGTTTGAGCCCGTACGGCGAATTTTTCGACATCCAATGGCATTCGCCCGATCCGTTGATGGAGGGTCAGCTCTTGCTGCCATTTCTCGGCAGCGACTATGGCGTGGCGTTGCAGGACGGCACCCTGCCCTTGCGCTTCGATGCGCAGCACGGTGCTTTTTACGTCGAACACTACGATCATCACTTCCCGATTTGCCCGATGGACTACGGCGAATTGCTCAAGGACGATACCGAGCGATTCAAGTCACTGGCCGACCGCTTCAGCACCTTGAGTTACCAGACTGACGCCCACCGCTTGGCGAAACCGTTGAAAGACGAGCTGCGCGAACTGGCCAGCGACCCGGCCCTGCTTCAAGTCATCGAGCAGAACCTGCAAGCCTACGATTCGCTCACGCCGGACGGTTTCCAGCGCCTGCATCAGTTGCTGGAACGTCAAAGCTATCGCCTCGCCAGTTGGCGCACGGCGGCGGATGACATCAACTGGCGGCGCTTTTTCGATGTCAATGAACTGGGAGGTCTGCGTGTGGAGCGCCCGGCGGTGTTCGAAGCCACTCACGCAAAAATCTTCGAACTGGTCGCCGAGGGCCTGATCGACGGCCTGCGCATCGACCACATCGATGGCCTCGCCGATCCACGCGGTTATTGCCGCAAACTGCGACGCCGGGTCGACAGCCTGACGCCGGGCCGACACCTGCCGATCTACGTCGAGAAGATTCTCGGTGAAGGTGAAACCCTGCACCGTGACTGGTCGGTGGATGGCACCACCGGTTATGAATTCATGAACCAGGTGTCCTTGCTGCAACATGATCCCGCTGGTGAGAAAACCCTCGGCGAATTGTGGAACCGCTACAGCGAACGGCCCGCCGATTTCCGTCAGGAAGCACACCTGGCCCGCCAGCAAATTCTCAACGGTTCGCTTGCCGGCGACTTCGAAAGTGTCGCCCAGGCGCTGCTGCAAGTGGCCCGGGATGATGTGATGACCCGCGACCTGACCCTCGGCGCGATTCGTCGGGCGTTGCAGGAACTGATCGTGCACTTCCCGGTGTATCGCACCTACATCAGCCCTTGTGGGCGTTCCGCTGAGGACGGTGGTTTTTTTCAGCAAGCCATGGACGGCGCGCGGCAAAACCTCAGCGAAGCCGATTGGCCGGTACTCGATTGCCTGGCCCGATGGCTGGGCGGCGAACCCTGGCGCAAACGCCCGGTGGGCCGTCCGCGCAAGATGCTCAAGCATGCCTGCGTGCGTTTTCAGCAACTGACTTCACCGGCAGCGGCGAAGGCCGTCGAGGACACCGCGTTTTATCGCTCGGCGGTTTTGCTGTCGCGCAATGACGTGGGGTTCAACACAGAACAATTCAGTGCACCGGTGGCTGACTTCCATGCCGCGTGCCTCAATCGTCTCGAAGAATTCCCCGACAACCTGCTGGCCACCGCGACCCACGACCACAAACGCGGCGAAGACACCCGCGCCAGGCTGGCGGTGTTGAGCGAGCGCAGCGCGTGGTTCGCCGAGCAGGTGCCGCTCTGGCAGACACTGGCCCGGCCGGTGCGCGCCGACGATGCGATGCCGTCGGCGGGTGATGAATTGATTCTGTATCAGACGATTCTCGGCAGTTGGCCGCTGGAACTGCGCGTCGACGATCGGCCCGCGCTCGAGGACTACGTCAAACGTCTCTGGCAGTGGCAGCAGAAAGCCTTGCGTGAAGCCAAGCTGCAAAGCAGCTGGAGCGCGCCGAACGATGCGTATGAACGTGCGACCCAGGCGTTCATCGAACGTCTGCTGCTAAGCCCCGAAGCCGAGCTGCTGCGCGCAGCCCTGAGCAAAGCCGTGACGTCCATCGCCGCCCCCGGCGCACTCAACGGATTGGCGCAAACCTTGCTGCGCATGACTGTGCCGGGCATTGCGGACCTTTACCAAGGCAACGAGTACTGGGACTTCTCGCTGGTCGATCCGGACAACCGTCGCCCGGTGGATTACGCGAGTCGCCAACACGCCATGCAACGTCCGCCGGAACTGCCGGAACTGCTGGCCAACTGGCGTGACGGACGCATCAAACAAACCCTGATCGCGCGCACATTAAGCCTGCGCGCCCAACAGGCCGAGCTGTTTCAACGCGGGACGTATCAAGCGCTGGAAGTGGTCGGCTGCGAGGCACACCGAGTGCTGGCATTTGCGCGCTCGTACAACCAGAAGCAGGCCATCGTGATCGTCCCGATACGCTGTGCAGGCCTGCTGAAAAACAGTGCCATACCCCATGTCGGCGCGCCGCAGTGGGGCGATACGCGAGTCAAATTACCGTTTACCACCCCTGCCGAAAATCTGAAGGGACTTTTTTCCAGCGTCGCAGTCACAGAACACAAGGAGCTGATAATTGGCGCCGCGCTGGGGGATTTCCCGGTCAATCTCTTTATCCAAAACTTTGAGTTCAGTTCAGGAGCATAGCGATGAGTACCGACGATAAACGCATCCGCGAATTTGCCTATCAGATCTGGGAATCGGAAGGAAAACCCGAGGGCCATGAAGCCCGGCACTGGGAGATGGCTCGAAAACTGGCAGAAGCCGAAGCCCTGGCCCCCAGCAAATCGCCCAAGGCAGCCGGCAGCAAAGCGGCAGGCACCAAGCCTGCCGTCAGCAAAACCGCCAACGGCAAGGCTGGCGAGCCGAAAACCAAAGCCAAGGCGAAACCCGCCGCTGCGGCAAAGGTGATCCCGCCCGGGGAAAAATCCACCGAGAAGAAACCTCGCGCAGCGCGTAAACCGCCTGCGGTCTGACGCTTCCCGGCATTGTCCTGACTGACCTTGTGGCGAGCGACCTCTCGCCACCGTGGGCGCGTTCGCCCCCGATAAACCTGTAGGAGCGAGGCTTGCCCGCGAAGGCGGTGTGTCAATCAACATTCGAATCGACTGACACGCCGTCTTCGCGGGCAAGCCTCGCTCCTACAGGGGATTCCCCCAATTGCAGGAGCATCTATGACCAGTCCAAAAAAAGCCGCGCCAGAACCTCAGGCCGAGGCTTCGCGAATCCGGGAAGGCCTGCCCTTCCCGCTGGGCGCCACCTGGGATGGTCTGGGGGTCAACTTCGCCTTGTTCTCCGCCAACGCAACCAGGGTTGAACTGTGCATCTTCGATGACGCCGGCGAAGTTGAACTGGAGCGCATCGAACTGCCGGAATACACCGACGAGATCTACCACGGCTACCTCCCCGACGCTCATCCGGGGCTGATCTATGGCTACCGTGTTTATGGCCCGTATGACCCGGCCAACGGGCATCGCTTCAATCACAACAAACTGTTGATCGACCCCTACGCCAAACAACTGGTCGGCCAGTTGAAATGGTCCGAAGCGCTGTTCGGCTACACCATCGGCCACCCCGACGCCGACCTCAGTTTTGACGAACGCGACAGCGCGCCGTTTGTACCGAAATGCAAGGTGATCGACCCGGCGCACACCTGGGGCCACGACCACCGCGTCAGCGTGCCGTGGGACAAAACGATCATTTACGAAACTCACGTGCGCGGCTTCAGCATGCGTCACCCGTCTGTCCCCGAGAGCGTGCGTGGCACCTTCGCCGGGTTGATGGTCGATGACATGCTGGAACACATCCGCAAGCTCGGCGTATCGACCGTGGAATTGCTGCCGATTCACGCGTTCGTGAATGACCAGCACTTGTTGCACAAAGGCATGACCAATTACTGGGGCTACAACAGCATCGCGTTTTTTGCGCCGGACCCGCGCTACCTGGCCAGCGGCAAGATCGCCGAGTTCAAGGAAATGGTCGCGCACCTGCACGAAGCCAATCTGGAGGTGATTCTCGACGTGGTGTACAACCACACCGCCGAGGGCAACGAACAGGGCCCCACCCTGTCGATGCGCGGCATCGACAACGCCTCGTATTACCGCTTGATGCCCGACGACAAGCGCTTCTACATCAACGATTCCGGCACCGGCAACACCCTGGACCTGAGTCACCCGTGCGTGCTGCAAATGGTCACCGACTCCCTGCGTTACTGGGCGTCGGAAATGCACGTGGACGGGTTCCGCTTCGACCTGGCGACCATTCTCGGGCGCTACCACGACGGTTTCGATGAACGTCACAGCTTTCTCGTTGCCTGCCGCCAGGACCCTGTATTGCGCCAGGTGAAAATGATTGCCGAGCCGTGGGACATTGGTCCCGGTGGCTATCAGGTCGGTCGCTTTCCACCGGGCTGGGTTGAATGGAACGACAAATTCCGCGACACCGTGCGCGCGTTCTGGAAAGGCGACGACGGCCAACTCGCTGACTTCGCCAGCCGGATGACTGCCTCCGGTGAAATGTTCAATCAGCGTGGTCGGCGGCCCTACGCGTCAGTGAACTTCGTCACCGCTCACGACGGCTTCACCCTCAACGACCTGGTGTCGTACAACGAAAAACACAACGAAGCCAACGACGAGAACAACCAGGACGGCAGCAACAACAACCTGTCCTGGAACCACGGCGTCGAAGGCCCGACTGATGACCCGGAGATCAACGCGCTCCGCCAGCGGCAGATGCGCAACTTCTTCGCCACCCTGCTGCTGTCCCAGGGCACGCCGATGCTGGTGGCCGGTGACGAGTTCGCCCGCACCCAGGACGGCAACAACAATGCCTATTGCCAGGACAGTGAAATCGGCTGGGTCAATTGGGACCTGAGCGAAGATGGCAAGGCGTTGCTGAAGTTCGTCAAACGCCTGATCAAGTTGCGCCTGGCCTACCCGATCCTGCGACGCGGGCGCTTCCTGGTGGGCAATTACAACGAGGACATCGGCGTCAAGGACGTCACCTGGCTGGCGCCGGATGGCAGCGAGATGAGCACCGAACAATGGGAGGAATCCCACGGCAAATGCCTCGGCATGTTACTCGATGGCCGAGCCCAGGAAACCGGGATTCGCCGCAAGGGCGGTGATGCCACCTTGCTACTGGTGGTCAACGCGCACCACGACATCGTCAACTTCACCTTGCCGCAAGTGCCGGATGGCAGGTTCTGGACCTGCATGGTCGACACCAATCAGCCATCGATCCGCGGTCAGGAGCGCTTTGAGTTCGGCCACGAATATTCGGTCACCGGCCGTTCGCTGCTGCTGTTCGAATTGCAGCGTGAGGAAGAAGAGTGAAATGAAACTACGGGCGTTTCTACATGGCCAGGCAGCAGACGGACACTGGAGCGACTCCAGCGATAATTGCGCGACCTGGCACAGCCCGGAGAAAAATATGCACCGGTGGGAACATCGACGCGACGAATAGCGTGACTTGAGCAATACTCTGCTCGCAGCAATCCAGGGTTCGGAGAGCGGCACATTGCTATCAATTAGAACAAGGACGTAGCCCGATGAAATCCGTTTCCATCAGCGACAGCAGCCTTACTGCACAGATCTGGAACAACGCGCCTCAGCTCGACAACATTCCCGTCATCAACACCCAGACCCTGGTCCCGCCCGGCGCCCGCGCCGTGGTGATCGCGCCGCATCCCGGCGATGAAGTCGTGACCTGCGGCGGACTGCTGCAATTACTCAGCGCTCTGGGCCATCCCCTGCAATTGATCTCGATCACCGACGGCAGCGCCAGCCATCCGGGGTCACAGCAGTGGTCGGAGAAACGCCTCAGCGTGTTTCGTCCCCAGGAAAGCGTCGAAGCCTTGCGCCGCCTCGGTTTGCCGATGCACAGCCTGAAGTGGATTCGCGGTGGGTTCACCGACAACGCCCTGGCTGAGCGCGAACTTCAGTTGACTCAATTCATCGCGCGGTACTTGCGGCCTGGTGATGTGGTGTTCAGCACCTGGAGCGAGGACGGCAATGTCGACCACGACGTCGTCGGCCGCGCCAGTGCCAAAGCCGCCGCCTCGGTCGGTGCTGCGTTCAACGAAGTGCCCGTCTGGGCGTGGCATTGGCCCTCGCGTGATCGAGGGCTGATCCCGTGGCACCGTGCCCGCAAGGTTCGCCTCGACACCTGGACCGTCGCGCGCAAAAGCCACGCCACCCACGCCTACGCCAGCCAGCTCGACGGCGAACCCGCCATCGGTATCGCCCCGCTGCTGCCCCGGGTGCTGCTGGAACGCATGCGGTTGCCCTATGAAATCGTCTTCGTCTAAACCAACACCCCCTGCAGGAGCCAGCTTGCCGGCGATGAGGCCCTTGAACCTTGCACTAATCTTGAAGACGCCATCGCTGGCAAGCCAGCTCCTACAAGGTTGTGTCGATCACAGGTTTGAATTTGCCCCCGCCCCTGTAGGAGCCAGCTTGCTGGCGATGAGGCCCTCGAACCTTGCGCTAATCTTGAAGACGCCATCGCCGGCAAGCCAGCTCCTACAAGGTTGTGTCGATCACAGGTTTAAAGTTGACCCCACCCCTGTAGGAGCCAGCTTGCCGGCGATGAGGCCCTTGAACCTTGCGCTAATCTTGCGGACGCCATCGCCGGCAAGCCGGCTCCTACAAGGTTGTGTCGATCACAGGTTTGAATTTGCCCCCGCCCCTGTAGGAGCCAGCTTGCTGGCGATGAGGCCCTTGAACCTTGCACTAATCTTGAAGACGCCATCGCTGGCAAGCCAGCTCCTACAAGGTTGTGTCGATCACCCGCTCGAAATTGCCCCCACCCCTGTAGGAGCCAGCTTGCTGGCGATGAGGCCCTTGAACCTTGCACTGATCTTGCGGGCGCCATCGCCGGCAAGCCAGCTCCTACAAGGTTGTGTCGATCACAGGTTTGAATTTACCCCCGCCCCTGTAGGAGCCGGCTTGCTGGCGATGGGGCCCTTGAACCTTGCGCTAATCTTGAAGACGCCATCACCGGCAAGTCGGACCGCAGCGCATGCTCAAACTGAACTGCCCGCCCCCGCATCAGTCGCATACATAAGCCAGCCTGATTCAGAGGAGTCAAAGTGACCAGTGATTCCAAGCGCCAGACCGTCGAATCGACGCCATTGAACACGCCGCCGGCGATTAATCGACTCAGAGTGCTGACGGTCAACACCCACAAGGGCTTCACCGCGCTAAACCGACGTTTCATCCTCCCGGAACTGCGTGAAGCGGTACGCAGTACGTCCGCCGACCTGGTGTTCCTGCAGGAAGTCGTCGGTGAACACGAACGCCATTCTTCCCGCCTCAACAACTGGCCGCAGACCTCGCAATACGAGTTCCTGGCCGACAGCATGTGGAGCGATTTCGCCTACGGCCGCAATGCGGTCTACCCCAACGGTCACCACGGTAACGCGCTGCTGTCAAAATACCCGATCCGCGAATACCGCAACCTCGACGTCTCGATCACCGGTCCCGAACGCCGAGGTCTGCTGCATTGCCTGCTCGACGTACCGGGCCACGCCGAAGTCCACGCGATTTGCGTACACCTGAGCCTGCTGGAAAGTCATCGTCAGTTGCAGCTCCAGTTACTCTGCCAACTGCTTGAGTCTTTACCCGACGATGCACCGGTGATCATCGCCGGCGACTTCAACGACTGGCAGCTACAAGGCAACGCCGCCCTCGCCCGCCACGACTACCTGCACGAAGCCTTCGAGCGCCACCATGGTCGCCCGGCAAAAACCTATCCGGCACGGTTTCCGTTACTGCGCCTGGACCGGATCTATCTGCGCAATGCCAGCAGCCATGAGCCGCGGATATTGGGCAGCAAGCCGTGGACGCATCTGTCGGATCATTTGCCGTTGGCGGTGGAAGTGCGTCTTTAGTGTTTCAGGCATGATCCGTCAGGCATCATTGATATTGACAGTAATGTTCTAAGGGATGCGACCGTGAATCTCGCCGCTCACATCGACTTTCTTACCGACCGTCGGCTGCTCAAACGCCTCTGGAACAATACTTTCACGATGATTTTTCGTACAAACAAGAACTTAGATAAGCGCCAAAAAACAATCAGTTGCAACGGCTAAATTAGACATACCGCTTATCGTTCATTTTCTTGACGCGACGCCATCGGTCTTCTTGACTTGACGTTACTACCCCCGGAAGTACCACCCGGAGCAGCCCCCAGACACCCGTCAAAACGGGCCGCCAGCGGCTTGCCCCAGTCCATTCGGTCGCCCCTCAATCAGGGGTAGGAGAGACGCCAGAGCGAGATACCACATGCGACTGCAAGGTAGACCTCCATGAAAACTTCATTCACCCCACAAGAGATCAAAGTTACTTTTTGCACAGTGTCGAGTTCACTCTTGCTGTGTTCATCCATGGAAGTGCAGGCCTCGCCTGCCGAGGAAGAAACAACCCCCTGGTATGACCAGGAGGTCCCGGTGCTCACCTTGCCCTCGCTCGCTACCAACTACCCCGGCCGCTTCAGCGCCAACCCTGATCTGCGAAGTTCACACCTGACCATCGAAGACGCTGCGCCCTCGGCCTGGGATCAGCTCTATGGACAGGTATCGCGTCAGGCACAAACCGATTATCTGTCCCAGGGATTCAGCATTCCTGGCGCCAACGAATTCAAAGGCCCGGCGATCCTCACCCTGCAAAGCGGTAGCGGCCATACCCAGCAGGTCGGGCTGATCGGCGGGATGAGCCAGTTTCAAGGCAACAGCAACGGCCTGCTGACCAGTCGCGCCCTTGCCGACCCCAACACCGACACCCTCAACCTGCAAGGCCAGAGCCTCGGCGCCTACTGGAGCCTGACCGGCCCACAGGGCTGGCACGTCGACTTGACGGCCAGTGGCGGTCGGGTCAACGGCTTCAGTCGTAATGAACAGGGAGCCCGACAAGCCACCGAAGGCAGCGCAGTCACCTTCTCGGTGGAAGGCGGCTTTCCGATTGGTCTGGGCGACAACTGGGTGGTCGAACCCCAGGCTCAGTTGATCAATCAGCGCATCACCCTGGACACCCCGTACGCCGGTTCCGGCAACGCTTCGTCCAGCGACCTGACATCCTGGAGCGGTCGGGTCGGTGCACGGTTGAAAGGTAGTTACGACATCAACGGCCTCGGGGTCGAACCGTATGTGCGGACCAACTTGTGGCACACGGTGTACACCGGCAATACCGTGACCCTGGATCAGGTCGACAAGATAAGCACCAGCCGCTATTCATCGACAGTCGAAGTGGGTTTGGGCCTGGTGGCCAGAGTGACTCCCGCCGTGAGCCTGTATGTCAGCGCGGATTACAGCAGCAGCGTGGATGAAAATGATTTGAATGGGCTGATTGGCAGCCTTGGCGTGCGGATGCGCTGGTGAGCGTCGGTTTTCAAGAAATGCGTTGTCCCGGCTGACAACATCGCGGGCAAGTCGGGTCGTCGCACCGCTGCTCCCACAGGTACAGCATGACCCCTGTGGGAGCGAGACCGGCTTGCCGGCGAATGGCAGCGACGCGTTTTTAGATCAACCCTCCGGCCTCAACATCAACACCGCCAACGGCGGTAAATTCAGCACCAAGGAAAGCGCCTGCCCATGGCTCGCCTCTTCCTCGGTAGACGCCCCGCCGCTGTTCCCGTAATTCGACCCGGCATACGTCGCTGCATCGCTGTTGATCACCTCAGTCCAGCGCCCCGCAAACGGTACGCCAATGCGATAAGCCTGGCGCGGCACCGGCGTAAAGTTGGCCACCACCAGCACCGGCCGACCGTCCTTGCTCCAGCGCAGGAACGCGTAAACGCTGTTGATCGCGTCATCGCCAATCAGCCACTGGAACCCTTGCGGCACGTCGTCCTGCTCATGCAGCGCCGGTTCTTCGCGGTACAGCCGATTCAGGTCACCGACCAATGTCTTCACACCTTGGTGTTCCGGGTACTGCAGCAAGTACCAATCCAGCTGCTGATCATGATCCCACTCGCGCCACTGGCCAAACTCGCAGCCCATGAACAACAGCTTCTTGCCCGGATGCGCCCACATGAAGCTCAGGTACGCACGCAGGTTGGCGAATTTCTGCCAGCGGTCGCCGGGCATTTTGTCGATCAGCGAGTGTTTGCCGTGGACCACTTCGTCGTGGGAGATCGGCAGGATGAAGCGCTCGGACCAGGCGTATACCAGGCCGAAACTCAGTTCGTTGTGATGATGCGCGCGGTACACCGGATCCTGCTGGATGTAATGCAGCGAATCGTGCATCCAGCCCATGTTCCATTTGTAATCGAAACCCAGGCCGCCCTGTTGCGTGCTCTGGCTCACGCCTGGCCACGCGGTGGATTCTTCGGCGATCACCAGTGCGCCAGGGGCTTCGAGGTTGACCACGTCGTTGAGGTGACGCAGGAAGTCGATCGCTTCAAGGTTCTCCCGCCCGCCGTGACGGTTCGGCACCCATTCGCCGGCCTTGCGCGAGTAATCGCGATACAGCATCGACGCCACCGCGTCGACGCGCAGGCCATCGACATGGAAATGCTTGAGCCAGTGCAACCCCGACGCCAGCATGTAACCGTGCACTTCGGTGCGGCCAAGGTTGTAGATCAGCGTGTCCCAATCCTGGTGGAAACCTTCCAGCGGGTTGCCGTATTCGTACAGTGCGGTGCCGTCGAATTGCGCCAGGCCGTGGACATCGGTCGGGAAATGCGCCGGCACCCAATCGAGGATGACGCCGATGTCGGCCAGGTGACAGGCGTTGACGAACGCGGCGAAGTCATCCGGTGAACCGTAGCGTGCGCTCGGGGCGAATTGCGAGAGCAGTTGATAGCCCCACGAACCGCCGAACGGGTGCTCCATGATCGGCATCAGCTCAATGTGGGTGAAGCCCAGATCTTTCACGTACGGGATCAACCGTTCACCCAGTTCGTGCCAGGTGTACTGGCGCGCGACTTCGCCCAGATCGTCCAGTTCGCACTGCCAGGAGCCGGCGTGCAATTCGTAGATCGACAGCGGCGCGCTCGGTTGTGAACGCTCGACGCGTGCCTGCATCCACGCGTGATCCTGCCACTCGATGCTCAGGGGTGAGGCGACTTTCGACGCGGTGTCCGGTGGCAGCGCGGTGGCCAGGGCCATCGGATCGGCCTTGAGCGGCAGAATGCCGTGGGCACCGAGGATCTCGTACTTGTAAGCCTCGCCTGCCTGCATGCGCGGGATGAACACTTCCCAGACACCGGTCGGGTGACGCGAGCGCATCGGGTGCCGGCGGCCATCCCAGTTATTGAAATCGCCGACCACCGACACCCGCCTGGCGTTGGGTGCCCACACGGCAAAACGCACGCCGTCGACACCGTCGACGTTTTTCAGCTGCGCACCGAGGCAACTGCTCAAGTCGCGGTGATTACCCTCGGCGAACAGGTACAAGTCCATTTCACCGAGCAACGGGCCAAAGCTGTAAGGGTCCTCGGACACCTGTTCACCGCCGGCCCAACGGGTGCGCAGCACGTACGGCTGCGCGTGCTCGAAATGCCCGACAAACAACCCCGGCGTCTGGGTGGCCTCCAGGCTGCCGAGTTCTTCGCCGGAGTCCTTGGCCAGCACCTGCACGCTCAGCGCGTCAGGTAGATAAGCCCGAATAAATTGCCCGCCAGCACCATCGCCATGGGGGCCGAGGATTGCAAAGGGGTCGTGATGTTCAGCGCGTACCAGCGCATCGATGTCCCGGGACCTGGGCAGTAACGCCTCTCTAGCGTGACCCTGTTCCTTGTTCGAGAAACTCATGACTACTCTCCACCAAGATCGGAAAAGGGTTTAAGCCCACTCAATAATCCATATAAACCGTGCAAGGGCACGGGCAACCAGGTGGGCCGATTCTCTGCCTCATAGGCCACCTCATACGCCGCTTTCTCCAGACTGAACAACGCCAGCGCGGCGTCCTCGCCTTCCGGATCTTGCCACGCATGAGCAAGACTAGCTGCCGCCAGCCGATAAGCGTCGACAAATGCCTGTCGCGCTTCACTTAAATAGCGATCGGCGACACGCTGGCGAGCCGCCTGCACATCGGTGGTGTGATCGGCGTTGTGCACGTTGATCGTCATCGCCGCAGCGTAGTCGAAGGAACGCAACACGCCGCTGACATCCTTGTAGGGGCTGTGTTTGCCGCGCCGTTCGGCCAGTGGCCGCGCCGGTTCACCTTCGAAGTCGATCAGGTACGCATCCCCCTTGATCACCAGCACCTGCCCGAGGTGCAAGTCGCCGTGGACGCGAATCCGCAGACCACCGACTGCTTTTTTACCCAGTTCCTGGACATGGCCGAGGATGGCTTTTTTGTTGTCCAGTAAACGGCTGACCAGGGTTTTGTCCGCCGGGTCCAGTTCGCTTTGATGGTGCTTGAGCAACTTCAGCGCGTGCTCCAGTTGCGCCGCGACATCCTTGGCCGAGGCCAGGGCGTCTTTTTGCGTGGTGACGTGCGGGGCGAAGTCCGGGTCGTCGGTAGACGCCGCCAGCACCAGGTGCATTTCACCCAGGCGCTGACCGAGCATAGCGGCGAAGTCTTTCAACTCGCCGAGGGCGTTGTAATGCTGTTCCTGCTCGGACATCGCGTCGGCCAGTTCATCACGCAGCGCCCGTTCGAGGTTGTTCTGCGTCCATTCCCACGCATCGCCCTGATTGCTCAAATAGCCTTGGGCGATCATCAGCAGGTTGTCTTCGCCCTTGGCGTCGCGGCGAACCACCGAGCCCAGCAGCGGCGAGATATTGGCAAAGCCTGCGTTGGTCAGGTACGCGCTCATTTCCAGTTCCGGGTGCACGCCCGAGGCGATCTTGCGGATCAGCTTCAGCACCATGGTTTTGCCCACTACCACCGAACTGTTGGACTGCTCGGCGGACAGGTAACGCACTTCCGATTCCGCCGTCAGCCCCAGGCCGGCCAGTGCGGCAGTCGGCTCGAAACGGATTTCGCCGCCATCGGAAGGCAACACCGTGTTGTCCTGCATGGCTGACAGCACGGCGCGGATGAAGTGTTCGAGGCTGAAGGCATCGGTGATCAAACCCACCTGCGGTCCGCGTCGCACGCGCGACAACGCCAGTTGCTGCGGCAATGCCGGCCCGACCTGATCGTCCGCAATAAAGCCGAACGGCAACTGGTAACGACTGGTCTGGCCGCCGCTGGTGACTTCGATTTCACTCAACAGCACCGGATGCTGCGCATCACCGAAACGCACGCCGTAGGCCAGGTTGACCTTGTCGATGGCTGCGTCTTTGCCGGCGAACCAACGCCGGTTCTGCAACCAGCTTGGCAAGATGCTCTGCTCCAACGTGCCACGGGACGGCGCTTCGAGCAGTTCCTCCATGCGTTTTTTCAGCACCAGCGTGGTGAAATCCGGCAGGCTTTGCGCCGGCTCGACGTGCCAGCTCGGCATTTGGTTTTCTGCCGCCAGCACAAACCAATAGAAACCGTACGGTGCCAGGGTCAGGAGAAAATTCAGCTGACCAATCGGTGGGAACGCATTCCCGCCGAGCATCTCCACCGGCACCATGCCGACGTAGGCCGACAGGTCGAGCTCTGCCGCTTGCGCGCTGCGGGACACGTTGGCCACGCACAGGATGATTTCGTGCTTGCCGTCGGCGCCGGTGAATTCACGGGTGTAGGCCAAAATCCGGCGGTTGCTCGGCGACAGCATTTTCAGGGTGCCACGACCGAAGGCTTTGGACTGCTTGCGCACCGCGAGCATGCGGCGGGTCCAGTTCAGCAGCGAATGCGGGTCGCCGGCCTGGGTTTCGACGTTGACCGACAGGTAGCCGTATTGCGGGTCCATGATCGGCGGCAGCACCAGGCTCGCCGGGTCGGCGCGGGAAAACCCGCCGTTACGGTCGATCGACCATTGCATCGGCGTGCGCACGCCATCGCGGTCGCCGAGGTAGATGTTGTCGCCCATGCCGATTTCATCGCCGTAATACAGCGTCGGTGTGCCGGGCATCGACAGCAACAGGCTATTGAGCAATTCCACGCGACGACGATCACGCTCCATCAGCGGCGCCAGGCGACGGCGAATCCCCAGGTTGATCCGCGCTCGACGGTCGGCGGCGTAGTAATTCCACAGGTAATCGCGCTCCTTGTCGGTGACCATTTCCAGGGTCAGCTCATCGTGGTTGCGCAGGAAAATCGCCCACTGACAGTTGGCCGGGATTTCCGGGGTTTGACGCAGAATGTCGGTGATCGGGAAACGGTCTTCCTGGGCCAGCGCCATGTACATTCGCGGCATCAGCGGGAAGTGGAACGCCATGTGGCATTCGTCACCGTTCAGGCCTTTTTTATCGGTTTCACCGAAGTACAACTGGGTGTCTTCCGGCCATTGGTTGGCCTCGGCCAGCAGCATGCGGTCGGGATAATTGGCGTCGATTTCGGCACGGATCTGCTTGAGGACGTCATGGGTCTCGGGCAGGTTTTCGTTATTGGTGCCGTCGCGCTCGATGAGGTACGGAATCGCATCCAGACGCAAACCGTCGATGCCCATGTCCAGCCAATAGCGCATGACCGAGAGCACGGCTTTCATGACCTGCGGGTTATCGAAGTTCAGGTCCGGCTGGTGGGAGTAGAAGCGGTGCCAGAAGTACTGACCGGCGACCGGGTCCCAGGTCCAGTTGGATTTCTCGGTGTCGAGAAAAATGATGCGGGTACCGTCGTATTTTTGATCGTCATCGGACCACACGTAAAAGTCCCGCGCAGCCGAGCCGGGCTTGGCTTTGCGCGCACGCTGGAACCACGCGTGCTGGTCCGAGGTGTGATTGATGACCAGTTCGGTAATCACCCGCAAGCCACGTTTGTGCGCTTCAGAGATAAAGCGTTTGGCGTCGGCCATGGTGCCGTAATCGGGGTGCACGCCGCGGTATTCGGCAATGTCGTAACCGTCATCGCGTCGTGGCGACGGGTAAAACGGCAGAAGCCAGATGGTGTTGACGCCGAGGTCGGCAATGTAATCGAGTTTGGCGATAAGGCCGGGAAAGTCGCCGATTCCGTCGTTGTTGGAGTCGAAAAAAGACTTAACGTGAACCTGGTAGATCACCGCATCCTTGTACCAGAGCGGGTCCTTGATAAACGTGGCTGCCTTGGGTTTCTTCGCCATTTGAAACTCCTGTTGAGTTCGAGAAGGTCGCTGGGCCGTGCACAGTCCTCCGACGCAATGATTTCCCTTGTAGGAGCCGGCTTGCTGGCGATGGCGGCGGGCCAGTCAACGAAACTGTTGAATGTAATTGCGCTATCGCCAGCAAGCCGGCTCCTACAGGTCCTGCGTTTAGACGGTGATGCGCCAGATCCCGAACGGCTGATGCGCCGGGTCGATCCGCATGAACTGGTACTTGCCGTGCCAGGTCCAGCGATGCCCGTTCATCAAATCCTCGCCCTGGGTGCTGGCGTCGTCGGACAAACCCATTTCCCACAGCGGCAATTCGAAATTCGCTTCCTGAACGTTGTGCGGATCGAGGCTGACGGCCACCAGAATGAAATTGCTGCCATCGGCGCTGCGCTTGCCGAAATACAGAATGTTGTCATTCCAGGCGTTGTAGACCCTTAGCCCCAAATGCGTGTGCAGCGCCGGGTTTTGCCGACGAATGCGATTGAGCTGCGCGATCTCGGCGATGATGTTGCCGGGCGCATTGAAGTCCCTTGGGCGGATCTCGTACTTCTCGGAATCGAGGTATTCTTCCTTCCCCGGCACAGGCGCGGCTTCACAGAGTTCGAACCCTGAATACATGCCCCACAACCCGGAGCCCATAGTCGCCAGCGCCGCACGGATGAGAAAACCGGCGCGCCCCGACTCATGCAGAAACGCCGGGTTGATGTCTGGCGTATTGACGAAGAAATTCGGCCGGTAGCATTCGCGCCACGGCGATTCGTTGAGCTCGGTGAAGTACGTCGACAGTTCATGCTTGGTGTTGCGCCAGGTGAAGTAGGTGTAGCTCTGCGAATACCCCACCTTGCCCAGGCGCGCCATCATCGCTGGCGTGGTGAAGGCTTCGGCGAGAAAAATCACCTCCGGGTACAGCGCCCGCACATCGGCGATCAGCCACTGCCAGAACGGCAACGGTTTGGTGTGCGGGTTGTCGACGCGAAAGAGCTTCACGCCCTCCTCGACCCAGCCGACCACGATGTCACGCAACTCGACCCACAGGCTGGGGATCGCCTCGACCGCATAGAAGTCGACGTTGACGATGTCCTGATATTTCTTCGGCGGGTTCTCGGCGTATTTGATCGTGCCGTCCGGGCGCCAGTTGAACCAGCCGGGGTGCTGTTTGAGCCACGGATGGTCCTGGGAACACTGGATGGCAAAGTCGAGCGCGATTTCCAGGCCATGGTCAGCCGCTGCAGCCACCAGCCGACGGAAGTCTTCGCGGGTGCCCAGCTCCTTATGAATCGCCTCATGCCCGCCCTCTTCACTGCCAATGGCATAGGGGCTGCCCGGATCGTCGGGGCCAGCGGTGAGCGAGTTGTTCGGGCCTTTGCGGTAGCTGCGCCCGATCGGGTGGATCGGTGGAAAATACAGCACGTCGAACCCCATGTCGTGGATCATCGGCAGCCGCGAATGCACGTCGTTGAAGGTGCCGTGACGGGCCGGGTCATCGGTGATCGAACGCGGGAACAACTCATACCAACTGGCAAACTGCGCGAGCTCGCGTTCGACATCCAGCGGAAACTCGGCGCTCAGGCTCAAATAAGCGTGGTGATCGGCCTCGGCCATCAGGTCAGCGCTACGCTGGTGCAAAAACAGTGCGACCTGCTCGGTTTCGAGCAACCCGGACAATTCATGGTGCAGCGCGGCCAGCGCTTCGCTGAGTGGTCCTTCAGTGCGTTCGGCCGCCTGCTGGACCTGATTGCGCCCCTCCTGCAACTCAAGACTGACCGGCACCCGGGCCGTGTACTTTTTTTCCAGCTCATAACAGAAGCTGGCGAACTGATCGACCCAGGCTTCGATGCAGAACACATAACGGCCCTGGCGGTCGACGCGGAACTGGCCTTGATAACCGTTGTTGCCCAACTCGCCCATGACTTCGCTCTGCCAGACTTCATCGTCGGCGGCGCGCCAGCGGACCCGGACGGCCAGTTTGTCATGACCGTCGGCGAAGACTTTGCTGGTAACGACCACGTCTTGCCCCACCACCGCTTTAACGGCGAATTGCCCACCATCGAGGGTCGGCATGGTGTTTTCGATGGCGATGCGCGGTAGCAGTAATGCCTGCGACAGCGGCATATGAGGGTTGTAGTTGAGCTCTGTGGGTTTTTCAGCAGTCATCGAGCATCTCTCCTTCACGCCCCATGGACGCTCTTGTACCTGGTCGTCATTCGCGCAAGGCCAGCGGCCCGGGAATGAACTCACTTAAGTTCCGAGCGACGGGCGCCGGTAAAAGTTCACGGGGATTTGCCTGGGTATCCGGTGGAATCAATTCCTGCACGAAGTGGTCAACACACTTAAGCACGACTTGCGCCATGTGCCACTGGAGGCTTCAACGATGAGTATTCCAATCCCGGCAGAAACGCCAGATCCGAACATCGACCAACCGACCATTCCGTCGACTGAGCCACAGCCTGTACCCGAGCAGGACCCGCCGGGCACTACCCCGCCACCGCGTGAAGATCCGCCAGAAACCATCCCGCCGGTAATCGTCAGTCCCGAATGATGCCGCGCCCCCTGTAGGAGCCGGCTTGCTGGCGATAGCGGTTTACAACGCACCATTTGCATTGATTGACACACCGCCATCGCCAGCAAGCCGGCTCCTACAGGTCCGTGTCAGTCTTTGTTTTCGAGTAGCTTCACGATCCTCGGCATCACGCTGAAAATCGCCAACGCCAGCAACGTACTAAACACCGCCGTCGCCTCACGCCCCAACCCGGCGGAAACACCAATCGCCGCGGTCATCCACAACCCGGCGGCGGTGGTCAGGCCTTTCACATGGCCTTCATCACCGTCCTGGTTTTTCAGGATGGTCCCGGCACCGAGAAAGCCGATCCCGGCGATCACGCCCTGCACCACGCGGCTCATGGCATCCGCCTGAGAACCGGACATTTGCGGCACCAGCACAAACAATGCCGCGCCAAGGGCAACCAACATGTGCGTTCGCACTCCGGCCGCCTTGCCCTTGTGTTCACGCTCGAACCCCAGAATCCCGCCCAAAATCGCCGCTATCAGCAATCTGACGGTAATTCGTGTCAGTTGTGAGGCGTCGCCGATGTCGGCGAACTCCGCTTGCAGCGTCACCCAAACCTCATGCCACCAGGCGTTCATGGTGCAATCCTTGTAGATGCTCGATAGAGGATGGACCGCGCCGACCATTAATCGGTTGCACAGAACGATGGCGGCCGCGGGTGCCCTAACAGTCATGAACCCGCAGAAAAAGGACCTATCCATGACTGTGCGCATCGAAAACCAGACCTGCTTCTTCATCACGCAGAACGGCGAAGAAATTCGTCTGTGCCCCGACGTCACCATCATCACCGACGGCGCCAAGGCCATGTCGGCGGTAGACATCGACGGCCAGCGCATTTACATCACCGAAGCAGAAGCCGATGCATTGACCGTAGCAGGCGCAGTGGACGGTCGACGGCATCTGAAGGCCACCAACAGTGATTCGGTGATTTGACTGACCCGGATCAACATCACGCGCGGGCGCCTGATATAGGCGCCCGCGCCCCGTTTTGACGGGTGCATCAACTTGTCGCAGGGCGAGGCCCAACGCTCATCTGATCCGCTTTTTATTGCGATACCTGAGTCTGTTATGCAAACAGATCGCCGCTCATAGTGCTCATGCCTGATGGAGGCTGATGAGCGAAAGACCATGAGCGAAAGAATCCCCGTCCGAACCGTAGAAACATTTGAGCCTTCGCGTCCAAAGATGAAGGCCAAGTCCAGCGACAACCTGATCCACACCCGCAGCTTCACCGGCCTGTTCCGAACCCTGCGCTTGAGCGGTGCGGGGTTTCTGTTTCTGCTGTTTTTCGGCACCGTGTGGTTGAACTGGGGTGGCCGTCAGGCCGTGCTCTGGGACCTTTCCGAAAGCAAATTCCACATCTTCGGTGCGACCTTCTGGCCGCAGGATTTCATTCTGCTGTCGGCGCTGCTGATCATTGCCGCGTTCGGTCTGTTTGCGATCACCGTATTTGCCGGCCGGGTCTGGTGCGGCTACACCTGCCCGCAGAGCTCCTGGACCTGGATCTTCATGTGGTGCGAGAAGATCACCGAAGGCGAGCGTAACCAGCGAATCAAGCTGCAAGCCGCGCCCTGGGGCGTGAATAAACTGATGCGTCGCTCGGCCAAGCACACGCTGTGGCTGGCGATCAGTTTGATGACGGGCCTGACGTTTGTCGGTTACTTCACGCCGATCCGGCCGCTGGCCGAAGAACTGCTGACCTTGCAGATGGGCGGTGTCAGCCTGTTCTGGGTGTTGTTTTTCACCGGCGCGACCTACATCAACGCCGGTTGGCTGCGCGAAGCGGTGTGCATGCACATGTGCCCGTATGCACGGTTCCAGAGCGTGATGTTCGACAAGGACACGCTGACAATTTCCTACGATGTCGCCCGTGGCGAAAACCGTGGCCCACGCAAACGTGAGGTGCAACCTGCCGACGTCGGCCTTGGTGATTGCATCGATTGCCAACTGTGCGTACAGGTCTGCCCGACCGGCATCGACATCCGCGATGGCTTGCAGATGGAGTGCATCGGGTGCGCCGCGTGTATCGACGCCTGCGATTCGATCATGGACAAAATGGGCTATGCCCGTGGCCTGATCAGCTACACCTCGGAGCACGAGTTGCAAGGTGGCAAGACGCATCTGCTGCGGCCAAGGCTGATCGGCTACACCGCGGTGTTGCTGGTGATGATCGGCGCCCTCGCCCTCGCGCTGGTGGAACGGCCGATGGTGTCGCTGGACGTCAGCAAGGACCGTGGTCTGTTCCGCGAGAACAGCCAGGGGCAGATCGAAAACATCTACAGCCTTAAGGTCATCAACAAGACCCAGCAACGTCAGGACTATCGCTTGACCCTGGTCGATGGCGACGGCTTCCAGCTGCAAGGCAAGACCGAACTGAGCCTGGCGCCGGGCGAAATTGTCGACGTGCCGGTGTCCGTGGCGATGACCACCGAACGGCCAAGCAGCAGCTCGCAGAGCATCAATTTCAAGATCATCGACAGCGATGAACCTGAGATTTATAGCGTGGCCAAAAGCCGGTTTGTTGCGCCGATGAACCGTTGATCCCTTAGACTGCGGTGCTGCCATTCGCGGGCAAGCCTCGCTCCTACAGTCTCCACCGTACTGTAGGAGCGAGGCTTGCCCGCGAAGAAGTCACCTCGATTTCACTGAACCACAATGAACCGGGCACTCGATGAAACGCTACGAAAAATTCGCCGACGACATCGCTGAACTGATCCGCTCCGGCGTCCTCGGCCCCGGCCAGCGCGTGCCCTCGGTGCGCTACGCCAGCCAGACCTACGGCGTCAGCCCGTCCACGGTGTTCCAGGCCTATTACCTGCTGGAGCGCCGTGGCCTGATCCGCGCCCGCCCGCGTTCCGGCTACTTCGTCAACACCCATGCGCCGAGCCCGTTTTCAGAGCCGGTGATCAGCAGCCAGGTCAACGAGTCCACCGAAGTCGACGTCAGCGAACTGGTGTTCTCGGTCCTCGACTCGATCAAAGACCCCAACACCGTGCCCTTCGGCTCGGCGTTCCCCAGCCCGACCCTGTTTCCCCTGCAACGCCTGTCCCGCTCCCTGGCCAGCGCCGCCAGGGACATGGACCCGCGCATGGTCGTCACCGACATGTCGCCGGGCAACCCGCAACTGCGCCGACAAATCGCCCTGCGCTACATGGTCGGCGGCCTGATGCTGCCCATGGAAGAACTGCTGATCACCAACGGCGCCCTCGAAGCGTTGAACCTGTGCCTGCAAGCCGTCACCGAACCCGGCGACCTGGTGGCCATCGAAGCCCCGGCGTTCTACGCCTGCCTGCAAATCCTCGAACGGCTGAAACTCAAAGCCGTGGAAATCCCCGTGCACCCACGCGACGGCATCGACCTCGGCGTGCTCGCGCAAACCCTGGAACGCCACCCGATCAAGGCCTGCTGGTGCATGACCAGTTTCCAGAACCCCATGGGCGCCACCATGCCCGAGGCCAAGAAACAGGAACTGGTGGAGTTGTTGCGCAGCCATCAGGTGCCACTGATCGAAGATGACGTTTACGCAGAACTCTATTACGGGCAACAGGCGCCAAAACCGGCGAAAGCGTTCGATACCGAAGGGTTGGTGATGCACTGCGGCTCGTTCGCCAAGAGCCTCGCCCCTGGTTATCGCATTGGCTGGGTGGCTGCCGGGCGCTATGCGCAGAAGATTGAGCGGTTGAAGTTGATGACCTCGCTGTGCGCATCGATGCCGGCGCAGGCGGCCATTGCCGATTATCTGCAACATGGCGGCTATGACCGGCATCTGCGCAAACTGCGTTATGCGTTGGAAGAGCAGCAAAGTGCGATGCTGGCGGCGATTGCGCGCTATTTCCCGGCGCAGACTCGTGTCAGCCAACCGGCCGGCGGGTATTTTTTATGGCTGGAATTGCCGCCGCAGATGGACTCGTTGAAGTTGTTTCAGATGGCATTGGCGCAAGGGATCAGCATTGCGCCGGGGCCGATATTTTCACCGGCGCAGCGGTTCAGGAATTGTATTCGACTGAATTATGGCAGCCCTTGGGATGAGGCTTCGGAGAAGGCGATGGAGACGTTGGGGCGGATTGTGCGGTCGTTCTGAAGGTTTGATAGTGTTTGGTCTATCGCCTTCGCGAGCAGGCTCGCTCCTACAGTTGACCGTGTTCCACTGTGGGAGCGAGCCTGCTCGCGATGAGACCAGAACAGGCACCACAACACTTGAAGGCTAACGCCCGCCACCAAGATCAACAAACGTCCCCGTCGCATACGACGCCTTATCCGACAACAACCACACAATCGCTTCCGCCACTTCATCCGGCCGGCCACCGCGTGCCATCGGTATTGCCGATTCCAGTTTGCTGACCCGGTCCGGATCGCCGCTCAGTGCATGGAAATCGGTGTAGATGTAACCGGGGCGCACGGCGTTGACGCGGATGCCTTCGCCGGCCACTTCCTTGGACAGGCCGACGGTGAAGGTGTCGAGTGCGCCTTTGGAGGACGCGTAGTCGACGTATTCGTTGGGGGCGCCCAAGCGTGCGGCCACCGAGGAGACGTTGACGATGCTGCCACCCTGGCCGCCATGTTTGGGCGACATGCGCAGGATCGCGTGTTTGGCGCAGAGGATCGGCGCCAGGACGTTGGTTTTGAGAATTTTGAGGATGCGGAATTCGGACATTTCGTCGACCCGGGATTTGTGCCCCACGGTGCCGGCGTTGTTGACCAGTGCGGTGACCCGGCCCAGCTCGGTGTCGACCCGGTGAAACAAGGCGATCACTTCGTCTTCGATGCTGACATCGGCACGGACCGCGATGGCTTGGGCGCCAAGGGCGCGGACTTGCTCGAGCACACGGTGCGCAGCTTCTTCGTCGGATTGATAGTTGATGCAAATCCGATAGCCCTGTTCGGCGGCCAACAAGGCTGTGGCGGCACCGATGCCGCGGCTTCCGCCGGTGATGACGATGACTTTGTCCATGCGAGCTTTCCCCGTTCAAGCGTAAGCAGTCGGGGGCAAGAATAACCGTCATCGGCGTTTTTTGCATGGGGTGTGTGGAGACTGGACGGGCCCCATCGCCGGCAAGCCGGCTCCTACAAGGTTTTGTGGCGGGCCTGAACGATCTGAACTACACGGTCCTCTGTAGGAGCCGGCTTGCTGGCGATAGCGCCCTCGAAATCGACGTAACTCTCACGGGGCCCATCGCCGGCAAGCCGGCTCCTACAGGGGGAGTGACTCGGCGGTAAGCGGTAACGCGGCCGCACGCTCCGCTCGAAGGATGTCGACCATGAAGCGCTCCGCCGGCAGCGGGTGCCCCAGCAGGTAGCCTTGCAACGAATCGCAGCCCAGCTGGGTGAGGAAATCCTGCTGCACGTCGGTTTCCACCCCTTCGGCGACAATCCGCAAACCCAGTGCCTGGCCCAGCGCGACGATGGCGGAAACGATCGCGGCGTCGTCGCTGTCGCGTTCCAGGTCGCGGACAAAACCGCGGTCGATCTTCAATTCATTGGCCGGCAAACGCTTGAGGTACATCAAACTCGAATAGCCGGTGCCAAAGTCATCGATGGACAAGTCGACGCCCATCTCCGAGAGCTCGTTAAGCACCGTCATGCTCGCATCGGCGTCACTCATGGCGGTGGTTTCGGTGATTTCCAGAGTCAGGCTGTTGGCGGGCAAATGGTGCGTGGCCAGGGCTTTGGCGACACTTTGAACCAGGCCGGCATGACAGAACTGCAGGGCCGAGAGGTTCACGGCGATGCGCCAGTCGGTGTAGCCGAGCACGTACCACTCGCGCATCTGGCGGCAGGCTTCGTTGAGCACCCAGTCGCCAATCGGAATGATCAGCCCGGTCTTCTCCGCCAGCTCGATGAATTTGTCCGGCAGCAGCATGCCCTGAGTCGGGTGCACCCAACGCAACAGCGCTTCGGCGCCGACCGGCCGGCCATTGCTGGCGTCGAATTTGGGCTGGTAATAGAGGCTGAATTGTTGCTGGTCCACGGCATTACGCAGGTCTTGCAGCAATTGCAGTTGTTTGCGCGCGTTGCTGTTCATCGAGGCGTCGAAGAAGCTGTAGCCGTTTTTGCCCGCGCCCTTGGCGTGATACATCGCCGCATCGGCATTCATCAGCAGCTCTTCGGCCGTCTGGCCGTTGCCCGGGTAGAGGGCGATGCCGACACTGGCTGAAATCTGCAAATCATGTTCGGCGACACGGAACGAGCGCGCGATCATTCCGACCTGACGGGCCGCCAGGTTCAGGGCGTCATGTTCGTCGCGCAGTTGCACCAGCAAGACAAATTCGTCACCGCCGATCCGCGCCAGGGTGTCCTGGCTGCGCAGATCCTCGCGCAGGCGCAAGCCGACTTCCCGCAGCAGCAGGTCGCCCATGTGATGGCCGAAGGCATCATTGACCGGTTTGAAACCGTCCAGATCGATGAACATCAATGCAAAACAACCGCCCTGCTCCTGCACCTTCGACATGGCCTGGCCGATGCGGTCGGCCAGCAATACCCGGTTCGGCAAACCGGTCAGGGTGTCGTGCAGCGCCAGTTGGGTGAGTTCACGATTGGCTTCGGTCAGCGAGCGGGCCAGGTCGGCGGTGCGCGCCTCCAGACGCGCATCCAGAATCGAGGTGAGCAAGGCGATGCTCAACACCGCCAGCGTGGTGATCAAGACCAGGCTGTCCAGGCCCTTGCCGCTTAAACCGTTGACGGCCGCGCCACAAAAACTGCCGTCCGGAAACTGCGCTGCGGCCATGGCGGTGTAATGCATGCCGACGATGGCGATGCCCATGATCACCGCCGCGCCGCCGCGAATCAGCCGGACGTAAGGTGTGTGCTTGCGCAGGCGGAAGGCGATCCATAACGCCGCGCCCGAGGCGCCAACGGCTATCAGCAGCGATGCGCTGAACAGCGTAGGGTCGTAATCGATGCCCGGCTGCATGCTCATGGCGGCCATGCCGGTGTAATGCATGGCGCTGATGCCCGCACCCATCACCAGTGCACCGAACGCCAGTTGCCAGGCCGGTAATTGTGGCTGGCTGACCAGCCACAGGGCGAAGCCGCTGGACAGGAACGCGGTCAGCAGCGACAGCGACGTCAGCGTGACATCGTAGCCAAGGTCAATCGGCAATTTGAACGCGAGCATGCCGATGAAATGCATCGACCACACACCAATGCCCATCGCAAAAGCCCCGCCCGCCGTCCACAAATGCACGGCCCGACCTTTGGCAGTGGCAATACGCCCGGTCATGTCGAGTGCGGTATAGGAGGCGAGAATCGCTACGAAGAGCGAAATGATAACCAGCGTGGGTGAATAGCTACCGATGAGCATTGGATTTCTCGCGACTACCCCGCCGTACTGCTTCCGTTCTCGGGGGGCAAATCGGGCGATTGTACTGATTGCACAAAAGAACGCACTGAGAAAATTAGCAAAGGGCCATCAAGCCGATGAAACGCTTGTTTGATCACCCGCAATACCTCTGAAACGTTACTCCCGAGCCCCAACTCCCCCGCTCTCCTGTAGGAGCTGTCGAGTGAAACGAGGCGGCGATTCTTTCAGGCAATGAAGATCTGGAGCAAGATCAAAAATCGCCGCCTCGTTTCACTCGACAGCTCCTACAGGGATACGGGGGAAAGCGGGAATACGGGGGTCAGTTGTTGAGTTCGAGCTGGCCGTCCCATCCGCCGCCCAGCGCCGCAATCAATTGCACGCTGGCGATCAGCCGGCTCTGCAACAAGTCCAGCATGTTGCGTTCATTGTTCAGCGCCGTGGCCTGCACCACGACCACATCCAGATAAGCAATCAACCCGGCCTTGTACTGGTTCTGGGTCAGGCGCAGGGATTCACGCGCCGCGTCCAGAGCCTGTTGACGCACGGCGGATTCGTCTTCCAGGACCTTGAGCTGAACCAGGTAATTTTCCACCTCGCGGAAACCGTCGAGCACGGTCTGGCGGTACTTGGCCACGGTTTCGTCATAGGCCGCTTCGCTGCGGTCGACTTCCGCTGAACGCTGGCCGCCGTCGAACAAGGTCATCGCCAGTTGCGGGCCGACCGACCAGAAGCGGTTCGGCACACTGATCCAGTTCGAAGAGGTGCTGCTGCTGTAACCACCGTTCAAACTCAACGTCAGGTCCGGGTAATAAGCGGCCTTGGCCACGCCAATGTTGGCGTTGGCCGCCATCACCGAGCGCTCGGCGGAGGCGATGTCCGGGCGACGTTCGAGCAATTGCGAAGGCAGGTTCAGCGGCACGTCGGGCAGCAGCGGGATGTCCGTGGTTTCTGCGAGGCTGAACTCAGCGGGCGCCAGTCCGATCAGCACGGCGATGGCGTTTTCGAATTGGGCGCGTTGCCAGATCAGATCAACCAGCTCGGCCTCGGTGCTCTTGAGCTGAGTGGTGGCCTGTGCCACCGCGTCCTTGCCGGAAACACCGGCGCGGTACTGGTTTTCGGTCATTTTCAGCGAGCGCTGATAGGCTTCGACCGTCGCTTGCAGCAGGCGCCTTTGCTCATCAATCACACGCAATTGCAGGTAGTTCTGCACCAGCTCCGACTGCTGGCTCAAACGCATCGCTGCCAGATCGGCAAAACTTGCCTCGGCGTTGGCAGTGTCGGCCTCAAGGCCTCGGCGCAATTTACCCCAGACATCGGCCTCCCAACTGACCCCGGCCTGGGCCGTGTAGGTGTTGCGAATACCGCTGGAGGAACTGCTCAGGCTCGAACTGCTGCTGCCGGTGCCCTGGCTGGAACGGTTTTTCCCGACGGTCAGGTCCACCGTCGGGAAAAAAGCGCCGCGAGCACTGCGCACCAGGGCCTGGGCCTGACGGTACTGGGCTTCGGACTGAGCGACGGTCTGGTTGGCGCTGTTGAGTTTATCGATCAGGCCGTTGAGCTGTTGATCGCCATACAGCTCCCACCAGGCACCGCGGGCCAGGGAATCGCTCGGGTTGGCCTGACGCCAACCGGCCGCCTCCTTGTACTGCACCGGCGCGGCGGCCGTCGGGCGCTGGTAATCCGGGCCGATGGCGCAGGCACTGAGCAGCGCCACGCACAGCGACAGGCTCAACAAACGCGAGCCTCGGGCCGTAATCAGCGGTGCAGACAGGTTGATAAGCGAACGGTCAGTCATAGCGGAGTTTCCAGAGCAGCATCAGTACGCACCCCACGCCATTTATTGAAACGATGGCGCAGTTTGTCGAGATAGAGGTAAACCACCGGGGTGGTGTAAAGGGTCAGCACCTGACTGAAGATCAGCCCGCCAATGATGGTCAGGCCCAGCGGCTGGCGCATTTCCGCACCTTCGGCACGGCTCAGCAGCAGCGGCAACGCCCCGAGGATCGCGGCCAGCGTGGTCATCAGAATCGGACGCAGACGTTGCAGGCACGCGCTGCGAATCGACTCCAGCGGTTCCAGGCCCTTTTGCCGCTCCAGTTGCAGCGCGAGGTCGATCATCAGAATGGCGTTTTTCTTCACCACCCCGATCAGCAAAAACAGCCCGAGCAACGAGATCAGGCTGAACTCGCCGCCCAATGCATAGATCGACAACAACGCACCGACCCCGGCCGACGGCAAGGTCGAGAGAATGGTCAGCGGATGAATGTAGCTTTCATACAACACGCCCAGCACCAGATACACCGCCACCAGCGCGCCAAGAATCATCCACGGCTGGCTCTTTTGCGTGGCGGCAAAGGCATCGGCTGTACCGGCCATTTTCACGATGACGTCTTCCGGCATGCCGAGCTTGGCAATCGCCCGTTCGATGGCCGCACTGCCCTGCTCCACGGTCACACCTTCGGCCATGTCGAAGGAAATGCTTTCGGAGGCGAACTGGCCTTCGTGGCTGACGCGGTCATCTTCCAGGCTGTTTTCGTAATGGGCGATGGTCGATAGCGGAATCCGCGCGCCGTCGGCGGTGATCACCTGGACCTGCTTGAGGGTGATCGGGTCCTGGGCGTACTTCGGATTGACCTCCATCACCACCTGATACTGGTTAAGGCTGTCGTAGATCGTCGAAATCTGCCGCTGGCTGTAGGCGTTGTTCAACACGGCGGTGACCATGTCCATATCGACGCCCAGGCGTTTGGCCTGATCGCGGTCGACGATCAAGGTCACTTGCTGCGCGCCGCGCCCTTCACGGGCATCAATCGCGGTCAGCTCCGGCAACGCCTTGAGCGCGGTGACGACTTTCGGGTACCACTGGCGCAATTCACCAAGGTCGGCGCTTTGCAGGATGTAGGAATACTGCGAACTGGTCTGTTCACGACCACCGCCAAACTGCAGGTCCTGATCCGCCATCAGCATCAACTGTGCGCCGGGAACCTTGGGCATTTCCTTGCGCAGGCGTTCGATGACTTTTTGCGCGGACAAGGCCCGTTCCTTGATCGGCTTCAGACGCACCAGCATGAAGGCGTTGTTGGTGCCGTTAGTGCCACCAATGAAGCCGGCAACGCTTTCCACTGCCTCATCTTTCAACACGGCACGGCGGAAGATTTCCATTTTCGGCTGCATCACGCTAAACGACAGACCATCGTCGCCACGCACGAAACCGATCAGCTGACCGGTATCCTGCTGAGGTAAAAACGTTTTAGGAACAACAATATACAGCGCAATATTAACGCCAACTGTAACGATCAGGCTGAGCAACGTCAGACGACGGTGACGCAGCACCCAGTCAAGGCTGGTGGCGTATTTGCCGACCATCCACTCATTGGCGCGCTGGCTCCAGCGCTGCAAACGGTTTTCCTGACCCGGCGTATGTGGCTTCAGCCAACGGGCGCACAGCATCGGTGTCAGCGTCAGCGAGACCACCAGCGACACCACGATGGACGCCGCCAGCGTGATGGAAAACTCACGGAACAGGCTTTCGATGATCCCGCCCATAAACAGGATCGAGAGAAACACCGCCACCAGCGAGACGTTCATCGACAGCAGCGTAAAGCCGACTTCCTGTGCCCCGAGGTAAGCGGCCTTCATCGGCGGCACGCCTTCGTCGATGTGCCGGGAAATGTTCTCCAGCACCACGATGGCGTCGTCCACCACCAGCCCGGTGGCCAAAATCAATGCCATCAGCGACAGGTTGTTCAGCGAGAACCCGTAGAGGTACATCACCGCGAAAGTGCCGACCAGCGACACCGGCACCGCGAGGGTCGGAATCAGCGAGGCGCGGAAGTTACCGAGGAACAGGAACACCACCAGAATCACCAGCGCCACGGCAATCAGCAGGGTCATTTCCGCTTCATGCAGGGTCGCCTTGATCACCGGCGAGCGGTCCATGGCCAGGTTCAGTTTGACGCTGGCCGGCAGCACGGCTTGCAGTGCCGGGAGCTGGGCCTTGATCTCGTTGACGGTCTCGATGATGTTGGCGCCGGCCTGGCGGTTGATCACCAGCAGAACCGCCGCGTCGTCGTTGAAGAAACCGCTGTTGTAGCGGTCTTCGACGCCGTCGCTGACCTTGGCCACATCCTTCAGGCGCAATGCCGCACCGCCGTTGTAGTGGATGATCAGCGACTCGTAGTCCTTGGCCTTCTCCAGTTGATCGTTGGCCTGAACCTGCCACAAGCGCTGACCGTCTTCGACCGAGCCCTTGGGCCGGCGCACGTTGGCATTGGCGATGGTGTTGCGCACATCGTCCAGCGCCACGCCGTACTGGTTGAGCGCCTGCGGTTCAAGTTCGATACGCACCGCCGGCAAAGAGCTGCCGCCGATCTGTACTTCGCCCACGCCCTGCACCTGGGACAGGCTCTGGGACAGGATCGTCGAGGCCAAATCGTAGAGCTGGCCCTTCTCCAAAACGTCCGAAGTCAGCGACAGCACCATGATTGGTGCCTGGGACGGGTTGACCTTCTTGTAGGTCGGCATGCTGCGCATCCCGCTCGGCAGCAGGTTGCGCGAGGCGTTGATCGCCGCTTGCACTTCCCGCGCCGCGCCGTTGATGTCGCGGTCGAGGTCGAATTGCAGAATGACCCGGGTCGAGCCCTGGCTGGATCGGCTGCTCATGGTGTTGACCCCGGCAATGGCGCCGAAGGAACGTTCGAGCGGCGTGGCCACGGTCGAGGCCATTACCTCCGGGCTCGCGCCGGGCAGACTGGCCTGGACCACGATCACCGGGAAGTCCATTTGCGGCAGCGGCGACACCGGCAGCAGGCCGAAGCTCACCCCGCCCAGCAGCATGATCGCCAGGCTCAGCAACATGGTGGCGACCGGGCGCTTGATGAAAGGTCCGGAGAGGTTCATGGCTGCTCGACCACTTCCACGGACTCGGACTTGCGGCCCCAACGACGACCGAGGCGGTCGAAGTACAGGTAGATAACAGGCGTGGTGAACAACGTCAGTACCTGACTCACCAACAAGCCACCGACCATCACCAGACCCAACGGCTGACGTAATTCAGCGCCGGAACCGGTGGCGAGCATCAACGGCACCGCGCCGAACAACGCCGCGAGCGTGGTCATCAGAATCGGCCGGAACCGCAACAGCGCGGCTTGATAGATCGCCGTTTCCGGGTCCATGCCCTGATTGCGCTCAGCATCGAGGGCGAAGTCGATCATCATGATCGCGTTCTTCTTCACGATACCGATCAGCAGGATGATGCCGATGATCGCGATCATCCCCAGGTCATTGCCACTCAACAGCAACGCCAGCAAGGCGCCGACCGCCGCCGAGGGCAAGGTCGAGAGGATGGTGATCGGGTGGATGTAGCTCTCGTAGAGCACGCCGAGCACGATGTACATGGTCACCACCGCCGCCAGAATCAGCAGCAAGGTGCTCGACAGCGAAGCCTGGAACGCCTCGGCTGCGCCCTGGAACTGGGTCTGCACGCCAATCGGCATGCCGATGTCCTTTTGCACTTGCTCGATGATTTGCACCGCATGCCCCAGCGCCACACCGGGCGCGAGGTTGAACGACATCATCACCGCCGGGAACTGGCCAATGTGGGTGATCGCCAGTTGCGCCTGACGCTCTTCGATGTGCGCCAGGCTGGACAGGCGCACTTGCCCGCCATCGGTGGTCTTGACGTGAATCTGGTTCAGCGCGTCCGGGCCGATTTTCTCGCCGGACTGCGACTGCAGGACCACGCGATACTGGCTGGCCTGGGTGTAAATGGTCGAAATCTGCCGTTGGCCGAAGGCGTCGTACAGCGCGTCGGTGATGTTCGACACCGATACGCCGACCCGCGAGGCGGCATCACGGTCGATCACCAGGTAAACCTGCAAGCCTTTGTCCTGAAGGTCGCTGGCGACGTCGGTCAGTTCCGGCCGTTGGGCCAGAGCCTCAACCAATCGACTGCTCCACAGGCTGAGCAGCTCGGAATCCGGCGACGACATGCTGAACTGGTACTGGGTGCGGCTGACCCGGTCCTCGATGGTCAGGTCTTGCACCGGCTGCATGAACAGACGGATACCGACCAGTTTGTCGAGTTCCGGTTGCAGGCGGGCAATCACCTCGGTGGCGCTCAAATCACGATTGCTGTGTGATTTGAGGTTGATCAGCAGGCGACCGCTGTTCAGCGTCGAGTTGTCGCCATCAACGCCAATATAGGACGACAGGCTTTCGACGGCAGGATCCGCCAGAATCACTTTCGCCAGCTCCTGCTGCCGCTCACTCATCGCCGCAAAGGAAATCGACTGCGGCGCCTCGGAAATCCCCTGAATCACCCCGGTGTCCTGCACCGGGAAGAAGCCCTTCGGTACCACCATGTAAAGGAACACGGTCAGCGCCAAAGTGCCGATGGCCACCAGCAACGTCAGCGGTTGATGCTTGAGAACCCACTTTAACTTACGCCCGTAAGCCGCGATCATCCAATCAATTGCTTCGCCGCTGGCCCGGTAGAAACGGCCCTGCTCTTCTTCCTTGGGCTCACGCTTGAGCAGCCGCGCGCACATCATCGGTGTCAGGGTCAACGACACGACCAGGGAAATCAGGATCGCCACCGCCAGGGTGATGGCAAATTCGCGGAACAGGCGCCCTACCACGTCGGCCATGAACAGCAGCGGAATCAGTACCGCGATCAGCGACAGCGTCAGGGAAATCAGGGTAAAGCCAATCTGCTTGGCACCCTTGAGCGCCGCGTTCAACGGGCTGTCGCCCTCTTCGATGAACCGGGAAATGTTCTCCAGCATGACGATCGCATCGTCCACCACGAAACCGGTGGCGATGGTCAGCGCCATCAGCGTCAGGTTGTTCACCGAGAAACCGGCGAGGTACATCACGCCGAAGGTGCCGATCAGCGACAGCGGCACGGCCACCGATGGAATGATCGTGGCGCTGGCCCGGCGCAGGAACAGGAACGTCACCATCACCACCAGCGCGATGGCGATCAGCAGCTCGTGTTGCACGTCGGTGACCGATGCGCGGATGGTCTGGGTGCGGTCGGTCAGTACGGTGACCTCGAGACCGGCCGGCAGGTTGTCGGTGATGCTCGGCAGCAAGGCCTTGATCCGGTCGACCACCTCGATGACGTTGGCCCCCGGCTGGCGCTGAATGTTCAGCAACACCGCCTGATTTTCATTGGCCCAGGCCGCCAGGCGTTCGTTCTCCGCTCCATCGACGATTTCCGCCACGTCCTTGAGCCGCAACGGCGCGCCGTTGGTGTAGGCCAGGATCAGGTTGGCGTAATCCTTGGGCGAAGTCAGTTGATCGTTTGCATCAAGCATCGAGACCCGGGTCGGGCCGTCGAAGTTGCCCTTGGGCTGGTTGACGTTGGAGGCGCCGATCAAGGTGCGCACATCCGACAGGTTCAGGCCGTTGGCCGCCAGGGCCTCGGGGTTGACCTTGATCCGTACCGCCTGACGCTGACCGCCGGCAATGCTGACCATGCCGACGCCGCTGATCTGGGCGATTTTCTGCGCCATGCGCGTATCGACCAGGTCATTGAGCTTGGGCAACAGCATGGTTTTGGAGGTGATCGCCAGGGTCAGCACCGGGGTGTCCGCCGGGTTGACCTTGTTGTACACCGGTGGTGCCGGCAGGTCCTTGGGCAGCAGATTGGTCGCGGCGTTGATCGCGGCTTGCACCTGCTGCTCGGCGACGTCCATGTTGATGTCGAGGCTGAACCGCAGGGTCAATACCGAAGCGCCGCCGGAGCTGGTCGAGGCCATTTGCGTGAGCCCCGGCATCTGCCCGAACTGACGTTCGAGCGGCGCGGTGACGGCGCTGGTCATGACGTCCGGGCTGGCGCCGGGATAGAGGGTCATCACGCGAATGGTCGGGTAATCAACCTGTGGCAACGCCGATACCGGCAACAGCCGATAGGCGATCACGCCGGCCAGAATAATGGCCAGCATGCTCAGGGTCGTGGCGACCGGGCGAAGGATGAACAGACGCGAGATGTTCATGCGCCGCCCTTTTTCGCCTTGTCGGTGGTCGCCGGCTCAGTCGCGTCGGCCGCCGATTTACCTTGCAGGTGCCCGGTCGGGGTGGTCGGCACATCCTTGGTGTCGTTGACCACTTCTACTTCGCTGCCTTCCTTCAGGCGGTCGGTGCCTTCCAGGACGACACGATCGCCGGCGACCAGGCCTTCGGTGATCACGGTGTTGTCACCGTCGCTGGCGCCGACTTTCAACTGGCGGATCGTGACTTTCTTGTCGCCATCCATCGCATAGACGAAGGTGCCGTTGGTGCCGAATTGAATCGCTGCAGACGGCGCGAGTACCACGCCTTTGAGGGTGTCGGCCAGCAGGTGGATGTTGACGAACTGATTGGGGAACAGCGCCTGATCACGGTTTTCGTAGCGCGCCTTGAATTTCAGGGTGCCGGTGGTGACGTCGATCTGGTTGTCGAGGCTTTGCAATACACCGGTGGCCTGTATTTGGGTATCGCCACGGTTCCACGCTTCGGCGGGCAATTTGGCGCCGCTGCGATAGCGGGTCAGCACCACGTCGAGGCTGTTTTCCGGCAAGGTGAACGCCACGCTGATCGGCTGGGTCTGGGTGATGATCGCCAGCGCCGTGGTGTCGTTGGCCGCCACCAGGTTGCCGACATCGAGCTGACGCAGGCCCACACGCCCGGTAATCGGCGCACGGATCTTGGTGAATTCGAGATTGAGCTTGGCGTCGTTGACCGCCGCCTGATTGGTCTTGACCGTGCCTTGGTACTGGCCGACCAGCGCTTCGGCGGTGTCCAGGGTTTGCTTGGCGATGCTGTCTTCGCGGTACAGGTTGCGATAACGCTCGACATCGACCTGCGCGTTTTTCAGTTGCGCCTGATTCTGCAACAAGGTGCCTTCGGCTTGCAGCAAGGCGTTCTGGTAAGGGCGCGGATCGATTTCCGCCAGCAAGTCACCGGCCTTGACCATCTGCCCTTCTTCGAACGATACCTTGATCAGCTCGCCGCCCACCCGACTGCGCACATTAATGGTGTTCAGCGCCGTCACGGTGCCCAACGCCTTGTAGTACAGCGGGAAGTCACCCTTGACCGCTGGCGCCACACGCACTGGAACCGGCCCGGTCGCCCCACCGAAACCCGGACGCATGCCACCCGAGCGGCCAGTGTGCCCGGCCACGGCTTTTTGTCCGTTGCCTTCTTTTGGCGCAGCACTGCCAGGCCAGAACTTCCAGCACAGGCCGGCGATGACCAACAGGACAAGCAGGCCGAACAGCCAGCGACGAGGACTACGGGGAGCAGAGGATTGCATTGAATGATCAACCATTGGGCGCGTGGGCTTTTTCTACGGGAGGCTGAACGATAAGCACTGGCGGGGATTTAGCAAAGCGCCTTTACCGGCAATTTACCTTCGGCTTACGTAACAGGAGATTTATCTAAGACACTGAAGCACAAATGAAAACGGCCTGGACAGGGCCAGGCCGTTAACAATTGTAAAAGCTGAGTTATTTCAGAACAGCGAGCGCCGCTTCGTAGTTCGGTTCTTCAGCGATTTCCTTGACCAGCTCGCTGTGCAGCACGTTGTCGTTTTCGTCCAGTACCACAACGGCACGGGCGGTCAGGCCTTTGAGCGGGCCATCGGCAATCGCAACGCCGTAGTTCTCGATGAACTCGGCACCGCGCAGGGTCGACAGGTTCTGCACGTTTTCCAGGCCTTCGGCGCCGCAGAAACGGGCCTGGGCGAACGGCAGGTCAGCGGAGATGCACAGCACCACGGTGTTGGCGACGTCATTGGCCTGGGCGTTGAACTTGCGCACCGACGTGGCGCAGGTCGGCGTGTCGACGCTTGGGAAGATGTTCAGCACTTTGCGCTTGCCGGCGAAGCTCGCCAGGGTCACGTCGGACAGATTGCCGGCAACCAGGGAAAAGGCTGGCGCCTTGGAACCGGCTTGTGGCAGTTGGCCGTTGACTTGAACCGGGTTGCCTTTGAGAGTGACTTGAGCCATGAACGGAGTCCTTCTGAACGTTGATGTGGAAAATTCGACGAGGCAGAAGTTAACCATGGATTGCGCTGATGGCCTATGGGCGGATACAAATCGTGATAAGCCGGGTAGGAGCAAGCTTGCTCATGATCGCGGTTGAACCTTCAACGAGTAAGGGCGACTCATCACTGGAAGTCGGATCGCCGCACCGCGGCTCCTGCAACATGTTGCGATACCATGCCTTGAAAACAAATCGAGTACGCCGGCAAAGATTGGGATGGTTTGCAGTGCATCGGTAAAAGCGCCCACGAGCTATGCTTGGCAAACCAGCGCATAGCTCGTGGACAACCCTGCAAACTAAACATCAGCATCTAATTAAGCTTCTCCGCCCCACTAACATCGCTATATTAATCTTCCACTAGAATATCGATAAAATCGGTATAATCGGCATAATCATTGAAGTCAGCAAACTTAAAGGCAAATCGGTTAGTACCAGCATACCTGTTCGCACTCATGTCAAGCTTTAATATTTTCCCCGGACCAACGATCTTGACAAGAGGTAACCCGGGTTCAACTAGCATCATCCCGTCTAGTTTTTTAACTTGTATTACACGCTCCACCGCCGAACCCGAAAACCCCGCAAGAAATATATGCTGCCCCCAATTACGTACTCTTGCAGATCCAACCCCATCAACCAACTCAATGGATTTTCCAGCCACTGAGTACCAAATATCAATCTGCCTACAATCAATATATAATGAGCCACTCTGCAAAGGATAAGATACTTCAAGCCTGAACAACCCTTCGCCAGAACTAACGCAACCAACTTCCCATTCACGACTGAGTGTTTCAGAACCAAAGGCCGGAGTACTTTTTATAGTGCCGGGGGGGATCCCACTTACAATTTCACACTTCATCATTAATGGAAGCATGTCGATCGGACTTGTTGATTTTGCCACTAACTGGATTTTTCTGGTCTTTTTCCTTAGGAAAGCAACTCCATCAGCAGTAATATTTTGTCCATCAATTTTTATGTCAGCCTCGTCAGCCAAGTTACTTGATAGCAATATACACTCTGGCAATTTAATTGGCGTACTCATGCCCTCGCCAACCAACTCGAACTGGAACGTGCCGCTCTTGTCCGCAGGACCAATGATGCTCCAGCTGCGGCCCTCGGTGTAGATGCCGAGGGCGGGTACGCAAGTAAACTCTTCGGGCCCCACCCCCTTGATCCAACGCAACGCCAGAGGAAGACGGCCCAGTGGACTGCCCGGCTTGGCAACCACTGTCAGCGTTTGTGCCTCACCCCGGAAAAAGACCCGCCCTTCTGCCGGGATTTCGACACCGCCGATCCGCACATCGGCTTCATCATTCAGATCAGTCGACAACAAGGTATTGAGTGCCAGCGTGAGTGGCACGGCAATGCCCTGGCACGTAAATATCAGCTGGAAAGTACCACTCTTGTTAGATCCGATTACGTTCCAGCGATGATCCAAAGTGGGAAGGCCAAAATCATAACCGGACTCCAAATCTGCTGGATCAAGGCCGCTGGTGATCACGTAGGTCAGCGTCACAGCGAGGCCTTCTATCACCGAACGGCCCTCTTTGGGCAATAACGTAAAAAAGCGGGGCTTGCGGCGAAAGAAAAAGTTGCTGTCCAACGCAACAGGCTCACCGTTAACCAGGACTTTCACTTCATCTGCGAGATTCCCTGAAAGCACCCGGCAGTCGTGCTCCCATGGTTGGGCCACTTCCTGGCTATAGATGACTAACCTGACTCGGCCACTCTTCTGCTCGTTCGAGGTAATGGTCCATTTGAACTCTCCGGACACTGGATCCGGTTGCTGCCAAACAGTGTCTGCAGGCACGGCAACAATGTTCAGCCCTTCTTCATTAATCAACGCCAGCCTGAGTGTTTTTGCGATTGTCGGCTCAACTTTCACAGTCACTTCGTTCGCTTGCCCGCGACGCAATAGAACGGGTGAACGCCACGCTACGAGAACATCGTTGACTTTAAACTCCGCTTGTTTCCAAGGGCTTTCGGTATACACCATGATTGGAAAACCGTGTTCGACCCAGGTGCTGTCATAGAGGTTAAACACCTTAGCCGTAATCGACTGTTCGCCGTCCGTAGTGAAGGTGTGACTGAACGTACTCCAGCCCAGATCGTTGGTTTTTTTAGGGCCTGCCGGTTTCCCACCGACAAACCAATGAACCTCGACATCTTTCAGTAGTTTTTGGGTGTAGGCAGACACTACCTGGACCTCGGCGGTGACTTCTTCATTTATCAGTGGCGCACCGATCGGATTGCGTTTGCCCAGCAATTCACGCAGGTAATGCCCTAATTCGAAAGATATTGGATAAGGCACTGCGGTGAACTCACTTTGCAACTGACCTACGAAACTGGCTGGTTCTCCATCGTCCGGGCAAGAGATCGTCCACTCTCCTCCATCCAGTGGAAATGGTTGATATAGACCTATCGCAGGGACAGTCGATACAGGGAATGTTCCGAGCGCATTTAAACTGACGCTTTGCCCAATCCATGGACTGTCCGCCTGCCCTACAAATGTCAACCTATGGCTGCGAGCATCCTTGGCGCCATAGCAGAGATACACAACAGGATCTATCGTTTCGATTTTAACGTTCGAGGTCATGACGCGTTTCCGATAGTTGGAAGTGGACAAAAAACTGGCCACTCGACTATCGAGAAAAAGAGCTGGCACGGGTACTGTCAGAAATGACAGTTGATAAGATCCATTCACAACAAATGTTCGAAAAATACCGTTATCTTGGAATAAGGGCTTGAGCCGCGTTATTCCGATGACGCGCGATACTTCGGGAAGCGCTGTCGATTTAAACGTCGGCCAATCGACCATGCTGTGAATCTCTCACATCCATTGGAGACAACCCCATGCGATTCATGATCATTGTCAAAGCCAGCCCAGACTCCGAGGCCGGCATAATGCCCAGCGAAGAACTGCCCCCCCCCAACCTCGACCTGGTGTTCAAGACGAAAGGCAGCCATCGGTCCCTTGAGCATTTCATCGGTGAAATGGCGATTGCCGACGTCACGAACCACTACTGCCCAGTTAGCCGGGATGACATTGAGCATACAATGCCGCATGTGGAGCACTGGCTACCGACTTTGATGCATACTCTGTCATCATCAATATATTGCAAGTGATGCGGCACCGTATTGAAGGGGGAAGGTAAAGCAACTCCACTTATGCGTCGGATAAAATAGAACATTAAGGCATACCAACTCTAAACGGAACATCTTCTGTCCATCTAGACTTAATACCTCCCGCTGTTCGTCTTGCCTTGACAAAATAGTAGCCAAGATCGAGACTTTCTTTCAACTGCCCGCCCCAGACGCCATCCGTTCCCCAAGGCGTCAGCCCTACTGCAAACTTTACATCACCACCTTCCAGGCCAACTGCCACCTCCACTTCAGTAGTACCACTATTGAAGTGAACTTTCGCATAAAAAGTGGGGTACGCCCCCACACTTGCATTGGCATGCGGACTTGTAATTGTTGGAACATCAGGCAAGGCTGGGAGCACCGTGAAACTAAACTCATCTCCATACCCATGAAATTGACCATTAACCTTTTGACCAACCACAACCGTATGTTTTCCAGGGGGAACCCATAACGACCACTGCCCATGACTATCAACCCGTGACAAATCAATAACACCATCATTGGGGACTTTTTTCGTATAAATCTCCCCTCCTGATTCCGCACTACCCGACATACTCAGATCAGCTTCATACACACCTCCCGCCTCAGGAAATACAATAACAACCGGTGCAAGAAAATTACCCGCCATGATGACCACCCCTGTCAATTAACATTAAAGAGCTTTCCAACTATCGTTATCATCGCGCTGGGGGATAAACCAGCCGCACCTGATCTTCATCCGTGATCGGGCAAACACCCGAAGTGCTGATTTTTACCCAGGTCGGGCCTGGTTTGCTGGGGGTATAAACACTATCATGCCAACCATCATCACGAGGACCTCCCCCCACACAGTATTCCCAACCGTCAAAAGAAAGAATAAACACTGAATTATATTGGGTTCCTGGCTGGTGCGTCTCTTTATGCAGTACCCTGAATTTAACCCTGAAATGCCCTCCCTCAACCGGTATTAATTCTGCATTGGCAATGTAGTAGTCCACTTTCGCCACCGACTCATCATCGGTCGTCATTCGCTCACCCCTTTTAAGCTTCTTCATAGCCACTTCCTATATAATGAAAAGTACTCCCAGCACAAATAAAATCCTAGCACTACGCAAAATATCTACTTCAACTCAAGCGCCCTGACTTCCATCACCTCGGGCAACTGAACCCACTTGAATTTCAAGCTGAATTTTCCGGATTTTTTTTCACTCCCTTTAACATCCCAAACAAACTTCATGCCAGGAGCGTCAAACGACGGAGAACATATAAAATCCTGCTGAGTCAATGCTGCTCCCTCTCCCCACTTCAAGCTCACCGGCATATACTCGAAAGGGCTGTTAAACCTTGGATTCAATGATAGTTTATGCAATACTCCGCGATGAAATATGCCCCCCGCCTCTGCAATTTCGACACCATCAAGTTTTATCTCTACTTCGTCCGCGTAACGCTCAGACAACAAAGTAAAAGTCGGAAGTGTCAAGGGAATTCTTGAACCATCTACTATCAAGTCCAATATAAAACTCCCGCTTTTTATCTCTGAACCTGTGATATTCCATACATGGCTCATAGCGGTTTGATCCCAGCGAATATCTGTATTTACAAGTCCAGCTCCTGAGACCCAGCGCAAAGCCACCGGGGCGCCAGCAAAAGGACTGCCGGCTTTCGGATGCAATGTGAGTGCGCGCGGTTTACCCCGCCAAAAAATATTACTTCCATCTCCATCCAGATGCAGCTCAGCTTCGTCTTCAATACTTTGTGAAATCAGCCTGCTGACCACCACCTCTATCGGTTTCGTGGTAAGCGCTGATGAAAAGGAGAGTTGAAAAGTTCCGCTATTTCTAGTCCCAGTGATCATCCAGAGATAAGTGGATTGACTGGTGCCAAAGTCCGGTTCACTTCGCAAATTTCCTGGTTGGATACCGCTGATGAGGTCGCACTTCGCCGTAACAGGAAAGCCGACCAATGGGCTACCATTTTTCAATACCAAAGAGACTGCTCGGGATTTATCACGTAAGAAGTAGTTACCGTTTTCTGGTACGGCCTCATCATCTACCTTCACGTATGCCTCATCCGCAAGACTGGTCGACAGCAATATGCAGGTTGGTAGCTGGATGGGCTTAAGCATCTTCTTACAGACCAACTTCAACTGAAATTTTCCGCTCTTGTTCGCTGGACCGGTAATACTCCAACTGTAATCTAGGCTCTCTGCGTCAAAATCTGGTTCGCAAGTGATGTCCTCGGCCTCCAGCGCCGTCCCGGCGACCCATTGCAGCATCACAGGCAGGCGGCGAAATAGACTGCCCAGCTTGGGCACGAGCGTCAGCGTTTGTGCTATGCCCCTGAAGAAAACCAGCCCCTCTGCCGGAATATCGACACCCCCAATCTGGGCTATCGCTTCATCGGTGAGGTCATCCGACAACAATGCATTGAGTGCCAGCGTCATCGACCCGGGGACGCCCTCGCATGTCAGTATCAATTGGAATGTGCCTCTGGTTTTCGACCCGGTGACGACCCAACGGTGGTGATCGCGATTCTCCTCACCAAACCCAGGGCTACTGACCAGGTCGTCTTCACCGATGCCGTCTAGAATCACGCGTGTCAGCGTGACATTAAGGCCTGCTATCGAGCTGCCCTCTTTGGGTTCCAAGGTAAGGACGCCGGCTTGGTCGCGGACAAAAAAGTTGACGTCAGACGCGACAGGTTTGCCGTCAATCCTGACCTCCACTTCCTCAGCGAGATCGCCTGCAAGCACCCGTCCGTTGTGCTCCCAAGGCTGAGCCACTTCCTGGCTATAGATGACTAACCTGACCCGGCCACTCTTCTGCTCGTTCGAGGTGAGGGTCCATTTGAACTCTCTGGACACTGGATCCGGTAGCTGCCATACAGTGCCGTCAGGCGCGGAAACAATGTTCAGCCCTTCTTCATTAATCAACGCAAGCCTGAGTTTTTTTGCGATTGCCGGCTCAACTTTCACGGTCACTTCGTTCGCTTGCCCTCGTCGCAATGGAACGAATGAACGCCACGTCACGGGTACACCGTTGACTTTAAGGTCCGCTTGTTTCCAGGGACTATCGGCGTACACCTTGATTGGAAAACTGTGTTCGACCCAGGTGTCGTCATAGGGGTTGAACACCTTGGCCGTAATCGACTGTTCGCCGTCCGCTGTGAAGGTGTGACTGAACGTGCTCCAGCCCAGATCGTTGGTTTTTTTCGGGCTTGCGGGTTCCCCACCGACAAACCACTGAACATCGATGTCTTTCAGAGATTTTTGGGTATAGGCAGACACTACCTGCACCTCGGCGGTGACTTCTTCATTTATCAGTGGCGCACCGATCGGATTACGTTTGCCCAGAAATGCACGCAGGTAATGCCCTAATTCGAAAGATATTGGATAAGGCGCTGCAGTGAACTCGCTTTGTAACTGACCTACGAAACTGACTGGTTCTCCATCGTCCGGGCAGGAGATCGTCCACTCTCCTCCATCCAGTGGAAATGGTTGGTATAGACCTATCGCGGGGGCAGTCGATACAGGGAATGTTCCGAGCGCATTTAAACTGACGCTTTGCCCAACCCATGGGCTGTCTGCCTGCCCTACAAATGTCAACCTATGGCTGCGAGCATCCTTGGCGCCATAGCAGAGATACACAGCAGGATCTATCGTTTCGATTTTAAGGTTCGAGGTCATGACGCGTATCCGATAGTTGGAAGTGGACAAAAAACTGGCCACTCGACTATCGAGAAAAAAAGCAGCAGTGGGCACTGTCAGAAATGACAGTTTATAAGATCCATTTACAATAAATGCCCGAGAAAGACAGTTGTCTTGGAATAAGCGGCTTGAACCACGATGTTCCGATGACAGGCAATATCTTTGGGAAGCGCTGTCGATTTAAACGTCGGCCAATCGACCATGCTGTGAGTCACTCACATCCATTGGAGACAACCCCATGCGATTCGTGATGATTGTCAAAACCAGCCCCGATTCCGAGGCGGGCCTCATGCCCAACGAAGGACTGCTGATCGCGAGAGGTTACAAAGCGTGCTTAAGTTCAAGTTTTTCCACTAAAAGCAGCACCTCCGACACAAACAACGTCATCTTTTAGTTAACCTGATTCAAGAACACACTGAACAACAACCTGCATTGAAACTCCAGCGAATTCCAAGACCAACGCGAACCCCCCGCTGCCGGTATTACCAGTCACCTTCCATACTGGCTGCGTTTGCGCGAGGTCAAATCCAGGCTCACTTATTAAATCTCCTACGCCAACGCCATCAAAACGCAGTCTCTTGAGCGTCACTTTTCGACCAAGTAAGGGCGTATCATTTTTGGGAGTCGCCGTCACGATACGGGGGCGGTTGTGGACAAAAATGGTTCGTGGATCACTTACAGGATTACCGTCAATCAGAACGTCAACTTCTTCGACCATCTTGTCAGACAATAGGAAGTTTTCAGGCAGGCTCATTGGCTCCGCCATTCCCTTACCCGAGAAGCTCATCCCGAACGCACCGCTTTTTTTTGTGCCCGCGCCCGTTAGCAACCAGCCATGCGGACCAAATTGTTTGCAATTAACAATCGTTGGCGAATCACAAGACAAACTGATGGGATAGTCCGATGGTAGTGGGCTGTCAGGCTTGGTGACCGCCCTCAATATGTTTGGTATATATTTAGAAAAAACCTGACCCTGTTTGATGGGAAACGAGCGATATTCAATAGTCACCTCATCAGCCAGATCGTTCGATAACAATACATTGTGTTCTAGCGTAATCGGCTCAGGGATGCCTTGGCATGCAAATAATATCCGGAAAGTACCACTCTTGCTGTATCCGGTTACGCTCCAGCGATGATCTGGAGTTGGAACGCCAAATACAGGGCTGGACACCAAATCTGCGTCATCAAGACCGCTGGTGATCACGCAGATCTGCGTCACCCCAACGCCCTCTATTACCGAACTGCCCTCCTTGGGCACCAACGTAATAACACCAGGCTGACCGCGGAAGAAAAAGTTGCTGTCCAACGTGACAGGTTTGCCGTCAATCCGGACCTCCACTTCATCAGCGAGATCGCCTGCAAGCACCCGTCCGTCGTGCTCCCAAGGCTGAGCCACTTCCTGGCTATAGATGACTAACCTGACTCGACCACTCTTCTGCTCGTTCGAGGTGAGGGTCCACTTGAACTCTCCGGACACTGGATCCCGTAGCTGCCATACAGTGCCGTCAGGCGCGGAAACAATGTTCAGTCCTTCTTCATTAATCAACGCAAGCCTGAGTTTTTTTGCGATTGCCGGCTCAACTTTCACGGTTACTTCGTTCGCGTGCCCACGGCGCAATACCACGGGTGAACGCCACGCCACGGGTAGACCGTTGACTTTAAGGTCCGCTTGTTTCCAGGGACTATCGGCGTACACCCTGATTGCAAAACCGTGTTCGATCGTGGTGTCGTCATAGGGGTTGAACACCTTGGCTGTAATCGACTGTTCGCCGTCCGCTGTGAAGGTGTGACTGAATGTGCTCCAGCCCAGATCGTTGGTTTTTTTGGAGACTGCGGGTTCCCCACCAACGAACCACTGAACCTCGACATCTTTCAGTAGTTTTTGGGTGTAGGCAGACACGACCTGGACCTCGGCGGTGACTTCATCACCGATCAGTGGCGCACCGATCGGATTGCGCCTGCCCAGGAATTCACGCAGGTAATGCCCCAACTTCACCGGAATACTGTAGGGCTCGGCGGTAAACTCGGTCTGTATCCTGCAATCGAAGGCGAGCTCTTCGCCGTCGTTCGGACAATTGACCTTCCACTCACATCCCTGCTCCGAAAACTTCTGGTAATCGCCAGACGCGGGGACGGTCTGGAACGGAAGGGTTTGCCCGGCAGCGGGATTTACGCTGACGCCGTGTCCGACCCACGGGCTGCTGGCTTCGCCGACTGCGGTGAGCGTATGCCCGCGCTCGCCTGAAGCCCCGTAACAAAAATAAACGGGAGAAGTTTCGGTAGCTCCGATTTTAAGATTCGAGGTCATGACACGTTTCCGATAGTTGGAAGTGGACAAAAAACTGGCCACTCGACTATCGAGAAATAAAGCAGCGGGGGGCACTGTCAGAAATGACAGTTGATAAGATCCATTCACAATAAATGTTCGAGAAATACCGTTGTATTGGAATAAGGACTTGAGCCGCGTTGTTCCGATGACGCGCGATACTTTGGGAAGTGCTGTCGATTTAAACCTCGGCCAATCGACCATGCTGTGAGTCACTCACATCCATTGGAGACAACCCCATGCGATTCATGATCATTGTCAAAGCCAGCCCAGACTCCGAGGCGGGCGTCATGCCCAGCGAAGAACTGTTGACCGCGATGGGCAATTACAACGAGGAGCTGATCAAGGCCGGGATCATGCTGGCCGGCGAAGGCCTGCACCCAAGCAGTAAAGGCGCGCGCGTGCGTTTTTCGGGCGACCAGCGCACGGTGATCGACGGTCCGTTTATCGAGACCAAGGAATTGATCGCCGGCTACTGGCTGTGGCAAGTGAAGTCGAAAGAGGAAGCGATCGAATGGGTCAAGCGCTGCCCTAACCCGATGCCGGGTACCGAAGCTGAGATCGAGATCCGCCAGGTGTTCGAGGCGGAGGATTTTGGTGCAGAGTTCACGCCGGAACTGCGGGAGCAGGAGGAGCGGCAACGAGAGCAGATGGACAAGCGCTGAGCCCCGCCATAGCGCCGCGATCACGTCCAGGTCCTGTGCCATTGAACGGACGTGATCGGGAACTCTACGTTCACACGTTTAACCTGATATTTATCGGGGCGGCATACTCGAGGAGCAATCTTTCGCGTGGGTAACGCCCCCCACTATAGCTGCAACTTTTTTACGGTTAAACGATATTAACGGTTCTTGAAAAACTAGGTTTTCCGCGAACAAAGATGCGGGCAGTAATCACGCCGACCAATTCACCCTGTTTAAACTGTATAGAGCTTTTTGCATTTTCACCGGTGTATTCAAGTTTCAGACGACTAGCATCGGCCCTTAGCCATTCAACTTTAACCCCCGCCCCCAACTGAAACCCCTTCATGACGCTAGTCGTCAATGTTATTGACCTGCCAACCGTCAGCTGAACAATGGTTGTCAGTATGACACCACTGTCTTGATAGCCCACGTCCACTGGCAGATCAATAAATTCTAGCGGGATACTCTCCAGACTCAATCTGATTGATAGATTTCCATCCGTTTCGTCACCGCAATCCAGGCTCCAACGAGCAACGGGGTTAAGTGTTTGAGATCCTTCTGGCGGTTCGAACACTGGAACCAGTTTCGGCGGTGTCGCCGCATCCGAAGACAATTCAATGTTCTGGCCTATTAACGGGCTACCGCGAAGAGGTTCCACCTCAATTAAATTACTGCTACCCCTCACCGCATAAACAATATCTCCAGACTTGAGCTCTGAGCCATTAATCCGGATGACTAACTGTTCAATTGGCTTGGGCGACATGACCTGACATGAAATCTCCAATGGCATATTCAATTGCCGACTCATTAGAACGAGCACAAGAGCACCGCTCTTTCCAACTTCCGGACTGATTTTATAACTTAACTTTCCGTCGACCAGCTTGTGCCAGGATTCCAATTCCGGTTCCACCAGGAGTTTAACGCCCTCATTATTATCCACGACCGCCAGATAAATCTCTTCAGCAACTTCCGGCGCAGCTTCTATTTCGAGAGTACTGACCTTTCCATAAAGCAGGGCGATTGTCTCGCCCGGCAATACCGGATTGCCGTTTAAGAGTATCGTGGCTTCGTCCCAGGAACGATCGGGGGCTGATTTTTTATTGGGCTGGTTCATCATGGTGTGCTCTCGATAATCGTCGGTGATTGAAAACTGGGCGTTTAACTATCAGCGAAAAACACGCCGCCGATAACTGTCACAAATCACAGGTCCCAAAGACTGATCGGCAATATGCCGGCTGCTTTTTATTCGAATACGGAATGCCATCCCACGTTTTGTTTGAAGCGCTTGATCATCATCAACAACCACTTCACAGGCAGAGAAGTGCGCCCTTCGACTGGATTACCCGCCGACAACTGCTAACGTCATCAGACATGTCCTACAGGCTTGATAGGAAAGAGATTACGCATAACGGCCGCCAAGTGCCGAGTAGGCCAATGAGCCACCAAGGAACCGGGGAATCATGTCGAACACTCCAGGAGCGAGCGCCCTTTTGTTGGCGGTTTCAATAACGTCCGCCGTGTGTGCCCAGGCGGACAACGCTGACACGGCCAACAAAAGTAACAACCCGTTGAACCTCGCACCGGGGATGAACCTGCAGGACTACTACACCCCGAAGTACTACGACTCGAATATCCACACCAACGATTTGCTGGTGCGCGGGACACTGCCGATTGCGCCCAACGACTTCATCGGCGTCCCGCAGTTGCTGCGCGCCACCGCACCGATCAGCACCCGTCCCGATCCGCACGGTGGCTACAGCACCGGCGAAGGCGATCTGAACCTGTTTGATATCTTCCTGCTCAAGACCGAAGGCGTGCAGTTGGGCATTGGCCCGATGATCACCGCGCCCTACGCCGATCGGGACGAGCTCGGCACCGGCAAGTGGCAAGCGGGGCTGGCGGCCATTGCGATTGATTCATCGCCCCGTGGCTTGCTCGGTGCGTTAGTGCAATACCAGAGTTCTTTTGCCGGCGACAGCGACCGCCCGCATGTCGAATCGGCAACCCTGCAGCCGTTTGTCATTCACAACCTCGATAGAGGCTGGTACCTGCGCTCCACTGCCATCTGGACCTTCGACCTGAAAAACGACACCCATTACATCCCCCTCGGTCTGGGTGCCGGCAAGGTCTGGAAGTCCGGGTCCAATATTCTCAACGCCTTCATCGAGCCGCAGTGGACCGTCGAGCGCAAGGGCGATGGCTTGCCGCAGTTCACGCTGTTCGCGGGGATCAACGTCACCTTCGGCAAATAATAAGGACCCTATTTATGCACGGTGCAATTCGCGCAGCCGGTTACAGCTTGATGAGCATGTTTGTCAGTTGCGGCGTTGGCGCTCAAGACGTCAGCGTCAGCCAAAAGACCGGATTCACCGCCAGCCCGGAAGAAGCGCGGGCCATCGCCAAGGAAGCTTATTTGTATGGCTACCCGGTGGTGGAAATGTACAAGACCCTCTACACCCAGGCGGTCGACAAGAAGAGCCCGAACTTCAAGGCACCGCTCAACCGGATCGGCAACACCGCACAGGCTTTCACCGCCAAGGACACGGCCTTCGTCACGCCCAACGCCGACACGCCCTACTCGTTTATCTGGATGGACCTGCGTGCCGAACCGGTGGTGCTGACCCTGCCGCCCATCGAAGAACACCGTTACTACTCGGTGCAACTGATCGACGCCTACACGCAGAATTTTGCGTATCTGGGCACCCGCAGCACGGGCAACGCCGGCGGGCATTTCATGATCGCCGGGCCGAATTGGCAAGGTCAGCAACCGGTTGAAATCGACCGTCTGCTGCGCAGTGAAACCAACATCGCCTACGCGCTGTATCGCACGCAGTTGTTCGACGAAAAAGACCTGGGCAAGGTCAAGAACATCCAGAAGGGCTACACGATCGAGCCGCTGAGCCACTACGTTAAACAAAAGGCCCCGCCTGCCGCGCCGAAGGTCGACTGGCCCAAGCCCACGCCGACCATGAGCGAAACCCCGGAGCTGTTCGGCTACCTGAATTTCATGCTGTCGTTTGCCCCGCCCCAGGACGCGGAAAAAGACTTGCTGGCGCGCTTCGCCAAAATCGGCATCGGAGCCGGCAAGCCGTTCAAACCCAACGAGCTGCCTGCCAGTCAGCGCAAAGCCCTGGAAGACGGCATCGCCGACGCCAAGGCCGAATTCGCACAGTTTAAAAAGGACAAGGTCGACAGCCATCAGGTCAGCAGCGGCGATTTGTTCGGCACCCGTGACCACCTCAACGGTAACTACCTGTACCGCTACGCCGGCGCCAACATGGGGATCTTCGGCAACTCTGCCGAGGAGGCGAATTACATCGGCTATTTCGTCGATAAGGACGGCCAGCCGGTCGACGCCTCGAAACACGATTACACGCTGCATTTCGACAAAGGCGCCCTGCCCCCGGCCGACGCGTTCTGGTCGCTGACAATGTACGACGGCAAGAACAAATTGCTGGTCGCCAACCCGTTGAATCGTTACCTGATCAATTCGCGAATGCTGCCGGATCTCAAGCTGGATGCCGACGGCGGCCTGACCCTCTATGTGCAGCACAAAGCCCCGGCCAAGGACCTGCAAAGTAATTGGCTGCCAGCGCCGAACGGGCCTTTCTACGGTGTCCTGCGCCTGTACCTGCCAAGACCGGAAGTCTCCAGCGGCGAGTGGAAAATGCCCTCGTTGACGCCAGTCACCCCACAAAATCAATAAGCGGAGCCAGCCATGGTCAGGTCTTTTGTGGTACGTCCTTTGTTGGCCCTCTGCGTGGTCGGCAGCAGCCCGCTGGCACTGGCGGCAGAAGGCGGTGGCGGCCGGCCGATGACCGGCTTGCAGGTGTTTTCCAATGCCGGGATCGTGCCGCCGGAACCCGGCTGGGTGATGTCGTTGAGCAGTTTCTGGTACGACGGTGAACTCAAGGGCAACGTGCAAGTGCCTATCGTTGGCGCATTGAGTGCCGGGCTTGAGCTGCAAGTGTCTTACACCATGGCCAACTTCACCCATGTCTGGGACACCGGCAAGGGTCGCTGGAACTACGCGTCGGCGATTGGCGTGCCGGTGCAGTACACCGACATTACCGCGAGCGTCACCGGGCCTCGTGGCCGGACGCTGGGAACGGAAGATACCGGCACCCAGTTCGCCGACCTGCTGGTGACGCCCATTGCCGCCGGCTACCACTTCGACGAGGTCAACCACCTCTCGTTGTCCTTGCCGATCTACCTGCCGACCGGCGCTTACAACGATGATCGCCTGGCCAACGCCGGGCAGAACACCTACACCTTCATGCCCACCGTGGCCTTCACTCACCTCGACGGCAAGGGCGGCGAGTTCACCTTGTCTGGCGGGCTTGAGTTCTACACCGAAAACGACGCCACGGACTACAAGAACGGCAACCTCTTCACCCTCGATGCGCTATGGACCCACGGCTTCGGCAATGGCTGGAACGCCGGCATGGCCGCGGGCTACATCCAGCAGCTCACCGACGACTCCGGGTCAGGCGCCAACAGCGGCTTTCGCGGACGCTCGGTGGGCGCCGGACCGACGGTGGGCTGGGCGGGCAAATTCGCCGACGCCCAGGCCAGCGTCAACGCTCGCTGGATCCCGGAGTTCGACACCAAGAACCGGCCTGAAGGCAACGGATTCAGCGTCAACCTGACTTTGGCGTTCTTCTAGAAGTGAACAGGGATCGCCAGTTTTATCGATCAACCTGCCAACGCCTTTGGCGACTTGAATAAAGGCCCCTCAATGACCGCACTCAACGACCTCAATGCCCTGCAAGCCAGCATCGCCGAAGCGGTGCTGGGCCAGGATCAAGTGATCCGGCAGATTCTGCTGGGTCTTCTCGCTAACGGCCATTTGCTCCTGGAAAGCTTGCCCGGGCTGGCCAAGACCCGCACGGTGAAAGCGCTGGCCAAACACCTGGACGCGAAGATGAGCCGCATCCAGTTCACCCCTGATCTCCTGCCGTCGGACATCACCGGGGCCGAAGTGCTGCACCAGATCGATGGCAAAAACGAGATCCGGTTCCAGCCCGGCCCACTGTTCGGCAACCTGATTCTGGCTGACGAAATCAACCGCGCACCGGCCAAGGTCCAGGCAGCCCTGCTGGAAGCGATGGAAGAACGGCAAATCACCGTGGCCGGCAACAGCCATGGGCTGCCGGAGTTGTTCATCGTGGTCGCCACCCAAAACCCCATCGAACAGGAAGGCACTTACCCGCTTCCGGAAGCGCAGATGGACCGTTTTCTGATGAAGGTGCTGCTCGATTACCCGAGTGCGGAAAACGAGAGCCAAGTGCTGCGACTGCTGCGTGAAGAGGAGTTTGCGACAGGCGCCAAGACCGCGCCGGTGCAGGGTTTCGCGCTGTCGCAGGACGTGATTTTCGCTGCACGCCGGGAAGTCAGCGCCATCCATGTGTCCCCGGCCATCGATCGTTACCTGATCGACCTGATCAACGCCACCCGCCATCCGACGGATTACGACGCGGACCTGGGCCGCTGGATCGCCATCGGCGCCAGCCCGCGCGGCGGCATCGGCCTGGACCGTTGCGCCCGCGCCGATGCCTGGCTGCAGGGGCAGGATTTTGTCTCGCCGGACAACGTGCGCGCCGTGGTGCATCCGGTGCTGCGGCATCGTTTGCAGCTGAGTTATGACGCGGTCGCCGATGGCGTCACGGCCGATCAGGTGCTGGATCGCCTGCTCGATAACGTTGCGATTCCTGCCTGATGTTGAAAATAAAAAGTGTCGACGGTCTGGTCTATGTCTCTCTCGCGCAATTGATGGCGCTGGAATTCAAGGCCCGTGACCTGAGTTTCCTCGCACGCCAGCCGCAAGGCAGCATCCTCGCTGGCAACCACGCCTCGCGGCTGCGGGGGCGCGGGCTGAATTTCGATGAGCTGCGCCGCTATCAACCGGGGGACGACTTGCGTCACCTCGATTGGCGCGCCTCACTGCGCACCGGCAAACCGGTGGTGCGCACGTTCACCGAAGAGCGCGATCGCCCGGCGTTGATCCTCGTGGACCAGCGCATGTCGATGTTTTTCGGCTCGCAACGCAGTTTCAAATCCGCGTTTGCCGCCGAACTCGGCGCACTGGCGGCGTGGATGGTGTTCAACGCGGGCGACCGGGTTGGAGGGTTGGTATTCAACGACTCACGGATCGACGCGATTGCCCCGTTGCGCAGCCGCAAACGGATCGAAGCGCTGTGCAGTCGCATCGTCCAGCAGAATCAGTCATTGAGCGCGGCCAACCCGGACGCCGAGGGCGAGGATCAGCTCGATAAAGTCCTGCAACAGTGTCTGGCAGTGGCCGGTCACGATCACCTGATCTGCATCGTCAGCGACTTTGCCGGTGCGGGCGAACGCACCTTGCAACTGATGCGGCAACTGGCGGCGCATAACGATGTGATCGCCATGCAGGTGTACGACCCGTTGGCGTTGAACCTGCCGAAAAATGGTCGTTTGCTGATTACTCAAGGTCAGTTGCAAGTCGAGCTGGCGGTCGAGCAACGCAGTGTTCATCAGCCGCTGGGGGATTTTCTCAGTGGTCGGCTCAAGGACGTCGCCACGCTGCTGCGACGCAGTCAGGTGCCGTTGATGATGTTCAGTACGGCGACCGAGGTGCAGGCACAACTGCGCGCGGAACTGGGCAAACTCGGCGGGGGGCGGCGATGAATCCCAACGTGCCGAGCATTGAGCAACTCAAGGAAATGGCCCTGCCGGCGCCCGTCAGTTATGCGCCGCAGACGTGGGGCTGGTGGGTGTTGTTGGCGGTGTTGATGGCTGCTGTGTTGCTGGTGGGTGCACGGCGGTATTGGCAGTGGCAGCGGGATCGGTATCGGCGCGAGGCGCTGGTGCGGTTGGCTGAACTGCAAAGCAGCGATGATCAAATCAGCGCCCTGCGCGAACTCCCCGAACTGCTCAAACGCGTAGCCCTGTCGATGCCAGATCCCGTAGGAGCGAGGCTTGCCCGCGAACCAGGCCCCACGGTATCCCAGACAAACCGTGTAATCGTTCTTCGCGGGCAAGCCTCGCTCCTACAAGGTCCTGCGGCGTTAGGTAATGAGCGTTGGCAGGCATTTCTGGCGCAGCACAGTGCGCAGCCGTTGCCTGCGGATTTCAGCCGGCAATTGGCGTTGCTGGCCTATGCGCCGGATGCAACATTGCTGGCGTTGCCCGATGATCAGCGTCAGCAGCTGTTCGACACCTGCAAACACTGGGTGGAGTCGCACCATGTGGCAGCTTGATTACCCCTGGCTGTTACTGCTCCTGCCGTTGCCCTGGTTGGGTTACCGCTACCTGCCCGACTACCGCGAAGCCCGCAGCGCCGTGCGGGTGCCGTTTTTTGGCGCCATGAGCCGCGCGGTCGGACAGGCGCCAAGCGCCGCCGGCACACGCAACAATCGCTGGCAATTGCTCCTGAACCTGCTGGTCTGGGCGCTGTTGCTGCTCGCGGCCGCACGCCCGGTGTTCGTGGAAAAACCCATCGAACGCCAGCAACCGGTGCGCGATCTGATGCTGGCCATCGACATCTCCCAGTCAATGGAAACCACTGATTTCACCGATGCCAACGGGCAGAAGATCAATCGTCTGGCGGCGGTCAAGGACGTGGTCCACGGTTTTATCGACAAGCGTAAAGAGGATCGCCTGGGCCTGATCGTGTTCGGCAGCGGCGCGTATCCGCAGGCGCCACTGACACTGGATCACGCCAGCCTGTCGCTGTTGCTGGACGACACCGGCATCGGCATGGCCGGGCCCAACACCGCCATCGGCGATGCGATTGGCCTGAGCCTGAAGTTGCTGGATCAGGCCCACGAACAGGAAAAAGTCCTGATCCTGCTCACCGACGGCAACGACACCAGCAGCGCCATCACCCCGGATCACGCGGCGTCGATGGCCGCCGCCAAAGGTGTGGTGATTCACACCATCGGCATTGGCGACCCGAGCGCCGAAGGCGAAGCCAAGGTCAACCTGCAAAGCTTGCAGCAGATTGCCGACGCCACGGGCGGCAAGTTCTTCCGCGCCGAAGACCGCACGGCGCTGGATCAGGTTTACAGCACCCTCGACACGCTGACCCCGCACCAGGTGAAAACCCTCAGCCACCAACCGAAAAAGGATCTGTTCTGGTGGCCGCTCGGCGCCGCTATCGGTTTGCTCGCGCTCTACCACCTCGGCGCCCTGCTGCGTCCGCACCTGACCCTCGCGCGTCAGCGGCAGGAGGCTTGAGATGGAGATCAACCTCAGCGACTTGCACTTCCTCCGTCCGCTGTGGCTCTTGCTCGTGCCGTTGGGTGCCTTGCTGCCGTGGCTCTGGAGGCGCAGCCGGGATGTGCAGCGGCGTTTGCGCAGCAACATTGCCGGGCACTTGCTGCCGCACTTGCTGATAACCCCGCAGGACCAACAGCGCTTGCGGCCGGTGCATCTGGTATGCGCGCTGTTGATGTTGGGCGCCCTCGCCGCTGCCGGGCCGACCTGGGAGCAGGACCGGCCGGACTTTCTGGAAAATCGTGCGCCGCTGATCATTGCCATCGACCTCTCGTCCTCGATGGACGCCAGCGACGTGCCGCCCAGTCGCCTGGAAGCGGTCAAACACAAACTGCACGACCTGATCCAGCGCCGCGCCGGTGCCCGCAACGCGCTGATCGCCTACGCCGGCAGCGCGCATCTGGTGTTGCCGCCAACCGACGATCCGGCGTTGCTCGATACGTTTATCCAGGCATTGAGCAGTGACCTGATCGGCAAACCTGGGAAGGATGTCGGCGCGGTGATCGACGAGGCCAAACGCCTGTTGGCGGCGGAGAAAACGCCGGGCACGTTGTTGCTGATCACCGACGGCGCCGACACCTCGCAACTCGCCGGCCTGGGCAAGCAACTGAACGACAGCACGCTGCAAGTGTTGATCCTCGCCGTCGGCAGCGAGGATGGCGGGATCATTCGTGACGCCAATGGCCAGCCGCGCACCGACAGTAATGGCCGCCCGGCCCTTGGCCGTTTCGACCAGGCCGCGCTGAAGCAGTTGGCATCAGCCATGGCGGCGCCGCTGGGCAGCCTGACGCTCAATGACAACGATCTGGACTGGATCGAACTGCACGCCCGTCAACATTTCCAGGCGGCCAGTGACGAGCAGCGTGAGTTGCATTGGAAAGACGCCGGATACTGGCTGTGCTGGCCGCTGCTGCTGATCGCGTTTTTCTGCGTGCGCAAAGGCTGGAGCCTGAACTGGACGGCCGGTTTGCTGCTGGCGCTGGGTGTCGGTTTTCAGCCGACAAATGCCCAGGCCAACGCTTTGACCGATGCATTTTTCACCCCTGACCAGCAAGGTCGCTGGGCCTTCGAACATGAGCATTTCCCGCAGGCTGCCGCCCTTTTTGTCGATCCGTACTGGAAAGGCATCGCAGCCTATAACGCGGCGGATTTTGACCTCGCGCTGGCGAGTTTTGCGCGGTTGGAAACACCCCAGGCGTATTTCTACCTGGGCAATATTTACGTGCGCCGTTTCAAGTTTGATCAGGCCATCGCGGCCTACACCCAGGCGCTGAAGCTGCAACCACAGTTCCCGGAGGCGACGGCCAACCTGGCGTTGGCCATCGCTCTGGAGAAAGACACCGAGAGCGCCGAACAGAACGCGCCTGAGGTCAAACCCGACGAAATCAAGATGGACAAGGCGCCGGGCAAGGGACAAAGCAAAGCCGTGGAGACCGAGCAGGCAACGTCGGACGCGTTGTGGTTGCAGAACCTGACGACATCGCCAGCGAAATTCCTCAAGCAGAAGTTCAGCTTGCAGGATCAGGCGGGGGGCAAGCCATGAATCGGGTGATGGCCATCGCCGGCAAGCCGGCTCCTACAGAGGATTTGTGGCGATCACAAAAATTTGATTTCAATCCAATCAAATGTGGGAGCGAGCCTGCTCGCGATGGCGTCAGTTCACTCACCGCAAATCTCTGCGCTTTGCTCTGCTGCCTGATCACCACATCTGCCCTCGCCGCCGAACCCGAACTGCGCATCCAGACCCGCCTGCAACCCGCTGACCCGGTCATGGTCGGCGGCCTCCTGGAACTGCAACTCGACGTCCTCACCGACAGTTGGTTCACCGACGCCCCCGCCCTGCCCGACCTGAAACTGCCCGGCGCGCTGGTGCTGCCGCCCGACGGCCACGCCGAGCACATCAACCAGACGCTGGACGGCAAGGCGTTCAACGGCATGCGCTACAGCTACCGGATCAGCCCGAATCAGGCCCGGGGTTTCGATATTCCGGCGCTGACCGTGCAGGCCACGCCGGGCCAGGCCAGCGCCCCGTTGAGTGCGCAAAGCCAGCCGCTGCATTTCACCGCCAAGCAACCGCCGGGGTTCAAGCCTGGCGAGCCGGTACTGGTGGCGCAAGGGCTGCGTTTCACGCAAAAAGTCATCGACTCGGCAACGCCTTTGAAGGTCGGCGACAGCCTGACCCGGCAACTGACCTTACAGGCCGACAACGCCATGGCCATGTCGCTGCCTGCGCCGTCATTGGGCGATGTCAGCGGCCTGAGCCGTTACCCAAAAAACCCGCAAATCAGCGGCCTGGACGACGGCCGAGGCAATTTCACCGGCGGCCAACGCATCGACACCGTGACTTACCGTATCGACAGCGAAGGCCATCACAGCTTGCCCGCGATCGAGCTGAAATGGTGGGACGCCAGCAGCCAGCAAACCCGCACCGCGCAAGTGCCGGCAGTGAGCTTCGAGGCCATCGCCAACAGCGCTTACACGCCAGTGTTCTCGATTGCCGAAGACCTGAAGCAAATGGGCGAACACAGTCGCGTGCGTTTTTCCAGGCACTGGCTGGTTGTCTTGCTGCTGCCGGCAGCGCTGCTACTGGGCTGGTTCGCAAGGCCTTTCATGCATCGCGTTTACCTGTCCGTGCGCGACCGACGCCGTGCCCGACACGCCGCGTGGCTGCAATCCGCCGACTACGCCTGGCGGCAGATTCCACCGCAAATCAATGCCCGACCGGCGCAACTCAGCGCCCTGTACCTGTGGCTCAAACGTAGCCGAGGGGGCCTGAAATTGAGCGTCCTCGGCCCGCGCCTGCAAGACCTGTTACGCGCCTGTTACAGCCGTCAATCGACCGAAGATCAGGCGCTGCGCCAACTCGGGCAATCCTTGTCTACGCTGCATAGTCAGGCGCGAGGCAGCAACGTCCGGACCGTTCCCGCACTGCGGCCGCTCAACCCCGTCCACGAGAAGGAATTCCCATGACGAACGCGACATCAAGCCACCATCGTTTCGGGCTGACGCTGCTCTTCACGCTGATCCTGCCGCTGCTGGCGCACGCCAACGAGCCATTGCCGTCGTGGAATGACGGCCCGGCGAAAAAGCACATCATCGAGTTCGTCCAGACGGTCACCGACCAATCCAGCAGGGACTTCGTCAAACCCGCTGACCGCATCGCCGTGTTCGACAACGACGGCACCTTGTGGAGCGAGCAGCCGATGTACTTCGAACTGCTGTTTGCCCTGGAAGAGGTCAAGCGCACCGCGCCGCAGCACCCGGAATGGAAAACCACCCAGCCCTTCAAGGCCGTCCTGGAAAACGATCACCAGGCACTCGCCGCCGCCGGCATGGACGGCATCATGAAGATCTTCGGTGCGACCCACACCGGCATGACCACCGAAGCTTTCGACGACTACGCCAAGACCTGGCTGAGCCAGGCCCGGCATCCGAAGACCGGCAAGCCGTACACCGAGATGATCTTCCAGCCGATGCTGGAAATGCTCGACTACCTGCGCGGCCAGGATTTCAAGACCTACATCGTCTCCGGTGGCGACACCGGGTTCATGCGCGCCTTCGCCGAGAAGGTCTATGGCATCCCGCCCGAGCAAGTGATCGGCACCACCTTCGTCACGGCGTTCCAGTTCAAGGACGGCAAAGCCTCGATCGTGCGCACGCCCAAACTGGCCCACAACGACGATGGTCCGGGCAAACCGGAAAGCATCGACGCGGTGATCGGCAAGCGGCCAATCCTGGCGTTCGGCAATTCCGACGGCGACCTGCAAATGTTGCAGTGGACTGCCGCCGGCCCCGGCAAACGATTCATGGGGTTGGTGCACCACACCGACGCCAAACGCGAATGGGCCTATGACCGCAAGTCCGATATCGGGCGCCTGGACAAAGCCCTGGACGAAGCAAAAACCCGTGGCTGGACTATCGTCGACATGGCGTCCGAATGGCGCCGGATCTATCCGTTCGAGGCAGCCGCCACTCCCGAGCAAGTGCAATAAAAAGCGTGACGCAGGACTGCAATAAACGTTTGTCGCACCACGCGACACTAGCGCAAAAGGAGCAAGTCAGATGACTCGCATACGCAAGTGGCTACCGAAACTCGCCCTGGTGGCGGCCTCGGTGATGGCGATTTCGGCGACTGCCGGGGCCGCCGAAAAACCCAATATCCTGGTGATCTTCGGCGATGACATCGGCCAGACCAACATCAGCGCCTACTCCATGGGCGTGGTCGGGTACAAGACTCCGAACATCGACCGGATTGCCAAGGAAGGCATGCTGTTCACCGACTATTACGCGGAGAACAGCTGCACGGCCGGACGCTCATCGTTCATCACTGGCCAGACGCCGTTGCGTACCGGCCTGTCGAAAGTCGGCGTTCCAGGTGCGCCGGTCGGCATTCAGAAACGCGACATCACCATTGCTCAGGCACTCAAATCGCAAGGCTACGCGACAGGCCAGTTCGGCAAAAATCACTTGGGCGACCGGGATGAATACCTGCCGACAAACCACGGCTTTGACGAATTTTTCGGCAACCTGTACCACCTCAATGCCGAAGAAGAGCCGCAACGACCGTATTGGCCCAAAGATGACCCCGAGTGGGTCAAGGCCAACTCTCCACGCGGCGTGATCCACAGCTTTGCCGATGGCAAGATCGAGGACACCGGCGCCTTGACGACCAAGCGCATGGAAACCATCGACGACGAAACCACCGCCGCTGCGCAAGCGTTCATCGAGAAACAGGCCAAGGCCGATAAGCCGTTCTTCGTCTGGATGAACACCACGCGCATGCACGCCTTCACTCATGTGCGTGAATCGATGGCGGGCCAGAGCGGCATGCCAGGCAACGAGTACGCCGACGGCATGCTCGAGCACGACGGGGATGTCGGCAAACTGCTCAAGACCCTCGATGACCTGAAAATCACCGACAACACCATCGTGGTCTACACCACCGACAACGGCCCGAATCAATGGTCCTGGCCGGACGCGGCGACCACGCCGTTCCGTAACGAGAAGAACTCCAACTGGGAAGGTGCCTACCGCGTTCCGGCCATGGTGCGTTGGCCGGGCAAGATCAAACCGGGCGAGGTTTCCAACGAACTGTTCTCGGGCCTCGACTGGTTCCCGACCTTGCTGGCGGCTGCTGGCGACGACGGGGTCAAGGACAAGCTGCTCAAGGGCTGGGCGCCGGCTTCAGGCGGCACCAGTTTCAAGGTGCACCTGGACGGGTACAACCAACTACCGTACCTGACCGGCCAATCGCCTAAGAGTGAGCGCACGCAGTTCTTCTACTTCAACGATGATGGCGTGCTCGTGTCCATGCGCTCCGGCAACTGGAAAGCGGTGTTCTGCGAACAACGCAAACCAGGTGGTTTCGAAGTCTGGGCCGAACCGTTCGTCTGCCTGCGCGTACCGAAAATCTTCAACCTGCGCATGGATCCGTATGAACGTGCCGACGTGGTTTCCGACCAGTATTACGACTGGACGGCCAAGAATGCGTACCTCGTATCGCTAGCGTCCACCCAGGCCGCGAGATTCCTGGAAACCTTCGTCGAGTATCCGCCTAGCCAGAAACCGGCGAGCTTCAGCATCGATCAGATCCGCGCGGATGTGGATCGGCGGATTGAAGAAAAAGCCAAGAAATAACGTTTGACCGCCGCTCGCCCTGACCGGGCAAGCGGCCCTATTCCATGGTGCAAACACAAACCCTGTAGGAGCCGGCTTGCTGGCGATGGCGTTTTTTCAGGCGACACTTTTATCGACTGGACGGCCGCTATCGCCGGCAAGCCGGCTCCTACAATGGTTTTGTGTTTAATTCGAAATTTGTACAAGGCAATAGCCCTATGTCCTCACGTGTCGCCAGCAAGTCGTCGGCCATTCCTGTTCCTCATGCCGCCTCCCCCGCGCTGCTGATCCCGGCCCTGTTGCTGTTCGTCTCCGGTGCCGCAGCGCTGGTGTATCAGGTCTTGTGGATCAAGCAACTGTCGCTGGTGGTCGGCGTCGAGGTTTATGCAATCACCACCGGTATCAGCGCTTTTTTTGCCGGGCTGGCCTTGGGTGGATGGCTGTTCGGACGCTGGGCGGATCGCTTGCAGCAGCCCGTTCTGCTGTATGCAGGACTGGAAGTGGTCGTGGCCGTGTTGGGTGTCGGCGCGACCTTTGCCATGAGCCTCGCGGCCAGCCCGTTTGCCTGGCTGGAACAACACATCGGTCTGGCCGCTTGGCTGTTGCCCTTCGCATTAGTCGGCATCCCGGCGCTGTTGATGGGCGGCACCTTGCCGGTGCTGGTGCGCTCGCTGGCCACTGACCCGCTAAATCTGGGCAAGGCTGGCGGCCAGCTTTACGCGGCGAACACCGCCGGGGCCATCGCCGGCACCCTGCTTGCCGCATTCGTGCTGATTGCCACCCTCGGCGTGCGCGGCAGTGCCCTGGCGGCCGCGATGCTGAACCTGCTGGCCGCCGCCGGCGCCTTGTGGTTTCAGCGTCACCGTTCACTGCCGGCCGTTGCGCCGGCGAAACACACGTCGAGCAAAGCGCCCGACCGACTGGCCTTGTGGCTGTACTCGATTGCCGGCGGCGTGGCCCTCGGTTATGAGGTGGTCTGGTCGCAATCAATCGTGCAGTTCATGAGCACCCGCACCTACGCCTTTGCCGTGGTGCTGGCGACGTACCTCACCGGGCTGTTTCTCGGCAGTGTGCTGCTGGCCCGTCGGGTGGAGCGCATTCGTGATCCCTGGGGAGTATTCGGTTTGCTGATCGCCGGCGCCGGGCTAGTCGCGTTGCTGGAAATCGCCCTGCTCGGTCGCTGGTTGGTGGTCGCGCAAAGCCTCGCCGAAGCCTGGGTGTTGTCGCTGGGTGCGAGTGAGTTGCCGGGCATGAGCGCGCGGTTTGCGGTGGCGGCGTTAAGCATCGTGTTTGTGCCGACGCTGTTGTTGGGCGCGGCGTTCCCCCTCGCCCTGCGCCTTAGCGTTGGCCGCGAGCGGGTCGGCCAGGATGTCGGCGCTGTCGTGGCGTTCAATACGCTGGGCGGGATTGTCGGGGTGATGCTCTGCGGGTTTGTGCTGATCCCGTGGCTGGGCCTGGTACGCACATTGGGGCTGTTGGCCATTGTCGCCGCCGGGATCGGGTACTTCGCGGTGCGCAAGGGTCACGGGGTCAAGAAAGGTCGGCGGCAAGCGGTGGTGGCTATCGGCTTGTTGTCGGTGGCGGTGGCGGTATTTACCCCGGTGAACAAACTCGCCAGCCTGCTCCCCGGTGCTCGCAACGCCACGCTGGCCTTCTATGAGGAAGGACGCGGCGGGACCGTGGCGGTGGTCACCCAGGGCAAGGGGCAGAAAGCCTTCCAGCGCTTGTACATTCAAGGCGTGTCCAACACCGGCGACGCCATGCCGTCCTTGCGTTACATGCGCATTCAGGCGCTGCTGCCGCTGCTGATCCACAACGGCGAACCGCGCTCGGCGCTGGTGATCGGTTTTGGCACCGGTATCACCGCAGGCGCATTGACCCGTTATCCGGGGCTCGAACACCGGGTGGTGGCCGAGTTGCTGCCTTCGGTGGTCAAGGCTGCGCCGCTGTTCAAAGGCAACTTCAATGCCGCCGCCGATCCCGGCGTTGACGTACGCCTGCGCGACGGGCGCCAGGAACTGCTGCGCAACCCGCAGCGCTATGACTTGATCACCCTTGAGCCGCCACCACCCTCCGCGGCCGGCGTGGTCAATCTTTACTCCAGGGACTTCTACCAACTGGCTGCCAGTCGCCTTGAGAAACAGGGGCTGGTCGCGCAGTGGCTGCCGCTGCCCACGCAGAACATCGACGATTCACGCGCCCTGGTGCGCAGCTTTCTCGATGTTTTCCCGTACGCCAACGTGTGGACCAGCGAGTTCCACGAAATGCTGCTGGTGGGTTCGATGGAGCCGATTGCGCTGGATGCGGCGAAAATCAGCGAGCGCTTCCAGCAGGACAGCGTGCGCAGCACGTTGCAGGACGTGGGCATCGGTTCCGCCAACGCCTTGCTCGCCACGTGGGTCACCGATCGCACGGGGCTGGAGCGTTTCGCCGCCGATACCCCGCCAGTGACCGACGACCAGCCGCGTATCGAATATGCTCCGTGGGTGCGGGCCAAAGAGATCAGTCGGGTGCTCCCGGCCCTGCTGGACTTGCACGTCGCGCCACCGTTAGTGAATGCCGATGCGGGATTCATCGAGCGGATGAATGCGCACCAGCAGCGCTTGATGCAGTTCTATCGGGCGAGCCTGCATGCCTATGACGGCGACCGTGATGCGTGGGCCAGGGATATTCGCGAGGTGATGCGCGGGGATGGGGGGAATCCGTATTACCGGTGGTTTGTCGGGGAGTGATGCGGCGTGTGTGAGTCCGCCATCGCGAGCAGGCTCGCTCCCACATGGATTGTGTGTCGATCACAAATCCAATGTGGGAGCGAGCCTGCTCGCGATGAGGCCCTCAGCCCCGACAAATTATTTGGATTTGAGTTTCAGATACGACTGATGCATATCCGCAGCCCAGCCATCGATCACGCTTTTCACGTCATCGGCCTTCATCACCTGCGATTCGTTTTCCAGCGGTTTGCCGGTGCCCTTGCGCACGACCTGGGCCACGACTTTATTGCTGCCGCCGTCGAGGAACACCGCTTCGGTGGCCAGGTCGGTCTGCTGATCACGAATACCGCTGGCAGTACTCACCGCCGCTGCCACCAACGCAATCGGGATCACTTCATAAGGTTTCAGCCCTTCGGTCTTGCTGCTCACGGCAGTGATCGCGGCGCGCACCACAATCACACCCGGGCCAGGGCCTGAGGCCAGAGGCAGGGATTTGCCGATTTCGCGTTTGAGCGCCTGATCGTAATAACTGGTGATTCCGTTCAGGGTGGTCTGAGGGATTTTTGCCGTCGGCTGAGGCTTGGGATACAGCTGGGTCGGCTCGATGTACACGCTTTGGAATTTCTTGATGTCAACTTTCGGATCGATCCAGCGCATCACTACGGCACCCGAAGGTGACTTGGCTTCCTGGAGCTGGCTGTAATTTTTGAGGAAGCCTGAATACTCGTCTGGCTCGACCTTTTTGCTGGCGCAGCCAACTACGCCGATCGAGGCAATACACAATGTACTCATCATCAATGCAAGCTTCATGCGGTAACTCCTGTAGGGCGGTCGACTACGGTTTGGAAACGGTTTAACAGGTATAGCTAATGCAGCGCGTTTTGTTGTGCAGAATCACAACATTCATCTATCGCCGCGCAGAGGATCACACCTGTCATTTGACAGACGCCCGGCATCCGTCAAAGCTGCATCGAGCTAGAACGCGCGCCTGACGGCAAACGCACCCGGACTATGGAAGTCGCAATGCCGAAACATAAAAATAATGCAGTCGCCCCAAACCCTGATTCGTCACCGACTTCGTTTTCTCGTTATCTGTTTCCCGTTCTCATCAGCGTGCTGCTCCTGGCGATCGCGGGCATTGGCTGGTTTCTGTTCAGCAGCCAACCGGCCCCGGTGACCTATGCGCCGCCGCTCAGTACACCGGTCGTTGCTCCTGAAAAACCCGTGGTCGCCGCGCCGGCGAAGATGGTCGATGAGCAACAGTGCCAGGCTTGCCACAGCGAACAAGTGAAGGACTGGCAAGGCTCGCATCACCAATTGGCGATGCAGGAAGCCAGTGCCGGGACGATGCTCGGCGACTTCAACAACGTCACCTTCAAGGCCGAAAACGAAACGACCCGGTTTTCGCGCAAGAACGACGAATTCTGGGTCAACACGCCGGGCATTGATGGCAACAACGCTGATTTCAAGGTCGCCTACACCTTTGGCATCGCGCCGTTGCAGCAGTATTTGATTGAAGTCGGTGACGGTCGGTTGCAGGCGTTGGCCGTTGCCTGGGATACCGAGAAACACCGCTGGTTTCACCTCTATCCGGGCCAGGGTGTGAACTTCAAGAACCCGTTGCACTGGAGCAAGCCGAGCCAGAACGCCAATTTCATGTGCGTCGAGTGCCATACCACCGGCTACAAACGCAACTTCGACGCGGCTAAAAACACCTTTGACAGTCAGTGGAACAGCCTTGGCGTGGGTTGTCAGGCGTGCCACGGTCCGGCGTCCAGCCACCTGGAATGGACCGCAAAAAAGACTGATCTGATCCACGCCGGTTTCGCCGTCGACCTCAAGGACAAGGACGCGACCGTCGAGATCGAAACCTGCGCCCGCTGCCACTCACGGCGCGCGCCGCTGGGCGATGGCTTCACCGTTGGCAAGCGGCTGATGGATGACTATCTGCCCAGCCCCCTGACCCGCGAGTTGTATGCGCTGGATGGCAAGATCAAGGACGAAGTGTTCGAACACGGCTCCTTCGCCCAGAGCAAAATGTTCGACAAGGGCGTGCGCTGCAGCAACTGCCACAACCCCCACAGCAACGAACTCAAGGCACCGGGCAACGGCGTCTGCCTGCAATGCCACAACAGCGCCGGCAAAACCTCGGTGGCCGGTGTCGAGGGCAAGGGCTTGCAGGCGAAAAACTACGATTCTGTCGAGCACACCCGCCACGTCATGGGGCAACCGGGTTCGCAGTGCGTGGATTGCCACATGCCCGGCAAGTTCTACATGGGCAATGACTTTCGGCATGACCACAGCTTCAGCATTCCCAACCCTGAGCGGGCGAAAAAACTCGGCACGCCGGACGCCTGCCTGACCTGCCATCAGGGCAAGGCCGGTGACAAAATCACTGAACAATTCAAGCTCTGGAACACCGCAGCCACCGCCCCCCAGGCGCCGCGTTACGACGAAAGCCTGTGGCTGATTCGCAACGGTCAGCCCGGCGCGGCGCAAGCCTTGTACGAACAGCTGCAACGCAGCAACCTGCCGGCGATCCAGCGCGCAACGCTGCTGGCCGAGTTGCCGCTGTACCCCAGCGAACAGGCGTTGAAACTGGCGACTCAGGACTTGCGCAACCCGGCACCGCAAGTGCGTGAAAGCGCCGTTCGGGCGATCAGCGCGTTCCTCCCGCCGCCGGAGCGCGCACCACTGCTGACACCGTTACTGGGTGACCCGGTCAAAGCGGTACGCATCGCTGCCGCCCGGGATCTGCTCAGCGTCGCCCGCGACGGTTTGGGCAGCGCTCAGACGAACTGGAACGCCGCCATCGCCGAGTATGAGGATGTGCAAAAGAGCCTGGCCGAACGCGCGGAAGCCAACCTCAACCTCGCCATGCTGTATCAGGCCAGCGGTCGCAGCGCTGAAGTTGAAGCGCTGCTGCGCACGGCGCTCCAGCGCGATCCGGACTTTTACCCGGCGCTGGTGACGCTGGTGCAGTGGCTCGAAGCCAGTGGGCGTAGTCAGGAGGCACAGGCCCTGCTGGAACAGGGCATCAAGGAGCATCCGGACGCCGCTTTGCTGCTGCATACCCAAGGGTTGTCGCTGATACGAGCGGGCAAAACGGCCCAGGCCATGCCGGTGCTGCGCAAAGCCGCTGGCCTGGAACCCCAGAGCGCGCAGTTCGGCTACGTGCTGGCGGTGGCGCTGCATGACAGCGGCAAGGTCGATGAGGCCTGCGAGGAACTGGAACGGTTGTTGAAGGTACAACCGGCGAACCGCAATGCGCGGTTGTCGTTGATCCAGTACTACCTGGAAAACGGACAGGAGCCCAAGGCCCAGGTGCTGTTGCAAGGCTGGAAGAAGATGAACATGGGGGATCCTGCGTTGAAGTGATCCGAGGGTTGATTCGAGGGCCCCTTCGCGGGCAAGCCTCGCTCCTACAGGTATTGCGTAATCCTTGTAGGAGCGAGCGGTGCGGCGATCCGACTTGCCCGCGAAAGCGTCGCCACGGTCTTAACCTTGTGTCACCACGAAGAACCACTCTTCAACGCCAACTCCCGCCGACTGTTCGCCCGCATCGCCTTGATCAACGACACCGTGCCCACCAGCAGAATCGCGGCGCCAAAAAGGAAGTCGATGTTGTACAGCTGGAAGTCCTCCAGCGGTCCCACCAACAGTACGCGGATCGCGCCGATACTCACCAGTGTCGCGAGAAAATCGATGCCCGGTTCGTCACGATAAAACACGTGCATCAGCGGCAGGCAGATCACCAGCAACAACAGCAGCACAATCACCTTGAACGAGCCTTTGCGCTCGACACTGAAGGCGCACTCATTGGCCGCGTAGGGCTTGTAATCGTCCTCGCGAACCAATGAATTTTTCTCGTTGATGTACTCGACCCGGTTGTATTTTTGAATCGGCGTGAAGGTGTTGGACATCTCCATGAGGGTGGTGATGCGCTTGAACTTCAGGTCGATCCGTTCATTGCCCTTGAGGATGTACAGCACCGGTTTGTAGCCGTAGCGCCAGGTGTCGAACGGAAACGCCGCCGCCCGCCCCTGCACGCCGATGGGCCGGGATTCAAGCTCGGCGTAGGCGCTTTTGTCGAGCGAAGAGAGGTTGCGACTCAGCGGTTTGATCCTGACCTGCTCAAGGAAGATCGGCGTGACGCCGTAGGACCATTGAAGAGGTTCCAGGCGCAGGCGCAACTCGTTGCGGCCCAGGTCATACCGATCGAAAGTGCGCTCGGAGACGATGACCGCACCCGAGAGCATGAAATCGCCCCGTACATTGTTGGTGATGCGCAGGGTCAGGTGATCCTTGCCCAGCGCCGCCGCATCGCCGGCCGGTGGCGTACCGCACCAGGCGGAACTGTCGGCTGACGCCCCGAGTTGCCCGTCACGGTTCTCCTGGAACAGATACACATAACTGCCCCACAGGGCCGCCATCAGCAACACTGCGACCAGCCCTAAAACTTTCTTGCCCGCGCTCAAACCAGACTCCTTTCTTTGACCCGCTTCCTTATGAGGCGCGGACTCTATCAAAACGAGGTCCCCGGCCAAAGCAAAAAGTCGTGTGGTTGTCAGCGGCGCCGAAACAACGGTCGAGGCTCGATCACCGAGCGGCCATAAAACACACTCATGCCCGCGAGCCCCTTGAGCGCGTCCTCGGCGGACTTGTCCTCGCGCACCGCAAAGCTGTCGAACCCGCATTGGCGCATGTGGCTGAGTTGATCGCGCAGGACATCGCCGACCGCGCGCAGTTCGCCGGTCCAGCCCAATCGGGTGCGCAGCAAATACGCCTGGCTGTAACCACGACCGTCGCGAAAACTCGGGAAGTCCAGCGCAATCAGCGGCAGTTGGTCGAACCACGGCTTGAGGCTTTCCACCTCATCGTCCGGCCCCAGCCACACGCCCTGCTGCCCGGGTTCCTCCAGCCAGCAGGCCAGCGGCACTATCACCGGACCTGAAGGTAATCCGGTGGCTGGATCCCTGACCAGGGTCCACGGATCGGCGCTATCGATCCGCGCCACACCGGCCTCCAGTCGTAGCAAATTGTTCATGCCGACACCTCCAGCAACTTCGGATAGACCGCCTCTTTGAACGGCTCCAGACCAAGGCGCTGCAACGTGTCGACGAACAGTTCCTCACTCTCGCGGTAACGCACGAACGTGGCGATGATCCGCTCGATCACGTCGGGCACTTCAGCCGCGCTGAAGGATGGGCCGATGACTTTGCCCAACGCGCTGTTCTTGCCCTGAGCGCCGCCGAGGGTGATCTGGTACCACTCGCTGCCGTTCTTGTCGACGCCAAGAATGCCGATATTGCCGATGTGGTGATGACCGCAGGCGTTCATGCAACCAGAAATGTTGAGGCTGATGTCGCCCAGATCGTGCAGATAATCCAGGTCGTCAAAACGCGCCTGAATGCCTTGCGCAATGGGGATCGACTTGGCGTTGGCCAATGCACAGAAATCGCCGCCGGGGCACGCGATGATGTCGGTCAGCAAACCGACATTGGCACTGCCCAACCCGTGCTCGCAAGCCACACGCCAGAGCGTGAACAGGTCCGACTTCGGTACGTCCGGCAGGACGATGTTCTGTTCATGGGCAATCCGGATTTCGCCGAAACCGAATTGCTCGGACCACGCGGCCACGGCATCCATTTGTTCGCCGGTGACATCTCCCGGCGGCGAAGCACTGCCCGGTTTGGTCGACAGCACCACACTGGCGTAGCCCGGCACCTTGTGCGGCTGGACGTTGCGCGAGACCCAGCGGGCGAATGCACTGTTTTCGGCCAGGCGGGTGCCGAACTCCAGGTCGGTACTGGACAGCGAACGGTAATCCGGCGGCACGAAGGCACTGGCGACACGCGCATATTCATCGCCGGTCAACTGCGCCGGACCGTCTTTGAGATGCTGCCACTCCTCCTCCACTTCCCTGGCGAAAGCGTCGATCCCGAGTGCCTTGACCAGAATCTTGATCCGCGCCTTGTACTTGTTGTCCCGCCGACCGTGGCGGTTGTAGACCCGCAGCACCGCTTCGACATACGACAGCAAATGCTGCCACGGCAAGCCTTCGCGAATCTGCAGGCCAAGAATCGGCGTGCGTCCCAAACCACCGCCAACGATCACCCGCAGGAGCATTTGTCCGTCGGCGCCGGGGTAAAGATAAAGACCGATGTCGTGCATCATGATCGCCGCGCGGTCCTGTACGGCCGAGCAGATGGCGATCTTGAATTTGCGTGGCAGGAACAGGAACTCCGGGTTGATCGTCGACCATTGGCGCAGGATTTCCGCCAGCGGTCGCGGGTCGATCAACTCGTCCGCCGCAACTCCGGCGAAGGCTTCGGTGGTGATGTTGCGCACGCAGTTGCCGGACGTCTGGATCGCGTGCATTTCTACCTGGGCCAGGCGTTCGAGGATTTCCGGTACCTGGGCCAGTTCGATCCAGTTGAACTGCATGTTCTGGCGGGTGGTGAAGTGGCCGTAGCCACGGTCGTAATCCCGGGCGATGCTCGCCAGCGTACGCATCTGTTGCGCGCTCAGCGTGCCGTAGGGAATGGCCACGCGCAGCATGTACGCGTGCTTTTGCATGTACAGGCCATTCTGCAAGCGCAATGGCAGGAATTCCTCTTCGCTCAACTCGCCTGCCGTGAAGCGTTCGACCTGATCACGAAACTGCGCAACCCGCTCGAAGACCAGCGCCCGGTCATAGTCGTCGTACTGATACATGTGGCTACCTCATCAGGATGGGACGGGCTCTGTGGCTCGTTTTCGATGAGGCGACTATGAGGGGCACCGGAAAAACATTACAGATTCAGGAGACTTCAAAAAAACCATATCAGTTTTATGGATCACTACTGAGGTTGTTTCGACATCTCATCAACGATGGGTGCGTAAATCCTTTTGAAGCGCCAATCGTACGAATCACCGGCCTTGTTGGTGCCACACTCCCAACTGCACGACCACGTCATCAAGCCTCTGATCCCGTTGCCGTCTTTTGCCAGTCGCTTGAGTGCATTTTTCACAAAAGCGGGATCAACTACATACCCGTTGGCGGCTGCATCGATACTGCTGGGCAAGCCGATAACGAATTTGTCGGCAGGGATTTTGGTGAACCCATAAGTACCTGTTACCAATGCGGTGGTCAGGTAGTAGAGGAACTCTTCCTTGCGCACGCCATCGTTTTGCGCCAGCCAGGGTGGATTAAGGCCTGGCACATAAAGCCCATCACCGTTCTGGTTGTAGTATTGCGGGGCAATGAAGTCGTAATGGTCCTTCAGCGCAGTCAGATACGGTATGTATTTCCCGTCCGCAAGCAATTCGATAAATTCGCCTTCGGCCTGCCCTCGAACGTTCCTGCCGCTTTGTGTCAAGTGCGGGAACTCTGGCGCCATGCTGATGATGAAGTGTTTACCCTCTTTCCCGTAGTGTTCCCTGACCAGTTTAAGCGCCGCCGGAATCACCTTATTGTTATCGGCAAAGTCGATAGCAGTCTGCTCCAGATCGATGTCCAGCCCATCAAAACCATAGACTTCCGCCAATCGGATAATCTCAGTGGCAAGCGCCTGTTCCTGACCGTTGCGCAGCTCAATGTGAGCATCGGCGCCCCCCAGTGAAATCAGCACCGCGCGACCTTGCTTGTTGAGTACGCCGACCTGACGCCGAAACTCCGCATCGGTTTGATTGTATGGCTTGAATGTCGGGATACCGGCCCCCTTCATGAACGCGACGGCAACAACGTTGTATTCGACGGGGATGTCCTTGAGTTCTACTTCGCCGGTCCATCCCCCGGCATACTCGCTTTGTGCACGTCCCCAGTTATGCCAAAAACCCATGAATATCTTTTTACCGCGAACATCGGGCATCACAGACGCGTCATCGGCAGGCACCTTGGGGCCTGTATAAGTGAAAGTTGTCATTGGTTCACCCTTGTGTTCAGAACATCCTGTATGAAAGTGCCCCTCCTGATCGCCATGACCGGCAGGGCTGACTTGCCTTGAACGCAACCACTGGAACTCACCACTACCCAATGCGTCAGCGGGTTTATTAAACCGCTGGATTCAATCCGCCGATACTGTCAACTCTGACAGGTACGGCGCCTTTATCTGATCCGTATTAATTGCGCTTTCCTGAATCTGTTTTGTTTTCGATGAGGTTTCTACAGTTCACGGCATGCCAGTCCGGGTGGCCTGGCAAGACTTTGCAACCGTGGAAGCATTGACCATGAGCACAGCAACAATCGGACAGGCCTATAACTACAAGGTCGTCCGCCAATTCGTCGTGGCGACCATTTTCTGGGGCGTCGTGGGGATGGCGATGGGGGTGTGGATCGCCTCGCAACTGGTGTGGCCCGAGATGAACCTCGACCTGCCGTGGACCTCGTTCGGGCGTTTGCGTCCGCTGCACACCAGCCTGGTGATTTTCGGCTTTGCCGGCAGCGCGCAGTTCGCCGCCAGTTATTACGCAGTGCAGCGTACCTGCCAGGTGCGGCTGTACTCGGACACCCTCGCCGCCTTCACCTTCTGGGGTTGGCAATCGGTAATCGTGGTGATGCTGATCACCCTGCCGCTGGGCTACACCACCACCAAGGAATACGCCGAGATCGAGTTCTCCGGCGCGGTGTGGATGACCGTGGTCTGGGTGGCGTACGCCGTGGTGTTTTTCACGACGGTGGTGCAACGCAAGACCCATCACATTTACGTCGGCAACTGGTTTTTCGGCGCGTTCATCGTGGTGATCGCCATGCTGCACGTGGTCAATCACCTGTCGATTCCGGTGGACTGGTTCAAGTCCTACCCGGTGTATTCCGGCGCCACCGACGCCATGGTGCAGTGGTGGTACGGGCATAACGCGGTGGGGTTTTTCCTGACGACCGGGTTCCTCGGGATGATGTATTACTTCGTGCCGAAACAGGTCGGGCGGCCGGTGTACTCCTATCGCTTGTCCATCGTGCATTTCTGGGCGTTGATCACCCTGTACATCTGGGCCGGCCCGCACCATTTGCACTACACCGCGTTGCCGGACTGGGCGCAGTCGTTGGGCATGGCCATGTCGCTGATCCTGTTGGCGCCGAGCTGGGGCGGGATGATCAACGGCATGATGACGCTCTCGGGCGCCTGGCATAAATTGCGCACCGATCCGATTTTGCGTTTTCTGGTGCTGTCGCTGGCCTTCTACGGCATGTCGACCTTCGAGGGGCCGATGATGGCGATCAAAACCGTGAACGCCCTCTCCCACTACACCGACTGGACCATCGGCCACGTGCACGCCGGCGCCCTCGGTTGGGTGGCGATGATCACCTTCGGCGCGGTCTACCACATGATTCCGAAAGTCTTCGGCCGCGAGCAGATGTACAGCACGCCGCTGATCAACCTGCATTTCTGGCTGGCGACCATCGGCACTGTGCTGTACATCGCCTCGATGTGGGTCAACGGCATCACCCAGGGCCTGATGTGGCGCGCGATCAACGACGACGGCACGCTGACCTATTCCTTCGTCGAAGCCTTGCAGGCCAGTCATCCCGGATTTGTGGTGCGGTTTGCCGGTGGCGTGTTCTTCCTCAGCGGCATGCTGTTGATGGCGTACAACGCCTGGCGCACGGTACGGGTTTCCGACGTGGCGATGGCTGAACGTGATGCACGGATTGCCTGAGGCGAGGAGCTGAGATGTTCGAGATCGTGCTGAATATCGTGGGTGTTGCGGGGCTTTGGCTGGCGGTCGAGTACTGCCTGAAGCAGCAGACAACGGAGAGTCTGGAGGAAGCGAGCCTGATCCCGTTTGCCGATGACCCGGAGGTGGCACGACGGGTGGAGTTGGCGACGGGGAAAGTGGTGAAGGCGGTTGCGCCGGAAGTGGCAAAACCGGGATGGGTGAATCTGGATATGTGATTCGAAGCTGATGACCCCATCGCTGGCAAGCCAGCTCCTACAAGTGCGACGCATCCCCTGTAGGAGCTGGCTTGCCAGCGATGGCGGTCTCGGATCAGCCGCGATCTCTAGGGATCAGATTCTGCAACTGCTGCGCCAGAAAATTCGCGTCGAAGGCAAAGGTGTCCGGGTCCTTCAAACCATTGGTCTTGCGCCATTGCCAGTTGTTGGACGGCGGCAGGCACACCAGCGAAATGCTGCCATACCGCGCGGCGGTCAGGCCCATCACCGCCAGGGAAATCTGCCCACCGGTACCCATCACGTCCGGCACGAACTCCACGGGTTTGCCGGCGATCACGATGCCCAGTTTCTCGGTCTTGAACGTTGACGTCTCGACCGGAACACTCGGCCCCGAGGCGACATACGCCTCACGGCTGACTTCCAGCAGGTTCGGCGCCCGGACCGGTTCCAGCCATTGCTGGATCTGATCGAACAGCTCGCCAATGCGCGTCGCCCACACGGCCGATTGCGACTCGAACAATTGTTTTTTGTGCGCTTCGCTGTCTGCGTAGTGGCGAAGCATCTCGCCCAGTTGTTGTACGTCGTCCATTGCGGTGTTCCTTTGTTGAAACAGTGCTGCGGACTTTGAGCATGGCAGATGCGCGCGGCGGGCGTACGACTAAAAGCGTGAGCGGTATTGGCTGGGGGTCATGGCGAGGAATTTGCGGAAGGCGCTGCCCATGTGCGACTGGTGGGCGAAACCGGCATCAAGGGCGATGTCAGCCAGGCTCAGCCGGGTGTGCTCGATCATCCGCCGTGCCGCCTGAAGTCGTACTTCAACGAGGTAAGCGTGCGGTGTCAGGCCGATGGCCCGGGTAAAGTCGCGCAGAAAGCGCAGCTCGTTCTGGCCGTAGGCCGCCGCCAGTTGTTGCAGCGTGAGGGGCTGATGGAATTGTCCGGCGATCAGGTCCAGCACTTGGGCGAGTGCGGCTGGCGCGGGCCGATGAGCCATTTCGACCTTAGGTTGCGCCAAACCCACAAATCCCAGGGCACATTGCTCCAGTGCCAGAAGGTCGGGTTGTGGCGCCAGCAACAAACGCCGCACTTCACGCGCCAGGCTCAGCGCCTGTCGATTGCCGCAAGACTGGACGCGATGGCCAATGGCGGGCAAATGTTCATCGGCAAACGATTCGTCCAGCCGCATCAGCAAATATTCGCCACCGCTGGACGATTCGGAAAACACTTCGACGCCCACCGGGGTATACGCCAGAACACCGGGCAACGTATCGAAATCCACCCGCCGATCCGAGTCAATCGCGTGCACACCCTGCTGGCGCTCCAGCGTCACCCCAAGGGTGCGCGACTGCGCCGGATCGCGGGCGCTGTATGCGGCACGGGGCAGAAGTTGCAAGCTGACTTTAGCGCCCGGCAGCCTTTGGCTCAGCATGTGAAATTTCCTGATAGAAAGCCGTGAAGCGCCACGGGATACTCCCAGACAAAGGGTTGCCATCAACAGGAGCACGCCATGCGCACCATCGGCCTTATCGGCGGCATGAGCTGGGAGTCCAGCGCCGAGTATTACCGCCTCATCAACCAACAGGTACGCGACCGGCTCGGGCCGTTGCGTTCGGCGAAACTGCTAATGTACAGCGTCGACTTCGGGCCTGTCGAACAGGCCCAGCATGCCGGTCGCTGGGACGATGCGGCGCTGATTCTGGTGGATGCCGCGCGGCGGCTGGAGGCTGGCGGCGCCGATTGCGTGGTGCTGTGCACCAACACCATGCACAAGGTCGCCGGGCAGATTCAGGCGGCGATCAACATTCCGTTCCTGCACATCGCCGACCCGGCCGGACAGGCGGCGGTCGATGCCGGCGCACTGAACGTCGGGTTGCTGGGGACTGCGTTCACCATGGAACAGGACTTTCTCAAGGAGCGCCTGACGTCGATGGGGCTGACCGTACTGGTGCCGGACGCCGAGGAGCGTCAAGCCGTGCACCGGATCATCTACGACGAGTTGTGCGTCGGGGTGATCAGCGAGGCGTCACGCCGGATTTATCGGCAGGTGATCGAATCCCTGAGCCAGCGCGGCGCCCAGGTCATCATCCTTGGCTGCACCGAAATCGGCCTGCTGATCAAACCCGAACACAGCACCCTGCCCCTGCTCGACACCACCGAACTGCATGCGCAGGCGGCGGTGGCGTTTGCACTGGGCGAGTGAATCAACCGGCCTTGGGCGTGCGGCGCAGACGCGCCATGCTCAAGGTGTCCACCAACACTCCGTCACGCACGGCGTAGTCCCGAAACAGGCCTTCGGTTTCAAAACCAAACTTGCGGTACAAACCGATGGCTGCTTCGTTGTCGGCGTACACCGACAGCTCGACCCGTTGCAGATTCATCCAGTTGTCGGCGATGTCCAGCGCGGTGGCCAGCAGCTTCGAGCCAACACCCTTGCCCTGCCACGCCTCAGAGACTCCCATGCCGAAATTGGCAGCATGACTGCGGCGGATGCGCGAGAACTGCTCAAGGCCGATGTTGCCGATCACCCTCCCCTGACTCAGCGCCACCAGTTGCACATGCCGTTCGTTGCCCGGATCCAGGCGTTTGCGCCAGACCTCGATGGACTGAAACGGCATTTGCAGCACTTGCCGGGTAATCGCTGGCTCGTTGTAAAGCGCGGTGATGCCTTCGAGGTGGGATTCGTTGAAGCGTTCAAGCGTAATGACAGCGTCAGTGACGGGCATGGGTGATTCATCCTTGATACAGACATGGCCGCCCACTCTACAACGCAATCTTCCAGCATGACGAGAACCTACTGTAGGAGTGAGCCTGCTCGCGATAGCGTCCGGACAGTCAACATCAATGTTGAATGTTATGGCCCTATCGCGAGCAGGCTCACTCCTACAGTTGGTATTGCTCAGGCTTCGAACCAATCCCGGCGCTCATTGAAGGTGTTTTGAATCAGCTCGACGATCATCTGCACCTGCGCCTCATCCTGCGATTGCGCATTGACCGCCATCCACACCTGGCGCTGCATCGGCTGGCCAAACAACCCCGGCAGAGCGATCAGACCACGGTCGAAATGGCTCATGTAACCAGGCAGCAAACCGATACAGGCGCTGCATCGGATCATCTCCAGCATCAGCTCATAGGCATGCAACTGCACCACCCCGGCGAGGCGCTGATCCACCAGCGCATTCCACGGCACAAAGCTCTCGACCTGACGATGCGGCTGCCATTGCACCAGCAGGAAATCAGCGAGGTCATCGAGGTTGTCCGGGCGTGACGCAGTGCGTGAATAACGCTTGGCAATGTGCGGCAGGTAGTCGAGCCGCGCCAGGCGTCGAGGCTCGCCGACGGCAAAACTCGGGCCCGGCAGCGGTGAATCGGTGCCCGCCAGCCACACCACCACATCGGCGCTGACGGCGCGCAGGGCCAGCTCGCTGTCGAGGGAGATGATCTCCAGACGCACACTGGCGTTGCGGCGCAGCAAGCCCACCAGGTCGCGACCGAGGATGTCATGCAGGATCGATTCGGCGACGGCCAGGCGCACCAAGGGCTGTTCGATCACCGGCAAGTCGCGTTCATGGGCCAAGGCAATCAGCTGCGCCTGAAGCTGCAAGCCTTCACGACTGAGGGCAACCCCATTGTCGCCATGGCTGAACAGCGAGCACTGCAGGTGCGCTTCGAGTTGCGCCAACTGCTTGCGCAGCAACGTCGCCTTGATGTTGAGACTGCGCGACGCCTGCATGAAACAACCGCAGCGGGCACTGACCATGAACGCTTGCGCCAGTTGCGGGTCAAGCGCGGCGGCCTGCGCATGTATGGATGACGAGGTGTTTACCGGCGAGCGGTATTCGGCAGGGCTTTGGCGCCCGGCGGTTTCCATGAATGACATCAATGACTCCCTGTCGATCTGTCCTTTGAAAACCTCATCCTGCGCAACGTTCATGAACCTGATGTGACAGCGTCATCACGCGCTGGGGGACTGGCGGAAACTCACCGCCAGGCGATTCCAGCTGTTGATGGTGGTGACGGCAATGGTCAGGTCGACCATTTCGCTCTCGCTGAACTGTTCCCGAGCCTGGGCGTAGACGTCGTCCGGCACATGGCTTTGCGAGAGCAAGGTGACCGCTTCGGTCCAGGCCAGCGCCGCGCGCTCGCGCGGGTTGAAAAAGCCGCTGTCGCGCCAGACCACAATCGAATACAGACGCCGGTCGGTCTCGCCGAGGCGTCGCGCGTCCACCGAGTGCATGTCGGTGCAGAAGGCGCAGCCATTGAGCTGCGAGGCGCGGATCTTGATCAGGTGCAGCAGCGCCGGCTCGATGCTCAAGTTGCTGGTCAGCGCCTCCATGGCGATCATGGCTTTCATCGCTTTGGGCGACGCGCTGTAGTAATCCAGACGGGAAGTCATGGCGTGCCTCTTGGATTGATAGATGTTTTCACGGTAGGCGCTGATGCGCCGGTGTTACAGATCCAATTGCGCGAAATACCGGTGGACCACTCCGAGCAGACCAATCCGCGCTTTTTCCCCCACGCAACTTCTGCACGGCGGCGCTTGCGCGTAATCTGGCGCGACGCACACGCGCCTTAACCGCCCAGGAGCCCCGCCGGTATGGAACTTCATGTTGTCATCAACGGCCGCAAGGACCTGGCAGGCCAGTTGTACAACCAACTGCGCAGCGCCATCGAATCCGGTCGCCTGGCAGCCGGGACGCAACTGCCGCCCAGCCGTCTGCTGGCCGAACAGCTGGGCATCTCGCGCAAGACCATTTCCGACACGTACGCGCAACTGACCTATGAAAACTTCCTGACCGGGGTGATCGGCAAAGGCACCTACGTCAATGCCCGGACGGCCAAAGCGCAGCCCAAGCAAAGCCATTCGCAGTTGGCGAGCGCCGAGGTCATCGAGTCGTGGCGCAATTTGCCGGTGTTTTTGCGTCATCCGACGCTGGAAGGCTCGCTGCGTTATGACTTCATCGGTGGCGCCACCAGCAAGGGCCAGTTTCCGCAGGACGATTGGCGGCGCTGTACCTCCCACGCGCTGCGTCAGATGTCCGGTTCCAAAGGCTTCTACAGCTTGCCTGAAGGCCTGCCGGCGCTGCGCAATGCGATCGCCCGGCACATCGCGTTTTCCCGTGGGGTGAATTGCCAGGACGAAGACGTGGTGGTGTGCAACGGTGCGCAACAAGCGCTGGACCTGATCTCCCGCGTGATCACGCGCCCCGGCAGCATCGTCGCCATGGAAGACCCCGGTTACCCGCCCGCGCGCCTGCTGTTCGGCAGCCACGGCGCCACGGTGATCGGCGTACCGGTCGACGCAGACGGCATCCAGGTCGACCAAATCCCCCTGGGCACCCGGCTGATTTATGTCACGCCGTCCCACCAGTTTCCGCTCGGCATGCCGATGAGCCAGGCACGTCGCGTGGCGCTGCTGGAGCGCGCCTACGAGTTGGGCGCGATCATCATCGAGGACGATTACGACAGCGAATTCCGCTACGAAGGCCGACCCACCGACTCGCTGCAAAGCATGGATGAACGGGGGATCGTCGCCTACGTCGGGACCTTTTCGAAAACCCTGCTGCCGGAACTGCGCCTCGGCTACGCGATTTTGCCGCCGGCGATTCTCGAAGCGGTGATCCGCGCCAAGCAACTCACCGACCTGCACACCTCCACCCTGCCCCAATGGGCACTGGCCAAATTCATTGCCGAAGGCTGCTTGCTCAAGCACATCCGGCGCTGTCATACGATCTACGCCGGGCGTCGCGAACGCATCCTCACTCGTATCGCCGGTGACCTGTCACCCTGGCTCGAAGCGATCCCGAGCACGGCGGGTTTCCACATGGTGCTTATGTGCAAAGTGCCTATCGATATGCCATTGCTGATCGAACTGGCGAAAAAGGTCGAAGTCGGGCTGTATTCCATCGATACCTTTTACTACCAGCGGGCCCCACAGGCCGGGCTTCTCATGGGGTTTGGCGCCATTGAAACCCTGGACATCGACACCGCGCTGGACCGTTTGCGCGACATTTTTCAGCAAATCGCCTGAGCGATTGGTCTGGGTTTTTATCCGGCAATTGGCTATTGGCGGTCCGCAAGCGCAGGCCTATCCTCGTAAGCGTTATCCCTCAATGAGCAGGATTCGTCCGGCCTGATTCAGGAGTGTGAGCAATGTCCAACGAAGTGATCAACACCGTAAAGGTGCAGGCCGCAGCCGGCCGCTCGGACGAACTGGGTAAGCAACTGCAAAAGATTGTCGAAACCCTGCGTGAACAACCGGGCTGCGAATCCTATATGGTCGACCGCTGCCCCGAGGACAGCAACCGCTGGAACGTCAGCGCCCGCTGGCAATCGGAAGCGGCCATGCAATCGCATTTCAACACCCCACAGGCGCAAGGTTTCATCGACCTGATCGATTGCCAATTGGCGAACGCCGTGGACTTCAACAGCTTCCCGATCCGTTAAACACCCCCTGTAGGAGCCGGCTTGCCGGCCATAGCATCACCGCGGTGTACCTGATGCACCGCGGTGATGCTATGGCCGGCAAGCCGGCTCCTACAGGCGATCCATTCACCTCGGTGTGCCTGATGCACTGCGGTGATGCTATCGCCGGCAAGCCGGCTCCTACAAGGCGATCCATTCACCTCGGTGTGCCTGATGCACTGCGGTGATGCGATCGCCGGCAAGCCGGCTCCTACAGGTTTTGCATTGCCTTGCGTAAATCCGGATTGGTCCCCTGACCTTCTGCTGAATTGGCTGTTTGATTGCGGTCACTGGCGGACTAACGTTGTTTGCGACAACTAACCCCCCGCAGGTGATGAATCATGAAAGTTTTGCGTTTATTGGCCACCCCGCTTGCCGTCCTCGCCCTGAGCGTTTCTGCCTCGGCATTCGCCCACGACCCTTCGGAAAAAGTCACGATTCTGCAAGATGAAGTACTGAAGAACGTCCCGGGCAAAAAGGCGCTGATGATCGAAGTCGACTACAAGCCGGGCCAGTCCTCCATCGCCCACAAGCACGAAGGCACCGCAATGGCGTATGTGATTTCGGGCTCGATCACTTCCCAGGTGAAAGGCGAGCAACCGAAAACCTACAAGGCTGGCGAGTACTGGTATGAAGCCGCCGGTTCGGAGCATCTGGTCTCGAAAAATGCCAGCGCAACCAAGCCGGCCAAACTCCTGGTGTTCATGGTGTTGTCCCCCGACGAGAAAGTGTTGATCCCATTGGAAAACTGATAGCTGAACGTACAGCCATAAATAAACAGGCCCGAATCGAAAGTTCGGGCCTTTTTATTGCCCGACGCAATTAACAGGAAACTTTTAAACCAAACAATACTATTGGTCACCTGACAAGTTCATGAATTGGCTATTTCATTCAGCCGCCACAGGTTTAGTCTGAAGTCACTGCCGACACCGGCAACTTTAACTTCCGACTCAAGTTGTTTCACTGGAGAGACGCCCATGAAACTTGCACTTGTCAGCACCTTGTCGTTTGCCGCTGTTTTAACCGGCTGCTCAATTCCCACTGCACCGACGGCAGTTTCTTCACTCGACGGTATCTTCAGCGCACCCGTCGGCCGCAGCAACGCCACCCATGTCGCCAGCGGCAGACAGGTCTCGCTGGGCATCGTCTACAGCCGCAACACCCAGACTAACCGCGCCTACCTGCAGGACTATCAGGCCAATGCCGGCACCGGTTTCGGCCAGAGCCTGCTGGTGCAACCGATACATGATGCCTATGTCGCCACCTCCAAACCCGACCTGGCGGTGGATTGGGTCAAGGCCTCGTTGCAACGCCAGTTCGGCTCGGTCACGGTGTACCCGGACATGCAAAGCCTCAGGGCGGCGAAACCGGACGTGGTCGCGATTGTCGACACCCGCAGCCAATTGATCACCTCACGCAGTTCGGACATCAAGGCCGATGTAAGTGCGGACTTTTATGATGCCAACTTCAATTACATCGGGACTGCACAAGGGCATGACGCCAAAGCATTGAGCCCGGTGTGGGCGGACTATAAACGCAGCGAAGAGATCGTGGCGGATATTAATGAACAGCAGAATGTGCAAGTTCGGGCATTGCAGAAGTTTGACCAGTCGCTCAGTAATTTATTGACCAGACCGACAGATAAAGTGTCGATGATTGATAATAAAGCTGGCTGGAAGTTGTATTGAGGCAGATGGCCCCATCGCCAGCAAGCCGGCTCCTACAGATTTTATGTCGTTCGCAGCCCCTGTGATCGACACAAAACCTGTAGGAGCCGGCTTGCTGGCGATGAGGCCTGCCCAAACACCACAAAACCTCCGAAAAAAAAGCCCCGCATCTCTCAATGCGGGGCTTTTTCATTCAGCGACTGATCAGGCCGCCGGTTCCAGCTCGGCACTGGCGGTGACAGCAGCGGCAGGCACCACCGCTTGCCCGCTCAACGCCAGGTCCAGCAACTCACGGTTGGCTACCGCATACATCGCGTAGTCAGTGCCGCTCGCTGCACGGATTTCCACCAGCATGGCGCGCCAGCGTTCGATCATGCTTTCGTTCTCTTCCATCCACAGCGCCAGGCGTGTTTCCACATCCTGAGTGCCGCCGCCCTGTTGCAGGACAGAGATGGTGATCGCACGTTGCTGCCAGTCGACGTCATCGCGGAACGCTTCACGGGCCAGGGCCTGCCAGTTGTTTTCAACCGGCAGAGCGCTGATCTGTTGCAGGTACCAGGTGACGTCCAGCGCGCTGCCCACGGCGAAGTAGGCCTTGGCCACGTCCGCAGGGTTCTGGCCGGTCACGTCGGAGGCCTCGATGATCGGCAGCAGCGTGTACAGGTGTGAAGTACCAGCCACCATGCGCGCCAGCAACTCCGGCACACCGGCTTCGACGTACGCCTGATAACGGGACTGCCAGTTTTCGTGGATCTCGCCGCTCAGCAGTTCGTCGAGCTTGAGACCCAACTCCTTCAGGTGCGGACCAAAGTGCGCAACGTCACGGGCAGCGTTCTGCTCGTTGCGGCGGGCACGCAGGAACCAGCGCGTAGCGCGACGGCCCAGACGCATCAGCTCGTCCATCAGCTCCAGTTGTACGTCAGCGGAAACCTGGTAATCCAGGGCTTCGATCTGACGGAACCAGTGCGGGAGGTGGAAGATGTCACGCACGATCACGTACGCACCGGCCACGTTCGCCGGGCTCATGCCGGTCGACTCTTTGAGTCGCTGAACGAAGGTGATGCCCATGTGGTTCACCAGATCGTTGGCGATCTGGGTGCTGACGATCTCGCGCTTCAGACGGTGACGACGCATGGCTTCGGAGAACTTGCTCACCAGTGTTGGCGGGAAAGCGGTTTCCATGTCGCGGGTCAGGTAGTCGTCGTCCGGTACACGGGAGTCCAGCAACTGCGCCTTGAGGTCGATCTTGCTGTAGGAGATCAGCACCGACAGCTCGGCACGGGTCAGGCCGTGGCCTTCCGCGAGGCGTTCGTTGATCGCGTCTTCCGACGGCAGGAACTCGATGGCGCGATCCAGCTTGCCACGGCCTTCCAGATCGTTCATCAGGCGCTTGTATTCGGCAATCCGCACGAAGGCACGGCGGGCCGCCAGGGACAGGGCCTGAGTCTGCTTGTAGTTGTTGCCCAGCACCAGGCTGCCGACTTCGTCGGTCATGCTCGCCAGCAACTGGTTACGTTGCTTGTCGGTCATGTCACCGGCGTGAACCACTTCGTTCAGCAGGATCTTGATGTTCACTTCGTGGTCGGAGCAATCCACGCCACCGGCGTTGTCGATGAAGTCGGTGTTGGAACCGCCGCCATTGAGACCGAATTCGACACGACCCAATTGGGTCATACCGAGGTTACCGCCCTCGCCCACGACTTTGCAGCGCAGTTCGTTGCCGTTCACACGCAGTGCATCGTTGGCCTTGTCGCCGACATCGGCGTGGCTTTCGCTGCTGGCTTTGACGTAAGTACCGATACCGCCGTTCCACAACAGGTCTACCGGTGCCTTGAGCAAGGCATTCAGCAGTTCGGTCGGGGTCAGCTTGTCGGCCTGAATGTCGAAGCGCTCTTTCATCTGCGGGGAAATCGCGATGCTTTTCGCGCTGCGCGAGAAGATCCCGCCGCCTTCCGACATGATGCTGGTGTCGTAATCCGACCATGCCGAACGTGGCAGATCGAACAGGCGCTGACGCTCGGCGAAGCTGTTCGCCGGCTCAGGGTTCGGGTCGATGAAGATGTGCAGGTGGTTGAACGCAGCGACCAGTTGCAGCTTGTCGGACATCAGCAAGCCGTTACCGAACACGTCACCGGCCATGTCGCCGACGCCAACCACGGTGATGCTGTCTTCCTGGACATTGATGCCGCGCTCGCGGAAGTGACGTTGTACGCCAACCCACGCGCCTTTGGCGGTGATGCCCATTTTCTTGTGGTCGTAACCGGCAGAACCACCGGAGGCGAACGCGTCACCCAGCCAGAAACCGTAGTCGATGGCGATGCCGTTGGCGATGTCGGAGAAGGTTGCAGTGCCCTTGTCCGCAGCGACTACCAGGTACGGGTCATCGTCGTCATGACGCACGACGTTGGCCGGCGGTACCAGTGCGCCGTCTTTCAGGTTGTCGGTGATGTCCAACAGGCCCGAAATGAAGATGCGGTAGCAAGCGATGCCCTCGGCCGCGATCTCGTCACGGCTGCCGCCCAATGGCAGGCGACGCGGCAGGAAGCCGCCCTTCGCGCCGACTGGCACGATGACCGAGTTCTTCACTTGCTGGGCTTTTACCAGGCCCAGGACTTCGGTACGGAAGTCTTCTTCACGGTCAGACCAGCGCAGACCGCCGCGAGCCACGTTGCCGAAGCGCAGGTGCACGCCTTCGACGCGAGGCGAGTAGACGAAGATTTCGAACTTCGGAACCGGCTTCGGCAGCTCTGGAATCTGGTGCGGGTTGAACTTGAAGCTGAAGTAGGACTTGTTCTGACCGTGGGCATCGGTCTGGTAGAAGTTGGTCCGCAGGGTCGCTTTGATCAGGTCGAGGTAGCGACGCAGGATGCGGTCTTCGTTCAACACCTGGACGTCGTCCAGTGCTGCCAGAATCGCGTGTTCCAGACGTTGCTGCTTGTCTTCCAGATCATCGGTGGCCAGCTTGCGCGCCAGGTAGAAACGGGTCTTGAACAACCGGGTCAATTCGCGAGCGATGTCGGTGTGGTTGTTCAGGGTGCTGGCGATGTAGCCGAGGTCGAAGCCCAGGCGAATCTGCTTCATGTAGCGTGCGTAGGCACGCAGCAGCGCAACATCGCGCCATGGCAGGCCGGCGGTCAATACCAGACGGTTGAACGCATCGTTCTCGGCATCGCCACGCACGATGTGGACGAAGGCGTCCTGCAAGGTGTCGTTGAGTTGCTGGATGTCGAGTTCCAGGCCTTCGGCAGCGGTGAACGCGAAGTCGTGAATCCAGAACTCGCGGCCATTGTTGTGACGCAGGCGATACGGGAACTCACCCAGCACACGCAGGCCGAGGTTTTCCAGAATCGGCAACACGTCGGACAGGGCCAGCGGGGTATCGGCGTGATACAGCTTGCAGTGCAACTCGCGCTGGCCGGAGACCTGACCCAGTGGCTGATAGAAGCTCATCACCAATGGATTTTTTTCGTTCAGGCTCAGCAGGTGCTGCATGTCGACCACAGCCGAATGCGCAGCGAAACGCTCGCGATAACCGGCCGGGAAGCCTTTCGGGAAGTCCGCCAGCACGTTGGTGCCGTGGGCTTCGCCGAAGCTTTCCACTACCAGGCTGGCGTAGTCGTCCTGCCAGCTGCGGCAGGCCTGGATCACTTCGTTTTCCAGTTGCAGCGGGTCGATGTCCAGACGGTTCTTCGGATCGACGCGCAGAATCAGTTGCACGCGGGCCAGTACGGACTCGGAGAAGAAGGTCCAGAACTCGCAGTCCGAGGCTTTCAGGCGATCCATCAGCACTTGCTGGATCTTCTGGCGCACTTCGGTGGAGTAGATATCACGTGGCACGTAGGCCAGGCAGTAGCAGAAACGGCCGTACGGGTCTTTGCGCAGGAACACGCGAATCTTGTTGCGTTCCTGGATCTGCACGATCGACATCACGGTGCTGAACAGCTCGTCGACCGGGGTCTGGAACAGGTCATCACGCGGCAGCACTTCGACCACCTGCGCCAGTTCCTTGCCCAGGTGAGCCTTGGCCTGGAAGCCGGAACGGCGTTCGATCTCTTCGACCTTGCGGCGGATGTACGGAATGACCCGCACGCTCTCGCCATACACCGACGAGGTGTACAGGCCCATGAAACGGCATTCCTTGATGACCTTGCCATCGGCGTCGATCTCGCGGATCGACACGTAGTCCGGGTAAGCCGGACGGTGTACACGGCTTGGGTGCGCAGCCTTGGCGAACGACAGCAGGGTCGGTTCGCGCAGGTAGTTCACGGCGTAGTCTTCGATGCGCAGGTCATCGTAGGTCAGGCCGGTGCGCAGCAGTTTGGTCAGGCCGAGGAAGGAATTCTGGTCGTAAACGATGTGGCCGCCATCGGCTTCATCCTGAACCACGAATTCTTCGTAGCCGAGGAAGGTGAAGTGGTTGCCCACCAGCCATTCCAGGAAGCTTTTGATTTCAGCTTTTTCTTCGCCGTCGACCGCAAATTTGCTGTTGTCGAGGCCGGTCAGGATTTCCTGGACCTTGGCTTTCATCGGCTCGAAATCGGCAACCGCGACGCGGACTTCACCGAGAACCTGTTCCAGCTCTTTGCTCAGAACATTCAGTTCTGCGGTGTTCGCGCAGCGGTCGATTTCCAGGTACATCAGGGATTCTTGCAGGATCCCTTCGCCCTGGGTGCCTTTAGGCAGGATTTCCAGCAACTCGCCTTTGCTGCCGCGACGCACGCTCAGCACAGTGGTTTGCAGGGTATGAATGCTGTAGCCGCGACGGTTCAGCTCGGTGCGCACCGAGTCCACCAGGAAAGGCAGGTCGTGGTGCAGCACTTCGACCGCGGTGTGGGTCGACTGCCAGCCGTGGCGTTCGTAATCAGGGTTGAAGACGCGAACCTGCGGTTGCGCGTGATCGAAGCGCTCAAGCAGGCGCCACGCAGAAAGGGTGCAGCCGGCGAGGTCGGACAGCCGACGCTGGGTCAGCTCGTCAAGGGAAATGATGCCGAAGAATTGTTCAGCGAACAGCGCCACTTGTGGCAGTGCCTGTTCACTGATGTGCTGCGCCAGTGCCGCTTGCAGTTGGTGCTGGAAGTCGGCTTTGCTGGCTGCGGTGAAGAACGCCATCTGTGGTACTCCGCTTGGGCTTGTTATTGATGGAAGCGTCGCGTGCAAAACCCCTTTCGGGGCGATCCGTCACCCGGTTCCTGATTCTCGGGCAGAGGAAACAGGGTGACAGGTGGGTGAAGCTGGACGAGACACTCAGGTCACATTCACCTTCCATGAATGGGCATCTGCAAAAACGACTGGCAGATCGACAGCGCAATGTCTTTACAGGTGCTCATCCGTTGCGCAGCTTAACCAGTGCGGCAAGGCCCGTGCTTGCAGCGCTGCGACATATTCGGTCATCGGCACGCAGCCAACGCCCTGCGCATCGGACAACACTAGCAGCCGTGTAGGAAATTGGGCGTTTTATGCCCGGATTTACAGCACCTTCGTGCCAGAAATGACCAACAGCGCCCTGAATGTTCACGTCACATTCTCTGACAGTCAGCCGAGCAGAAATTCCCGAGGGCTGGCAGAATTGCCTTTTGTTGTGTTCACAACGCTCGCCGAGCCAGGAAATACCCATGAAAATGACCACCGCCCTGTTGATCGTCAACCCGTGTGACGAGGAAGAAGACAACATGGCCATGCTCGCCTGCCACAGCGATCAGGGTGAAATGTTCCTGATGAGCCGCTACCCGGACGAGGACGAGCTGGAGATCACCCTTGATGGCGAACCTTCAACGCTGGACGGCGTGAAAGTGACGCTGAGCCCTACCCGCTTGCTGATCGAAATCGCTGCGGCGGATGCGGATGCGTTGAATGGGGATGATTCGCTGGAGATTACGCACAGCACGAGTGCGAGTGATCTGGCGGAAGTGGAAGAAACCTTGCAGAACATCCTTAAGGGGACCGGGACTTACATCAGCAAGATTTGATGTTGCCTGGACGGGCCTCTTCGCGGGCAAGCCTCGCTCCTACAGGTTTAGGCCGGCCGCAATATCGCGGCTACCCTGATCCTGTAGGAGCGAGGCTTGCCCGCGAAGGCGTCCGCAAGATCGCCACATTCTCCGAAACAACATCGATAACCCACCTCCTGCGCACATTTGCACAAAATGCCGTTAGTCGCCGCCCCCCGCGATAGATTAAAGTAACGCCCCCAGCCCTGGCGTTATTCGAACGTCTTCGGTCACCCTTTCCAGGAACAGTCATCGATGGAACATCGTGAAGCGCTGCTCGCGCTGCGAACCTTTCTTTCAACGCAGATTCTCGGCCAGGAAAAACTCATCGAGCGCTTGCTCATCGCCCTGCTTGCCGACGGCCACATGCTGGTCGAGGGCGCTCCCGGCCTGGCCAAGACCAAGGCCATCAAAGAACTCGCCGAAGGCATCGAAGCCCAGTTCCATCGCATCCAGTTCACCCCTGACCTGTTGCCTGCCGACATCACCGGCACGGAAATCTATCGCCCGGAAACCGGCAGTTTCGTGTTCCAGCAAGGCCCGATCTTCCACAACCTGGTATTGGCGGACGAAATCAACCGTGCCCCGGCCAAGGTTCAGTCGGCTTTGCTTGAAGCCATGGGCGAGCGTCAGGTCAGTGTCGGGCGCAGCACCTACGAGCTGTCGCCGCTGTTCCTGGTGATGGCCACGCAAAACCCGATCGAGCAGGAAGGCACATACCCGCTGCCCGAAGCGCAGCTGGACCGCTTCCTGATGCACGTGAAAATCGGCTTCCCGGACGCCACCGTCGAACGCCGCATCCTGCAACAGGCCCGTGGCGAAGCCTTGAACGGTGAAACCAAACCGGAGCGCCGGGTCAGCCAGCAGGCCATTTTCGCCGCCCGCAAGGAAATCCTCGGTCTGTACATGGCCGACGCCGTGGAGGAATACCTGGTGCAACTGGTCATGGCCACGCGCACGCCGGCCAAGTTCGACCCGGAGATGGCCGAGTGGATTGCCTACGGCGCCAGCCCGCGCGGTTCGATTGCCCTCGACCGCTGTGCCCGCGCCCACGCCTGGCTGGCCGGTCGCGACTTCGTCAGCCCGGAAGACATTCAAGCGGTGCTGTTCGACGTGTTGCGTCACCGCATCATTCTGTCCTTTGAAGCCGAAGCCGCTGGCATCGACCAGGACCGGGTGGTCCAGCGGATTCTCGACGTCGTAGCCGTCGCTTGACCCCGATGAACGTCATTCTGCCGCCCGAGCCGGGCATCCGCGTCAGCCTCGCCGAGCTGATCGAGATGCGCCATCGTGTGCGTGAAGTGCAGCTGTTTTCCACGCCGAGCCAGCGCAGCCCGCTGATCGGCCTGCACCACTCCAAGCTGCGTGGTCGTGGTGTCGATTTCGATCAGGTGCGGGTCTATCAGGCCGGCGACGACGTGCGCAGCATCGACTGGCGCGTCACCGCCCGAACCCAGGAGCCGCACACCAAGCTGTTCCACGAAGAACGCGAACGACCGATTTTCATCATGGTCGAACAGAGCCGACGGCTGTTTTTCGGTTCGGGGCTGATGTTCAAATCGGTGCTCGCCGCCCAGGCCGCCAGCCTGATCGGCTGGGCCGCGCTCGGCCATAATGATCGGGTCGGCGGGCTGGTGTTCGGCGATAACGAACACTACGAAATCAAGCCCCGGCGCAGCAAACAAAGCCTGCTGCAATTTCTCAACCGCCTGGTGCGTGTCAATCAGTCGTTGCACACCGAAAGCGAGCAGAACCGCGATGCCCTCAACCTGGCCTTGCGTCGTGCCCGGGAGGTGCTGCGCCCCGGCAGCCTGGTGATCGTGATCTGCGACGAGCGCGCGCTGACTGAGGGCTCCGAGCAGCAATTGAGCCTGCTGTCGCGCCATTGCGACCTGTTGCTGCTGCCACTGTCCGACCCACTGGACCACGCCCTGCCCGCTGCCGGCCTTTTGCGCTTTGCCGAACGCGGCGCGCAACTGGAACTCGACACGTTGAATTTCGACCTGCGCCAGACTTACCGCGCCCAGGCCGAAGCGCGCATCGCCCATTGGGAATTGCTCGCGCAAAAACTGCGGGTGTTGTTGATGCCCCTGAGCACCCAGAGCGAGATGGTCGAACAACTGCGCGAGTACCTGAACCCGCAAAAACCGGGGAAATATCGATGAGCAGCCTCGATCAACTGCAACCGCTGATTTCCCCGCCGCCGATTGGCTTTTGGCCACCGGCACCGGGCTGGTGGTTTTTGCTGTTGTTACTGCCGCTGATCGGCTTCGGCCTGTGGAAGGCCCGGCGTTTCCTGCCGAACAAGCGCCCCATCGTGCGCGCCGAACAACCGCTGGACCCGGTGCGCATCGCCGCACTGGCCGAACTGGCGCTGATGCCCAAACCTTACGACGGCGCACCGGCCGGTGCCTGGCTGCAGCAACTCAATGGCTTGCTCAAACGCCTGTGCCGCAACCATTACCCCTACAGCCAGAGCCACACCCTCAACGGGCGCAAATGGCTGGCGTTTCTCGACAACCGTTGCCCGGCCGCCGGGCTGACGCGCTGGATGGTACTGGTCGAAGGCGCCTACAAACCCGAATGCAAACTCGACGACAAGGCCATCGCCGGCCTGACCCAAGCCGTCGACACGTGGATTCGCAAACATGTTTGAGTTCGCCTGGCCGTGGATCTTCGCCCTGCTGCCGCTGCCGTGGTTGATGCGCATCGTGCTGCCGGTGGCCGACAGCGGCGAACCGGCGCTAAAAGTCAGTTTCCTCAGTGACCTCGAAGGCCTGGCCCGGCGCCGTGCCCGGGCCAACCTGCCAGCCTGGCGGCAACAAGCGCCGTTCATCCTGCTGTGGCTGTTTTTGCTGATCGCTGCAGCGCGCCCACAATGGCTCGGCGAACCGTTGCCGATTGCCGCCAGTGGCCGTGACTTGCTGGTGGCGGTGGACGTTTCCGGTTCCATGGATTTCCCTGACATGCAGTGGCAGGACGATGAGGTCAGCCGCCTTACGCTGGTGCAACATTTGCTCGGTGATTTTCTCGAGCGACGCGAAGGCGACCGTGTCGGCCTGATCCTGTTCGGCAGCAGAGCGTACCTGCAAGCACCGCTGACCTTTGACCGGCGCACCGTGCGGGTCTGGCTCGACGAAGCGCGCATCGGCATCGCCGGCAAGAACACCGCCATCGGCGACGCCATCGGTCTCGCGCTCAAACGCCTGCGCCTGCGTCCGGCGCAAAGCCGTGTGCTGATTCTGGTCACCGATGGTGCCAACAACGGCGGCGAAATCGACCCGCTGACCGCCGCGCGGCTGGCGGCCAAGGAAGGCGTGAAAATCTACCCGATCGGCATCGGCGCCGATCCCGAGCAAAGCGGCACCGCAGGATTCCTCGGCATCAACCCGAGCCTGGACCTCGACGAGCCTGCGCTGAAAGCCATTGCCGCCGCCACGGGCGGCCAGTATTTCCGCGCTCGCGACGGCAAGGAATTGCAAACGATCAAGGAAACCCTCGATCAACTGGAACCCGTGACCCAGCAACCGACCCAGGCCCGCCCGGCGCAGGCGTTGTATCACTGGCCGTTGGCGATGGCGCTGCTGTTGAGCCTGTTGCTGGTGGCGCGCGAACGCTGGCCGGATAACCCGTTGCAGCGCCTGTTTACCAAGGATCTGTTCTTGCAAACGCAACTGCCTGACTGGCGTCAGCGACTCAAGCGCCTGCGCCTGCGGAGGCGCCGATGAGTGCGCTGTGGCCTTACTGGTTCCGTCCCTGGTGGCTGCTGCTGTTGCCGCTGCTCGGCTGGTTGCTCTGGCAACTCTGGCATCGACAGAAGCGCGCCGGGCGCTGGCAGATGATTCTGCCGCCGGCCTTTCATTCTGCGCTGCTCAGTGGCGGCAACGGTCGCGACAGTAAATTGCCGTGGGTCGCCCTCGGTGTGGCGTGGCTGCTGACGATTCTGGCGCTGTTGGGGCCGAGCTGGGAGCGCGTCGAGCAAGCCAGCCAGAAACCCGCCGACCCGCTGGTGGTGATCCTTGAGCTGACCCCGGAGATGCTCGCCACCGACGTGACGCCAAACCGACTGGAACAGGCCCGGCGCAAGCTGTTCGACCTGCTGCAAAACCGCAGCGACGCCCAGACCGCCATCGTCGTCTACGCCGGCAGCGCACACACGCTGGTGCCGCTGTCGGATGACCTGTCTACCAGCCGCAATCTGCTGGAGGCGCTCAAACCGTCGTTGATGCCCCAGACCGGCCATCGCGCCGATCTCGCGGTGACCAAAGCCCTTGCGCTGCTGAATCAGGCCGCGCTGGGTGACGGCCGGATTCTGCTGATCGGTTCGTCCCTGACTGAACTGGAACGCGAAGGCATTCAACAGGCGCTCGACGGCAAGTCGACCCGGTTTTTGATGCTCGGCATCGGCACCGCCGAAGGCGCACCGATCACTCAGGAAGATGGCAGTTTCCTCAAAGATGATCAGGGCGCGATTCTGGTGCCGCACCTCGACGAGCCGAACCTGAAAGCGTTCGTCAACGGCCTCGATGGGCGCTATCGCCACGCGCGCCTGGACGATGCCGACCTGCGCGCCCTCGGTTTGCTCGATGGCCCGCGCAACTTGCGCAATGACGGCCAGACCCTGCGTCTCGATAGCTGGGCCGATCAGGGTTATTGGCTGTTGTTGCCGCTGTTGCTGTTGGCGGCCTGCGCCGGGCGACGCGGCTGGTTGCTCTGCCTGCCGCTGCTGTTCCTGTTGCCGCAGCCGAGCTATGCCTTCGACTTCGAAGACTTGTGGTTGCGCCCTGACCAGCAAGGCCTGCATCTGTTGAAAAAGAAGCGTCCGGCCGAGGCCGCGCAGCATTTCCAGGATCGGCAATGGCAAGGCGTGGCGCTCTACGAGGCCGGCGACTACAGTGGCGCCGCCCAGCGGTTCGCCGAAGGCAATGATGCCCACGCCCACTACAATCGTGGCAACGCCCTGGCCAAAGGCGGTGAGTTGGAAGCCGCGCTGGATGCTTACGATCAGGCACTGGAGCGGCAACCGGATCTGCGCCCGGCGCAGACCAACAAGGCCTTGGTGGAAAGCTTGATCAAGCAGAAAAATACGCCGGCACCCGTTGAACCGGACAAAACCGAAGGCGACGAGGCCGGGACCCCGCAGGAACCACCGCCGGGCGCAGCCACCCAACAGTCGAACAGTGGCGAACCGAAGTCCGATGCCCAGACCACGGCACCCGATGCAGAACAGTCGGATACGACACCGGCGCGCCCCGGCACCAATGAGGTGCCCGGCAGCGAGTTGGGCGACGAACAAAGCACCACCCCGCCGTTGCGCCCTGCCAGCGATACCATCGATGGCGAACAGCGCCAGGCGCTGGAACAATGGCTGCGCAAGATCCCGGACGACCCGGGCGAATTGCTCAGGCGCAAATTCTGGTACGAACAGCAGCAACATCAGGATCAGGAAAAAACCCGATGACCCGCTTCACCGCTTTCATGCTTGCTCTGTTTATCTGGACCGTTCAGGCCCAGGCTGCGCAACTGGTCGCCAGTGTCGACCGCAGTCGCCTGAACTCCGGCGAAACGGTCGAGCTGACCCTGGAGTCCAACGATGTCACCCAGTTCGGCAAGCCCGACCTGACGGCGCTGGAGCCGCTGTTTGAAGTGCGCGGCACCCGCCAGGTCAACCAGTTGACGACCCTTAACGGCGGCAACGGCGCCACCACCCGCTGGATCATCACCCTGCTGCCTCGCCAGAACGGCAGCGTGGTGATTCCGTCGCTGCAACTGGGCGATGTGCAGAGCCAGCCGATCACCTTGCAAGTGGTCGAGAGCGAAACCCAGGACAGCACGCAAAAACTGGCCCCGGTATTCATCGAAGCCAGCCTCGATCAAAACAGCGTGTACGTGCAGGCCCAGGCGCTCCTGACCTTGCGCATCTACCATTCCGTGTCGCTGTATGACGACAGCAGCCTGACTCCGCTGCAGATTCCCGATGCGCGCATCGAGCAGTTGGGCGAGTCGCGCACTTACGAAAAAGACATCAACGGCCTGCGCCATGGCGTGATCGAATTGCGCTACGCGATCTACCCGCAACACAGCGGCCAGTTGACCATTCCGGCGCAGATCTTCAGCGCCACGCTGGTGGACGCGCAGCCGGCCAAGGACGTCGAGTCCCAGGTGCCGAAATCCGGCAAATTGATGCGTGTCAGCTCGGTCGAACTGCCGCTGACCGTCAAGCCGAAACCTGCCACTTACCCGGCTGACGTGCCTTGGCTGCCGGCCCGCAGCCTGACCCTGAGCGAGAGCTGGAATCCGGAACCGGATCACACGCAAGTGGGTGACTCTCTGACTCGCAGCCTGATTTTGGAAGCCGAAGGTTTGGCCAGTTCACAACTGCCGCCATTGCCGGCCACCGACGTCAACGGCTTACGGCGCTATCCGGATCAGCCGGTGCTGGTCAACCAGAATAGCGAGCGCGGCCTGATCGGCAGCCGCGAGGACCGTGAGGCACTGGTGCCTGTCCAGCGGGGGAACGTCGAGTTGCCGGCTGTGGATGTGGTCTGGTGGAACACCTTCGAAGATCATCTGGAACACAGCAGCCTGCCGGCGCGGACGCTGCAAGTAGCCAACAACCCGGGCTTGATGGTCGATACCCCGGCCGGTACGCCGCTGGTCATTTCCCCTGCCGACAATGAAGCGCTCTGGTGGTGGAAACTCAGCACCGTCATTCTCGCCTGCACCACCCTGCTGGGATTCGGCCTCTGGTGGCGTGCCCGCTGGCAACCGGCGATCCTGCGCGCGGCCCAGACCGGCCCGAGCCCGCGTACCGTGCTCGACGACCTCAAGCGCGCCTGTCAGGCCAACGACTCCCACGCCACCCGCCAGGCCCTCGACGCCTGGGCCCGGCAACAACCGGAAACCCTGGCCGACATGGCGGCGCGTTTCGTGCCGTTGTCGGACGCGCTGGATGGTTTGAACGGGGCGCTGTACAGCGAAACCGGCCAGCATTGGCAAGGTGAAGAGCTGTGGCGCGCGATCAAGGCAATCCCGATTGCCGAGCGGGTTCAAGACCCGGTCGGCGACAGCGGCCTGCCACCGCTCTACCCGAAGTAACCCCAATCCTGTAGGAGCCGGCTTGCCGGCGAAGCGATCCCGAGTTCCGCGTCGCGCTCAAGGCCGCCTTCGCGGGCAAGCCTCGCTCCTACAAGGCCGGGGGCGGCGCGAATCCCTGTAGGAGCCAGGCTTGCCGGCGAAGAGGCCCTTGAGGTTGTGGTGGCCAGTTCCTGCAGTAGGTTTGGTGTCGCTTTACCCGTAAACTCTCTCCCCTTTCGCCGCTGTCAATTCCCACGCGGCCATCACCTTATTTCCTACGGAGCTCGCCTTGCGTCTGTTTCACACCTCCGACTGGCACCTTGGGCAGAACCTGCACGGCCAGGAACGCGATTTCGAGCACGGCTGTTTCCTCGATTGGTTGCTGCATCAACTGAAACTGGACCAGCCCGATGTGCTGTTGATCGCCGGCGATATCTTCGACACGGTCAATCCACCGGTCAAAGCCCAGGAACGCCTCTACGATTTCATCGTCAGCGCCCACGAACAGCAGCCGAAGCTGACCATCGTGATGATCGCCGGCAATCATGACTCCGGCTCGCGCATCGAATTGCCTGCACCGTTGATGCGCCGTTTGCGCACGCATGCGCTGGGTCGTGTGTTGTGGCTGGATGACGGCCAACTCGACGCCGAGCGCCTGCTGCTGCCACTGCCGGACGCCAAGGGCAAAACCGTCGCCTGGTGCCTGGCGTTGCCATTTTTGCGACCTGCCGAAGTGACCGGCGCGCACCTGGGCGACAACTACCTGCGCGGGATTGGCCAGGTTCACGAATGGCTGATCGAAGCCGCCAACGCCAAGCGCAAGAAAGGTCAGGCGCTGATTGCCATCAGTCATGCGCACATGGCCGGCGGTTCGGTGTCCGAAGATTCCGAGCGCAGCTTGATCATCGGCAACGCCGAAGCGCTGCCCGCCAGCCTCTTCGGCCCGAGCATCAGCTACGTTGCCCTTGGCCACTTGCACAAACCGCAGAAGGTCAACGGTGAAGAGCGCATTCGCTACAGCGGCTCGCCGATTCCATTGTCGTTCTCCGAAATCGGTTATCAGCATCAGATTCTCGACGTCCAGCTCGACGGCGAAACCCTGATCAGCGTCGAACCGAAACTGATTCCCCGCGCCGTCAACCTGCAACGTATCGGCCCGGCGCCTCTGGCCGACATCCTGCTGCAACTGGGCGACCTGCCGAACATCGACTTGCTCGCCGACGTTCAACGGCAGCCGTGGCTGGAAGTGCGGGTGCGCCTCGACGAGCCACAACCCGACTTGCGCCATCAGGTCGAAACCGCCCTGCAAGGCAAAGCCGTGCGCCTGGTGCGCATCGCCGCTGAGTACGCCGGAAACGGCAGCCGTGATGGCCTCGATGACGGTGCGACCCTGGTTGAACTGGACCAGCTCACGCCCCAGGAATTGTTCAGCCGCGCCTGGCAGGACAACTACGGCAGCGAGGTCGATGAGCAAACGCTGAAGGACTTCGCCGAGCTGTTGCAAGACGTGCAAATGGAGAGCGAACAGCCATGAAAATTCTCGCGATCCGCCTGAAAAACCTCGCCTCCCTGGCCGGGCCGTTTGAAATCGACTTCACCGCCGAGCCGTTGGCCAGCGCCGGTTTGTTCGCCATCACCGGGCCGACCGGTGCCGGCAAAAGCACCTTGCTCGATGCCTTGTGCCTGGCGCTGTTCGGCGCCGTGCCGCGGTTGAGCAACGCGCAAGTGTCGGCCAAAGCGCCGGACGCCGACGGTGAAATCAGCACCGGCGACCCGCGCACGTTACTGCGTCGCGGTACGGGCGAAGGCTATGCCGAAGTGGATTTCGTCGGCATCGATGGCCGTCGCTACCGCGCTCGCTGGGAAGCCAATCGCGCCCGGGAAAAGGCCGGCGGCAAGCTGCAACACAGCCGTCAGAGCCTGCGCGACATCGATCTGGATCAACTGCTGGCCAGTCAGAAGGTTGAATTCAAGGTCCAGCTCGAAGCAGTCCTGGGCCTGAACTTCGAGCAATTCACCCGTGCCGTGTTGCTGGCCCAGAGCGAATTCAGTGCGTTCCTCAAGGCCAACGACAACGAACGCAGCGAACTGCTGGAAAAACTCACCGACACCGCGCTCTACACGCGTCTCGGCCGTCGCGCCTTCGACAAGGCCAAAGAGGCCCGTGAAGCGCACAAGCTGTTGCAGGATCAGGCCACCGGCGTCACGCCGCTGTCGACCGAAGCCCGCGCAGAACTGGATGAACGCTTCAACGAAGCACAGCAGCAATTGAAGACTCAACAGGCGCAACTCAAACAGTTGGAGTTGCAACACACCTGGCTGAAAGAGCTGCGCCAATTGCAGGACGAGCAGCTCAGCGCCACCGAGCAACTGACCAGCGCCCGGCAGGATTGGGAAAACCTGGCCAGCGACCGCTTGAAGCTGACTCGACTGGAACAACTGGCACCACAACGGCACCAGTTCGCCCGCAAGACCGAACTGACCGCCCAGCTCACGCCGCTGGCCGCGCAGATCCAGCAGCACACCGGGCAAGAACAGGATCTGCAAACCCGTCAGACGCAACTCGAACACAGTCTCAGCGCGGCGCAAACCGCGCTGATCGAGGCGCAAAGCCAACACACTTCAAGCGCGCCACTGCTGCGTCAGGCCTTTGAGGCGCAAAGCACCCTCGCCCGCCTGATCAAGGACACCGGCCTCAGCGCCGACCTCAAGCAGCAAGCGGAACGGGCCTGCTCCGAAGGCCAACAGACGATTCAAGGTTTGCTTGAGCAGCAGAATCGGGTTGCCGAGCGTCTGCAACGGATTGCCGCCGAACTTGAGCAAAGCACCCATCTGGCGCCGCTCAGCGATGCCTGGAACGCCTACCGCGACCGCTTGCAACAATTGATGCTGATCGGCAATCGCCTGAACAAGGGGCAGGCGGAACTGGCCTCTCTGGAGCAGAACGCCACCCACGCCGCCGAGGAATTGGCGGCGCAAAAACAGAATCTGGAAGTGCTCTACAAAGAGGCCGGCGCCGAGCCTGATGCGGTGGCCGAACAGATCCAGCTGCTGGGCACTCTGTTGCAGGACAACCGCAAGCAACTGCGCGCCATTGAAGAGCTGACGCGGCTGTGGACTGGCCAGCAGGAACTGGACAAGCGCATCGCCGAATTGCAGCAACGTCAAACCGTTGCCCAGCAGGAGCGCGACCGCCTGACCCAGGACGGGGTGAAAACCAAAAACGAATTGACCGTGGCCGAACAGACCCTGACGGTGACCCGCGAACTGCTGGAACGTCAGCGTCTGGCACGCAGCGCCAGTGTCGAAGAACTTCGCGAGCAATTGCAGGATGATCAGCCCTGCCCGGTCTGCGGCAGCCCGGACCATCCTTATCATCAACCGGAAGCGCTGCTGCAAAGCCTCGGCCGCCATGATGAAAGCGAACAGGCCAACGCGCAAAAAGCGGTGGATTCGCTCAAGGAAAAACTCACCGACCTGCGTACCGAAGTCGGCGGCGTGATTGCGCAACAGAAGGAATTGCTGCAACAGCAGGAACAACTGCTCGCTCAGCAGCAAAGCCTGGCACCGAGCCTCGATGCGCACCCGTTATCCGCGCAGCTTTTCACCCAGGACAGCGCCAAACGCGATGCCTGGTTGAACCAGCAAAACAGCCAGTTGAACCAAAGCATCACGCAGGACGAACAGCGCCAGACCGCCCTGCTCACCCTGCAGCAGGACGCCACGCGCCTGCAACAGCAACTGCGCAACGCCGAAACCGCGAGTCAGCAGGCGACCCAGCACCTGGCCAACCAGCAACGCGAGTTGAGCAATGACCGTCAGCGCCTGGACGAAGAGCTGATCGCGTTCAGCACCCTGCTCCCGGCCGACACACTGGACGCCTTGCGCAACGAACCGGCTGCGACCTTCATGCAGCTCGACCGGCAGATCGCCCAGCGCCTGGAGCAACTCGACCAGCAACGCGATGAACTGAGCGAACAGCTACAACGCCAGCAGACGCTGGAGAAGGAACAGGATCGTCAACTGACCCGCGTCCAGCAGCTGGAAACCGCTCAGCGCCAGTTCACCACGCTCACCGAGCAGCAACAGGCTTGCCAGCAGCAACTGACGCAACTGCTCGGTTCCCACAGCAGCGCCGAACACTGGCAACAGCAACTGGATCAAGCCGTCGAACAGGCGCGCAATGCCCAGGCGACCGTCAGTCAGGAACTGCAATCGGTGCGCACGCGCCTGGTGCAATTGGCAGCGGAACTGAAAGCGCAGCAAGACCGCCTGCTCGCCCTTGAAAGCGAAGATCGTGAACTGGGCCTGAAGATTGCCGACTGGCGCGCCTTGCATCCGGAACTGGATGACGGTGGCCTTGAGCAGTTGCTGAGCGTCGACGACCAGCAGGTCAGCGAGTTGCGTCAACGGTTGCAGCACAACGAAAAAGCCATCGAACAAGCCAAGGTGTTGTTGCAGGAACGCGACAAGCGTCTGGCCAGTCATCAGGCGCAGCACAACGGTAATCTCGATGCCGCGCAACTGGACACTGCCCTGTCCGAGCTGCAAAACCAGTTTGCCGCCAGCGAGCACCGTTGCGCCGAACTGCGCGCCGAACAGGCCGAGGACCAGCGCCGGCAGAACGCCAATCAGGCCCTGGCGCAACAGATCGCCGACGCTTACAGCGAGTATCAGCGCTGGGCGCGCTTGAATGCCTTGATCGGCTCCGCGACCGGCGACACCTTCCGCAAGATCGCCCAGGCCTACAACCTCGACCTGCTGGTGCATCACGCCAACGTGCAGTTGCGGCAACTGGTGCGGCGCTATCGCCTCAAACGCGGCGGCAGCATGCTGGGCTTGCTGGTGATGGACACCGAGATGGGCGACGAGCTGCGCTCGGTGCATTCGCTGTCCGGCGGCGAGACGTTCCTGGTGTCGCTGGCCCTGGCATTGGGCCTGGCTTCGATGGCGTCGAGCACGCTGAAAATCGAATCGCTGTTCATCGACGAAGGCTTCGGCAGCCTCGATCCGGAATCCCTACAACTGGCGATGGATGCCCTCGATGGCTTGCAGGCTCAGGGCCGCAAGGTCGCGGTAATTTCCCACGTCCAGGAAATGCACGAACGGATCCCGGTGCAGATCCAGGTCCATCGTCAGGGCAACGGCCTGAGTACCCTGGAGGTGAAATGACCACGCTGTACTCCTTCCGCCGCTGCCCGTACGCCATGCGGGCGCGGATGGCCCTGCGTTACTCGGACGTTGCCGTGAACATCGTCGAGGTCAGCCTGAAGGCCAAGCCTGCCGAGATGCTCGCGCTGTCGAGCAAAGGCACGGTGCCGGTGCTGAGCGTCGACGACCAAGTGATCGATGAGAGCCTGGCGATCATGCACTGGGCATTGGAACAGAACGATCCGCAGGATTGGTTGCTCAAGGATGATCCTGTGGGGCAAGCGCAGATCGCGGCGCTGATCGAAGAGAACGATCAGGTGTTCAAGGTGCATCTGAATCGCTACAAGTACGCCGAGCGTTATCCCGAGCAGCCAATGGCGTTTTATCGCAGCGAGGGTGAGGTGTTCTTGCGCAGGCTGGAGGCGTTGCTGGAGGGCCGCGATTACTTGCTGGCGGTGCCGAGCCTGGCGGATGTGGCGTTGATGCCGTTCGTACGGCAGTTCGCCCATGTCGATCGCGAATGGTTCGGGCAGACGCCTTACGTGCGGTTGCAGGCGTGGCTACAACGATTCCTGGAGTCGGACCTGTTCACATCAATCATGAAGAAATAACCGCCCCCCCCCCTGTAGGAGCGAGGCTTGCCCGCGAAGGGGTCATCAAGACCGCCAAAAGCTTCGCGGGCAAGCCTCGCTCCTACAGGGGGTGTTGGCGTTTCAGGATTCAGGCGAACACTTCGCACATCTGCAGCACCGAGCAATCGACCTGGAACGGCCCGAAGAAATCGCCTTGGCGTTTGATCGGTGGATTACCGGCCAGCAGGCCCATGGCCTTTTCGGTTTCGATGCTGCGAGCGAGGTTGTGATTGGCTTCGATAGCGCGAGCCACGGAACCTGCCGAGGCTTGTCCGATGCCCAACAGTGATGAGCCATTGGTCATGAACGCCAGGAAGGCGATGACCCAGAGTTTGCCCCCTTTCATGCCCCTGTCACTCCCGCCACGTCTGCGTGATCGATCACGGCGTTTTGTGCGCGGTGCTCGAACTGAATGGCGGGATAAGCGACCTGAATCGGTGCGTCGGTTTCGTGTTGAGATTGCGCGGTAATGCTGACAACCAACACCAGCGCCACGTAAAGACCGATGGCCAGGTAGGCGCCGTGTTTGGCAGAAGTGAGGATTGCGCTGGCCATGGTGTTCTCCGTGGGCATGTTTCAGTGCCCACAGAATCGATCAAAAAAGCTGTGATAACCACTCAGGGTTATCCATAGTCACCATCAGCTTCGTTGATCATTAAGCCAGTCTATTTCAGCCTTCGATAAAACTCATCATGCGCTCTCGGGCAGCGTCAGGCTCGCCTGGAACGGGCGTTGCGGCAGATAAAATGGGGGTTGAATAGAGGAACAGGAGTACCACGGCCAGACGCATCGCCATGCTGTCGATCCTTTTTATAGTAGAAGGAGTCAATAAATCAGCGTCAAATTTAAACTCATGGCCATGTGATATCAAGCGCAGCATTAATAGCAATATGATGCTGTCGTAAACGCGTTATGCAGGAGCGACATCACTCAGGCTTTCTCGAAGCTTTTCAGCTTGATCCGCGCAAGTGACTTCGCTCCTGCATAAAGGGTGCAGGGCTTGGCTTTCAGGCTTGGGTTTTGTGATCCAGGGCTGCGTAGAAGTTGGCGCTCTGTTGCAGGTATTTCTGGGTGTAGCTCTGGGCGTGGGATTTTTTGTCGCTGATTTCAACGTTGGCGCTGGCTGGCAGCGCAACGGTGGCAGAGATGGCGGATGCGGCGATGACAGAGAAGAGATTGAAGTTCATGGCGGTATTCCTCGGATTCAGTTGGCTTGCTTGCCCGGTGGGGCCGTGAAGCAAACTTAACTGCCGAGGCTGACGCCTTGAAATCTTTTGTAGCAGTAGCAGATATCAGCGTCATTAATAGAAGGATGCAGGCCCCATCAACCGGGGCCTGCGGCCTATTGACGCACCAGGAACTTCAGATCGCTCGGGGCATCCATCGGCAGTTTCTGCACGGTTTTACCCAGCAGGCCGCTCTTGGCATCGCGTTCGACGACGACAATCTGGTTGCTCTTCTGATTGGCGATCAGCACGAACCGGCCACTCGGATCGAGGCTGAACTCGCGCGGGTGATCCCCTTCCACCGAACGGCGTTGCAGCTCTTTGAGGTGCCCGGTAGCAGGATCAATGGCAAACACCAGCAACTGATTGGCAGTGCCACGGTTGCTGACGTAGAGGAATTTGCCATCCTTTGATGCATGCAACGCTGCGGCGGCTTTGTCCGACGTCGGTTGCCCGGCCGCCAGATCGACCATTTGCGTTTGCTCAAGCGTGCCGTCGCGGTAATCGAACACCGCGACCTGCGCGCTCATTTCCAGGGTCAGCCACGCGTGTTTGCCATCGGCACTGAACAGCAAATGCCGTGGTCCGCTGCCGGGCGGCAACTGGACCGACGCGGGTGTGGCCGCGATCAACGGCAAGTCCGGGTTGGCCTTCGGGTCGAAGCGATAGACAAAGATCTTGTCCGCGCCCAAATCATTGGAGAACACAAACTTGCCATCCGGCGAGGACACCGTCGAATGCACATGCGCCGACATCTGCCGCTCGGGATTGACCCGGCTGGACGGATGACTGCTCATTTGCACCACGGTTTTGAGCGTGCCATCGGCGCCCACCGGCAACACCGCCAGCGTGCCGCCCGGGTCTTCAGCCACTGAATAATTGCTGACGAACAGGTGGCTGGCATCGCCACTGAGGCTCGAATGGGTCGGCTCGTTGCCCAGGCTCTGGACCTGATTGATCTGGCGCAGCGCATGGGTTTTGGCGTCGATCGCATAACTGCTGACGCGCCCGACCGGGTCTTTTTGTCCCGGGCCGTTTTCGTTGACCACGAACAGATGACGTTGATCATTGGACAGGGTCAACCAGGACGGGTTTCCGCTGTTGACCACTTGCAACGGCTTGGCGTCGAGCTGCCCGGTGGCGCTGTCGAAATTCAGGCGATAAATGCCCTGGCTTTGCCCTGCGGTGTAGGAACCCACGAGCAGTTGAAAGTCGCCGGCGGATGCGGCTTGAACACCCATTGCACCGATGCTACCGGCGATCAACAGCGGCCAGAGATTACGCATCCTCTTGTTCGTCGTCTTCGTTGTCGCCGCTGATGACGTCGCCGAGGCAGACCAGGCGGTGTTCGCCGCCATCGTCCTTGATCAGCCAGCTCTGCAAAGTCGAATCGAAGGTTGCCGCTTGAACCTGAGCGGGGGTGAATTCCCAGTGTTTGGCCGCTCGACCGTCCATGCATTCGATGTGCAGATTGTCGTCGACATCAAGGGCGAATTCGAAGGCATGCAAGCCGTCGATTTCCACCATTCCGCAGTGTTCGAGGGCGTTGAGCAAGGTGTCGGTTGGGGCAGTCATGGCAGTCAATCTTTGAAGGGGAAAGACGCAATGATAGCGCAATGTGGGAGCGGCTCAGAGCCGACCACAAAACTCCCACGCCACACAGAACAAATGTGGGAGCGAGCCTGCTCGCGATAGCGGCGGCACATTCAACATCAATGTGCCTGACAGTCCGCAATCGCGAGCAGGCTCGCTCCCACAGGGATTTGTGTTCAGCTGTCAGAGCGCATCACGCGAAGGCTGTCCATCCACCAGCCGCTGAATACGCAGCGGGTTGCCGTTCTTCAACGCATCCGGCAGCAGCTTGTCGGGGTAGTTCTGGAAGCACACCGGCCGCAGGAAGCGGTCAATTGCCAGCGTGCCCACCGAGGTGCCACGCGCATCGGACGTCGCCGGGTACGGCCCGCCATGGACCATCGAATCGCAGACTTCCACACCGGTCGGATAGCCGTTGAGCAGGATTCGTCCGACCTTCTGTTCCAGCAACGCCGTCAATTCGCCGAACTGCTCGAAGTCTGCCGGTTCGCCAATGATCGTTGCCGTGAGTTGTCCGTGCAGGCCATTTAAAGCAGCGCTGAGTTGCGCCTGATCCGTCACCTCGACAAACACCGTGGTCGGGCCGAAGACCTCTTCCTGCAGCACTTCATCGCCATCGAGCAACAGACTGACATCGGCCTTGAACAGCTGCGGCTGCGCCTGATTGCCTTGCTGCGGATTACCCGCCAGGTGCGTCACGCCCGGATGCGCGAGGAGTTTTTGCAGACCTTGGCCATAACTGCTCAACGTCCCGGCATTGAGCATGGTTTGCGCAGGCTGATCGTTGATCAACCCCGCCACCTGCTGCACAAACGCACTGAACTGTGCCGAGCGAATGCCGATCACCAGACCGGGGTTGGTGCAGAACTGGCCACAGCCTTGCACCACCGAAGCGGTCAGGTCACGGGCCACGCTTTCAGCACGAACGGACAGGGCCTGGGGCAAGACGATCACTGGGTTGATGCTCGACATCTCGGCAAACACCGGGATCGGTTGTGCACGTGCAGCGGCCATGTCGCACAACGCCCGTCCACCCTTGAGCGAACCGGTGAAACCGACTGCCTGAATCGCCGGGTGCTTGACCAGCGCTTCGCCGACCCCGCCACCGTAGATCATGTTGAACACGCCGACCGGCATGCCGGTTTTTTCTGCGGCTCGGAGGATTGCATCTGCCACTTGCTCGGCCGTGGCCATGTGACCGCTGTGCGCCTTGAACACTACCGGGCAACCGGCGGCCAGGGCGGAAGCGGTGTCGCCGCCGGCGGTGGAAAACGCCAACGGGAAATTGCTGGCGCCAAACACCGCGACCGGGCCGAGGCCGATACGGTACTGACGCAGGTCGGGGCGCGGCAACGGCTTGCGCTCCGGCAGCGCCAGATCGATCCGCGCGCCATAGAAATCACCGCGCCGCAGCACTTTGGCGAACAGGCGCATCTGGCCGCTGGTGCGACCGCGCTCGCCTTGAATGCGGGCGGCAGGCAGCGCGGTTTCGCGGCAGACCACGGCGACAAATTCATCGCCCAACGCGTCCAGTTCATCGGCAATGGCATCGAGGAATTGCGCGCGGCGCTCGGCGCTCAGGCTGCGATAAGCGGGGTACGCGGCAGCGGCAGCCTTGGCGGCGGCATCGACTTCTTCCGGCGTGGCCTGATAGAAATCGTGAGGTAACGCCTCGCCGGTGCTGGCGTCGACGCTCTGGAGTTTGACGCTGCCGCAGGCACTGCGCTGGCCGCCAATATAGTTGTGACCAAGAATCATGGGTTGCTCCTTAAAGAATGCCGATGGTGCCGGGCTCGAAGGCCGCTTCAACCGGTGCGATACCGTTGATCAACGGCGCACCGAACTCGGCCTGACTGATCTCGTACACATCCCCCGGCCGGGTGCGAATGCCGTCGGCAAAGGACAGGGTCGCGGTGCCGAAGAAGTGAATGTGCACATCCCCCGGACGCAGGAACTGGCTGTATTTGAAATGGTGGTATTCGAGATTTTCCAGGCTGTGGCACATGTTGGCCTCGCCGGTGAGAAACTCGTTCTGCCACAGCACTTCGCCGTCGCGCAAAATGCGGCTGGTGCCCGCCAGATGCTCCGGCAGCTCACCGACCCGAAGCTCCGGCCCGTAACTGCAACTGCGCAGTTTGGAATGCGCCAGATAGAGGTAGTTCTTGCGCTCCATGACGTGATCGGAAAACTCGTTGCCCACCGCATAACCGAGGCGATACGGCTTGCCATCGTGGCCGATGACGTAAAGACCGCTGAGCTCGGGTTCTTCTCCGGCGTCTTCGGCAAACGGCGGCAGCGGGAACGATTGACCGGGGCGAACGACGATGCTGCCGTCACCTTTGTAGAACCATTCCGGTTGCACACCGGCCTGGCCCGCTGCCGGTTTGCCACCCTCCACGCCCCATTTGAATATGCGCAGGGTGTCGGTCATCGTTGCTTCGTCGCCGGCCTGCTGATGCATCTTGTCCCGCGCCGAGGCGCTACCCAGATGGGTCAGGCCAGTGCCGCTGACGAGCATGTGTGCCGGGTCCGGATGGTCCAGCGGCGGCAGGATACGCAGTTTCGCCAGCAGTTCTGCATAGTCGTGGCTGATGCCCAGGCCCAGTGCGTTCACCTGCTGCTCAAGACTGACACCCGCCTCGATCGCCGCCAACGCCAGATCGCGCACCGTGCGCGCGTCCTGCACCTCGCGGACCAGACCGCCCTCGACCACGCCAACCCGACGCTCGCCGTTAAACAATTCAAATTGAACCAAACGCATGAATTTTCTCCTGTAAGCAATTCTCAAAAACACCGCAGAACCCTGTAGGAGCCGGCTTGCCGGCGATAGCGATCGGCCTGTCGACAATGATGTTGAATATGCTGACGCCATCGCCGGCAAGCCGGCTCCTACAGGGTTTGCGTCAGATGCGGGAAGCGCCACGTGCGCTGGCTGCAAACTGGTCCGCCGGCAGAACGTGTTTACGCTCCAGCAACCGATACACCACGCCGGTCAAAATCAGCCCGAACACCATCACACCCGAGAGGAAATACAGCCCCGAAGCCAGGTTGCCGGTGTATTCCTTCAGCGCCCCGATCACGAACGGACCGATGTAGCCACCGAGGTTGCCCACCGAGTTGATCAGCGCGATCCCCGCCGCAGCGCTGGCACCGGCGAAGAACCGGCCCGGCAAGGTCCAGAACACCGCAGTGCAGGAAAACAGGGCGAACGCCACCAGGCACAGCGCCGCCAGTTGCAGCACCGGCACCGTCAGCCAGGCACTGAGAAACAGGCCGATAGCCCCCAACACATACAGCACCGCCAGATGGCCGTAGCGATCATTCAAACGGTCGGAACTGCGCGGGATGATCAACAGACCGATGATCCCGAAAATGTACGGCACCGACGACACGAAACCCGTCACCAGATCAGTGCCACCGAACTGCTTGATTAGCGTCGGCAACCACAGGCCCAGGCCATAAATGCTCAGGGTGACCGGCAGATAAAACAGCGCCAGCAGCAACACGCGTTTGTCTTTGAGCGCATGCAACGGATTGCCGTGGCGGGTCTGGCCGTACTCCTCAAGGTCCTTTTTCAGTTCGCCGGCCAGCCAGTCTTTCTCGGGCTGATCCATCCATTTCACCTGTTGCGGACCGTCAGGCAGCCAACGCAGCACCGGCCAGGTCAGCAGGATCGCCGGGGAACCGATGACGATGAACAGCCACTGCCAGCCGTGCAATCCGAGGATGCCGTCCATGCCGAGCAGGCCGCCGGACACCGGGCCGGTGATCAGCATGGCGATCGGTTGGGAGAGGATGAACAGCCCGAGGATCTTGCCGCGATGGCGAACCGGGAACCACTGCGTGATGTAGTACAGAACGCCCGGGAAGAACCCGGCTTCGGCGGCGCCGAGCAAAAAGCGCATCACGTAGAAGCTGTGCGCCCCTTGAACGAAGGCCATGCCGATGGTGATGGCGCCCCAGGTGACCATGATCCGCGCAAACCAGCGCCGCGCGCCGAAGCGTTCGAGCATCAGGTTGCTGGGGATTTCCAGCAGGAAGTAACCAATGAAAAACAACCCGGCACCGAGGCCGTAAGCCGCATCGCCGATACCGATGTCGGCGCCCATGTGCAGCTTGGCGAAGCCCACGGCGGAGCGATCCACATAGGCGATCAGGTACAGCAGGATCAGGAAGGGAATCAGTTTCAGCGTGATGCGACGAATAAGCCGCAGTTCCTGGCTCATGAGATCGGTCTCCGATTGTTGTTGTTATAGAACCTCGGGGGACGCCTCTCGCCAAAAACTGCCAGGGCCTTCCCTCCGTTGGAGCGGACTATATAGTAATACTATTTACGCAACAACACTTCCAAACAGATCGAATTGCGCTTATGTTACGCCTCAGCCAGAACAATATAGTCATACAATAAGAGAATCGATCATGTCTGATAAGAAACCCACCCTGCGCTCCGCCCAATGGTTTGGCACTGCCGACAAGAACGGCTTCATGTACCGCAGCTGGATGAAGAATCAGGGCATCGCCGACCACCAGTTCCACGGCAAACCGATCATCGGCATCTGCAACACCTGGTCGGAACTGACCCCGTGCAACGCGCATTTCCGCCAGATCGCCGACCACGTCAAACGCGGCGTGATCGAGGCCGGCGGTTTCCCGGTGGAATTTCCGGTGTTCTCCAACGGCGAATCGAACCTGCGCCCGACCGCCATGTTTACCCGCAACCTGACGAGCATGGACGTCGAAGAAGCGATTCGCGGCAACCCGATTGACGGCGTGGTGCTGCTGACCGGTTGCGACAAAACCACTCCGGCGCTGTTGATGGGCGCGGCCAGTTGCGACGTGCCGGCCATCGTCGTCACCGGCGGGCCGATGCTCAACGGCAAGCACAAGGGCCAGGACATCGGCTCGGGCACGGTGGTCTGGCAGCTCAGCGAACAAGTGAAAGCGGGCACCATCTCCATCGATGACTTCCTCGCGGCCGAGGGCGGCATGTCCCGCTCCGCCGGCACCTGCAACACCATGGGCACCGCATCGACCATGGCGTGTATGGCCGAAGCACTCGGCACTTCCCTGCCCCACAACGCCGCGATTCCGGCGGTGGATGCACGCCGTTATGTGTTGGCGCACATGTCCGGCATGCGTGCGGTGGAGATGGTCCGCGAAGATTTGAAACTGTCGAAAATCCTCACCAAGGAAGCCTTCGAAAACGCCATTCGGGTCAACGCCGCCATCGGTGGTTCGACCAACGCCGTGATCCACTTGAAAGCCATCGCCGGCCGCATCGGCGTGGAGCTGGAGCTGGATGACTGGACCCGCATCGGTCGCGGCATGCCGACCATCGTCGACCTGCAACCCTCCGGGCGCTTCCTGATGGAAGAGTTCTACTACGCCGGTGGCTTGCCTGCGGTATTGCGACGCCTCGGTGAAGCCAACCTGATTCCCAATCCAAATGCCTTGACCGTCAACGGCAAGACCCTCGGCGAGAACACCAAGGACGCGCCGATCTACGGTCAGGACGAAGTGATCCGTACCCTCGACAACCCGATCCGCGCCGACGGCGGCATCTGCGTATTGCGCGGTAACCTGGCGCCACTCGGCGCGGTGCTCAAACCGTCCGCCGCCACGGCTGAGCTGATGCAGCATCGCGGGCGGGCGGTGGTGTTCGAGAACTTCGACATGTACAAGGCGCGGATCAACGATCCGGAACTGGACGTGGATGCCAACTCGATTCTGGTGATGAAAAACTGCGGGCCGAAGGGTTATCCGGGCATGGCTGAAGTCGGCAACATGGGCTTGCCGGCCAAACTGCTGGCCCAGGGCGTGACGGACATGGTGCGTATTTCCGATGCGCGCATGAGCGGCACCGCGTACGGCACAGTGGTGTTGCACGTAGCACCGGAAGCGGCGGCCGGCGGGCCTTTGGCAGCAGTGAAGGAAGGTGACTGGATCGAACTCGATTGCGCCAACGGGCGTCTGCACCTGGACATTCCGGATGCCGAACTGGCGGCGCGCATGGCCGATCTGCAACCGCCGCAGCAGATGATCCTCGGTGGATATCGCCAGCTATACATCGACCATGTGTTGCAAGCGGATCAGGGCTGCGACTTCGACTTCCTGGTCGGTTGCCGAGGTGCCGAAGTCCCCCGCCACTCCCACTAACCCCACCCCCCTTGTAGGAGCCGGCTTGCTGGCGATGGTGTATCAGTCGACACAACGGTGACTGACACACCATCGCCAGCAAGCCAGCTCCTACAGTTTTTGATCTTCATCTGCCTCAGGACCGTGCTTGCTCTGGCGACCGTCCTCGCCGCGCCTGCTATCATGCGCAGCACCTCCCCCGCACAGGATCGCGCCGTTCCCCATGGATTACCGCAAACCCTCCGACCGCAAAAGCATGCACTCGCGCATTGTCCAGGAACTGGGCATGCAGATCGTTTCGGGACGCTTCAAACCGGACGACAAACTGCCCGCCGAAGCCCTGTTGTGCGAGGAGTACGCGGTCAGCCGTCCGGTGCTGCGCGAAGCCACTCGCGTGTTGGTCGCAAAAGGCCTGGTGTATTCCCGTCCGCGTGTCGGCACGGTGGTCAAGCAGCGCAAGGAATGGCACATGCTCGACCCGGACGTGCTGCACTGGCTGATGCAAAGCAGCCCGCAGAATCAGTTCTTCGATCTGCTGACCAGCGTGCGCAGCATCATCGAACCGGCAGCAGCGGCCCTCGCCGCGCAATTCGCCACCGACGAAGACATTGCCTCTATCGGTGAAGCCTACCAACGCATGGAAGCCGCGCCGACGCCTGAAGCCCTGTTGCAACCGGACCTGGATTTCCACAGCCGCATCGCCGATGCCACTCACAACGATCTGCTGGCGAACCTGTGCAACATGCTGTCGGTGGCGATTGCCGAAGCGTTGAAGCATTCCAACCAGCGGCCGAACCTGCATGAATTGGCGTTGCCACGGCACAAGGCGATTCTCACTGCCATCGAGAACCGCGATGCGCTGGGTGCACGGCATGCAACGCTGGTGCAACTGGACGATGCACGCAGTGCGCTGAATGTGGTGCTCGGCGCCGATCCCTCATAAAAACACGTTCCACTGTAGGAGCCGGCTTGCTGGCGATGGCGTCTGTTCAGACGATAAATATGTTGGCTGACCCACCGCCATCGCCAGCAAGCTGGCTCCTACAGGGGTTACGTTGATCTTCTGAGATAACAAAGCCGCAACCCTGGTTGCGGCTTTTTCGTTTCTGGCCTGAACGCAGGCCTTAACCTATCGCTTCGCCCAATGTGCGGTACCCGGCTACCGCACATCCCTTTCGATTCGGTTTTACGTTGAGGAACCACACATGCAAAGGATTGCATCATGCCCACACCTGCATCACCACCCGCCGCCGCAAGCGACACCGACATCATCGCGCGGGCGGTTCACACCCGATTTAATACCCGGCCGACCTTACGCTCGCAAACCGCCCGCCTGCTCAAAGACGGCATTCTGGAAAAATACCCGCAACTGGCGTTCGACCCTGAGCGAACCAAAATTGCCCAACCGATCCCCGATGGCGCCTGGCGGCTGACGCTACTTTTGGACGTGGTACTCGACTACCTGGCCAGCGGCACATTCCCCGATCTCAGCGAGCAATACGGTCGCAGCTGTTTTTTGACAAACCGTGCCCCCGCGCAACTTACCGTCGACAACACGACATCGCGACTGCCCGACCTGCAAGTGATTGCGCAAGTCATCCGTGAATTACCCGACATTTTCTACATCGGCGCTCAGGAATCATTGGCCGCCTGCTGGAACGAACAGGACGAAACCGGCGTCAGCCGCTGGCAATGGCTGGGGAACCTGCTCGCCGGCGTGTTGAAAACATCCGCGACGCGCCTCGCAGCAAGTGATGCCGAGCAGGCCGGGATTCTATTGGAGCTGGCCCGCCAACCCGACAACCGCGAACGCCTTCTGCGTCCTTGGGCCAAAGGTGCAATTGAAGCCTGCACGCTGCAAGTCACGCTGAGCAGAGGCGACATGTCGTTCACACTGCAGGTGCCGGATATCCTGGTGATTTGCGGCGAAACCCATTTGTTGTGCAGCGTGACCGGCAACATCGAATCGTTCCCGTCCCTGCAAGCCTTCGGTGCCGCATGGGGCGCGCGGTTTCAGCAAGACTTCACGGCGGACTCCATCACCTGGAAACGTTTTGCTCCGGACGGCAACATCTTTGATACCCAGGCAGCTCTGCTGCTGAACCGGCAACTGGAAGATTTGGAGTCGCTCAAACTGCCCGCACACGAAAACGTGGCCAGCCTTGAAAAGCGTTTTGATGCGATCACCGATGTCGCCGCACTGTTTATCGGCAGCGACAACCACCCGACGCACCTTCACGCCCTACAGACAACGATTCCCGAGTGGTTGCAGGGCGCCAGCGCCACTGATCGCATGGCCTGGCGTAAACACACGTTGTCGATGGCCAGTGTCAAACAGCAGACACAGGGGCGCTCGTTGCCCGACGACGACGTTGACCTTCGCACATTCGCCAGAAATGCGCTGCATGAGCAAATGCTCAAAGACCAGCCCTTGGCACCCGGCTACAAGTCCGATGAACTGGAACTGACCTTTCACGTGCCTGTCGGCGATTTGGGCAGCGGCTACCTCGAACCCGTCAAAATGTCCCTGACCGAGCTGGCGATCAACAACCTGGCCGGCAAACCCAAGGGCCGGATGACCCTTCGCCACACCGAAAACCAGCTGATTCAAGACTGGACCACCGAGGCCTATTTGCTGGATCTGGTGAGCCGCGTTGATGTCGGAAAACATTACCCCGAGTACATCGAGGCGCAGTTGCTTGGCAACAGTGCCGAGGCCAATGAGCGATTGCGACTCTTCGGCCTGGAACTGAGCCTGCATTTGCCACTGCGCGCCCTTGAGCATTCGATCAAGGGTGAGCACGGCTTCACCTTCCTGGGCTATCGATATGTCGATGCAGTGTTCCAGCCGTTGGCCGCCGAGCGCATTGTCGAGGAACAGTCCGTCGTCATCAGGCCATTGGCGTTTCAACGCAAGGCCGGGGCCACGAGTGATGTGGTCAGCAACATGTTCATCATTGAGCCGAAAGACCTGAAGTCGGACGGCCCGCATATTCTTTACCGACCGCTGTATTCAGAACCTCTGCACCAATACTCCAGCCGTCAGGACTTGCTGAGTGCCATTGCGCAAACCGGCCCGTTGCAAACCAGCGTGCTGACCTGGTTGCCGGATCGCGCACGGCCGATCTACGACAACAACGGCTTCACCGAACCGCACATTGTCCACTTCCATGCAGGGGACGAATTCACACTGCCTGAAAAGCCCCAACCGGCGATTCTGGCTGGCGACGAAGCGGTTGGCGGCTGGCTCACCGCGCTGGAAGAAGGTCGATTGCTGGCCAGTCTGTTCGTCAGCAATGCACGCACACTGATCGATCTGGCGGATCGGCAATCGGTGTCGAATGCCGAGAGCCGCTGGGCGATCATCCTCGAGGGTGGCTGGCTGGTGTTCAACAACCTGATTCTGCCATTGTTGCGCGGCCCCGCCATGGTGGTGGGCTGGATGCTGCAAATCGCCCACAGCCTGATCAACGATCTGCCAGCGCTGGACAGTGATGACCCGAAGGCGCGGAATCAGGCATGGATCGATGTGCTGTTGAACATTGGCCTGTTGGTTCTGCATGTCGCTCGAGAGGAAGGATCCCCGGCACTTTCCGACAGCGCAGCGACGCCAGTTCCGGATGCCCTCGCCTCCTTGCGCCGTCCTGCGCAGACATTTTCATGGCCCGCCGAATCGACTATTACCCAGGACACTGCGGGCCTGCCCTCCGAGCCGCCGGGCAGTGGCAAGACCCTGCTCGACTTCAACCAGTCGAGCGCGCGCGATTCGGCAGCGGCCCGACTGTTCAACACGTTACGGGAGGTTCAGGTGCCATGGCCGACACCTCTGCCAGAGCCCGTTACCACCGGCGTCTTCAAAGGTTTGTACCGGATCGGCAATCTTTGGCACGCCACCGTCGCCGGCCTGCTGTTTCGCGTGAGTATCGTGCCCGGGTTCGGTGAGGCGTATCTGATACATCCGGAGCACCCGGATCATCCCGGCATCAAGCTCAAGACCAATGGAGCGGGCCGCTGGACTCTGGATCAAGGGTTGAAACTGGTTGGCGGCGGGCGCAATGCACGGATCAACGCCCAGCGAGAAATCACGCAACAACGCATCAGTCTGCTGGAACTCAATCGTCAGGAATTCGTGGATCAGCAAGTGCGGGTGCAGAAGCGCGTCGACATTGCCGAAAACCTGATGCAGCTGAAAAAGAACGACGCCGCCAGTACAGAGCTCGATCGCGCCACGTACAGGCAACGGTTCGTTGATGAGCTGGACAAACAGACCGAAAGCTACGCCACGCTGCTGGCCGAGAAAAGGGAATTGGCCGAGTTGACCAAATCCGATCCCGATCCTGTGCAGTTGTGCAACCTGTCGGAAAACATCATCAACAACGCCCGCAAACGGATCGTCATTGCTGACTGGGAGCGCGAGGCTGTCAATCAAACGTATGCGGACTTGAGAAATGGCGTCGGGCATTTGCATGACGCGTTGATCCGCGAAGGCGACGCGGTACTGGATCGCTACTTTGAGTTCATGCGCAAAACCTCCGACATCAACGAATCCATGATCAAGCTTCTGGACCAGGTAGACAGCCGACTGCAGGAACTCAAGCAGATCCCTCGCCTGGGCATCGAGTACTGGAAGCGCCTGACCGGCAACAGGCCCGAAAATGAAATGACGGCACTGCGCGTCAAGTGCTACCAGTTGAGTATCTTGCGCCTGCTCAGCCTCAAGGCCCTCGGAAGCAGCACCATGGGTGTGCTCGAACACACCCTCAGCCCATTACTGCTGCTGTCTCGCTCGCATGCCGAACTGCAAACGGAACACACCTACACCAACAGCGATCGGATCTCCGTTCTGGAGAACCTGGTCGATCAGTACAACAAGGCACAGGACGGCCTTGAGGCGATAGGCATTTTCAGCACAGATGAACTGCAGGCACACCCCTTCAATCGCCTGCGCGAGCTCATTCACCAACTGCGTATCGATGCCGAACGACGTCTTGCGGAAGCGCTTCAACTGTTGCCGCAACCGGAGGAGCCTTCAACATCAGCTTCCGGCCCCAAGCCGCCGGTGAAGCGTCCCTATTCATGGTCCAGTCGCAAGCGGGTGATCAAAACCGCTAAAGGCACATTGATCGGCGATCTTCGACAACGGGTCGCTCACCAGGAAGGAGACATTGTCGACATCAACCATCCGTTCGAAGAAAGGCCACTGGCTTCGTTCCACGAGCACGAGCCCAATGTCTGGGTAGAAATCGTCGATGCCAGACCCGCAGCTACCAAGGCAACGCACCCCTATCAGCAGCTCAAGGGCGATGCCCGCAAGGCGTTGGCCGATGTCGATAAAAACGTGCAGAAGATCGAGGGTTACGCGCAGCGCGCCAGTTCTCCCAAGGAAATCGAAGAGCAGTTGCAACGGGAAGCACAAAAACTGATCGGGTACGCCGATGGACTGGAACAGCACGAAAGTCCTCCGGCCAACCGCGAAACAGACGTTTCGCTGATCAGCGGACTCCGCGACAAAGCGCTTATCCTCGACAACAAGGCCACTGAACTTCGCACCCGCATGACCCTCGCCCGGCCGCCCAGTAGCGAGGGGGTGGAGTATCTGCTGCGGCACAAAGAAATTTTTGCGCGAATCAACGGCAACCGGGTTCAGCTGAAAACCGGGCGGCGTGACTTCATGCAAGAGTACGCTTTGTTGAATAAAGACAATCAACCCTGGTGGTACGGGCATTTTCACTACGCCAACGCGGATGATGCCAAGGCTGACTACACCCAGGCGCACTTGAAAACCAGGGAGCAACGCTTCGAAACCTATGAATCGGCCATGGCCAAGGCCAAGGACCCGAAGCAGAAAATCGAAATTCATCACGGAATCATCAGCAAGGAACTGGCGAACAGCGATTTTCTACCGTTGCAACCCCGCTGAGTTTTTCAATCGCCCATAAAAAAGCCGCAACCCAAGGTTGCGGCTTTTTGGTTTTGCCTGAGGTTTAGTGAGCGAACAACGAGTTACCCTTCTGCCCCGCCAGTTTCTCCGGTTTGATCAAGAAACGAGCCAGCGCCGGCAGCAGCCACAACGCGCCGAACATGTTCCAGAGCAGCATGAAGGTCAGCATCAGGCCCATGTCGGCCTGGAACTTGATGGCCGAGAAGATCCAGGTGCACACGCCGATCGCCAGGCACAGGCCGGTGAACAATACGGCTTTACCGGTGGACTTCAGCGTCTGGTAGTACGCCTCTTGCAACGGCAGACCGGCACGCAGGAAACTTTCCAGGCGGCTGTAGATGTAGATGCCGTAGTCCACGCCAATCCCCACGCCCAACGCCACTACCGGCAAGGTCGCAACTTTGACGCCGATGCCCATGAAAGCCATCAGGGCGTTGCCGAGTACCGACGTCAGCACCAGTGGCAACACGATGCACAAGGTCGCCGCCCAGGAACGGAAGGTGATCATGCACATGGTTGCGACGCAGATGTAGACGAGGATCAGGATGGTCAGCTCGGATTCCTTGATCACTTCGTTGGTGGCCGCCTCGATGCCGGCGTTACCTGCCGCAAGGATGAATTCCAGGCCTTCCTTGTTGTTTTCCTTGGCGAAGTCCTGCACCGCATGAACTGCGCGATCCAGGGTGGCAGCCTTGTGATCGTTGAGGAACACCAGCACTGGCGCCAGGGAGCAACTGTTGTTGTACAGGCCGTCAGCGCGGGCGATGGAGTTGTTCAGCACGTCCGGGTTGCGCGACAGCGTTTCCCATTTCAGGTTGCCCTCGTTCATGCCCTTGATCATCTGCTTGGACACGGTCACCAGCGAGATCGCTGACTGCACGCCCTCGGTGTTCTGCATCTTCCACATCAGTTCGTCGATGGGTGCCATCGCTTCATAGCGCGAGCAACCTTCGGACTTGGTCTTGACCATCACCACCAACACGTCAGAACTGGTGGAGTAGTTGCTGATGATGAAGTTGTTGTCCTTGTTGTAGCGCGAATCCGGACGCAGCTCTGGAGCACCTTGATCGAGGTCGCCGATTTTCAGGTTCTGGCTGTACCAGAGGCCGCCACCGAAGGCCAACAGGGCCAACACGATCGACACCGGGGCGACTTTCGGGCTGGCGAAGTTGGACAGCAGGCGCCAGAACGGGTGTTCGCGGTGCGCGTCTTTCTTGCTGCGCTCGACGGCGCGCTTGCTGATGCCGACGTAGGAAATTGCCACCGGCAACAGGATCAGGTTGGTGAACACGATCACCGCCACACCGATGGATGCGCCGATGGCCAGTTCGCGAATCACGCCGATGTCGATGATCAGCAATGTGATGAAGCCCACCGCATCCGCAAGGATCGCGATCATCCCCGGCAGGAATAATTGGCGGAAGGTGCGCCGCGCCGCAGTCAACGCGTTGTCGGCCTCACTGGACTGCAAGGCGATACCGTTGATCTTTTGCACGCCGTGGGAAATGCCGATGGCGAAGATCAGGAACGGCACCAGCATCGAGTACGGATCCAGCCCGAAGCCGAAGAAGTGCATCAGGCCGAGCTGCCAGATCACCGCCACCAGCGTCGTGCTCAACACCGCCACGGTGCTGCGCATGCAGTTGGTGAACCAGTACAACAGAATCAGGGTGATGACGAAGGCGACACCGAAGAACATCACCACCATCACCAGGCCATCGATCAGGTCGCCGACTTTCTTGGCGAAACCGACGATGTGGATCTGCACGTTGGGGTTCTGTTTCTCGTACTTGTCGCGGATCTTTTCTTCCAGCTCGTGGGAGAACTTGCGGTAGTCCAGGGCCAGCAACTTGCCTTGGTCCTGCGGGTCCGGGTAGGACTCCAGCAGCGGGATATCGACGATGCTCGACTTGAAGTCGTTGGACACCAGACGCCCGACCTGACCGGACTTGAGCACGTTGTTGCGCAACAAATCGAGGCTTTGCTGGGAGCCGTTGTAGCTCTGCGGGATCACTTCACCCCCGGCGAAGCCCTCCTCTGTCACCTCGGTCCAGCGTACGCTCGGACTCCACAGCGACTTGAGCCCGGAACGGTCGACGCCGGAGATGTAGAACACCTCGTCGTTGATCTGACGCAGGGTCTCCATGTACTCCTTGGAGAAGATGTCGCCGTCGGTGGCTTCAACCGAAATGCGAACGGTGTTGCCCAGGTTCGCCAGGTCGTTGCGGTGCTCCATCATCTTTTGAATGAACGGATGCTCGAGCGGGATCATCTTTTCGAAACTGGTGGACGGCCGAATCAGCGTCGCTTGCCAGAACAGGAAAATACTCACCAACAGACAGATCACGATCACTGCCGGGCGGTTGTTGAAAATCAGGCGTTCAAGAAACGTCGCCTTGTCTTGGTGATGGCTGCTCAAGGATGTCATAGACCCGCCTTCTTATTATTTGCCCGGCTCATTTGGACGACCCGTTTTTTCCATTCTCTGCACCGGCGCCGGTTGGCGAGGTAACGCGAACGCCGCCCTGTCCTGCCAGAACCAGATTGCCGTCGCCCGCCGCAGTCACCGCCGAAACGGAAATGCGATCCGGACGGTTGAACACGCTGAAGGTTTCGCCGTTGTCGTTGCTGCGGATCACCGAGCCACCGTTGCCGACGATCACGATGGAACCATCGTCGAGCAAGGTCGCACCGGACAGTCCGAACTCCAGCGCACCACGGGTGGCTTTCAACTCGACCGGCTCCCAGGTGGTGCCGAAATCGGTGGAGCGGAACAGGTTGCCCCGCAGCCCGTAGGCCAGCAGCGTGTTGGCCTCGGCGGTGCCGATCACGCCGAACAACGAGCCTTCATAGGGGCCTTCGAGTTTTTCCCAGGTCTGCCCCCAGTCGGAGGAACGGAACATGCTGCCCTGCTCACCGACGATGAACAGCCCGGCATCCTTGATCGCTGCAATGGCGTTGAGGTGGTACTGGTCTTCGTTGTCCAGGCGGTCGCTGGCGTCTTCCCAGGTCTTGCCGCCGTCGGTGGTGGCCACCAGCGCGCCGTAAGCGCCCACGGCAAAGCCGTTGCTGGCATCCTGGAACCAGACGTCGAGCAGGGGCGATTCGCGTTTCAGGTCTTCATATTGTTTGGTCCAGGTGACGCCGCCGTCCTCGCTGGCGAGGATCTGCGCGTCATGCCCGACGGCCCAGCCGTGTTTGTCGTCGACAAAATAGACCGAGGTCAGCAGTGCCCGGGTCGGCACCTTGGCCTGGGTCCAGGTCGCGCCCTGGTCATCGGAATACAGGATGTGCCCGCGATCCCCGACGGCCACCAGGCGCTTGCCGGCGTGCACGACGTCGAGCATCAGGCTTTTGCTGGCTTTGGCGGATTCAACGGAATAGACAACGTCGGTGGCTGGCGCCGCATTGGCCAGCGCAGGTGCCGACAACACGGCACAGCCCAACAGCGAGAGCGCTGTAGCCAGCAATGCGAATTTGCGCAGTGCCGGCGGGCGGCAGATACCCACACCCATGACAGGCTCACTCATAGACCTTCCCCCATTATTATTGTTAGGTCGTTCAACCTTTCAGGGCGCCGTAAGGGGTGCTCATCGGGATTGGATGGTTAGGAGCATAGTCCTGAAACCCGCAATCCAGAGCCCCTTCGGAAGCTGGCTTATCCTATCGGGGTTTGGAAAGGTCTGACAATCGACGCCACGTTATCTTTTGTTAACCTGGGGGGGATGGGGTTTTTCTGAATGTTGGGGTATCAGGTGGGGTGATTTGGGGTTTGTGGTTGGTGTTTTGTGTACATATCCATTTTTGCGGTAACGGCGGCTTTTGGTTTCGCCCTTACGGCGAGTCACTTGGAGAAGCGCCAAGTAACCAAGCGCTCTTGCCCCTTTCGTTCGGTGCCTCGCCATGGCTCGGCATTCCCTCGCTCCGGTCCTGCTCCGTGGGCCCGCCGCCATCGGCCATCCATGGCCGGGGGCGGCTAACCCGGCATCCATGCCGGGTTGCCCACTGCGCAGAACCTGCGCTCGGCCTCTCGAGGGGGCGCTCAGATCAAAAGCGGAAGGCGAGCTAACGCTCGGCCTGATGAGTGGTGAAAAGCAAAAGCGTATGGGGTTCCCTGTAGGAGCCGGCTTGCTGGCGATGGCGGTGGGTCAGCGACACATGTATCGCCTGAACGGACGCTATCGCCAGCAAGCCGGCTCCTACAGGGGGATGCGTACGAAGATAGAGCCAGGTCGGCTGACAGGCCGCCTCGCTTTGGCTTTTGCTTGGTTTTTGATTTTGATTTTGATCTGCCCCGTCGGGAGGCCGAGTGGAGGTTCTGCGCAGTGGGCAACCCGGCATGGATGCCGGGTTAGCCGCCCCCGGCCATGGATGGCCGATGGCGGCGGGCCCACGGAGCAGGACCGGAGCGAGGGTACCCTGAGCCTAGGCGAAGGGCCGTACGTCAGGGGCAAAGCCTTTTGCTTACTTTTCGGCGTCTGGAAAAGTGAGTCGCTGTAAGAGCGAAACCGCCAGCAGCCGTTACCGCAGCAATGGATATGCACACCATCAAAAAACGCGCCCGACACACAACCTTCGCGGGCAAGCCTCGCTCCTACAGGTTCCAAAGCCAGACTCAGGCCAGGCTTTTGCTGACCACTTCAAACACATCGCTGGACAGTTGACCCGAAGCACGAATCCGCTCCAGCTCCCCTTTCATCAACGCCTGACGAGCATCGTCGTATTTGCGCCAGCGCGTCAGCGGCGCCAGTTGGCGAGAAGCAATCTGCGGGTTGAACCCGTTCAGTTCGATGACCAGATCCGCCAGGAAGCGATACCCCGAACCATCCGCCGCATGGAAGTTGATCAGGTTCTGCCCGGCAAACGCACCGACCAGCGCCCGCACCTTGTTCGGGTTCTTGATGTTGAACGCCGGATGCTGCATCAACTGACGCACCCGCTCCAGCCCGCCCGGCAACGTACTGCCCGCCTGAACGCTGAACCATTGATCCATGACCAGCGGATTGTCCTTGAAGTGCTCGGCAAAACCGGCCAGCGCCAAGGCTTTTTCTTCTTCGAACGGCGAATTCACCAACACCGCCAATGCCGTCAGGCGCTCGGTCATGTTGTCGCTGGTCTCGAACTGCTCAAGCGTCGCCGCCATTACTTGCGATTGACCGCTGAGCATCAGGTACGACAGCGCAATGTTCTGCAAGGCGCGACGGGCAAAGTGCTCGGCTTCGGCAATGTACGGGGTTTGTTTCGACAGAGCGCGGTTGGCCTGGTAACGCGACCACAACGCCTCGAACAAACCGTCTGCCAACGCCTTGCGGGCAAACTCGCGAGCGATGTGGATGGCGTCGACGTCAGCCACTTCGCTGATCTCGGTCAGATACGCCTCACCCGGCAGCGAGAGCATTTCGGCGACCATCGCCTGATCCAGCGTCTCGTCCGACAGCACGGTACGCAAGGCCGAAATCAGGCGCTGATCCAGCACCAGCTTCTCGCCCTTCTGCTGCTGGGCGATCAGCTCTTGCAGCACTTGCACCGACAACTGCTGACCGGCATCCCAGCGGTTGAAACCGTCGCTGTCGTGCTGCATCAGGAACATCAGTTGGTCGCGGTTGTACGGGAAGCTCAGTTTCACCGGCGCCGAGAAGCCGCGCAGCAACGAAGGCAGCGGTTGCTCAGCGATATCGACGAAGGTGAAGGTCTGTTCGGCTTCGGTCACCGAAATGACGCGCGAGGTGCCCTGGGCGCTGGCTTCGCCGGACAGGCGCAAGGCAACAGGCGCGCCTTTGGAATCCAGCAGGCCCAATTCAACCGGGATCACGAACGGCAGTTTTTCAACCTTGTCCGGGGTCGCCGGGCAGCTTTGACGGAACGTCAGGCTGTAGGTTTTCGCTGCAGCGTCGTAGGACTCGCTCACCGCCAGACGCGGCGTGCCAGCCTGGCTGTACCAGCGTTTGAACTGGGTCAGATCGACACCGTTGGCATCTTCCATGGCCTTGATGAAGTCATCGCAGGTCACGGCCTGGCCGTCATGGCGCTCGAAATACAGGTCGCTGCCTTTACGGAAACCGTCGGCACCAAGCAAGGTGTGGATCATGCCGACCACTTCCGAGCCCTTTTCGTACACGGTCAGGGTGTAGAAGTTGGAAATCTCGATGAAGCTGTCCGGGCGCACCGCGTGAGCCATGGGACCTGCGTCTTCGGCGAACTGGTGAGTACGCAGGTAAGCCACGTCCTGGATGCGCTTCACGGTGGCCGAGTTCATGTCGGCGGAGAAACCGGAATCGCGGAATACGGTGAAGCCTTCCTTCAGCGACAACTGGAACCAGTCGCGGCAGGTCACGCGGTTGCCCGACCAGTTGTGGAAGTATTCGTGGGCGACGATCGCTTCGACACGCTGGTGCGCGGCGTCGGTCGCGGTTTCGGCGCGAGCCAGTACGGCGCTGGAGTTGAAGATGTTGAGGCCCTTGTTCTCCATGGCGCCCATGTTGAAGTCGTTGACCGCAACGATCATGAAGATGTCCAGGTCGTATTCACGACCGTAGACTTCTTCGTCCCAGCGCATGGATTTCTTCAGGCTGTTCATGGCGTGCTGGCACTTGTCGATGTTTTCTGGCTCGACGTAGATGCGCAGCGCCACGTTGCGCTCGGTCATGGTGGTGAAGGTGTCTTCGACGCACCACAAATCACCGGCCACCAATGCGAACAGGTACGCCGGTTTCTTGAACGGGTCTTCCCAGGTCGCCCAATGACGGCCGTCTTCGCCAGGACCGCTGGCAATCGGGTTGCCGTTGGACAGCAGCACCGGGTAGCTGTGCTGTTCCGCGACGACCGTGGTGGTGAACGTGCTCATCACGTCCGGGCGGTCGAGGTAATAGGTGATCTTGCGGAAGCCTTCGGCCTCGCACTGGGTGCAGAACATCGTGCCGGACTTGTACAGGCCTTCCAGCGCGGTGTTGGTTTCCGGGTGAATGCGTACGCTGGTGTCGACCGTGAAGCTGGTGCTGGTCGGATGCAGCGTCAGGTGGTTCTCGGTCAACTGATAGTCGGCAGCTGTCAGCTCGCGGTCGGCCAGGGTCACCGACAGCAGATCGAGTTGCTGACCGTCCAGCACCAGCGGCGGCAAGCCCGGACCACGCTCAGGGTTGCGGCGCATCACCAGTTGCGCATGGACCAGGCTGTGGTCCTCGAACAACTCGAAGGTCAGGTGCGTCTCGTCGATCAGGTACTCAGGCGCCTGATAGTCTTTCAAATAGATCATCTTCGGTTGTTCGGTGCGCATGCTGGAGTCCTTACTGATGCACGGCGAGCTGATAAGCCGTGTATTTACGAATATTGATCACGCCGGTGTCGAAGATCAGGTACTGGCCCTTGATCCCCAGCAGCGTGCCTTCGGCAATCGGGTTCTTGTCCAGGTTGAAGCTGACGATTTTGGCCGGGTATTGCTCCACCGGATAACGGATCTCCAGCGGCTCGGCATCGCTAATAGTCTGGATCGCCTGCAGACCAAATCGTTCCTGCAAGGTTTGCAGGCCTTCGGCGCAGCTTTCAAACAGCTGATCGCGTACTTCGACAAGATCCACCGAAACCGCTTCGCCCTTGAGTAAAGCACGCCAGTTGGTCTTGTCCGCCACCTGACTGCGGAACAGGTCTTCGACGAAGCCTGACTGCTGACGGGTCGCAACGCGCATGATCGGCAACGCCTGACGAGCGCCCTGGTCGATCCAGCGCGTCGGCAGTTGGGTCGCGCGGGTAATCCCGACTTTGACCCCGGACGAGTTAGACAGATACACGATGTGATCGGTCATGCAGAACTTCTCGCCCCACTCCGGCTCACGGCAGGTGCCGGCGTCGTAGTGGCAACGCTCCGGGCTCATGATGCAGACATCGCACTGCGCCAGTTTGGTCATGCACGGGTAGCAGTAACCCTGGCTGAAACTGGTTTTGGTCTTGCGTCCGCAATGGCAGCAGTGGATCGCCCCCAGGTATTCCAGACGTACCGTGGTGCCGATCAACGGGTTGACCGGCACTTCGACATCGCCCAGACGAAACGCGTACTGCACGTCGGCCCCGTCCAGGCGGGCCGACATTTTACTGATTGCACCGCGGCCAATCTCGATCAATGGATGGCATCCGACTTGAACAGGATATTCGGCACTTCAATCGACTTCGAGCCACATTCCTGCACGCCCATGTAACCGGTGCGCTGGTCTTCGGGCAGGTTCTGGATTTCCCAGGCGATCATCGCTTGCAGCGACAGTTCGCGTTGCTCGGCGGTGAGTTTGCCACCGTCGGACCATTTGCCGATTTCCACCGCCAGTTTCAGGCTCTGGTAGATATCGGGTGTGATGTTTTTGATCATTTCGTTAAAAGAGGACATCAAGGTCTCCGAACTTACATAACTTTTTTAGGCGGCCAGTTTACGGCGGTTGTACAAACCACCCAACAAACCGGTGAAGCATCCGATGAGTAACCCGCCGACGTGGGCGGCGTTCGCAATTTCACCGAAGCCGATCATCGAGACCAGCCCGGACAGGCACAGCAGCAGCCACACCAGCATCATCACCAGCACCCCGCGAGGCAGGCGATAAGCGCGGTTCGGCGACAGGATCTGAAAGATCCAGCAATGCCCTAGCAGGCCATACAGCACGCCGGACAACCCGCCAAACAAGGTCGGGCCGCTGAAATAAAACTGCGCGTAGTTCGACACCAGGGCGAACAGCAGGGTCAGGCCGATCAGGTTGATGCCGCCTTGACGCGACTCAATGCGTCGCCCCAGTTCCCAATACCACATGCCGTTCATGGCCAGGTGGAGGATGCCGAAGTGGATCAGCATCGGCGTAACCAGACGCCACCACTGCCCCGCTGCCAGGCTGTCGGCCAATGGCGTGAAATGGATGTATTCGCCGACCACCCGGAAATCGAGGAAGGTCAACCAGCGCATCGTGTCGAGGTTTTCGCCCAGCAGCGTCACCGCACCGACGATCAGGCTCAGCAGCAGCACCGCCGCCGTCGCTTTGGCGTGGCGCAATTGCTCGACGAAACCGGGACGCTTCGCGGTTATCGCCACCGGGATGTCCAGTTGCTGATCGGGATCACCCGTCGGAAAACGCTCGTACAACGCACGCACGTCTTCACTGATATTGGCAGGCACCCACAGCACCTGCTCGCCCTGCTCTTCGCTGACCCGATGCGGCACCTGCATGCGTTGCAGCAGTTTGACGAACCCGCTCAGATCCACCGCCAGCGGCAGGCGTAAAACGGCCACGGCGCTCATCGCAGTGCCTCCGGCCGTTCGACGTCGACCCAGACGAATTTGTGCGGATCGAGCCGGGTTTCCTGATCCAGTCGATAGGCGACCAGCTTGCCGTAAAGCACCGCGCTGTAATCCAGGCAGGCCAGGTTCGGGCGGATCGGCGCCGGTTTGCCGCTGCGCCAGTAGTGGCCGACGAACAACAAGGGCTCGTCAACGCCATAGCGCAGCAAGGTGTTTTTCTCGGTGGACGACAGCGGCGTCCGGGCGACGGGTTCCGGTAAAGCGTCAGGCTGGAACACGATGTCTCCGTAGGTTTGCGGGTCGTCTTCCCAGAATTTGGTGCGGAAGAACGAGCGCGTCAGGCCATCGCCGCTGGTCATGGTCAACCCGTCAGGCAAGCGCATGTCGGTGCCGCGCAGCAAACGGTCGAACACGGTGCAGGCAAAACTGCCCGGCACGGCCGAGGCCTGGAGGAAATGTTCATCGACGCAGCCGTCGTGAAACAGAGCGCGTAGCGGCTCGATCAGGCCCGAATCCCAGCAGGCGTGAACCACACGGAAACGCCCGGCATCCACAAACAGCGGCAGTTCGTAGAACCATTGCTGGAAGTCATGCCAGTCCGCGGGATGGTCTTCAAACTGGGTCAGGGTTTCACCCAGCAGGCGCGCATGACGTGGCGTGTGCTCACGGACGAATTGCTTGCCGCTGCCCGGCGGCGCTGGCGTGCTCCAGCCGAGCGCGTTGAATTCATGGTTGCCCATGATGCACAACGCCTGGCCAGCCTCGACCATGTCGTGGACGATGTGCAGCGCCTCGCGAATCCGCGGGCCGCGGTCGATGATGTCACCGACGAACACCGCCATGCGCGACGGATGCCGCCAGACGCCGCCCTGTTTGTGATAACCAAGCAGGTCGAGCAAGTGCTCAAGGGTCAGGGCGCAACCGTGCACGTCACCGATAAGGTCATAACTTCGCGCGGGATCGAGCATCAGTCGCCTCCACCCCCCAACTTGCTGCCCCAGCCGAGTTTGGTCCGGCAGACTTCGTAGTAGTTGTGGTCAAGCGGATGAATCAGCCGCAGCTTCTGCGCTTTCTTGCTCACGGTGATGGTGTCACCCGGCGCGCAGGTGAAGTGGTTCTGCCCGTCACAGGAGACTTGCGGGTAGATCTGCATATCCTTGGACACGACGATTTTCAGCTCACTGTTGCCATCGACCACAATCGGTCTACCCGACAAGGTATGGGGGTACATCGGCACAATCACAATAGCGTCAAGTTTGGGGTGCATGATCGGGCCGCCCGCCGACAGCGCGTACGCGGTCGAGCCGGTCGGCGTGGAGACGATCAGGCCGTCGGCCTTCTGGCTGCAGACGAACTGGCCGTCGATGTACAGCTCGAACTCGATCATGCGCGTCGATTTGCCGGGGTGCAGCACCACGTCGTTCAGCGCATCGCCCTGGCCAATGGCCTCGGCGTGGCGGCGGACTTCGGCTTGCAGCAGGAAGCGGTTTTCCACCAGATAGTGGCCGTCGAGCACTTCGGCGACTTTGACTTCCAGTTCATCGGGGCGAATATCGGTCAGGAAACCGAGGCTGCCACGGTTGATGCCGAGCACCGGAATATTGTGTCGGGCCAGTGCGCGTGCGGCGCCAAGCAGGCTGCCGTCACCGCCGACCACAATCACCATGTCACAGACTTCACCGAGCATCTTGCGCGATGAAGTTTGCAGGCCATGACCCGGCAGGACTTCAGCGATGGTGTCTTCGAGGATCACGTGCAGGTGACGATCGAGCAGAAACCGTTTCAGTCGGCGGACGGTATCCAGCACCTGCGAACTGCCCAGGCGACCGATGATGCCGATATTACGAAATTGCTCCATGGTGCCCCTACGGTTTGCGACGGCGAAAACCACGATTATGGGCGAAAGCGCGGGATAGACAAAATCCTTTCAGCCACAAGGGCGCACTCAGGTTTAGGGCTATGCTCGCAAGATGATCCTATTTCCCGATTTGCTGCAGTTACCCCACCAGTTGCGCCACCCCGAGGTCCGCGACCTGGCCTGGGTCATCCTCGCGCCGCCGATGCTGGAGGTCACGCCGTGGCCGCAACGCCATCCACTGGCCGGCAGTGACTGGGTGCAGGTACCGGAACGGCTGGAACTCTGGCTACGGCAACTGGATAACGACAGCTACGACTTGCTGCACTGGCTGGCCCAGGCCCGGACCCGGCGCCTGGGTCTGTATTACGAACGGCTGTGGCAATACGCCGTGCGCCATGCACCGGGCATCGATCTGATTGCCGCGAACATGCCAATCCGTCGCGAAGGCCACACGCTGGGCGAACTGGACATGCTGCTGCGCGATCGCGACGGCGTGCATCACCTGGAACTGGCGATCAAGCTTTACCTCGGCCCACAAAATGGCGCGGGGCATAACACCGCGCATTGGCTGGGGCCGGGCTGCCATGATCGGCTGGACCGCAAACTGGCGCACCTGAGCCAGCATCAGCTGCCGATTTCCGCGCGACCGGAGAGCCGCGAGGTCCTGGCGGCGCTGGACATCCAGCAGTTCAGTGCGCATTTGTGGCTGGGCGGCTATCTGCTTTATCCGTGGCCGGGGCAATCCGAAGCCCCAAGCGGTGCGCACCCGCAGCATTTGCGCGGTAGCTGGCTGCATCAAAAGGATTGGAATGATTTTGTCACGCAGCGCCCGTTCGGTCGCTGGCAACCCCTGCCCCGCCATGCCTGGCTGGCGCCGGCGCACTACCCGGCCGAGCAGACCTGGAGCACGCAACAGCTGCAAGCGTGGCTGAGCGATCTGGAACCGCTGGCGCCGGCGCAGTTGCTGGTGCGGTTGATCGAGAATGCGAATGGGGAGTGGGAGGAAGCGGAGCGCTTGTTTCTGGTGGCGGATCTTTGGCCGAATGTGCCGGGCAGTGGTTAGTTTTTGTAGTGACTAGACTGGCCCCATCGCGAGCAGGCTCGCTCCCACATTGGATTTGCGGCGTTCACAAAATCCCTGTGGGAGCGAGCCTGCTCGCGATGGGGCCGACGCGGTCTAAACGGACAACCGCACAGCCAACGCCGCCAACGTCACCAACAACACCGGCACCGTCAACACAATCCCGACCTTGAAGTAATACCCCCAGCCGATCCGAATGCTCTTGCGCTCCAGCACGTGCAGCCACAACAACGTCGCCAGGCTGCCAATCGGCGTAATCTTCGGTCCCAGGTCACTGCCGATCACGTTGGCGTAGATCATCGCCTCCTTCACCACTCCGCTCGCCTGACTCGCGTCAATCGACAGCAGACCAATCAGCACCGTCGGCAGGTTATTCATGATCGACGACAGCAGCGCCGTCAACACACCCGTGCCCATGGCTGCGCCCCAGACGCCGTAACCGGCAAAACCGTCCAGCCAACCCGCCAGATACCCGGTGAGCCCGGCGTTACGCAGGCCGTAGACCACCAGATACATGCCCAGCGAGAAAATCACGATCTGCCACGGCGCTTCTTTCAGCACCTTGCGCGTGGAAATCTTGTGGCCTCGGGCAGCAATGGCCAGCAGCAACGCCGCGCACACCGCCGAAATGGCACTGATGGGAATACCCAGCGGTTCCAGCGCAAAACAGCCGATCAACAGGATCAGCAACACCGCCCAACCGGCATAAAACGTCGCCTTGTCGTGGATCGCACTGGACGGATGTTCCAGTTGCTCAGGATCGTAATCCTTGGGAATGTCGCGCCGGAAAAACCACATCAGTACCGCCAGTGTCGCCGCAACGCTCACCAGGTTGACCGGAACCATCACCGCCGCGTAGCGATTGAAGCCGATGTGGAAGAAGTCGGCGGAAACGATGTTCACCAGGTTCGACACCACCAGCGGCAGGCTGGCAGTGTCGGCAATAAACCCGGCACCCATCACGAACGCCAGGGTCGCCGCCGGGGAAAAGCGCAACGCCAGCAGCATGGAAATCACGATGGGCGTGAGGATCAGCGCCGCCCCGTCGTTGGCAAACAAGGCCGAGACCAGCGCGCCGAGCAGCACCATGTAGGCAAACAACTTGCGCCCACTGCCCCGCCCCCACCGCGCGACATGCAGTGCCGCCCAGGCAAAGAACCCCGCCTCATCCAGCAACAGGCTGATGATGATCAACGCAACAAAAGTGCCGGTGGCGTTCCAGATGATCTGCCACACCAGCGGAATATCACTGAGGTGCACCACACCAAAAATCAGCGCCAGCACGGCGCCGAACACCGCACTCCAACCGACACCGAGGCCTTTGGGCTGCCAGATCACCAGGGTGATGGTCAGCAGGAAAATCAACGACGCAATGAGCATGCAAAGCAGCCTTCAACAGAAATCAGGGATTAACAGCAACGTACAGGTCGATCGGTCATGGCTTGAAGGCGTGCGACATCGGCAGCCAGCCAGCCTTGATGTTCAGCCAGTGCGCCGTGCAGCAGAGTGACGACCCAAGGCGCCAGGTCCGGGTGCAGGCGATAGAACACCCATTGCCCCTGACGGCGGTCCGCCAACAGGCCATTGCTACGCAAGAGCGCCAGGTGACGGGAAATTTTCGGCTGACTCAAGTCCAGCCCGGCGGTCAACTCGCACACGCACAACTCGCCTTCGCGGGCGATCAACAGCGCGATACGGCTGCGCGTGTCATCGGCCAGGGCCTTGAAAACATCGACGGGACTGTAAGAGTCGGACATACAGGGAAACGCCTCCGGACAAACGAGGCGTGAATATATGGAATTTCGAATATCCAGTAAAGCAAAGTATGGAAACGTTTGTTTGTGCAGCCGCTGCCGAGCCTGCATTCGGCAGCGGCTATCAAAGTGATATTCAGACTTTCTTATGCTGCTCGACCCACTGCCCGTAAGCATTGATGAAACTCTGCAAAAACGGCTTCACCGTCTCGGACAATCTGCCCGCTTCATCGAAGGCCGAACCGGCACCGCTCAAGTAGGCTTCCGGTTGTTGCATGCAAGGCACATTGAGAAACACCATGGACTGGCGCAAATGATGGTTGGCGCCAAACCCGCCGATAGCCCCCGGTGAACAGCTGATCACCGCACCCGGCTTGCCACCCCAGGCGCTCTTGCCATATGGCCGTGAACCGACGTCGATTGCGTTCTTCAACGGCGCAGGAACCGAACGGTTGTATTCCGGGGTGACGAACAGCAACGCGTCGGATGAACTCACTTGTTGCCGGAAAGTGCTGTAGGCTGCCGGCGGTGATTCGCCATCGATGTCTTCGTTGTAGAGCGGCAAGTCGCCAATTTCGACGATGTTGAGCTTGAGATTTGCAGGTGCCAGATCGGCCAGGGCCAACGCCACCTTGCGGTTGATCGATTCCTTTCTCAAGCTGCCGACCAGAACGGCGATCGTGTAGACATTGCTCATGGAAGATTCTCGACTGTCCGATGGAAAGAGCTTGTAGTTATAGATGACGATTCAAGCAGTGGGCGACTGAAAAACGCCGCCCCTGACTATTTTTTTCCTGTAGGAAAACTTACCTCGCCCAACCACGGTCTACAGAACCGCAAATTGAGTGATTTATCTCCAGAGGTTCTAAGCAGATGGCAGCAGTACTCGTCAGTCAGTTCCATGCAAGAGACGCGGAAGGCCGTGTCTATTCCGTGCATGAGTTCCAGGAATCCACCCCTTCGGCAGACGGCCTCACCGCTGTCACCACCTACAAGCTGGCCATTGGCGACCGCGTCAACAAGCTTGATGAGAACGAGTTTCTGCTGGTGCAATCGGGCGTCACCCTCATTCGTGAACCCGAAGCCAGCGTCGCCTCATAACCTCGCGTTATGAGCAGAAGTCTTATGCGCGGACTTGGGTTAGGATTCAGCCACTGACTCCCTCACCTGCTGAACATGGACTTCACGCATGCGTTTACGTCATATCGAAGTGATCCAGGCGCTCCTGCAGACCGGTCACCTTGGCACCGCCGCCGAATGGCTGCAGCTGCCAGTGGCCGAGGTCGAAGGCATTCTGCGTGACGCTGAGAGTCAGTTGGGTTTCATGCTGTTTTCCAGCGTGCGTGGACGCTTGCAAGCCACGCGCGAGGCGCGGGAGCTACAGGTCGAAATCGCCCACGTCTACGATGCGCTCGAGCCGGTCCTGCGACTGGCCAGCAGCCTCAAGCAATATCAGGCCCCACCCCTTCGCATCATTTGCACGCCGCCCTTGGCACAACAGTTGTTGCCACAGAGCATCGCGGCGTTGCGCCGACGCCTCCCCGACGTGCCTTGCAGCCTCCTGAGCCAACCCACCCGCGACATCGTCAGAAGCCTGCTGCTGCGCGAAAGCGATCTGGGCCTGAGCCTGCACGATCCCGACCACGCCGATATTCATTGCCAGGTGATTGCCCAGGGCAAACTCCAGCTACTGGCCCCCCATGGCTGGCTGCAACCGAAGCAGAAGTACATTTCGCTGCAAGACCTGGCGGGGCAGTCGATGGTTGGCCTGGAAGGTCATGATCCGCTGAGCCCGGCACTCGACAACAAACTGCACGCCCTGCGCCCTGCCCCGGTGATTCACACTCGGGTTCAGACTCACCAGATGATGCGCAGCATGGTCGAAGCCGGTGAAGGCCTGGCGATTGTCGACCCGTTCACCGCGCTCGGGGCCAAATCCGCCGGCCTGGATGCCTGCCCGCTGGCGCCCGCCGTGCCGATCAGCGTCTACGCCCTGACCCTGAAGAACGGCGAGCCATCCCCCGCCCTTCAGGCACTGCTGGACATCGTCACGGAACAAGCCGTGGCGATGTTGGCGAGCTGATCGGGCTTTCCAGCGGATTGTCGAACAGTCGATACCAGAACAATGCGATTTCGGCGGTGTTCGGGTCGATGCCGCGATAGCGCAGATGATCGACACCCCCCATCACATAACCGCAGCGCTCATACAGCCGACACGCGCCCAGATTGTTGTTCTGGGTTTCTAGCATGATGCCCGGCAGTTTTTTCTTGCGGCTCCAGAACTGCGCCACATCCAGCAGCGCCTTGGCCACGCCATGCCGGCGGGCCGGCGCGTGGACCGCCAACTCGTCGATATGGGCAAAGCCGTTCCAGTTGGTGCTGATCACCAGGTGGCCCACTGGCTCATCATCGAGATAAGCTATGAAAATCGCGCTGTCGGCGGCGTCGCGGAAACTGCTGAATTCCTCGGGATCGATGCCATAGCACTTGCGGTAAGGGGTAATTGGCGTGACCGCCCATTGCTCCATCGGTTTGCCGATTTCGGCGGCGACATAGGCCGTGACTTCAAAACTGAAATCACTGCCCCAGATGTAAGCTGCAAAGCCGTCGTCGGCAACGCGAACCGACAGCCCTGGGTATTTCGGATTCATGACCGGTTGCATACTGGGAAAGGTCCTCACTCCTTGATGCAATCGACGGTGTAATGCCGCCCATTGCCCTCGTCTTCGTGTTGCAAGCCGTGCACATCGACGACAAACCCCGGGAAACTGCTATCGAACGTGCGGGCAAACGCCAGGTAATCGATGATCGAGCGGGTCGACTCGGTGAAACGTTCGCCGGGCATGATCAACGGAATCCCCGGCGGATACGGCACCAGCATCACCGCGGCGATGCGGCCGTCCAGCGCATCGATGGACACGGCTTCCACCTCGCCACGCACCAGATGATCATAAGCGTCAGCCGGCTTCATGGCGATTTCCGGCAACACGGTGTACATGCGCTTGAGATGTTTGGCCGTGGCATTGCTGCGGTAACAGGCGTGCAGTTGATCGCACAAATCGCGCAGCCCCATACCCTTGTAACGCGCGCCTTCCTGCTGCGCCACGCAGGGCAGGCAGGTCACGAGGCTGACGTTGGCGTCATAACTGCGCTTGAACTCCAGCAACTCGGTCAGCAGCGTGCTCCATTTGCCCTTGGTGATGCCCATGGAGAACAGCACCAGAAATGAATAGAGCCCGGTCTTCTCGACCACCAGCCCGCGCTCCCAGAGGAATTTGCTGACCACCGCCGCCGGAATCCCGCGTTCGCTCAACGCACCGCCGGCGGTGAGGCCCGGCATCACCAGCGTGACTTTGACCGGATCGAGCAGCACGTAGTCATCGGTCACGCCGCCAAAGCCGTGCCAGTCGGCATCGGGTTGCAGCAACCAGTCTTCCGTCACCACGCGCTCGATGCCTTCCACCGACGGCGGCTGCCAGATGGAAAACCACCAATCATCAGCGGCGATGTGCTGACGCAAATTCGCCAGTGCCCGACGGAAACTCAGGGCTTCGTCGAACATTTCCTGCAACAGCGAACGACCCGCCGGGCCTTCCATCATCGCCGACGCCACATCCAGAGAGGCGATGATGCTGTACTGCGGCGACGTGGATATGTGCATCATGAACGCTTCGTTGAAGCGGTCGCGATCCAGTTGCCGCGCACCGCCGTCCTGGACGTGAATCATCGAGGCCTGACTGAACGCCGCCAACAGTTTGTGGGTGGAATGGGTGGTGAACACCAGCGGGCTGTCCGCACTGCGCGCAGTGCCCATGCCGTAACGTCCGGCAAAAAACTCGTGAAACGCCGCATAGGCATACCAGGCCTCATCGAAATGCAGCACCTCGACGCTGTTGCCCAGGCTTTGCTTGATCAGTTCGGCGTTGTAACAGAGGCCGTCGTAGGTCGAATTGGTCACCACCGCCAGTTTGACCTTGGGCGCACGGCCCTTGGTCAACGGGCTGGCGTCGATCTTGGCCTGAATCGATTCGCGGCTGAATTCACTCAGCGGAATCGGGCCGATGATCCCCAGCTCGTTGCGTTCCGGGCACAGGTACAACGGAATCGCGCCGGTCATGATGATCGAGTGCAATACCGACTTGTGGCAGTTGCGGTCCACCAGCACCAGGTCATCGCGGGCGACCATCGAATGCCAGACAATCTTGTTGGCCGTCGAGGTGCCATTGATCACGAAGAAGGTGTGATCGGCGCCAAAGTTGCGCGCCGCTCGCGCTTCCGCCTCGGCCAGAGGGCCGGTGTGGTCGAGCAGCGAACCGAGTTCCGGCACCGACACCGACAAGTCCGAACGCAGGGTGTTTTCCCCGAAAAACTGGTGAAACGCCTGCCCCACCGGGCTCTTGTGATAGGCCACGCCGCCACCGTGGCCGGGCGTGTGCCAGGAATAGTTGGAGTCGGCGGTGTGTTGCACCAACGCCTTGAAGAACGGTGGCAGCAGGCCATCCAGGTATTTGCGTGCGGCTCGTGCGACCTGCCGTGCCAGAAACGGCACGGTGTCTTCGAACAAATAGAGAATACCGCGCAGCTGATTGAGCTCGTCCATCGCATCGGCCGGGGCGTTTTCCAGCGTCACCTGCTCGCCCAGCGCGAAAATCGGCAAATCCGGCGCACGCACCCGCGCCAGACCGATCAGTTCGGCCATGTTCTGCAACAGATGGGAGTTGGCGCTGGGGTCTTCGGCGGCGATCAACATGCACGAGAGGCCATGATGGGTCGACGCGACCAACCGCCCTTCGGTGTAATCCACTGCCGAGACAATGCTGAAACCTTCCTGCTCCAGCTCCCGGGCGATGCCACGCACCCGATCACCGGCAACCGTGTCGGCCTTGATGTCGCGATGGACGATCAAGACCGGGAATCTCAAATCTTTATACATGGGGCTCAGTGTCCTGAGGCGGCAGTCCGTAGCCTGCCAATAACCTCAGGGTAGAGGGTTGAGGCGCTTGTGGCGAGTGCAATGCCCCGAAATGGGTCACGAGTGGATCGCATAACCCTGTAGGAGTCGGCTTGCCGGCGATGGCGGTGGGACAGTCGACACGTTCATCGTCTGAACGGACGCTATCGCCAGCAAGCCGGCTCCTACAGGTTAGTGTCTATCTCGAGATTTACGCCTGAGCTTCAGCCTCAAGCAGTTGCTGCCACAGCGATGGCGCACCGGCGGATTTGGCGATGACTTCCAGACGGGCCATGTGTTGCGCCAAATCATCTTCACTGGCGCGGATGATGCGGGTTGGCTGGCGATCGGCCGGCAAACGGCGGATCTCCGTGGCTGAGTTGTCCGCCCCTTCACCAGACCCGTTGCCGTCGGACGCATTGCCGGCCAGCGACAGGCTGGTCTGGCCGCCGGTCATGGTCAGGTAAACGTCGGCGAGAATCTCGGAGTCGAGCAAGGCGCCGTGGAGCTCACGGCCGGAGTTGTCGACGCCATAACGTTTGCACAAGGCGTCGAGGCTGTTGCGCTGCCCCGGGTGACGTTCCCGGGCCATCATCAGGGTGTCGAGGATCGAGCAGTGTTGCGTGATGTCCGCACGATCGTGCTGGCCCATCAGGGCGAATTCGTTGTTGATGAAGCCAACGTCGAACGCCGCGTTATGGATGATCAGCTGCGCGCCCTTGATGAATTCGAAAAACTCATCAGCCACTTCAGTGAAGCGCGGCTTGCCCACCAGGAATTCGTTGGTGATGCCGTGAACGCCGATGGCGCCTTCATCACTCTCGCGGTCCGGTTGCAGGTAAACGTGAAAATGCCGGCCGGTCAGGCGCCGACCGATCAACTCGACACAACCGATTTCGATAATCCGGTGGCCGTCGGTCACCGGCATGCCGGTGGTTTCGGTATCGAGTACAACGGATCTGGTGGCCATCAGTGCTCAGCTCTCAACGGGTCAATCGTGCAAAAACGGCGATGTTAACACGCCCACGGGATCAGGCGTGCGCACAGGCAAATGACTGAAGCTCATGCAGTTTTTAACAATCATTAGCAATGTTCATAAAGTTTGGCAAAGAACGGCTTGATAGCGTGCGCGGCTTGTTTCCGATGGATTTGAGCTCGTCATGACCACCACACAATCGCTACGCCTGCTGGTCCTGGGCGGCTGCCTGATCGCAACCACCGCCCAGGCCACCAGTTTTGTAATCAGCACCGATATCACGTTGAGCCTGACCTTGAGTTCGTCCAAGGGCACGAGCGGATCATTCAAGGACGACAAGATTGTGCTGGCGGCCAAGGATGATGCGGCAGCGTTTGTGGCGAGTGACGGGGAGATTCGCGGGGCGCGGATTGAAGCGGCATTCGAGAGGATTCGTGGCGGGCTGAGCGATCAGTATTCAGACCAACAACTGGCCAACGCCATTTTGATGCTGTGAACACCGATCTTGTAGGAGCCGGCTTGCCGGCGATAGGTCCTGAGCCTTGTATTGATCTCAGGAACGCTATCGCCGGCAAGCCGGCTCCTACAAAGGTCAGGCTTGTTTGTAACCGCGCACTTCATCCACGCCACGGTTAGCCAACTGGTCGGCCCGCTCGTTGCCGTGATGCCCGATGTGCCCGCGCACCCACTTCCAGGTGACGTTGTGGCGGTTGACTTGCTCGTCCAGCAATTTCCACAGGTCAGCATTTTTTACCGGTTCTTTCGCTGCCGTTTTCCAGCCGCGTTTCTTCCAGTTGTCCATCCATTCGTTGATGCCTTTCATCACATACTGCGAGTCTGTCACCAGCAGCACGTCGCAGGAACGCTTCAGTTCTTCCAGCCCGCGAATCGCGCCCATCAGCTCCATACGGTTGTTGGTGGTGTTGGCTTCGCCACCCCAGAGTTCTTTTTCAACGCCCTTGCACACCAGCAATGCGCCCCAGCCGCCTGGGCCAGGATTGCCCTTGCAGGCGCCGTCGGTGAAGAGTTCTACGCTATCGCTCATGCCAATCTATCCAGAAAATGCGGTGGCCCGCCGACCGTTGATCGACGATGCCCGAGGCCGGGACGCGCCCGGCCGGGAATATAAAAAGTGTTACGGCTCGATGTTGCGGCGGTTGACCTTGGCCATCGGCAATGGAATCAACTTGCCCATCGGCTCACGACGTTCCTGACGAACCGGCCGCAGGCCGACCACGATCTTGCGCGCGACCAATAAATAGAAGCCGCCACCCGACAGTTGCCAATCACCGGCCTTGCGCTCCCAACCGGCCAAACGGGCTTGCCAGGCCGGGGACGCAAGCGGCGGACGATAGCACCCGAAGCGGCGTTTCTCCAGCGCGAAGCCCAGCAGGTTCAGCCAGTCGGCGACCCGCGACGGCGAAATGCACCGCGCCTTGCGCAAGGCGTCATGGGCGAACACGTGGCGCAAGCCCCAGCTGCTCCAGGGGTTGATCCCGATGATCAGCAAATGCCCGCCGGGACGCACGCTGCTCGCCGCTTCGCGCAGCAAACCATGGGGCGACAGGCAGAAATCCAGGCCGTGCTGCAACACCACCACATCGGCAGCGTGCTCGCTCAACGGCCAGGCCTGCTCTTCACACACAATCTCGACACCCGGCAATGGCGCACCCAGCCGCACATTGCGCTGGACCTGCGGCGCCGACGGCGGAGTCTCAGCCGAAGGACCGTAATGCACCAGATAGCCACCGAAGAAGCGCCCCAGCTCGTCTTCGAGCATGCGGCGTTCTTCGTCCAGCAGAAACTGCCCGATGGGGCCGGACAGCCATTCACGGGCCGCGCTGATCAGGGCCAGCCAGTCAGGATCAGCCTGAGCGAACGCTTTATCAGTCATTGCATTCTCCAACGCGCCAGGAAGTTCTAAGATGCGCCATTGTTTTCCGCTTGGCGAATCCGACGATGATACAGATCAGTGCCCTGCCCGCCTTCACCGACAACTACATCTGGTTGTTGCAAGACCCCGACACGCGACGCTGTGCGGTGGTCGATCCCGGCGATGCCGCGCCGGTCCAGGCCTGGCTCGCGGCGAATCCGGGTTGGGCACTGAGTGATATTTTGATCACTCACCATCATCACGACCATGTCGGCGGCGTCGAACAGTTGAAAAAAGCGACGGACGCGAAGGTCTACGGCCCGGCCAGTGAAACCATTCCGGCGCGGGACGTCGCGCTCAAGGACAACGACCGTATCAACGTGCTGGGTTGGGACTTTGAGGTGATCTCCGTTCCCGGCCATACCCTGGGGCACATTGCCTACTACCATCAGGGCGTACTGTTTTGCGGCGATACCCTGTTCGCTGCGGGTTGCGGACGGCTGTTTGAAGGCACCCCCGAGCAAATGCACACGTCGCTGACGCGCCTCGCCTCCTTTCCAGAGGACACGCGGGTCTACTGCACTCATGAATACACCTTGAGCAACCTGCGTTTCGCCGTAGCGGTCGAGCCCGGCAACCCACATACCGTCGAACGTCTGGCTAAAGTCACGGAGCAACGGGCCGCCGGAGTCATTACTTTGCCGTCGACACTGGCCTTGGAAAAGCAGACCAACCCGTTTTTACGTGTCGACGAAACATCTGTTAAAGAAAAAGTGGACGAACGGAATGGCACCTATAACCGGGCTCCGAGTGCGGTTTTTGCTGCTCTGCGCGCTTGGAAGGATCAGTTCTGAGAGGGCTTGCCGTTGGTGCGAAAAATCTGAATGGTTGACCGCAGAGGGTGCGCTTTCTAGAATCGCCCGACATTTTTGCCCGGAACTTACTTCCAGCCAATGTCGTCATCTATTCGTAAAGCCATCAATTCAGACGCATTGACCCGCTTGGCTCAAGCCATAGCGGTGGCTGTGTCCGCCACTCTGGCGGGCTGTTCCAGCCATGTGCCGCAGACCGACGCGGCACATACCCCGAACATCGCAGCGCGAGCCAAACAGAAGCCCATCTGGCTCAGCGAAAAGCCTAGCCCGCAAATTCCACAGGACGTCTGGGAGCGCATGCGCCAGGGCTTCCAGTTGCAGGAAGGCCTGGGCGTCAACCCGCGCATCGAGCAACAGCGCCTGTGGTTCGCCAGCAACCCTTCCTTCCTCGAAAACGCCGGCGAACGCGGCAGTCTCTACATTCACTACATCGTCGAACGCCTTGAAGAACGCAACATGCCGCTGGAACTGGCACTCCTGCCAGTGATTGAAAGCGCCTACAACCCAATGGCCTATTCCCGGGCCGACGCGGTTGGCCTGTGGCAATTCATTCCTTCCACCGGGCGTTACTTCAACCTGCGCCAGACCCGTTTCTACGATGGCCGTCGCGACATTACCGCGTCGACCACCGCCGCGATGGATTACCTGACCCGTCTGCACGACATGTTCAACGGCGACTGGCTGCTGGCCCTCGCGGCTTACAACGCGGGTGAAGGTACGGTCAGCCGGGCCATCGAACGTAACGAAAGACTTGGCCTGCCCACCGATTACTGGAACCTGCCACTGCCGTCGGAAACCCAGGCCTATGTGCCGAAGTTGCTGGCCCTGTCGCAAGTGGTCCTGGCGCCCGAAGCCTACGGCGTGAACCTCAACCCGATCGCCAACGAGCCGTATTTCCAGGCTGTCGAAATCAACCAGCGCATGGACCTGTCCAAGGTTGCAGCGGTGGCCAATATCGACGAAGACGAGCTGTTCCAGCTCAACCCGGCCTTCAAGCAGCGCACCACCACTCTGGACGGCCCTCAGCATTTGCTGGTGCCGACGTCCAAGGCGCAACTGCTGACCGCCAGCCTGTCGACCATGCGTCCCGAAGAGCTGATCAGCAAGAAGTCGCTCAAACCGGTGTTCGAAGGCGCAGACGATACCCAGATCGCCAGCCTCAAACGCGCCTACCGCGTGAAACGTGGCGACAACCTCGGCACCATCGCCAAGGCCAACAAGGTCGACGTAAAAGACCTGCAACGCTGGAACAAGCTGACTGGCAAGGACCTCAAGGTTGGCCAGACGCTGGTGATGCAGGACAAGACCAAGCGCAGCTCCGGACGCGTCAACACCGTAGTGGCCGCCAATACCAAGACGAATGGCAAGACGGACACCAAGAAACCGCAGACTCAATACAAGGTCCAGCAAGGTGACTCGCTGTACATCGTGGCCAAGCGTTTCAACGTTGAAATGCAGCACCTCAAGCGCTGGAACCCGCGTGTCGGCCAGGCGCTGAAGCCGGGTCAGATGCTGACGGTTGCTTCGCCGCACTAAAAAAAGCCCCTGACTTCAGGGGCTTTTTTTTGCCCAAACACCATAAAACAGGTTCACACACCCTCTGTAGGAGCCGGCTTGCTGGCGATGGTCGTTAACGATAACGCGTGAAATCTGGTTAAGCGCGGCGCACTTGAGCCCATCGCCAGCAAGCTGGCTCCTACAGGGTTTGTGTACGACGAGCGATCAAATAGGTTTCCAAGCCTCCACAAGGGATCTGCCCCGGCAATTAAGGGGTCGTTAAATCCCCGTCTTTTTCCTGTCCATACAAGCTGTTACTGTACGGCCCACAAAGCCCAAGCCGCCTGGATCGGATCTCTGACTTGAAGCGTCCCCTCCTCCTGCTCCTCATCAGCCTGGCCTTGAGCTCCTCCGCAAGTGCGACGATCAGCGAAAGCCATGGTTATGCGCAGTTCGGCACGCTCAAGTACCCGGCCAGATTTACCCATTTCGACTGGGTCAACCCGCAAGCGCCCAAGGGCGGTACGTTGCGGGTGATGGCGTTTGGCACCTTCGATACGCTCAACCCGTACACCTTCAAGGGCTCAAGCCCGGTTTCCACCGCGAATTTCCTGCAGTACGGCATCAACGAGCTCAACGAGCCGCTGATGGTCGGCACCGGCCAATACGCGCCGTCCGGCGACGAACCCACCTCCAGTTATGGCCTGATCGCCCAATCGGTGGAATACAGCGAAGACCGCAGCTGGGTGGTGTTCAACCTGCGCCCCGAAGCCCGCTTTCACGATGGCACGCCGATCACCGCGTATGACGTCGCGTTCTCTTATCGATTGCTGCTCAAGGAAGGCCATCCGCAATACCGCACCAATCTCCAGGAAGTGTTGCGGGTCGACGTGCTCAACCCACAGCGCATCCGCTTCGTCTTCAAGCGCGCTGGCAATCCACTGCTGATCTTGCGCCTGGGCGAGTTGCCGGTGCTGCCGCAGCATTACTGGAAAGGTCGCGACTTCAAGGCCACCACCTTCGAGCCGCCGCTGGGCAGTGGCCCTTATCGCATTACCTCGGTCACGCCCGGGCGCCAGATTGTGTTTGAACGGGTCAAGGATTACTGGGGCAAGGACCTGCCGGTCAATCGCGGCAAGTACAACGTCGACCGCATGGAAGTCGAGTTCTACCGCGACAGCGACGTCGCGTTCGAGGCCTTCAAGGCCGGCGAGTTCGACATCTACATCGAGCATCAGGCGAAGAACTGGGTTAACGGTTACAACTTCCCGGCCGTGCGACGAGGCGATGTCATCAAGGCGCAGATCCCGCACCAGATCCCGACCCAGAGCCAGGGCCTGTTCATGAACACCCGGCGTCCGGCCTTCTCCGACGCGAAGGTGCGCGAAGCGCTGGGGCTGATGTTCGATTTCGAGTGGACCAATCGCACGCTGTTCAGCGGTGCTTACAAACGCGCCATGAGTTACTACCCCAACAGCGAATTCTCGGCCACCGGTCTGCCGGTCGGTCATGAGTGGTTGATGCTCAAGCCGTACCGCGAGCAATTGCCCGCCAAACTGCTCACCGAGCCGTTCAGCCTGCCGCAGACCCAAGGGCGCGGCATTCCGCGGGACACCATGCGCCAGGCCCTGAGCCTGCTCGCCGAGGCCGGCTGGAAGCTCAACGGTCAACGGGTCGAAAATGCCAAGGGCCAGCCGCTCTCGCTTGAGATCCTGCTGGTCAACCCGAACCTGGAACGCATCCTCCAGCCTTATGTCGAGAACCTCGCCAGTATCGGCATCGACGCCCGGCTGCGCACGGTGGACCGCGCCCAGTACAAACAGCGCCTCGACCAGTTCGATTTCGACATGATTCTGATGACCCTGAACCAGACCCTCAGCCCCGGCCTGGAGCAATGGCAGTATTTCCATTCCAGCCAGGTCGGGGTCAAGGGCAGCAAAAATTACGCGGGCATCGCCAACCCGGTGGTTGACCATTTACTCGAGCAACTGCTCGCCGCCCAGACCCGCGATGAACAGGTTGCCGCCGGCAAAGCCCTGGACCGCGTGTTGTTATGGCAGCACTACATCATTCCCAACTGGTACCTCAATTATCACCGCCTGGCCTACCGCAACCGGTTCGCCTTCGTCACCACGCCGCCCTATACGCTGGGCCTGAGCGCGTGGTGGCTGAAATCTTCGGAGAAAGATCGATGAAACCCGTACGCGCCCTGCTCCTGCAGGCCAGCGGCCTGTTGTTCGCCGGGCTGGCCTGCGCCGCACCGCAACACGCCCTGACCTTGTACAACGAGCCGCCGAAATACCCGGCCGACTTCAAGCATTTCGATTACGTGAATCCGGACGCACCCAAGGGCGGGGTCTTCCGTCAGGCCGGCTTCGGCGGCTTCGACAGCCTCAACCCGTTCATCAGCAAAGGCGTGTCGGCCGGCGACATCGAGCTGATCTACGACACCCTGGCCAAACAGGGACTCGATGAACCGTTCACCGAATATGGATTGGTTGCCGGCAAGATCGAGAAAGCCCCGGACAACAGCTGGGTGCGTTTCTACCTGCGCCCTGAAGCACGCTTCCACGACGGTCATCCGATCCGTGCCGAAGACGTGGTGTTCAGCTTCGAAACCCTGATCAAGGACGGCGCGCCGATGTATCGCGGTTACTACAGCGACGTCGCTGAAGCAGTCGCCGAAGACCCTCTGACCGTGCTGTTCAAGTTCAAGCACACCAACAACCGCGAACTGCCGTTGATCCTCGGCCAGTTGCCGGTACTGCCCAAACACTGGTGGGCGACCCGGGATTTCAACAAGGGCAACCTGGAAATGCCGTTGGGCAGCGGCCCGTACAAGGTCAGCGAGGTGAAGGCCGGGCGCTCGATTCGCTACGAGCGGGTCAAGGATTACTGGGGCAAGGACCTGCCGGCCAACCGTGGTTTCTACAACTTCGACGTGATGACCACCGATTACTACCGCGACAACACCGTGGCCCTGGAAGCACTCAAGGCCGGACAGTTCGATTACTGGCTGGAGATGAGCGCGAAGAACTGGGCCAACGCCTACAACATTCCGGCGGTTGCCGAAGGTCGGCTGAACAAGGAACAGATCCCCAACGGCAACCCGACCGGCATGCAGGGTTTTGTCTTCAACCTGCGCCGTCCGGTGTTCCAGGACGTGCGCGTGCGCCAGGCGCTGACGTTGTTGCTGGACTTTGAATGGACCAACAAGCAACTGTTCAACGGCGCCTACGTGCGCACCCGCAGTTTCTTTGAAAACTCGGAAATGGCCGCCACCGGTTTGCCGGATGGCGATCAGTTGGCCATTCTCGACCCGTTCCGCGGCAAGATCCCCGAGCAGGTATTCACCGAGGCCTTCCAGAACCCGGTGACCGACGCCAGCGGCATGATCCGCACGCAGCAGCGCAAGGCTTATCAGCTGTTGCAGGAAGCCGGCTGGCGGATCGTCGACGACAAGATGGTCGACGCCAACGGCAAACCGGTGAACATCGAGTTCCTGCTTGCCCAGACCGAGTTCGAACGGGTGCTGCTGCCGTTCAAGCGCAATCTCAGCGACCTGGGGATCGACCTGGTGATTCGCCGGGTCGACGTCTCGCAGTACATCAATCGCGTGCGTTCGCGGGACTTCGACATGATTGTCGGCAGCTTCCCGCAATCCAACTCGCCGGGTAACGAACAGCGCGAGTTCTGGATGTCTGCCGCCGCCGACAAACCCGGCAGCCGCAACTCCATGGGCCTGAAAGACCCGGTGGTGGACCAACTGGTCGAGCAACTGATCAACGCCGATTCGCGCAAAAGCCTGGTGGCTCACGCCCGTGCACTGGACCGCGTGCTGCAATGGGGTTATTACGTGATCCCCAACTGGCACATCAAGACCTGGCGCGTGGCTTACTGGAACCATATCGGCCACCCGAAAATCTCACCCAAGTACGACATCGGTACGGCCACCTGGTGGATCAAGCCCAACGTGACACCGGCGATAGAAGTCGAAACCAAACTGCAAGCCGACCCTGCGGGCACGGAGTAATAGATGCTGGCGTATATTTTTCGGCGACTGCTGCTGATCATCCCGACGCTGCTCGGCATTTTGCTGATCAACTTCGTGATCATCCAGGCCGCCCCCGGCGGGCCGGTGGAGCAGATGATCGCCAAGCTCGAAGGTTTCGAAGGCGCCACCAGCCGCATTGCCGGCGGTGGTGCAGAGGTGTCGGTGGCCGGCTCGGCCTATCGTGGCGCCCAGGGTCTGGACCCCGCGCTGGTGAAAGAAATCGAGCACATGTATGGCTTCGACAAATCGGCGCCGGAACGTTTGTGGATCATGGTCAAGAACTACGCCACCCTGGATTTCGGCGACAGTTTCTTTCGCGACGCCAAGGTCATCGACCTGATCAAGGAAAAGATGCCGGTGTCGATCTCCCTCGGGCTGTGGAGCACGCTGATCATGTACCTGGTATCGATCCCGCTGGGGATCGCCAAGGCCACGCGACATGGCAGTCACTTCGACGTCTGGACCAGCTCGGCGATCATCGTCGGCTACGCGATCCCGGCGTTCCTGTTCGCCATTCTGTTGATTGTGGTGTTCGCCGGCGGCAGCTATTTCGACTGGTTCCCGCTTCGGGGACTGACCTCGAACAACTTCGATGAACTGAGCATGGGCGGCAAGATTCTCGATTACTTCTGGCACTTGGCGTTGCCGGTGACGGCGCTGGTGATCGGTAACTTCGCGACCATGACCCTGCTGACCAAAAACAGCTTCCTCGATGAAATCAACAAGCAGTACGTGGTCACCGCCAAGGCCAAGGGCCTGACCAATCACCGTGTGCTCTACGGCCACGTGTTCCGCAACGCCATGCTGCTGGTGATTGCCGGTTTCCCGTCGGCATTCATCGGGATTTTCTTCACCGGTTCGTTGCTGGTGGAGGTGATCTTCTCCCTCGACGGACTGGGGCTGATGAGTTTCGAAGCGGCGATCAACCGTGATTACCCGGTGGTCTTCGGCACGTTGTTCATCTTCACCCTGCTGGGATTGGTGGTGAAACTGATCGGCGATCTGACCTACACCTTTGTCGATCCGCGCATCGACTTCGAAAGCCGGGAGCATTGAGATGAACCTGTCCCCTCTCAATCGTCGGCGTTTCGAACTGTTCAAGGCCAACAAGCGCGGCTGGTGGTCGCTGTGGCTGTTTCTCGTGCTGTTCGGCCTGAGCCTCGGCGCCGAGCTGATCGCCAATGACAAACCCTTGGTGGTGCATTACGACAACAGCTGGTACTTCCCGGCGCTCAAGCGTTACCCGGAGACTACGTTCGGCGGCGAGTTCCCGCTGGAAGCCAACTACAAGAGCCCGTATATCCGCGAACTGCTCAAGGCCAAGGATGCGTGGGTGCTGTGGGCGCCGATTCCCTACAGCTACCAAAGCATCAACTATGACCTGAAAGTCCCGGCACCGGCACCGCCATCGACCGACAACCTGCTGGGCACGGACGACCAGGGGCGCGATGTGTTGGCGCGGGTGATTTACGGCTTCCGAATTTCGGTGCTGTTCGCGCTGACGTTGACCATTCTCAGCTCGATCATCGGCGTGATTGCCGGCGCCTTGCAGGGTTTCTATGGCGGCTGGGTCGATCTGGCCGGGCAGCGGTTCCTGGAGATCTGGTCCGGGTTGCCGGTGCTGTATCTGCTGATCATTCTCGCCAGCTTCGTCCAGCCGAACTTCTGGTGGCTGCTGGGGATCATGCTGCTGTTTTCGTGGATGAGCCTGGTGGACGTGGTGCGTGCCGAGTTCCTGCGCGGACGCAACCTCGAATACGTGCGCGCGGCCCGGGCGCTGGGGATGCAGAATGGTGCGATCATGTTCCGCCACATCTTGCCCAACGCGATGGTTTCGACCATGACCTTCATGCCGTTCATCCTGACCGGCGCCATCGGCACGCTGACGGCGCTGGACTTCCTGGGTTTCGGCTTGCCGCCGGGTGCGCCGTCGCTCGGTGAGCTGGTGGCCCAGGGCAAATCCAACCTGCAAGCGCCGTGGCTGGGCATGAGCGCATTTGCGGTGCTGGCGTTGATGTTGAGTCTGCTGGTGTTCATCGGCGAGTCCGCTCGCGATGCCTTCGACCCGAGGAAGTGAAATGAATCAGGACAATCTGATCGAAGTGCGCGACCTGGCCGTCGAATTCGTCGTTGGCGAGCGCTGCCAGCGGGTGGTCGAAGGTGTCAGCTTCGACATCAAGCGCGGCGAAACCCTGGCGTTGGTGGGTGAAAGCGGTTCCGGCAAATCGGTCACCGCGCACTCGATCCTGCGCCTGCTGCCCTACCCGCTCGCCCGGCATCCGTCCGGCACCATCGAGTACTCCGGGCAAGACCTGCTGAGCCTGAAAGAAAAAACCATCCGCCACATCCGTGGCAACCGGATCGCGATGATCTTTCAGGAGCCGATGACTTCGCTCAATCCGCTGCACTCGATCGAGAAGCAGATCAACGAAGTTCTCAGCATCCACAAAGGTTTGATCGGCAAAGTCGCGACCAAACGCACGCTGGAACTGCTGGAAATGGTCGGCATTCCGGAGCCCGAGAAGCGCCTGAAAGCCCTGCCCCACGAATTGTCCGGCGGCCAGCGCCAGCGGGTGATGATCGCCATGGCCCTGGCCAACGAGCCGGAGCTGCTGATCGCAGACGAACCGACCACCGCGCTGGACGTGACCGTCCAGCTGAAAATCCTCGAATTGCTCAAGGAATTGCAGACCCGTCTGGGCATGGCATTGTTACTGATCAGTCACGATTTGAACCTTGTACGAAGAATTGCGCATCGCGTATGTGTCATGCAGCGCGGTTGCATCGTCGAACAGGCATCGTGCGAAGAGTTGTTCCGCGCGCCGCAGCATCCGTACACTCGGGAACTGCTGGCAGCGGAGCCCAGCGGCAAGCCGGCGACCAACGTGATTGGCCCGCCGTTGCTTGCGGTCGAGGACCTGAAAGTCTGGTTTCCGATCAAGAAAGGCTTGCTGAAAAAGACCGTCGATCACATCAAAGCGGTGGACGGGATCAATTTCAGCCTGCCTCAGGGACAGACCCTGGGGATTGTGGGGGAAAGCGGTTCCGGCAAGTCGACACTCGGTTTGGCGATTTTGCGGCTGATTGGCAGCAAAGGTGCGATCCGTTTTGAAGGCAAGCAGCTAGACTGCCTGACGCAACAACAGGTTCGGCCGCTGCGTCGGGAGATGCAGGTGGTGTTTCAGGACCCGTTCGGCAGCCTGAGCCCGCGGATGTGCGTGAGCCAGATCGTTGGCGAAGGCCTGCGGATTCACAAGATGGGCACCGAGGCGGAACAGGAACAAGCGATTATTGCGGCACTCAGGGAGGTAGGTCTGGATCCGGAAACCCGGCACCGCTACCCCCACGAATTTTCCGGCGGGCAGCGGCAGAGAATCGCCATTGCCCGGGCATTAGTGCTAAAACCGGCGCTGATTCTGCTGGACGAGCCGACTTCGGCCCTCGACCGGACAGTGCAGCGCCAAGTGGTGGAGCTTTTGCGTTCACTGCAAACCAAGTACAACCTGACGTATCTGTTTATCAGCCATGACCTGGCTGTCGTCAAAGCGCTGAGCCACCAGCTGATGGTGGTCAAGCATGGCCAAGTGGTCGAACAGGGAGACGCGCAAAGTATCTTTGCCGCCCCCCAACATCCGTATACACAGCAGTTGCTGGAAGCCGCTTTTCTGGCACCAGCCACTGCGCAATAACCTGAAAGAGAGGAGCAACACATGGGTTTTCTCGCCGGTAAGCGCGTACTGATCGTCGGTGTCGCCAGCAAGCTGTCCATCGCATCCGGCATCGCTGCCGCCATGCATCGCGAGGGCGCTGAGCTTGCCTTCACTTATCAGAACGACAAACTCAAGGGTCGTGTCGAAGAGTTCGCACAAAGCTGGGGTTCCAACCCGGACCTGTGCTTCCCGTGCGACGTGGCCAGCGATGAAGAAATCGCCAAGGTTTTCGTTGAGCTGGGCAAGAAGTGGGATGGCCTGGATTGCATCGTGCACTCCGTCGGCTTCGCCCCTGGCGACCAACTGGACGGCGACTTCACCGAAGCCACCACCCGTGAAGGTTTCCGCATTGCTCACGACATCAGCGCCTACAGCTTCGTGGCTTTGGCCAAAGCTGGCCGCGAAATGATGAAAGGCCGCAACGGCAGCCTGCTGACCCTGTCGTACCTGGGTGCCGAGCGCACCATGCCTAACTACAACGTAATGGGCATGGCCAAGGCTTCGCTGGAAGCCGGCGTACGTTACCTGGCCGGTTCCCTGGGCCCGGACGGCACTCGCGTCAACTGCGTATCGGCTGGCCCGATCCGCACCCTCGCCGCTTCCGGCATCAAGAACTTCCGCAAGATGCTGGCCGCCAACGAAGCGCAAACCCCGCTGCGTCGCAACGTCACCATCGAAGAAGTCGGCAACGCCGGCGCCTTCCTGTGCTCGGACCTGGCGTCCGGCATCAGCGGTGAAATCATGTACGTGGACGGTGGTTTCAACACCACGGCCATGGGCAGCCTCGAAGAGTAATCTTCGACGGTAACGAAAAAACCCGCCTCTACAGGCGGGTTTTTTTGTGCCCGAAATTCCAGACCCCACCGCGATCCCTTGTAGGAGCTGGCTTGCCAGCGATAGCGGTCGTACAGCCAACATTTATAGTGAGACGGACATCGCCATCGCTGGCAAGCCAGCTCCTACAGGGATCATCTATTGGCTCAGGCAGTCGGCAAATAGCTGCTGGATTGGCTGCATTCTCTGGCTGTAGCGCTGCAACAGCACAATCTCGCGGTAGAACGTCAATTCGCCCAACCGGATGATCCGCACCTTCGCGCCATACTCAAGCCACAACCCGGCCTCAGGAAGCAACGACACACCCAATCCGCATTCAACCATTTTGACGATGGCTTCCAGTTCATCCAGCTCCAAAGCCACCTGCACATCAATCTGCTGCTCACGCAGGAACCGCGTCACCAGGCGCCCACCGAAGGAATTGCGGTCGTAACGCACATGGGGATGGTTCGCGAGGATCTGCAACGGGTCATCACCCTCAAGTTCCGGCGGCACGATCAGCACAAACGGTTCCTTGCGAATGACCTGCGCCGACAACTCCTTGGGCAACTCGAACGGCGGCTTGATCAGGATGGCCAGATCAACCTCTCCGGTATCGACCTGGCTCAGCAGATTCAGCGAAACGCCCGGCACCAGTTTCGGTTCCAGCAACGGCGCTTGCTGGCGTAAGCGCAATAACGCCTGGGGCAGCAACCCGGTCTGGGCTGTGGCCACTGCGCCAATCTTCAACTCGCCGCGGTATTCGCTGACGTCATCGCTGACCGCCATGCGACTGAAGGTTTCCAGCATCTCCCGGGCCATTGGCAACGCCCGTTGCCCTGCCGCATTGAGAATCGCCTGACGCCCGGTGCGATCGAACAAACGAATGCCCAGCGCTTGTTCCAGGTTGCGCATCTGCGCGCTGACCGCCGACTGCGTCAGGCCGATGTGCATGCCGGCGGCGGCGAATGTGCCGTAGCGTGTAACAGCGATGAAGGTTTTCAGTTCACGCAGCATGACGGTCTCGATTGATCGAAATAATTTGAGCTCGATGCAAAAACTATCGTCTTTCAATCGAAAAGCACAGCGCTAAACTCCACCTCAACCACCGTCAATCTGCGAGGCACAGCGATGCAACTCTCCCCTTTTCACTTGGCCATCCCGGTCTATGACCTCGCGGCAGCCCGGACTTTTTACCGTGACGTCTTCGGTCTGGAGGAAGGCCGGTCCAGCGACCATTGGGTTGACTTCAACTTCTTCGGCCACCAATTGGTGATTCACCTGGCGCCCAAAAACGCCTCACAGGAAGCGGCGCATACCAACGCCGTGGACGGGCATGACGTGCCGGTGCCGCATTTTGGCGTGGTGCTGGGGATGGATGAGTGGGAGGGTTTGGCTGAACGGCTGAAGGCGCTTGAAACTCAATTCGTGATCGAACCGGGTATTCGGTTTCAGGGGTTGGTTGGCGAACAGGCGACGATGTTTTTGTTCGATCCTTGCGGTAACGCGCTGGAGTTCAAAGCGTTCAAGGATATCGGGCAGCTGTTTGCCAAGTGAAGATATGGGTGATTTTGAGGGCCTCATCGCGAGCGGGCTCGCTCCCACATTGGTTCTGCGCCGTACACGAACCAATGTGGGAGCGAGCCCGCTCGCGATGAGGCCCGCTCATACACCACCGAAATTCCAGCCTACCGGTGCAACGCCCTCTCCGCCTCAATCAGCAGTTCATCGATCGAGTGATGCAGATTAATGTCGTACTCAACCTGACCAATGCTGAAACGAATGTCATAACCGCGACGCATCGTGGCATTGCGCTCGTCGAGGATTTCTTCGAGCCGGGACTTGATGGCGCCAATGTCCACGGCGCTTGAACCGGTCAACAAGGCCACAAACTCGTCGTCGCCGAGCCGGCCAATCACATCGTTTTCGCGGAAGGCGATGCGCAGCACGTCGGCAAAGGTTTTCAGCGCGTCATCACCCTCGGCGCGACCGTACAAATAGTTGATGTGCTTGAAATTATCGAGATCGAAAAACAGCAGCGTGGCCGGCTTTTCCAGTTGCTGACAGGCGTCCAGCCCCAGTTGGGCCAGTGTCGTGAAGCCGTGACGGTTGGACAGCAGCGTCAACTCATCCATGCTCGCCATCTGCACACCAATCACTTCCTGCTCGGCTTTACGGGCCTGATCACGCAGCAATTGACGCGCTTGCTGGGGCGACAGCAACGGGTCTGCGTTAGCGCCGTGTTTTACCGGTTTGCCTGGGTTCAGCATGACTCACTCCATTGGCGGGTATGTTCTTTAGAGTGGTCCATACCCGGTTTGACTCCCGGTTAACGGACCGTCGGTCAACTGCCCACCACCGGACAAGGCCCTCCGGCCTCGGCCCAGCGCTTGAATTGAGTGACGAAGATATCGTGCGGCACCGGCACCGGCGCTCGCCCTTCACCCGGATTCCAGCCCCACAGCACCAGTTTGTCGTCGCTGACATGCTTGATCAGCGCGGCGAAATCCCGGTCGCCATTACTGGAGCGGTCCTTGATCATTGCGCACAATTTGTCGGCCGGCAGCCCGATCCAGGCCATTTTGTGCGCCGCAGGCGGCAGGCTCCAGTGCGGTGCACCCGGCGGCGCATGCGGGCCGTAACTGGCCGGCGGATTGCTGTCGGCGTGGCAGGTGGCGCACGGCAAACCGGCCGCGCCCTTGCCGTCCATGCCGCGTACGACGTTCATCGCGTGGGGCGTTCCGGCATCGAACTGCAACGGTGAATCACCGGGAATATGGCAGTTCTGGCAGCGCGGGCTCTGAAACACTTTCTGCACGGTATCGAAAGCCTTCAACGCTTCTCTATCCTCTGAGAACAGGTCCGTGGCGTAGATCGTCAGGAGGATCAGCACCACTGCGCCCAGAATCAGATGTCGCCTCATCTCACACCCCCGACAGTTGCAAGGGCAGTTCGCGCAACCGCTGCCCGGTCAGGGCAAACACTGCGTTGGCCACCGCTGGCGCCGTGGGCGGCACGCCAGCCTCACCGATGCCGCCGGGTTTGTCGGTGCTGGGCACGATATGCACTTCAACCAGCGGCATTTCGTTCAGGCGCAGTACCTGATAGTCGTGGTAATTGGACTGCACCACCTGCCCATTCTTGAAGGTCAGTTTGCTGTGCAGGGTAAAGCCGAGGCCGAAGGTGATGGCCGACTCCATTTGCGCCGCGATGCTCATCGGGTTGACCGCAATGCCGCAGTCCACCGCGCACACCACCCGGTGCACGCGGATCTTCAGGTTGTCCTGGGACACCTCGGCAACCTGCGCGACGTAGCTGCCGAACGACTCATGCACCGCGACACCCAGTGCATGCCCATCCGGCAATGGCGCTGTCCAATTGGCCTTCTCGACCGCCAGGTTCAACACACCAAGATGCCGCGCATGGTCCTTGAGCAAGGTTCGCCGGTACTCCACCGGGTCCTTGCCTGCCGCTTCGGCCAGCTCATCGATCAGCGACTCCATCACGAACGCCGTGTGGGTGTGCCCGACCGAACGCAACCACAACACGGTGATGCCGGTTTTCGGCGAATGCAGTTCCACCTGATGATCGGCCAAGCCCTCGATGTAAGGGCTGTCGACAACGCCTTCCACCGACGTTTTGTCGATACCGTCCTTGACCATGGTGGCCGCAAACGCTGTGCCGTCCATGATCGACTGCCCGACCATCACGTGCTTCCACGCAATCGGCATTCCACTGGCATCCAGGCCGATACGCGCCTGATGCAGGAACGCCGAGCGGTAATACCCGCCACGGATGTCGTCCTCACGCGACCACACCGTTTTCACCGGGCCGCCCGCCGCCTTCGCGACCTCCACCGCCTCAGCGACAAAGTCCGAAGTCGGGTTGGCCCGCCGGCCGAAACCGCCGCCCAAGAACTCGGTATGAATCTCGACCTGCTCAGGTTTGAGCCCGGTGATTTTTCCCGCGATCATCTGATCCAGCGTCTGGAACTGCGTACCGGTCCAGATTTCGCATTTGTCCTGGGTGATTTTCACCGTGCAATTGAGCGGTTCCATCGGTGCATGAGCCAGGTACGGCACGCTGTACTCGACGTCAATCGCCTTCGCTGCCTTGCGCAAAGCGCCCTGCGCATCCCCGGCCTTGCTGGCCGAAGTGCCCGGCGTGGCGGCGAGTTTGCGAAAGCTCTCCAGCAGATGTTGGCTGTCGAGCTCGGTGTTCGGCCCCAGATCCCAATCGACCTTCAGCGCATCGCGCCCCAGTTTCGCCGCCCAGTAATGATCGGCAATCACCGCGACGCCCGTCGGCACCTGCACCACTTTGTGCACGCCCGGGATCTCCAGCGCTTGCGCGCCTTCAAAGGATTTGACGCTGCCACCGAACACCGGCGCACGGGCAACCATCGCGGTCATGAGTCCGTCGAACTGCACGTCCATCCCGAATTTGGCTCGCCCGGTGATTTTCTCCGGAGTGTCCAGGCGTTTGGTCGGTTTGCCGATGACCTTCCAGTCTTTCGCCTCCTTGAACTTGATCGACGCCGGGTCCGGTGCCAGCAGCTTGCCCGCGTCATCGGCCAGTTCGCCGTACGTGGCGCGGTGGTCGCCGGCAATGACCACACCCGACTCGGTGCGAATTTCCGAAGGCGCGACATTGAAGCGCTTGGCGGCGGCTTCGATCAGCATCAACCGCGCCGCCGCGCCCGCCTGACGGTAACGATCGAACTCCATCCAGGTCGAGGTCGAACCGCCAGTGATTTGCATCCCACCAAACCCGGGCAGACCATAGTCGGCGGCCGACGCCGGGGCGTGTTCGACGCGGATTTTCGACCAGTCGGCGTCCAGCTCTTCGGCGATCAGCATGGTCAGGCCGGTCCAGATGCCCTGGCCCATTTCAGAATGGCCGAGCAGCACGGTGACGCTGTTGTCGTTACCGATTCGTAAAAATGCATTCGGTGCAAAGACGTTGCCCTGATTCTCGGCACCCATGGCAAAACGGTGGGCGCCGGGGATGATAAAGGCGATCACCAGCCCACCGCCCAGCACTGCGCTGCCCTTGAGAAAACCTCGGCGCGATAACGGATTGATGCTGTTCATGGCGCATGACTCCCGTCAACCGATGTCGGCGGCGCGTTTGACCGCGGCACGAATCCTCGGGTAGGTGCCGCAGCGGCAGATGTTGCCGGAGAGCGCCTGGTCGATGTCGCTGTCGGTGGGCTTGGGGATCTTCGCCAGCAGCGCCGCCGCCGACATGATCTGCCCGGACTGGCAGTAGCCGCACTGGACCACATCGAGTTCGGCCCAGGCTTGTTGTACCGGGTGCGAACCGTCGGTGGACAGGCCTTCAATGGTGAGGATTTTTTGCCCATGGGCCACTGCCGTGGCGGGCGTGATGCAGGAGCGCAGCGGCGCCCCGTCGACATGCACGGTGCAAGCGCCGCACTGGGCCATGCCGCAACCGAATTTGGTGCCGGTCAGGTGCGCGACATCGCGCAGGACCCAAAGCAGCGGCATGTCCGCAGGGACATCCAGTGCCTGATCCTTGCCATTGATGTTGAGGGTCAGCATGGCGAATTCCTCAGACTCACGGCCCATGCAGGAGCGAAGCTTGCTCGCGAAGGCGGTGTATCAGACGACTTCCATGTCAAATGACACGGCCCCTTCGCGAGCAAGCTTCGCTCCTACAGGTAGCGCTGTTTGGGTTATCCCTATAGCTAAGCGCAAATTGCCGGGCGAGACCGGTTCATCGACCACCGGTACTCTCAATACCGCCTCAAACCTGTAGGAGCCAGCTTGCTGGCGAAGCGGTTTTATGGCCGCTGCCGCTTCGCCAGCAAGCTGGCTCCTACAGGTTGCGTCGGGGCTTAGAAATCGGTGGACACCGACACTTCGCGCCAGGCCTGCAACTCACCGGCGACAAAGGTGTTCTTGGCTTCGATCGCCGCGACACAGTCACTGCCCAGCGGCAGGCGCAGCGGTGCCTTTTGCGCTTCCACCAGGGTGATCATGACCTGGGCCAGTTTGTCCGGATCACCGGGCTGATTCAGGGTCACGGCTTTGGCAATCTTGCGCACTTCGCCCGCAGTGCCATCGTAGTCGGCAATCGAGGACGGCGATTCGACCAGTGAATTGCCTTCGAGAAACTCCGTGCGGAAATAGCCCGGTTCAACGATGGTGACCTTGACGCCCAGCGGCTCCAGCTCGGCATGCAGCGCTTCACTCAAGCCTTCGACGGCGAATTTGGTCGAGCAGTAAACACCGAATCCCGCCCCGGACCTGTACCCCCCCACCGATGACAGGTTGATCACATGCCCGCTGCGAGCGGCGCGCATGTGCGGCAGGACGGCGCGGGTGACGTTCAACAAACCGAAGACATTGGTTTCGTACACGCGGCGTACTTCATCGGCAGTGGCTTCTTCTACTGCGCCGAGCAAACCGAAACCGGCGTTGTTGACCAGCACGTCGATGCGTCCGAAGTGCTCGATGGCGGCTTTGGCGACCGCAACGCCCTGCGCTTCGTCAGTGACGTCGAGGGTGACGGCCAGCAATCCGGGTTGATCGCCAAAACGCTGGGTGATGCTGTTGGCATCGCGGGCGGTGGCAACCACCGCGTCACCGTTGGCCAGCGCAGCGGCGGCGATTTTTGCGCCGATACCGCGAGAAGCGCCCGTGATGAGCCAGATACGTTTGAAGTTATTGGAGGTGGTCATGAGCGTGTTCCTTGTGTGCAGTGGGGGTAGGCACAAGGTACGCAGGAAGATTGCCCGGAAAAATGCCCTCGTGTTACAAGCACTATGAAACGCACTTTCATAATGGCACCGCGATGAATCACGATCCTTTCGATGGCTTGACCGAGTTTCTGGCGGTGGCCGAGCACAAGAGTTTCACCCTCGCCGCGACGCGGTTGGCGGTCACCCCCACCGCTGTCAGCCATGCGATCAAATTGCTCGAGCGCCGTACGGGCGTATTGCTGTTCCAGCGCACCACACGCCGGGTGGCGTTGACTGAAGCCGGGGCCAGCCTGTTTGCGCGGTTGCGGCCTGCGGCCAGTGAAATCGATGAGGCGCTGGCGGTACTCAGCGGCTTTCGCGATCAGCCCATGGGCACGCTGCGCCTCACTGCACCGAGGCTGTCCGGGGCCTTGTTGATGGAGCCGCTGATTCCGCTGTTTCGCGAGGCTTATCCGCAAGTCACCCTCGACATATCCCTCGATGACGCCACGGTGGACCTGATGGCTGGCGGTTTTGATGCAGGGATCCGCCTGGGCGAGTCCATCGAAAAAGACATGGTCGCGGTGCGCCTCACGCCGGATCTGCAATGGTCGGTGGTGGGTGCGCCGGAGTACTTCGCCAAGGCAGGCAAGCCGGCCAGCCCTGAAGACCTGACCCGTCATCAATGCATCGGCTTTCGCTTTTCGACCTCGGGGAGCGCACACCGCTGGGAATTTCGCCGCGAGGGGCGCGATTTTACGGTGGGTGTCGAGGGCGGCGTGATCGTCAATGACCGAAGGTTGCTGGTGGCGGCCGCCCGTAGCGGTTCGGGCCTGGCGTATGCCTGCGATCTGGAAATCGCCGATGAGTTGGCGGACGGCCGACTGGAGCGGGTGCTGCAACCGTTCGTGCCACTGAGTTCGGCGCTGTACCTGTATTTCCCCGGCAGAACCCAGACTCAACCGAAGTTGCGCGCCTTTATCGACCTGGCCACCCGCTGGATCGCCGAACAGGGTGGTCTGGGACGAGGCTAGAGCCTCGGTACAAACAAAATGCCGGTCTGATGCCTCAAACCGCTGCGGCAACCAAGCCTTTGCCCATCCGATGCTGGGCCAGCAGACGCATGACATAGCCGATTTTGATCAAGGTAGGCCCGATGATGGTCATGGCATGCATCGCGACCAACACCACGATCGGCAGGTGTCCGGCGTAGAGATAAGCGCCGTAGATGCCTGCCAGCAACAGCGCCAGGCCCGCGCCCAACATGTTGCTAGACAGGTGCAAGACATTCTGAGGATTGCTGAAGTAAGCGAACATATTTCCGTACTCCCGAATCAGACCAGTTGTACGTTTGTTACTTCAGGTTTCGTGCCAGTTTTTTAAGCTATAAAAATCAACACGCTGCGACGAAGGCAGTCAATTTGACCTGAAGCCATAACAGTCAATACGACTACGGCAAGAGTCAATTTGACTTCACCAAGGCCTTCTGCCTGTCCATACACCCTAAAAGCAAACCAATATCATTTGCACGCAGCCAAACCTTTTGTTTTAATCGCGACCAATTCTTATTTGCACCAACGGCGCCTGTCGCCCATGGATATCTGTTCACGATGATGGTCGCCGATTCTTCCAGCGTTCAGAACCTCTACGTCACGCATCACCGCTGGCTGCATGAGCTGCTGCGCCGGCGCTTGAGCAATGCGTTCGATGCTGCCGACCTGGCCCATGACACCTTTATCCGCGTGCTCAAGCGCCCTCAAGTGTTCGATTGCGAAAGTCGCGAGCGCTCCTACCTGGCGACCATTGCCCGTGGCTTGTGCATCGATCACTGGCGCCGTCGACAGCTGGAACAGGCGTGGCTGGAAACGCTGGCTGCACGCCCGCAGGCGGTTCAACCGTCGCCGGAGCAACAGGCAATCATCGTCGAGACCTTGTATGAAGTGGACGCCATGCTGCTGCGCCTGCCAAAGAATGTGCGCGACGCGTTCATCCTGGCCCAGTTGCATGGCCTACCCTACCGCGCCATCGCCGAAGAAATCGGTGTGTGCGAACGCATGGTGAAAAAGTACCTGGCACAGGCGCTGATGCACTGCGCGATGCTTGAGGCCGAACTCGATGGCCTGTTGATCGAGTAGCGCCATGCCCGCCGCCACTTCCAACTCGATCAGCCATGCCAGCCTCGAACAAGCGGCGCAATGGTATGTGCAACTCAACGATCAGCACGTCGGCGATCAGGAACGTCAGCGCTGGCAAGCCTGGCTGGCGCAAAGTGGCGATCATCAGGCGGCCTGGCGCTATGTCGAGCGTGTTGGCCAGCGCTTTGCCGCGCTACAGGATGATCACCCGCAGGCCGCCGGACTTGTGCTGCGTAATACCGCGCGCTCGCCGATCAGCCGTCGGCAGACAGTCAAGAGCCTGCTCATTCTCGCATCGGGCGGGCTACTGGGCTGGAACGCCTGGCGGGAATCTTCGCTGCCGGACGTTCTGGGCCGATGGACCGCCGATCTTTCTACGGGCACCGGCGAAACCCGGGAAAGCCTCCTGAGCGATGGCAGCCGCATCTGGCTCAACGCCCTCAGCGCGCTGAATGTGCGTTTCGACACCACGCAACGCCTGCTGCTGTTGAATGCCGGGGAAGTGTTGATTGATACCGCCAAGGACAGCAGCCGAGCGTTTCTGGTGCAAACCGCCGAAGGCCGGATGCGCGCGCTCGGCACTCGTTTCAGCGTGCGCCAGGAACAACAGCGGACGTTGCTGAACGTCTACGAAGGCGCGGTCGAAGTTCGAACCACGGCGGGCCAGGTGCAGGTGGTCGAGGCCGGACGACAATTGGCGTTCACGCAAAACCACACGCCACCTTCCACCGAAGCAGCGGCGGGCCGCGAAGCCTGGCGCCGTGGTCTGTTGCTGGCGGACAACCTGCCGCTGGGGCAGTTGATCGACGAATTGAGCCGCTACCGACCGGGGCATCTGGCGTGCGACCCGGCCATCGCCGGTTTGCCGGTGATGGGCTCGTTTCCGCTCAAGGACACCGATCAAGCCTTGCGCCTGCTGGAAGCGGCGCTACCGATTCGCGTCGAAAAAACCATGGACTGGTGGGTCAACGTCGCGCCAAAAGCGTGAACCAAAAACATTTCAACGCCACAGTTCCCTTTTTGGTTTTTCGTTCGGTTAACCCTGTGAAGCACTTCAATTGCCGCTCGATCTGATTCCAGGGAACACCCTTTTGCGCGACTCCTTCGCTCGCACTCGTTTTGCCTTGCGTCCGTTGGCACTGGCCCTTCCGGTCGCGCTGCTGAGTCTTGCCCCGGCCCTCGCCCACGCCGGAACAGCCGGCACCAGTGAACAGTCCACCCGCCAGAAGCGTTATTACACGGTCGCTGCCGGCTCGTTGGTCAGTGCACTCAACCGTTTCGCCGAACAGGCGGGGATATTCCTCGCCGGCCGCAACGATCTGGCGAGTGATAAATACAGCCCGGGGCTTGAAGGCGAATTCACCGTGCAACAGGGCTTGCAGCGACTGTTGCAAGGCAGTGGCTTGCAAGCCCAGCCGCAGGGCGACCGCGGCTATGTCCTGCAGGTTGCCCCCGCAACGGATGGGCCGCTGGAACTGGGCACCACCAACGTTTCCGGCCGGGCGCTCGGCGCCATCACCGAAGACAGCCACGCCTACACCCTCGGATCGACCTCTTCAGCCACCGGGCTGTCGCTGTCCTTGCGTGAAACCCCGCAGTCGGTGTCGGTCATCACCCGCCAGCAATTGGACGACCAGGGCTCCACCAGCATCGCCGACGCCCTGCGCCGTGTGCCCGGCGTCAGTGTGCAGAACTACGACAGCGAGCGCTGGGAGTTTTCCAGCCGTGGCCTGCCGATCACCAACTTCCAGTACGACGGCGTCAACACCGACTACGACGGCGTCTACGATTACGGCACCACCAGCACCGACATGGCGACCTTCGACCGCGTCGAGATCATCAAGGGCGCCACCGGGCTGATGACCGGTTCGGGGGACCCATCGGCCACCGTCAACCTGATCCGCAAGCGCCCGACCAAAGCATTCAAGGCCTCGATCACCGGCGCTGTCGGCTCCTGGGACAACTATCGCAGCACCGGCGACATTGCTGGCCCACTGACGGAGAGCGGCAACGTGCGCGGGCGTTTCGTCGGGGCGTATCAAGACCGCAGCGCGTACCTGGACAACTACCGCAACACCCGCGACATCGCCTACGGCATCCTCGAAGCCGACCTGACGCCGGGCACTCTCGTGACCGTCGGTATCGACCAGCAAAATACCCGCTCCCGTGGCGCCAGCTGGACCGGTTTCCCGATGTACAACAGCGACGGTTCGCGCACCCGTTTTTCCCGCTCGTTCAACCCGGCCACCGACTGGAGCCGGCGCGATTTCACCAACCAGACGATCTTCGCCTCGGTGGAACAGCAACTGGTGAATGACTGGAAGCTGAAGGTCAGCTACGACCGCAAGCATCGCCAGCACGACACCTTCCTCGCCTCGGCCAGCGGCGGCAATCCGGACCCGCTCACCGGCAACGGCATGTTCATGTACATGGGCCGGTTCAAGGGCGATCAGTTGCAGGACAACCTCGACGTCAATTTCACCGGCCCGTTCAGCCTGCTGGGTCGCGAGCATGAGCTGATCGCCGGTTTCATGTCGATGCACACCCGCCAGGACATCCCGGTGCACGGTTCGGTCTACCCGCCCCTCGACGGCAGCATCTTCGACTGGCGCGGCGAGTTCGCGAAACCGGACATTGCCAGGGTCGGCGACAACGACATCGACCAGCGTCAGACCGGTGCCTACCTGGCCACCCGGCTCAAGCCAACCGACGACCTGGCGGTGATCCTCGGCGCCCGGGTCAGCCGCTTCACTGCCAGCGATGAGCTGGACTACAGCGACCCGACCACCAAGGATGTGCGCGACAGCTATCGCCAGACCGGCGTGGTCACCCCGTATGCCGGGCTGGTCTACGACCTCGACGATACCTGGTCGGTGTACACCAGCTACACCAGCATTTATCAGCCGCAGATGAGCAAGGATGCCGAGCGCAAACTGCTCGACCCGGTGGAAGGCGACAGCTACGAGGCCGGGCTCAAGGCCGAATTCCTTGACGGGCGCTTGAACGCCAGTTTCGCAGTGTTCCGCATCGAACAAGACAACGTTGCCGAGTACGTCAGCGGTGTCGACACCGAGTCGGTGTACCGGCCGGTGCAAGGCGCCACGACCAAAGGCTTTGAAGTCGAAGTGGCGGGTGAAGTGATGGAAGGCTGGAATCTGTCGGCCGGCTACAGCTACAACCACACCCGCGATGCCAAGGGCGATTACGTCTACGGCTCGATCCTGCAAACCACCGCGCCGGAACAAGTGGTTCGGGTGTTCAGCACCTACCGGCTGTCAGGGGCACTGGAAAAACTCACCGTCGGCGGCGGGGTGAACTGGCAGAGCGAATTCTTCGGCAATGTGTTCCAGCCCAACCCCGACGACCCGGTCAACTTCGGCCAGTCTTCGACAATCACCCAGCAAAGCTATGCCCTGGTGGACGTCATGGCGCGTTACCGCTTCAACGATCACCTGAGCACCACGCTGAACGTGAAGAACCTCTTCGACCAGACCTATTACACCGGGCTCGGTAACTTTGGCACCGGGTTCTACGGCGAGCCTCGCAACGTGCAACTGACCACCCGCTGGGATTTCTGATCGGTAACTTGTCGATCTGCGGTACTTCCGGGCCCCTCCCGGCTGACTACGCTGAAAGTTCAGCACGAGTGAACCGTGGAGAGGATTACCGCCATGCAACGCGTTCAGAAGCTCACGCCCTGCCTGTGGTTCGACGATCAGGCGGAGGAAGCCGCGAAGTTTTACTGCTCGGTGTTCGATCATTCAAAAATCACCGCCACGACCTACTATGGCCACGCCGGTTTCGATTTGCATGGCCGCCCTGAAGGCTCGGTCATGACGGTCAGCTTCGAGCTCGACGGACAGAGTTTCACCGGCCTCAACGGTGGCCCAATGTTCAAGTTCAGCGAGGCAATCTCGTTTCAGGTCAACTGCCAGACCCAGGAGGAAGTCGATCACTTCTGGGGCGCCCTGAGCGCGGGGGGCGTCCCTCAGGCCCAGCAATGCGGCTGGCTCAAGGACAAATTCGGCCTGTCGTGGCAGATCGTGCCAATCGCCCTGATGAACATGATGAAAGACCCCGACACGGCAAAATCACAGCGCGCCATGGAGGCGATGCTGCAAATGAAAAAACTCGATATCGCTGCACTGCAACGAGCCTTTGACGGCGAGAGCTAATACACTCCGGTGCTGACCTGCCGAGGACACCGACGATGAAGCCCACCGCTGGCAAAGACGCTGACAAGGCCCCCCGCTTCTGGCGCGACGATGCCCTGCCCTTCATTGAAGCCCGCTCCATCGCCGATGGGCGCGAGGTCTGTTACACCCGGCATGCTCACGAGCACTTTTCCATCGGCGCGATTACCGCCGGGCGCAGTACCTATATCCATGAACAATTGGAGTTTGAGGTCAGCGCCGGCACCGTAGTGCTGATGAATCCCGGTGACGTCCACGCCTGTAATCCAATCAATGACCAGCCGTGGTCGTACTTGATGTTGTACGTCGATACGCCGTGGCTCACCGACTTGCAGCATCAGCTCGGGTTCGGCAGCGACTTGGCGTTTCGGCGGTTTTCCATCACCCATACGTCTGACGCCAGCCTGTTTGCCGGCCTGAAGGCGTTGTTCGAAACACTGGTCGACAGCGAGCAGGACGTGCTGAGCAAACACAGCGCGGCGGTCGAGTTTTTTACCGACGTGCAGCAACGCCTCAACCCCGGCGATCAACCGCTGCGCGAGCCCAATTTCAAACTGGAGCGCGCGGCTGACTACATCCGCGACAACTGCACGCAAATGCTCAAGCTCGAAGACATTTGCGACGCTGCGCAACTGTCGCCGTCCTACCTGATCCGCGCCTTCAAACAGCATTACGGCATGACGCCCCACGCGTTTCTGGTCAACCGACGCATCCAGTTTGCCCAGGATCGTCTGCGCAGCGGCAAGCTGATCGCCGACGTGGCACTGGAAGCCGGGTTTGCCGATCAGGCGCATTTTCAGCGGGCGTTCAAACAGCATCTGGCGGCGACACCGGGGCAGTATCGCGGCTGAATGATCGATCAGGGCAGCAACAGGTAAATCGCACTCATCGCCAGCAACAGCGCCATGATCCGGTTGAACACGCGCATCCCCGCCGGGTTGTTCAGATAACCGCGCAGAAAAGTCCCGGCGTACGCCCAGCAACCGACGGACAGGTAGCAGATCACCAGATACACCGCGGCAAACTGCCAGACCAGCCGCGCCTCGCCATCGGCGACAAACGCGCCCATGCCGGCCACGCAGGCCAGCCAGGCTTTCGGGTTGAGCCACTGCATGACCGCGCCGTACACCATCGACGGCGCCCGCCCCGACTCCTTCGCGTCGAGTTGCCCGTTGTCCGCCGCCAGTTTCCACGCCATGAACAACAGAAACGCCACGCCGGCCAGTTGCACCATCCGCGTCAGCGCCGGCCATGCCTGCAACACTTCATGCAGCCCCAACCCCATCAACACCAGCAGCAACACAAAACCCAGCGTTGCGCCGGCCACGTGGCGCTGACTGGCGCGAAAACCGAACTGCGCGCCGGAACTCAACGCCACAATGTTGACCGGCCCCGGCGTAATCGAGGCCACCAGGGCAAACGCCGCCATCGAAATAATCAGACTCATTGCATACCTTCTTCAATTCAGTTGAACCAGGCCTCACGGTAAGGCGCGGGCTGGTCCGCGTATTGAAGAAAACTGCCCAACCGTACTAGGAATAAGCGCCCACCACCCGCTTCACCTTGATCAACGCTGCCCGAAGAGAATCCATGTCCACCGACCCCAGCGCCAATCGGATCGCATGGGGCACGTTGGCAGCGACGGAAAAGGGTTCGGCGGTGGAAACGGCCACTTGCTCTTGTATCAACTCCACGGCGATCTGGTCCGCCCTGGCGTCCTCCGCCAGAGGCAGCCACAAAAAGTAGGAAGAAGGATGAGTGATGCAGGGCAGCCCTTTCAGAAGCTCCGCAGCCAGGGCTTGCCGGGCTTGTGCGTCCGCGCGCTTTTGCGCCTCGAGTTTGCTGACGGTTCCATCGTCGAGCCATGCGCAGGCAATCGCGGTCATCACGCCAGGCGTATTCCAGGTGGTCGCCCGGATCACGCGTTCCAGTGCCGGGACCTTTTCAGCCGGCGCAGCAACGAAGCCGACACGCAAGCCGGTGGCGACGTTCTTCGAAAACCCTGAAACGTAGACCGTCCTTTCCGGCGCCGATTGGGCCACTGGTGGTGGCGGGTCAGTAGCGAGAAACGCGTAGGCGGCGTCCTCGATGATCAGCAGGTCGTGGGCGCGCGCTATCGATACGAGCTGGTTCCGCCACGCCGCGTCCATCACCCAGCCCAGCGGGTTGTGCAGGGTCGGCATGGTGTAGACGGCCCGCACCGAACGACGCCGACAGAGTGTGTCGAGTGCATCGAGATCGGGTCCGGTCTCGGTGACGGGAATGGGCACGATTTCAAGGTGCAACGCTTGCGCCAGCACTTTGAAACCCGAGTAGGTCAACGCGTCTGCCGCGATCACATCGCCCGGTTTCAGCAGCGCCATCATCGTCACCGCCAAACCATGCTGGGCACCGCTGACGATCAATACCTGCCCGGCCTCTACGCTCAGCCCTCGCGTGCGCAAATGGCTGGCGACCGACGCGCGCTCATGCAGGCGCCCGCCATGCGGCTGGTAGCGCAGATGGGATTCCAGATCGCCGGACAACGCGAGCTGACGCAAGGCGTTGCGCAACAGATCGGCCTGGCCGGGCAATGAGGGGTAGTTGAAATTCAGGTCCATCACGCCCGCGGCCACTTCGGGTTGATCAACGCCATGGCCGGGCGGCAACGACGTTTCCCGAACGAACGTGCCCCGCCCGGTTTCCCCACTCACCAGCCCCATCGCCTCAAGCTCTGCATACACCCGGCTGGCCGTGACCAGGGCCAGCCCTTCTGACTCGGCCAACTGGCGGTGCGTGGGCAAGCGAGTGCCCGGCGGCAAACGTCCGCAACGGATATCAGTGGCAAAGGAATCAACCAGCGACTTGTATCGGGAGCGCGGCATCTCGAGATGTATCCATGACAATTTTTTGATTGTCTTTATAGTCAGCCATACGATGCGCTCAAGGCAACCCGCCGCGAAAACAATCATCGAGTGTGACCTCAATGGAACGCGTATCGAACCTGCATATCGAGCCCCGGGAAAAGACCACCAGCGGGTGGATCAACGGGTTGATCGGCGTAGTGATCTTCAGCGGCTCGCTGCCGGCCACGCGAGTGGCAGTGCTGGAATTCGACCCGGTTTTCCTGACCGTCGCCCGTGCAACCATCGCCGGCGTACTGGCGCTATGCATGCTGTGGCTGTTCAAGGAAAAGCGCCCTGCAAAGAGCCAACTGTTGCCGCTGTTCATCGTGGCCATGGGCGTGGTGGTCGGCTTTCCACTGTTGACGGCGCTGGCGTTGCAATACGTGACGTCGGCGCACTCCATCGTCTTCGTCGGCTTGCTGCCGCTCGCGACCGCCGTATTCGGCGTGATCCGCGGTGGTGAGCGGCCGCGGCCGGTATTCTGGTTTTTCTCGGTGCTGGGCAGCCTGCTGGTGGTGGGATTTGCCGCCTCCCAAGGCCTGACCGCCTCACCTGAAGGCGACATCCTGATGCTGCTGGCCATCCTCGCGTGCGGTCTGGGTTATGCCGAAGGGGCGAAACTGTCCAGAACACTGGGCGGCTGGCAGGTGATTTGCTGGGCGCTGGTGTTGTCGCTGCCGGTGATGGCGCTGTTGACCTGGTGGCTCGCCCCCGCATCGTTCTCCGGGATCAGCACACCGGCCTGGTTCAGCCTGGGTTACGTGTCGCTGTTCAGCATGCTGATCGGCTTCGTTTTCTGGTATCGCGGGCTGGCTCAGGGCGGGATTGCCGCGGTCGGACAGCTTCAACTCTTGCAGCCGTTTTTTGGCCTGGCGCTGGCGGCGACCTTGCTTCACGAGCAGGTCAGCATCGGCATGCTGGCGGTGACCGTGGCGGTGATTCTATGTGTGGCGGGGGCGAAGAAGTTCGCGAAGTAAGCGATTGTACGGGACGTGCCGTTCGCCACTGTATGGGTTGGGCCGCACGGCACCTGTGATAAAAATATCGCTCTCGCTTCTGGAGCCGATCATGGACCTCGCCACCCTTTCCCTTTTCCTCCCGGCTTGCTTCGCCCTGAACATGGCACCGGGTCCGAACAACCTGCTGTCGGTCAGCAATTCGACGCGTTACGGTTACCGCACCGCGTGTGTGGCCGGGATCGGTCGACTGCTGGCATTCGCCGGGATGATCGCCCTCGCCTCGGCGGGTCTGGCGGTGGTGTTGCAAACGTCGGAATTGTTGTTCTACGCGATCAAGATTGTCGGCGCGGCGTACCTGTTCTACCTCGCCTGGCAATTGTGGCGCGCGGATCCGGGGGCTGAAAACGTTGTGACTGGCGCGCCGGCGGGGATGCTGACATTGGCGCGACAGGAGTTCCTGGTGGCAGCCGGCAATCCGAAGGCGATCCTGATTTTCACTGCATTCCTGCCACAGTTTGTCGACCCGAACCAGGCCGTGACGCCGCAATTTGCGGTGCTGGGCGCGCTGTTCCTGATCCTGGAATGGATCGCCATCGGCGCCTACGCCTACATGGGTCTGCATATGCGCCGCTGGTTTGCGAAACCGCGGGGCAAGCAGATTTTCAATCGCTGCTGTGCGGGGTTGCTGTCGGCGGCGGCTTCGGTGTTGCTGATGGCACGCCGTGGTTGAAGTGTTTCACGCCTGCTGATTTGTCTGCTCCAGGCCGACAGCGAACACTCGAAAAACGGATTCATTCATTTCAGGTCCATCGCGCATCCAGGCATTCAAGCTCCCGGTAACGTCCTTCGTCACGGCTTCAAACCGAGCACTTCCAAAGCCGAACAAGGACTGCGAGTCTGACCTCCCGTCCCGAATAGCCATGACACCCCTCGCGTTACATCAGCACACTGACTAGAATGCTCACTTCAAAATATTTCAGAACTGATCCGACCTATGGTCATAGCGCCAGCCCCCACCGAATCTAGCCTGTCGGCGGGTGATTTAACGGCAACTTGGCCGCCAACAGCGCAATTCCGGAACTTTGTCAATGCCAGGTTAACCAACTGCATTATCGTTTTGACGGGCTCTCGCTTTGAGTCGATGGAACCAGGCCGAACTGAAAAGGTCAGTTGCTGAGGCCCTCGCTCAAGGTACCCCCCTTACTAACACGGAAGTAATCAAGGTAATAAACATGATTTTTAATAAAAATAGCGCAACAATTGCACTTGCAGCGCTTACCGCTATTTGTCTGATACAAGAACACGGTTTTGTTTTTTATCTGGGTGTCGCCGGTATTTGCTCACTCATCATCCTGGCGGCGTTTTCGCCCTGGCTGGGAATGCTCGCGTTATTCCCCCTGCTGTTCTCTCTGCCCCCGGCACCTGCCACCATCGGAATCACCGAACTTTCGTTCGCCCTGCTAATGGGCGTCATCTTTGTGGGTGTACTGGTAAAACTTTCACGATCCGCGAACAAGGCGGCACTCAAGTATTTCGGCCTGGCATTACTTGTCGGATTGTTTGTATTGGCAGTCAACCTGTTCGTCGCGGTAAAAAACGGCGTGCCGTTGGTCGACTGGGTGCGCGGCGCAATTCCGTTTCTGTTCATTTATAACTTTTTGTCTGTCGCGATACTCGTAGGCAACGATGAGAGCAGGATACGTTGGCTCGGCGGGTCCATTGCCACACTCATATTCCTGTTCTCCGGTTATATTATTTTTTACTATTTTTACTACGACATCTGGCTGCCCTACTGGCTTGTGATGGTAGACGACAAGGTCGTCAGAATGTCCGAAACTGCTGCCCTGCAATATTCCGAGGCCCTTGGCCCGATGCGCGACAGGGTGACAATGGTGGTGGCGCAGGCAACGGATGCCTTGTTGCCCGTCGGGGTCGTGTTGGGCGTCGTCCTGGCGACCTTGGCTCGCCGCAAAAGTGTCGTCGCAATCGGTTTTTTGATGGCCTTGACCTGCCTGTTCGCCGTACTGATCACCTTCACCCGAAGCATGTTGATGAGTTCGCTGCTCATCGCATTTGTGTTTACCGCTTTTATATTCATGTTCCGCAAGGAAATGCGGCTTAAAGTCGTGAAAATTGGAGCAGCGTTAGGCGTAGCTGGCGTGGTCTTCATCTTCGCCACTGGCATGCAAGACATATGGATTGGGCGAATGAACCAACTGACAGAAATAAAAACTGGCAACCTGAAGGAGTTCTACAGTAAAGACCCTGTCCTGAAAGAAAAACTGGACTTTAACGTTTCGTCCAGGCTGGTAGAGTACAAAATTGCCTGGAACATGTTTGTCAGCCATCCCGTATTAGGCAACGGCCTGGGTATCAAGCACGAAATGCAGTGGGAGACCGTTGAGAATGAGCGGCAAACCAAATGGGTTGCTTATGTGCACAACTGGGTTTTTTATATTTTGATGGTCGGCGGCATCGCTGGCTTCCTTGTTTATTCGGTCGTCCTGATCGGGCCGCTGTTTTTCAGGTTGTCCTGGGTCAAGTCTGAGTCGACGCACTGGACCATTATCCGTGCGGCCGTACTGACCATGACTGTCTATGGTGCTTTCTTCGCTGTCTTCCGGCTCATCACCTTCAATCTTTTGATTTCCGTTATCTGGGGACTCATATTTGCCCAGATACTTGCCGATCGCCGCAAAAGCCAGTCCTCTATCAAGGAAGAGGTGGCTTTGTAAAAAAGCGGTCAGGTCACCGTTTTTCGAGTCCACGGCATTGAAAACCGCGACGCCCTTAATCCTGGGCGTCGCCGGGCCGCGATAATAGTGTCTCCCCCCCTCGCCTTGCTCCTCCTCCGCTTACCACCTGCCCAGGGTTTTGATGCCTGCTCCGCAGCTTCAGATGCTGGCGCTTGATACAGGGAAAGCGGAGTACCCATTTCAGGAACTTTCCTACATTCAGCAACTGAGTGTGTCGGTATCTTCTTCTGCCCGCGCCCTGATTCCCGGGCTCCCAAGAATGCCTGAAAGGACACCTCATGATTTATTCAGCGTGCCGGATAACAGAGACGCCTGCCCAGTCGTTGGTCAATGTCCGATTCATAAGCACAGGGCTGACAGCACGTATGAATGTGCAATTCAATTGTGCTGACCGGCTGAATTAATCGCATCGACTGGTTCGTTGCAAGTTGAATCATGGACAGGGGCGACTTGGTCACATCCAACCGCTTCAAGCCATCCTAAAGACGCTCTCCTGAGGGAGAGTGACTCATGGTATTGAACACTATGATCCGCATTAAAAATAGCGCTGCAATCATTATTGCAGCGCTGACTGCTATTGGCCTGACACAAGAAAACGACACTATTCTTTTTATGGCTGCTACCGGCATGGCCTCCGTTATCATCATGGCGGGTTTTTCGCCATGGCTAGGAATGCTGACACTATTCCCGCTGGCACTTGCGTTACCTCCGGCCCCCGCTACAGTTGGCTTACAAGAATTTTCATTTGCCGTTCTTTTGGCTGTCATTACGACAGGCACTTTTATTGAGTGCCTGCACTCCCCCGCCGCTCGCCCTCACTTGAAACTTTGGGGACTTACAATACTGGTAGTCTCGACTGCAATAACGATAAATCTGACAGTTGCGCTTAACAACAACATCCCGCTCAGGGACTGGACCAGAGGAACTATTCCTTTTCTTTTCATGTTGAATTTTTTACCTGTCGCGGTATTGATAGGCAAGGACGGCAACCGGATTCGCTGGATTGGAATTTCAATCGCAACGTCAATATTCATGCTCGCGGGTTTTATTATTTTTTATTATTTTCACAGCGACTTATGGCGGCCTTATTGGCTTCTTTCGGTCGATGACCAGGCGCTCAGAATCCCGGAAACCGTTGCAAGTGAATACGCCGACGCCATTGGCCCCATGCGCGACAGAATAACCATGTCGATCGCACAGGCCACGGACGCCCTCCTGCCTGTCGGGCTCGTCATCGGTGTAACCCTGGCCTCGCTGGCGCAGCCAAAGGCCGCAGCGACGACAGGTTTGCTGATGGCCCTGTCCTGCATGATCGCAATACTTATCACGTTTACCAGAAGCATGTTACTGAGCTCGTTACTGGCGATGTTTATATTCCTGGTTTACCTCATCGTTTACCGCAAAGAGGTGCTGCCGAGATTTATTACAACCCTCACGGCGCTCGGCGCGGCGGGCTTGATATTCATTTACTCTACGGGCATTCAGGATATCTGGATTGGCCGGATGAGCCAATTGATCGCCCTGCCAACCTCAGAACTCAACACCACGCCTGTTGACACTATTGTCGAGCCCGATGCACTTATTTCGACAACAGCACTTTCCACCCCCGAACAAAACATATCGACAGAGACAACACCGAACGACACCAGCACATTTGAGGCACCGCCCGCACCCGACAACTATCGCTCCATTCAACCGGAAGTATTTTCAGACAATAAAATAACAAAAGACTTCAATATCTCTGCACGCATGGATGAATATAAAATCGCCTGGGAAATGTTTGTGCCTCACCCGATAATGGGCAATGGATTGGGAGTCAAACACGAAATGCGCTGGGAGACCTCTGACAACGTTTCGGAAGCCAAACAAGTGGCCTACGTGCATAACTGGCCATTTTATATGTTGATGGTCGGGGGATTAAGCGGCTTGTTAGTGTATTCGGCCTTACTTTTTGGCCCTGTCATTTTCAAACTGTCATCGATCAGATCAGAGCCCATTCACTGGACACTCATACGTATGGCTATCCTGACCATGGCGATATACGGAGCTTTCTTTGCAGTGTTCAGGCTCATCACGTTCAATCTTTTATTAGCGGTCATATGGGGAATCCTCGTTACCCAGGTTCTAATCGACCGTCAGAAGAACAAGTCCGAAATCGATAACACGTAGAGCCCGACTGCTCACTGGAATTCTCTGTCGATTTTCCGGTGGAGGTGCCGAGCGCCGCGTCTTATGCTCATGCCATGAACTTACAAGACACTTTGCTCCCTCCCCACGCCGAGATGGTCCGCGCCATGCTCGAACGCGACACCGCGTACGAGGGAGTGTTTTTTACCGCGGTCAAAACCACCGGGATCTTTTGCCGCCCCAGCTGCACGGCGCGCAAGCCGAAACCGGAGAACGTCGAATTCTTCGCCCATGCGGATGAGTGCCTGTCCGCCGGTTATCGAGCCTGCCTGCGATGCAAACCGCTGGACGCTGCCGCCATTGCCCCGGACTGGGTGCAAAGGCTGCTCAAGTCGGTGGACGCCGACCCCGAACGGCGCTGGACCGATGTGCAACTGCTGGCCGAGGGCATTGAGCCGCTGAAACTGCGCCGCTGGTTCAAACAGCATTTCGGCATGACCTTTCATGCATGGTTGCGTACCCGGCGCCTCGGCATGGCACTGGGCGGGATCAGACAAGGCGATTCCATTGACAGCGCGGCGTTCGATTCGGGATACGAATCGCTGAGTGGATTTCGCGATGCGTTTCAAAAATCCTTTCACATCACGCCCGGCCGCGCGGCCCACAGCGAGCCACTGTTGTTCGCACGCCTGACCACCCCGCTGGGGCCGATGATCGCCATGGCCGAACGGCGTGGGCTGGTGCTGCTGGAGTTTCTGGATCGGCCGGCGCTGACCCGCGAAGTCGAGGCCTTGCAGAACCGTTACGGCTACGCGGTGGCGCCCGGTCACAACGCTCACTTGCAGCAAATCGAAGACGAGCTGGCGCACTATTTCGCCGGCAAACTGACCGAATTCAAGGTGCCCCTGCACCTGCCCGGTAGCGAGTTCTCCCGGCAAGTCTGGGCCGAACTGGCGAAAATCCCATACGGCCAGACCAGCACCTACGGCACCATCGCCGCGCGGCTGGGCAAGCCCGGCGCCAGTCGCGCCGTGGGCCTGGCCAACGGGCACAACCGCCTTTCGATTGTCTTGCCCTGCCACCGGGTGATCGGTGCAGATGGCTCGCTGACGGGCTATGGTGGAGGACAACCGCGCAAGGCGTTTCTGCTCAGGCTGGAAAAAGCGGCGGTGCAGATCACCCATCAACTCGCGTTCTGATCACTCGGTGTTTTCATAAGGAAGGAAATCGATGGATACGCTCGACCACTCATTCCACAGGCTGCATCAGGACGGCCTGCTGATTCTCACCAACGTTGCCGATGCCGCCGGGGCCCGCATCGTTGAACAACTGGGCTGCAAAGCCGTAGCCACCAGCAGCGCCGCCGTCGCCTGGGCGCACGGTTACGCAGACGGCAACACCCTGCCGCTCGAACGCCTGGTATCGAGCGTCGAGGCCATTGCCCGCGTGATTTCGCTGCCGTTGACCGTGGACATCGAAGCCGGCTATTCCGATGACGTGGCACGGGTCGCCGAAGTGGTTGAGGCGGTGCTCGCCGCTGGCGCTGTCGGAATCAACATCGAGGACGGTGCTTCGCCGCCCGAGCTGCTGGCGCACAAGATTTCCATCGCCCGCCAGGTTGCGGAGCGTCGTCAGGTGAAATTGTTCATCAACGCCCGCACCGACGTGTACCTCAAAGCCTTGGTGCCGGCCGAAGACCGCGTCGCGGAAACACTCAAACGCGCCGCGCTGTATCAAGCGGCCGGGGCGGACGGGCTGTTCGCGGCAGGCGTTTCGGCAGAGTACGAGATTGCCGCGCTGTGCCGTGGCACCACGCTGCCGGTGAACGTACTCGCGTTGCCGGGGTTACCCGCCCCAGAGACGTTGAAAGCGCTGGGTGTGCGGCGTTTGAGCGCGGGGTCCGCTATCGCCGAGTTTCTGTACGGCGCCATGGCCGGCCTGGCCAAGGGGTTTCTGGAGACCGGCAAACTCGACAGCAGCCAGCTCAAGGCCTACACGTACGGGGAAGTGAACGCCCTGCTGAAATCCGTCGGAAACACTTGATCCTCATGCCCGATCCCTATCAGCCCGCGACCCGTTTTCTGGCGTCCATTGACGACGATTGGGCGCGCCATATCGCGACCATCGGCCCTTGTCTGCATCAGCCTCATGCGGCTCGCGACCCGTATGAGTCGCTGGTGCGGGCAATTGCCTATCAGCAACTGCACGCCAGGGCCGGTGATGCGATTGTCGGGCGGCTGCTGGCGTTGTTTCCTTCGGCCTCGTTTCCGCGGCCCGAACAGATTCTGGGGAGCGGGTTTGATCAACTGCGCAGTTGCGGCTTTTCCGCCGGCAAAATCGCGACCATTCAGGGCATCGCTCAAGCAGCGCTGGACGGCGTGGTGCCGGACTATGCAACGGCGCTGGCCATGGACGATGAGGCGTTGATCGAGCAGTTGATTACCCTGCGCGGCGTTGGGCGCTGGACCGTGGAGATGCTGCTGATCTACAGCCTGGAGCGCCCGGACATCCTGCCGGCGGATGACTTTGGGGTACGTGAGGGCTATCGGCGGTTGAAGGGCCTGGAGGTGCAGCCGACGCGCAAACAGATGGTCGAGATCGGCCTGGAGTGGAGCCCTTATCGAACGGTAGCGTCCTGGTATTTGTGGCGGGTGCCAGCCAAATAGTCCGCATTATCGTTCTTTGCCGCCAAGCCGGCCTCGCTCCTACAGGGATTTTGTGAACGCTGGAGATCCCCTGTGGGAGCGAGCCTGCTCGCGATGGCGCCAGCCCATTCAACACATCACTCAAAGCCAGTCACAACCCGGATTTCAACCGACTGAACGCCCGAATCAACGCCCGGTTGAACGCCTTGCCATTGTCATTCTTGCTATACAACGAAGCCCTTACCTGCGCCGACGGATACGTCCCCGGATCATTACGAATCGCCGGGGCGATCAAGTCATCCGCCGCCGTGATCGCATTGGCGTAGTGAATGGTGTCGGTGATTGGCGCAATCACTTGCGGCGTCATCAGGTAATCCATCAACGCCAGCCCGGCCTCGGGATGCGGCGCATCCTTGGGAATGACCATGGCGTCGAACCAGATCAACGTGCCCTCCTTCGGTATCCGGTAGGTCAACGTGAACGGTTTTTTCGCGGCTTCTGCCTGACCCGCCGCAATGGCCACGTTGCCATTCCACGACATCGCCACGCAGGTGTTGCCATTGGCCAGGTCGCTGATGTTCAGGTCATTGTCGAAGTAACGGATGTACGGCCGGATCTTCGCCAGTTGCTGCTCGGCCAGCTTCAGGTCATCGAGGTTCTGGCGGTTGATGTCCAGCCCCATGTACTTCATCACCGCGGCGAACACCTCGTTGGGATCGTTGAGCAAACTCACGCCGCAATCGGCAAATTTCGAGACCACCGCCGGATCGAACAGCATCGCCCAACTGTCCGTTGGCGCCTCCGGCAGGCGCTTTTTGACGGCCTCTTCCTGATAACCCACACCGGTCGTGCCCCAGGCATAAATCCCGGCGTAACGATTGCCCGGATCGAACACCGCCATGTGCTGGCGGAACTCTTCACCGACGCCGGCAAAGTGCGGCAACCGTTGCAGGTTCAAGGTTTGAATGGCACCGCTCTGGATCGCCCTGGACAAATGCTGCCCCGCCGTCAGCACCAGGTCATAACCACTGCGACCGGTGAGCAGTTTGGTCTCGACGGTTTCCAGGGAATCGAAATGATCGGCGATCACATGGATGCCGGTCTTTTTCTCGAAATTGGTCAGGGTATCCGGGGCCAGGTATTCGCCCCAGATGTACAGGTTCACCACCGGTCTGGCGCTGTCGGCGGCCTGCACACACAAGGGTGCAAGCACCAGCAATAACGCTTGAGTCAGTTTGTGCAGGCCCATGATCACACTCCTTTACCAGCGTATTGAGGCATGGTGATGCACGCGACGTTACCGCCGCCGAGCAGGATTTCCCGGGAGTTTTCGATGCCGACGATCTTGTGCTGCGGGAACAGCTCAGCCAGTGTCGCCAGTGCCACCTGATCGTTACGATCACCAAACAACGGCACCACGATCGAGGTGTTGCCGGCGTAGTAGTTGATATACGACGCGCAGATTTTGGTGCCGGCCTGACGGGTGTGGGTGCTGTCTTGCTGGTCCAGACCTTCGGCTTCTTCTGCAGTCCATTCCAGCACGTCGGGTTGTGGCAGTTTGTGTACGATCAACTCGCGGCCACGGCTGTCACGGGTGCTGCGCAGGACGTCGTAGGCTTCCTGATAGATTTCCCATTGCGGGTCATCGCGGTTGTCGGTCCATTGCAGCACCACTTCACCGGGACGCACGAAGCACGCGAGGTCGTCGACGTGACCGTCGGTTTCGTCGAACTTGCAACCGCGCGGCAGCCAGATGACTTGCTCGGCACCGAGGTAGTCCGTCAGCCGCCGGGTGACTTCTTCCTTGCCCAGGTGCTGGTTGCGATTGCGGTTGAGCAGGCATTGTTCGGTGGTGAGGATGCTGCCCTGGCCGTCACTCTGGATGCCGCCGAGTTCGGCGATCAGCGGTGCGCGGTAACGGTCGAAACGTTCGATTTCGAGGATCTTGCTGGCGATCTGGTCGTCCTTGTCCCACGGGTAATACAAGCCGCCATCGAGGCCGCCGTACGCGTTGAATTCGAAGTCGACGCCGCGTACTTCGCCGCTGGCGTCATTCACCACAAAGCACGGACCGCTGTCCCGGAACCAGGTGTCGTTGCAGGTCATTTCAACCACGCGCACTTGCGGTGGCAACTGACGGCGCGCCGTGGCGAATTGCGCGGCGGAGGCACACACGGTGACCGGTTCACTTTGAGAGATGGCGGTGACGATCTGCACCCAGACTTTCTGCGCCGGCTTGGCCCCGTTGCGCCAGACATCGGTGCGCTCCGGCCAGCCGAGCCAGCAACCGGCCTTGGTTTCGAATTCGCCGGGCAGGCGGAAGCCGTCTTGTTTTGGGGTGGTGTCGAGCGAACGTGCCATGGTCAAACCTCGTTGACGGGGATTGGAATGACCACAGGCTAAGGTCGTCGGCGCCCTCCTCACCAACGATGATTATTTCGGAATAGTTGAATTCAACTCATCAATCGATCAGCTGATCGTTGAACCATTCGAGCATCTGCGCCACAGCCGGACGCTCCAGGCGCACTCGTTCACACACCAGCGCGTATTGGCCCAGCGCAGTCATGCTTGAGGTAAACGGCCGGACCAGTCGACCGCTGAGCAAGTCTTCCTGCGCCGTGAGGTTATCGCCCATGGCCACGCCCTGTCCTTGGGCCGCGGCTTCCAGCGCCAGGCCGGCATGGGCGAAATACAACTGTCGTTCGGGGCGTAGATCGCCGGCATGACTGGTGAGCCACGCGGTCCAGGTCTTGCCGTCCTGATCGTCGTGCAGCAGGCAGTGGCGCGCCAGGTCCTTCGGGGTTTTCAGGGCGCCCTGGTTGAACAGGCCGGGGCTGCACACCGGGAAAAACTGCAATGCCGGCAATGGCCGAACGAAGTACGCGCTGCTGTCCACCGGGCCGGTGCCGTAGGTGATGGCCAGATCGATGTCTTCCCCCGGCGCGGTGGCGTCGATTGGCTGTTCGTAGAGGTGCAAGGTGATGTGCGGATAGCGCGCATAGAAATCCGTGAGGCGACGCATCAACCACTTTTGCGCCAGCTCGGCCGTCACCGCCAGGCGCAACACCGCCAGCGACGACGGATCGCGCAGTTCATCGCAGGCTTCACCAATCAGTTCGAAGGCTTGCTGCAGGCTTTGCATCAGGCGCCCGGCGGCCATGGTCGGACGGATTTGCCGGCCTTCGCGGATGAACAGCGACACGCCCAGTTGCTCTTCGAGCTGGCGGATCTGATGGCTGACGGCGCTGTCGGTGACGCACAGCTCTGCGGCGGCCCGGCCGAAGTGGGCGTGGCGGGCGGCGCATTCGAAGGTTTTGAGGGCTGCAAGGGAAGGTAGTCGTCGCATGAGTCGGTTCCCGATTCGAGGTGCTCATGCTGACTTGGCGGGCGGTGGGCGTCCAGTGGGACCGCGTTATCGTTCATCGCTAGCAGGCTAGCTCCCACAGTGGTCTCATGAACACTGGAGATCCAATGTGGGAGCTAGCCTGCTAGCGATAAGGCCTGAATATTCACCACCAAGCCACCCGCCCATCACCCTTCTTTATCCACCATGACATCCCCCAGAACCCGGCGCATGTTGATGCCTCAACCGGAGGGATTCGCCATGCTTGATGCACTCAAAAAGATCAACTCAACGTCCGCCTTCAACCGCTGGGCCGGTTTCGAGGTCACTCGCACCGAGCCGGGCGAGGTGGAACTGACCATGGCTTTTCGCGAGGCGGATATGGCGCAATACGCAGGTTTTCTGCATGCCGGCCTGATTGGCGCGCTGCTCGATACCGCCTGTGGGTTTGCGGCCGGAACGGTCGCTGGCAATGTCCTGGCATCGCATTTTTCGGTGAATTGCCTTGCACCCGCCGTCGGTGAAGTGTTCATTGCGCGCGGCCAGGTGGTGAAGTCTGGCAAGAAGCAGGTGTTTGCCCGTGCCGAGCTGTTCGCACAAACAGGGGATCAGTTGAAGCTGGTGGCAACCGGCGATGCGATCCTGGTGCCGATCCAGCAATGAACCACCGGTTTTCGGGGCGGTCAGGGAAGTAACAGCCAATCATTTGGAGGTTCTGCCATGCGACTCGAAGGCTCCTGCCACTGCGGTGCCGTGTCGTTCAGTCTGACCAGCGCCCACCCCTACCCCTACCAACGTTGCTATTGCTCGATCTGCCGCAAGACCCAGGGCGGTGGCGGTTACTCGGTCAACATCGCGGGCGATGCCGCCAGCCTCAAGGTGCGCGGTCGCAAATCCATCGCGATCTATCACGCACGACTCAAGGACGAAGATGCCAAACGCGCACACCGCAGCACGGCAGAGCGGCACTTCTGCTCGGTGTGTGGCTCGGGCTTGTGGCTGTTCAGCCCTGAATGGCCGGAACTGATTCACCCGTTCGCCTCGGCCATTGATACGGCGTTGCCGGTGCCACCCGAGTACACGCACGTGATGCTCAATTCGAAAGCGCCGTGGGTGGAGGTTGCGGTGCATGCCGGTGATCGGCAGTGCGAGATCTGGCCCGAGGAGTCCATCGCACAGTGGCACGAGCGACTGGGTCTGGCTCGCTAATCAAAACCTGGATTTTTTTCACACGGCAGTTCCCCTTTGCGTTTTTCGTTCGGTTAACCCTCAGAAGCCTTTCACTTACCGATCGATTCGATACAAAGGGATCTCCATGTCGCACCCAATTGCTGCGCGTTTTCGTTTTGCCCTGTGCCCCTTGGCACTGGCCCTTCCGGCCGCTCTGCTGAGCCTTGCCTCCACCGCCCATGCCGCCGAAACGGCCACCGGCAAAACGGCAGCCAAGGACGATGGCGTGCTGCAACTGGGTGCGACGAACATCAATGGTGTCGCCTTGGGCGCGACCACCGAGGACACCCATTCCTACACCACCGGCTCAACGTCTTCGGCCACCGGCCTGCCCTTGTCGCTGCGTGAAACACCGCAATCGGTCACGGTGATTACCCGCCAGCAAATGGACGATCGTGGTGTGCAAAGCATCAGCGATGCGTTGCGTAACACCCCCGGTGTTTCGACGCAGAAATACGACAGCGACCGTACCGAGTTTTCCGCCCGCGGCTTTGCCATCACCAACTTCCAGTACGACGGGGTCAACCAGCCGTACGACGGTGTTTATGGGGAAAACCCGAACAACAGCGACGACTCCGCCAGCCTCGACCGCATCGAGGTCGTCAAGGGCGCGACCGGCCTGATAACCGGCGCTGGCGACCCGTCCGCCACCGTCAACCTGATCCGCAAGAAGCCGACCAAAGAGTTCAAGGCCTCGATCAGCGGCACCGTCGGTTCCTGGGACAATTACCGCACCTCCGGCGATATTTCCGGTTCGCTGACTGACTCGGGCAACGTGCGCGGGCGCTTTGTCGGCGTGTACCAGGACAAGGATTCCTACATCGACCACTACAGCCAAAAGAAAGACCTGTACTACGGCATCCTCGAAGCCGACCTGACCGACGATACCCTGCTGACGTTCGGCATCGACAAGTCCAGCGCCACGCCTCGCGGCAGTTCCTGGACCGGCAACCCGACGTATTTCTCCGACGGCGGCCGTACCGACTTCTCCCGCAGCTTCAACCCGGCGGCCGACTGGAGCCGCCGCGATTTCGACGAAACCACCTACTTTGCCTCGCTGGAACAAGCGCTGGCCAACGACTGGAAATTCAAGGCCAGCCTCAGCGAGAAAACCACCGAACACGACACCCAACTGGCCTCGGCCAGCGGCGGCAACCCGAACCGCGAGACCGGCGACGGCATGTTCCTCTTCTGGGGTCGCTGGGAAGGTCATCGCGTGCAGGACACCGCCGACGTGAACGTCTCCGGCCCCTTCTCACTGGGCGGTCGCGAGCATGACCTGGTGGCCGGCGTCATGGCGTCCCACTCCCGCCAGACCGGTTCCACCTACGACACCAGCGCCTTCGAAATGGTCCCGGGGAGCATCTACGACTGGGACGGCCATCTGCCGAAACAGGAGTTCCCGGCCAACGGCAAATACGAACGCACCCAGAGCCAGAACGGTGTGTACCTCGCCACTCGCCTGCGCCCGACCGATGACCTGTCGGTCATCCTCGGCAGCCGCCTGAGCACCTTCAAGTACAACGAAGATTACCGCTACAACGTGGATTCACCGCTGGACGCCAGCCACGCGAGCTACAAGGAACACGGCGTCGTCACGCCTTACGCCGGCGTGGTCTATGACCTGAACGACGTGTACTCGGCATACGCCAGCTACACCTCGATCTATCAGCCACAGACCAACAAGGATGCCAGTGGCATGACCCTGGCACCGGTTGAAGGCGTCAGCTACGAAACCGGTCTGAAAGCCGCTTACCTCGATGGCCGGCTGAATGCCAGCCTGGCGTTGTTCCGCATCGAGCAGGACGGCGTCGCCGAGCAAACCGGCACCAACGCAATCACCAACGAAGGCATCTACAAAGCCGTCGACGGCACCACCACAAAAGGTGTGGAACTGGAACTGGCCGGCGAACTGACCGATGGCTGGAACCTGATGGCCGGTTACACCTACGCACGCACCCGTGATAAAGACGAGCAGCGCATCTTCGGTTACCCGTTGTCCACCAGCAAACCCGAGCACGTTGTGCGCACGTTCACCACCTATCGCCTGCCTGGCGCCCTGGACAAAGTGACCGTTGGCGGCGGCATCAGCTGGCAGAGCGCTTTCTACGGCAAAATCTACAGCGCTCCCGCTGGCGACTACACCCGGATCAAACAGGGCGGCTACACCCTCGTGGACCTGATGACCCGTTACCAGTACAACGAGCACCTGAGCTTCACCGCCAACGCCAACAACATCTTCGACAAGAAGTACCTGACCGGCCTGGGCAACTTCGACACCACGTTCTACGGCGAGCCGCGCAACCTGATGCTGAGCACCAAGTGGGACTTCTAAGCTGAACCCGTGGCGAGGGATTTACGCCCTCACCACAGGCGACTCACTGCTCGCCAACCCCCGTTCACAGTCTTTGACAGTTTTGCGACAAAGCTGCCAAAGATTGCCGGGCGGCACCCGCCTAGCATGGGCGCATCCACTATCACCCAGGGTGCTCCCATGTTTCGTTCGCTGTATTTGCCGTTGACCTCTTTTTGCCTGCTTCTCCCCTCCACCTCCTTGTATGCCGAAGACTGGCACTACACCCTGCGCGCCGGCGCTGCCAGTGCGCCGCGTTACAGCGGCAGTGATGAACGCGTAGTCGCACCGTTGCTGGGCGGCGAAATCGTCAGCCCTTATGGTTTCTTTCTCGACACGCAAAAGGGTCTTGGCTGGGCGTTTGATGAAGAGGACTTCGGCCTCAGCGTCTACGTCGGCGCAAGTGATGTGCGCAAGGACCGTAAAAGCGGTTTCAAGGGCTCGGATGAGCTCAACGGTATGGGCTCGATCAAGTCGCGTCCCTTGCTGGGGCTGGACGGGACCTATCACATGGGGCCGATCATTCTCGGCGCCAGTTATGAACATGCGCTTGAAGAAGACGAGGACGAACACGACACCGGCTCAGCCTGGAACCGATTGAAACTGAGCATCAGCGCGCCGTTTTATGAAGGTGACTACGGCAAGGTCGTCGGCAGCCTGAACAGTCAGTTCGGCGACAGCAATTACATGCGCACCTGGTATGGCGTGAGCAGCGCTCAGGCATCGCGCAGCAAGTTCAAGGCGTATGACACCAAAGGTGGCCTGGTGAGTCGGGGGGCGGATTTGACCTGGTCGCTGCCGATCAACGATGAATGGAGTTTTACCACGGTGCTGGCGGTGCAGTACCTGGGTGGTAAAGCGGCGGACAGTCCGATTGTCGAGCGTCGCTTGCAGACTTCGGTGGCTGGGCAGGTCGTTTACAGCTTTTGATTTGAGGGTGTTGCTGAAGGCCCCTTCGCGGGCAAGCCTCGCTCCTACACGGTACGCGTACAAACTGTAGGAGCGAGGCTTGCCCGCGAAGGGGTCCGCAAGAGCAACACACATCTAATCCTGATGCACCCAAGTCATGCGAAACGACGCCCCGCCCCACGGCGAATCCGCCACTTGCACTTGCCCGCCATGAGACTGCGACACCCGCCGCACCAAGGCCAGGCCCAGGCCGAAGCCACCCGTGCGGCGATCCCGACTGGCGTCCAGGCGCGAGAACGGTTCGAAGATTTTCTCCCGCCCGTCCACCGGCACGCCCGGCCCGTCGTCGTTGACCTGGACTTCGTAATGATCCCCGGTGCGCACCAACGACACTTCCACTCGCTCTTCTGCATAGCGAATGGCATTGCGCAGCAGGTTGATCACCGCGCGCGCCATGAAGCGCGGCTCGATGCGCACCTCATCGACCCGACACACGACAATCAGCAGTTGCACCCCGGCCGCCTCGGCTTCCAGCGCCACGCTGCCGACCACGCTGTCGAGCCAACTGTTGGCCTGAATATTCTCCCGGGTAATGACCGTAGCGCCGCGCTCAAGGCTGGCGTAGGTCAGCAGCTCCGAGACCATTTCTTCCAACTCGCCGAGGTCGGCGTACATGTCGGCAATCAGTTCGCGACGCTGGCTCGGATCGGATTGTTGCTTGAGCTGATCGAGTTCGAACGACAGCCGGGCAATCGGCGTGCGCAATTCATGGGATACCGCGTTGGTCAGCTCACGCTGATTGGCGATCAGGCCTTCGATGCGCGCAGCCATCAGGTTGAAATGCTCGGACAAGTCGCGAATGTTCGAGCGCTTGGACAGCTGGATTCGCGCCGACAGGTTGTTGTCGCCAAAGCGTTCGGCGGCGAGGCGCAGTTTCTCCAGATCTCGCCAGTGTGGGCGCACCCAGAATAACAACACGAAACCGATCATCACCGCGATCATCAAATAGGCCGCGGCAATGTAGAACGGCATCAGGCTCGGCTCGGCCGGCAGCTTGATGCTGAGCAACTGCGAACCGTCGTCAATGCGCGAGATGAACTGCGTGTACTTGTCACGCAGCACCAGCAGGCCTTGGGCCAACTCGGCTTTTTCCTGATCGGTCAGGGCCAGTTGATCCGTTTCGACCAGGCTCAAGCTCAAACCGTAGTGAGGGCGCACGGTTTCCAATTGGCGTTCCCGCGCCGGACCGTCCAGGCCGCGCAACTGCTCCACCAGCGACCAGGCCTGACCACGCACCGCCTCGCGGTTGTAGCTCTGCATTTGACCTGCGAGCAGCGCATCGAACGTGCGCTCGACAGTTTGCAACCCCAGTACCAGGCCAACCGTCATCATCACAAACAGACCGAGAAATAACCGCAGCATTTACAGCTCCCACGCGAACGGATTGAACAGGTAACCCTTGCCCCAGATGGTCTTGATGCACACCGGTTCACGCGGGTTGTCCTTGAGCTTGCCGCGCAACTTGCTGATGTAGACGTCGACGCTGCGGTTGAGGCCGTCGAAGGCGATCCCGCGCATGCGGTTGAGGATATCGTCGCGGGACAAAATCTTGCCCGCCGCGCTGGCCAGCAACCACAGCAATTCGAATTCCATGGTGGTCAGCTCGATGCCCTCACCCGCCAGGCGCACTTCGCGACAGCTGCGGTCGATGCTCAGATGGCCGAATTCCAGCGAGCTGCAGACTGTGCTGTCCGGCGTTTGCCGGCGTTGCAACGCACGCAGACGGGCCAGCAATACCGGCGGCTTGATCGGCTTGATCACATAGTCGTCGGCGCCGGATTCCAGGCCGAGGATGTGATCGAGGTCGTCTTCCTTGGCGGTGAGGATGACGATCGGCGTATCGGACACGCTGCGAATTTCGCGACACACGTGCAGGCCACTCTGGCCCGGCAGCATCAGGTCGAGTACAACGATTTTCGGTTTGAAGTCGAGGAACGCGGCCAACGCGAGGTCGCCGCGATGCACCTGTAACACTTCAAAGCCATGTTGGGACAGGAAGTGCGCGATCAGCCCGGCAAGCCTTTCGTCGTCTTCCACCAGCAGAACTTTGCCAAAACCCAGGTTATCCATAACGAACGCGTGCCAACTCTTGTGTGAAGTGGGCGGCATTATGGCGTCAATCAGCGTCGGGGCGGCGATTGCAGGCAGCAAAAACCGGCCTCTGGGGCCGGTTTTCAATGATCTTTCATACTCTTAAGAGTTTTTAACAATTGCGCTGCAAAAGATCGCAACTAACTGTAGGAGCACGGCTTGCCGGCGAAGGCGATCTCAAGGACGCCTTCGCCGGCAAGCCGTGCTCCTACGGGTTATGCGGCGGCTGGAACACCGCTGTGAAAGCGGAATTCCACGTCCGGCGATTCGATCAGTTCCTGCTCGGCAGCGCGGACCCGCTCGATCACCTGAGCGATGTCCTTGGCGTCACCATACTGGTAGGCCAGTTTCAGGTAACCCTGGAAGTGCCGCGCCTCGCTTTTCAGCAGACCGAAGTAGAACTTGCCCAGTTCCTCGTCCAGATGCGGCACCAACGCCTCGAACCGCTCGCAGCTGCGGGCTTCGATAAACGCACCGACTACCAGGGTATCGACCAGCTTGACCGGTTCATGGCTGCGCACTACTTTGCGCAAGCCAGAGGCGTACCGCCCGGCCGACAGCTGGCGCAGCTCGATCTTGCGCTTCTTCATCAGGCGCATGACTTGTTCGTGGTGCACCAGCTCTTCCCGGGCGAGCCGCGACATCAGGTTGATCAGATCGACGTGGGAGTGATACTTGGCGATCAGGCTCAATGCCGTGCTGGCCGCCTTGAATTCGCAGTTCTTGTGGTCGATCAGCAAGGTTTCCTGATCGGCCAGTGCGGCCTGGACCCAGCCGTCCGGGGTGCGACAACCGAGGAACTCGTGAATTTCGGGAAGGATCATGGGGCTCACGGACATAAAGGTTCAAAACGAAGGGCGCCGATTATACCGGCCCGCCGCCAGACCACCAGCCACGACCGTTGATATGTATCAAGTCCCGGATGCGCGACCAGCAACTATAGTTGTGCAACGCCATGCTTTTTTTCCCTCTGGAGATCCCGATCATGCAAGCCATTCGCAGCATTCTGGTGGTCATCGAACCCGAACACTCGGAAAGCCTGGCGCTCAAACGGGCCAAGCTGATTGCCGGGGTAACCCAGGCTCATCTGCATCTGCTGGTGTGCGACCGCAAGCATGACCATAGCGGCATGCTTGGCGTGCTCAAGGCAGCACTGCTCGCGGATGGCTACAGCGTGACCACCGAGCAGGCGTGGAACGAAAGCCTGCACGAAACCATCGTCGATGTGCAGCAAGCCGAAGGTTGCGGGCTGGTGATCAAGCAGCATTACCCCGACAGCTCATTGAAAAAAGCCCTGCTGACCCCGGCGGACTGGAAACTGCTGCGTTACTGTCCGACTCCGGTGCTGCTGGTGAAAACCTCGAAACCCTGGGCAGGCGGTGTGGTCCTGGCGGCGATTGATGTCGGCAATACCGATGACGAACACCGTCACCTGCACAACATCATCATCGATCACGGTTATGACATCGCCAGTCTGGCCAAGGCGCATCTGCATGTGGTCAGCGCTCATCCTTCACCGATGCTGTCGGCGGCGGACCCTACGTTGCAGCTCAGCGAAACCATCGAGGCGCGTTACCGCGAACAGTGCATAGCGTTTCAAGCCGAGTTCGACATTGACAATGAGCACCTGCATATCGCGGAAGGTCCGGCGGATGTGTTGATTCCGTACATGGCCCACACGTTGGGCGCATCGGTGACCGTGATTGGCACGGTGGCGCGGTCCGGGATATCCGGCGCGTTGATCGGCAATACGGCGGAGGTGGTGTTGGATGCGGTGGAGAGCGATGTGCTGGTGTTGAAGCCGCAGGAAATTGAGGATCATCTGGAAGAGATGGTGTCTCATCATTGAGATTTGCGGTGCCCATCAGGGCGCCTTCGCGGGCAAGCCTCGCTCCTACAGGGTTACGTGTTCACCTGTAGGAGCGAGGCTTGCCCGCGAAGCTTTTAAAGGTTAACCACCGAACGCTTCCTTGAGGAACCCGGGCGCGATGTAACGCTGGTAATGCGCCTCGGAGAGCAAAAAGAACTCCCGATCAATCGCATCCCGCAGCTCCGGCAGGTTCCAGTCGCGAAACTCCGGCATCAACACCATCCCGTAGGCTTCCAGATTGTTGATCACCCGCGCGCCTCGGGCGATCAACTGATAGGCCCAGCAATATTCCGACTGATGCGGCACGAAGCGAATCTTGCGCTGCTCCAGTTGCAGACGCAGGCGCTGGGGATCGAAAACCTCCAGTTTGCTGGCCATCACCTGGGACAACAGTTGCTCCAGCCGCAGCCATACCGCGCGTTTTTCCTCCTCGTTGTAACCGTTCCAGTTGATCACTTCATGGTGGAAACGCTTGCAGCCACGGCAGACCAAGTCACCGTAAACAGTGGAGCAAAGGCCGACGCAGGGGGTCTTGATGGTCTGATTGGGCATAGGTCAACAAAGCACGGGAAAGCAGAACAGGCGGGCATGTTAGCCCTTTGTCTAACATTCATCACCCCTCAAAGTTGAGAGCCCAACTTACCTTTAAATTTTTTTTGCCGTAGAATCAGCCAGCCTTTTAAGGCGCCAATGTCCGTTAGAAGCTGTTTTCAAAGCGTCACGAGCACAGTCGTTCCTTCAGAGCGGTGTTGGCGAAGGGTTTTTCCAGCGGGGAAAAGCCCAACGCCAACCCTCATCAGCTCCCCGTTCTGCAGGCGTAAAACTTTGAAAGCAGCTTCTGTAAGGAATTGTCGGTAATTCTGGCTAAGTGGCCCACAACGCCACGCAGCGCATGAGTACGGCAATTTCGGGATGAGCGTCCCGGACACCCATTTGGGACCACTGATGAGGGTAATAACTGTGCTTGAAGCCTACCGCAAACATATCGAAGAGCGTGCAGCACTGGGTATCGTTCCCCAGCCGCTTAACGCCGAACAAACTGCAGGCCTGGTTGAGCTGCTGAAGAATCCCCCGGCTGGCGAAGAAGCTTTCCTCGTTGACCTGATCACCAATCGCATTCCGCCTGGCGTGGACGAAGCGGCCTATGTAAAGGCAGGTTTCCTGTCTGCCCTGGCCAAAGGCGAAGCCACTTCCCCTCTGATCGACAAGAAACGCGCTGTAGAACTGCTCGGCACCATGCAGGGCGGCTACAACATCGTGACCCTGGTTGACCTGCTCGACAACGCCGAACTGGCTGCTGTCGCTGCCGCTCAGCTCAAGCACACCCTGCTGATGTTCGATGCGTTCCACGACGTCGCGGAAAAAGCCCGCAACGGCAACGAACACGCCAAAGGCGTGATCCAGTCCTGGGCTGACGGCGAGTGGTTCCGCAACCGCCCTGTCCTGGCCGACAAGATCAGCCTGCGCGTGTTCAAGGTCACCGGCGAAACCAACACCGACGACCTGTCCCCTGCTCCGGACGCCTGGTCCCGCCCGGACATCCCGCTGCACGCCCTCGCCATGCTGAAAATGGCCCGCGAAGGCATCGTGCCTGACGTCCAGGGTGTCACCGGCCCGATGAAGCAGATCGAAGAAATGCGCGGTCAAGGCTTCCCTATCGCCTACGTCGGTGACGTGGTCGGTACCGGTTCTTCGCGTAAATCCGCCACCAACTCGGTGCTGTGGTTCTTCGGCGACGACGTTCCTTACGTGCCGAACAAGCGTGCCGGCGGTTTCTGCTTCGGCAGCAAAATCGCTCCGATCTTCTACAACACCATGGAAGATGCCGGCGCACTGCCGATCGAATTCGACGTTACCAACATGAACATGGGCGACGTGATCGACCTGTACCCGCATGCTGGCAAAGTCTGCAAACACGGCACCGACGAAGTCCTGACCACCTTCGAAATGAAGACCCCGGTCCTGTTGGACGAAGTTCGTGCCGGCGGCCGTATTCCGCTGATCATCGGTCGCGGTCTGACCGACAAGGCTCGTGCTGAACTGGGCCTGGGCCCTACCGATCTGTTCAAACTGCCTGAAGCACCTGTCGACACCGGCAAGGGCTACACCCTGGCACAGAAAATGGTCGGCAAGGCGTGCGGTCTGCCAGAAGGCAAAGGCGTTCGTCCTGGCACCTACTGCGAACCGAAAATGACCACCGTCGGCTCTCAGGACACCACCGGTCCGATGACCCGTGACGAACTGAAAGACCTGGCGTGCCTGGGCTTCTCGACCGATCTGGTAATGCAGTCCTTCTGCCACACCGCGGCTTACCCTAAGCCGATCGACGTGACCACCCACCACACCCTGCCAGACTTCATCATGACCCGCGGCGGCGTTTCCCTGCGTCCGGGCGACGGCATCATCCACAGCTGGCTGAACCGCATGCTGCTGCCGGACACCGTCGGTACCGGTGGTGACTCGCACACCCGTTTCCCGATGGGCATTTCGTTCCCGGCCGGTTCCGGTCTGGTAGCGTTCGCCGCCGCCACTGGCGTTATGCCGCTGGACATGCCGGAATCGATCCTGGTGCGCTTCAAAGGCAAAATGCAACCGGGCGTCACCCTGCGCGACCTGGTTCACGCCATTCCTTACTTCGCGATTCAGGCTGGCCTGCTGACTGTCGAGAAGAAAGGCAAGAAGAACGCCTTCTCCGGCCGCATCCTGGAAATCGAAGGCCTGGACAACCTGAGCATCGAACAGGCTTTCGAGCTGTCCGACGCCTCGGCTGAACGTTCGGCTGCCGGTTGCACCATCAAGCTGTCGAAAGAGTCGATCACCGAGTACCTGAACTCCAACATCACCCTGCTGCGCTGGATGATCGGCGAAGGCTACGGCGATGCACGTACCCTGGAACGTCGCGCTCAAGCGATGGAAGCCTGGGTTGCCAACCCAGAGTTGATGGTTGCCGATGCTGACGCCGAATACGCTGAAGTCATCGAAATCGACCTGGCCGACATCAAAGAGCCTGTGCTCTGCGCGCCGAACGATCCGGACGACGCCCGTCTGCTGTCCAGCGTTGCTGGCGAGAAGATCGACGAAGTGTTCATCGGTTCGTGCATGACCAACATCGGTCACTTCCGCGCTGCCGGTAAACTGCTTGATCAGGTCAAGGGTCAGCTGCCAACCCGTCTGTGGCTGTCGCCGCCGACCAAGATGGACGCTCACCAACTGACCGAAGAAGGCTACTACGGCATCTACGGCAAGGCTGGCGCACGCATGGAAATGCCAGGCTGCTCGCTGTGCATGGGTAACCAGGCACGTGTAGAGCCGAACTCGACTGTTGTGTCGACTTCGACCCGTAACTTCCCGAACCGTCTGGGTGACGGCGCGAACGTCTACCTGGCTTCGGCCGAGCTGGCGTCCGTTGCGTCCATCCTGGGTCGCCTGCCGACCGTCGAGGAGTATATGGAATACGCTGGCAAGATCGACAGCATGGCGGCTGATGTTTACCGCTACCTGTCCTTCGACCAGATCGCCGAGTTCCGTGAAGTTGCTGCGAACGCCAATATCCCGGTCGTTCAAGCCTAACGTTACAACGCTGTAAAAAACGCCGCCCATCGTGAGATGAGCGGCGTTTTTTTATGCCCGAAAGGTTTGCACCAATCCCCTGTGGGAGCGAGCCTGCTCGCGATAGCGGTAGTACATTCATATCGATGTTGACTGATCCTCCGCTATCGCCGGCAAGCCGGTCTCGCTCCCACAGGGTTATGCGGATAGCTTAAGGGCTTGCTGGACGGCAACATCGACACTCAGGCCGCTGAGAATCACCTGCTCCAGTTCCTGCGCCGGCAACTTCGACAGCGCCGCTTTTGCCTGATGCTTGAGCCGCGCCAGGATCAGCAGTTTGTCCTCGGCACGCACCTGCAAAAAGAACGCTTCCAGCGCTTCGATGCTGGTGCCGTCCAGATCGGGCGACTCTTCGAGACTGAGGATAACCGTATGCACCGGCGGCTCCGCGTGCCTCGCCAGGCGCAATGCACCACCGAGAATGCGCTCCACATTGGCGAAAAACAGCGCCTCGCTGGGCCGCACGATCAGCACACCGGGGATTTCCTTCGCGTCGGGATGTCGTTGCAGGTCAATAAAATCGTGACCTCCGGCCATTTGCCCCAACACCTGGATGTCCGCCGACGACATCTGCTTGAGCATCAGCACCACGCTGATCGCCACTGCCAGCAGCAAGCCGTCCAGCACGCCCAGCACCAGCACTGCTGCCACCGCGCAAATCACCAGCAGGCGGTCGCGACGCCAGATGAAATACCGGCCCAACGGTTGCAGGCTCAAGCCACGGGCCAAGGCATGAATGACGATGGCAGCCAGCACCGGCTCGGGAGTCAGGGCGATCCACGGCAACACCGTCAGGACGATGAGCAGTACCACCCCGGCCGCCACAATCCCGGCCAGACGCGAACCGGCCCCCGCCGCTTCATTGGCCGATGTCGCAGAATAACCAGCGCCTGCGGGCATGCCATGAAACAGTCCCGATAAAAGATTGGCCGCACCGAGGGCCAGCAGATCGCGGTTGGAAGACACCCGGTCGCCGTGTTTGAGCGCAAACGAGCTGATCGAGCCGTAAGACTCGGCATACAGGATCATCACCATGGCGAACGCGAGTTCACCCAAGCGCAACCAGTCAGTGAACGGCAACACCGGGAGCTGCGGCACTTCGAGGCTCAGATCGATGACGCCGATCAGCTTGACCCCGTAGGCTGGCAGGTTCAGCCATTGGCCCGCCGCGATGCCGAGCGTCACCACCAGCAAACCGCCAGGCAAACGCCTGACCCGCGCGCACAGCCACAACACCAGCAACGCCACCGCCCCGACCAATGCCCCGACTTTATTCCACTGCGGCCACTGCTCCAGCAGTTGCGGCAGGAAACGGATCAGGTTGCCGGTGCTCAAGTGGACGTCGACGATGCTCGCCACTTGTTTGAGGATGATGGTCACGGCCAGCCCCACTGCAAAGCCGCGCAGCACCGGTTTGGCGATGAATGAGGTGACGCTGCCGAGCTTGAATAACCCGGCCAACAGGAAGAAACCTCCGGTCATCAGCACCAGGCCGATCGCCAGACTCATACGCAAGGCCGGATCGCCATTGGCCAGCGCGGCGGTGGCGGCAGCCAGAACGGCCGCTGACGACGAGGTCGCGGACACGATGGCGAACCGGCTGGTGCCGAACAGTCCGTAACACAGCAGCCCGGCAAACAAGGCAATCACCCCGGCCTGTGGCGGCAACGCGGCAATGCTGGAATAGGCGACCGCCTCGGGCAGCAACAACCCGGCAATCGACAGGCCGGCCAGTACATCCAGCCAACGGTCAGGTGTATCGGCACGGGGTTGCGCCGATGCGCCGGGGGTACGAGCCATGTAGCGTCTCCAGAGACGGCGCTTTACGGCGCGCCGATGCAGCCGCAGCTTAGCTGTTTATCCTTGGGGACAGGTGTTCTGGATCAGGTGCCATGCCATAAAAACGCTGGCCGTGTGTATATCCGTTTTTTTGGTAACGGCCGCTAATGGTTTCGCTTTTACAGCGAGTCACTTTGGAAAAGCCCCAAAGTAACCAAAGGGCATTTGCCCCTTTCGTTCGGTGCCTCGCTAAGGCTCGGCATGCCCTCGCTCCGGTCCTGCTCCGTGGGCCCGCCGCGATCGGCCATCCTTGGCCGTGCGCGGCTAACCCGGCATCCATGCCGGGTTGCCCACTGCGCAGAACCTCCACTCGGCCTCTCGAGGGGGCGACTACCGCCACAGCCGCCGAGGCGGCCTGAAAGCCGACCTGGCTCATTTTGTGTACGCGTTGTCCTTCTCTGATGCGCTCACTCATTCCGGACATGTACACCGATCCCCTGTAGGAGCCGGCTTGCTGGCGATGGCGGTGGGTCAGTCGACGAATTTATTGATTGGATGGACGCTATCGCCAGCAAGCCGGCTCCTACACGGGGATTGGGTTCACACGACTCAAAATTGTAGGAGCCAGCTTGCTGGCGATGGGCGTCAACGATAACGAGGGCTGTCTGAATGAACGCGTTGTCCAGACGATTTTCGCCGGCAAGCCGGCTCCTACAGGGAATTCCATGCGCTTTTGATTTCCACCACTCATCAGGCCGAGCGTTAGCTCGCCTTCCGCTTTTGATCTGAGCGCCCCCTCGAGAGGCCGAGCGCAGGTTCTGCGCAGTGGGCAACCCGGCATGGATGCCGGGTTAGCCGCCCCCGGCCATGGATGGCCGATGGCGGCGGGCCCACGGAGCAGGACCGGAGCGAGGGTATGGCGAGCATTAGCGAGCCACCGAACGAAAGGGGCAAGAGCGCTTGGTTACTTGGCGCTTCTCCAAGTGACTCGCCGTAAGGGCGAAACCATTAGCAGCCGTGACCGCAGCAACGGATATGCCCCCCCTCAAAAAACCAGCGCACAAAAAAAACGGCCAACCCGCAAAGCGGATCAGCCGTCATCTCAACCAATCAAGCAAACAACAACAATCAAGCGCTCAGCGAATAAATCAACGCCGAAATAGCCACCAAACCAACCGCCGTCACAAACACATTCGACGCTTGACCACGGAAACGTGCCATCGCCGGCACCTTGCGGATCGCATACATCGGCATCAGGAACAGAATCGCCGCAATGATCGGGCCACCGAGGGTCTCGATCATCCCCAGAATGCTCGGATTCAGCGTCGCCACAATCCAGCACACCACCAGCATGAACGCCGCGGTCATACGGTCCAGCGTCTTGGCTGCCGGACGCTTGCCACTCTTCACGATCAGGCCTTTCAGACCTTCACTGGCACCGATGTAATGCCCGAGGAACGACTTGGAAATCGCCACAAACGCAATCAACGGCGCCGCAAACGCGATGGTCGGGTTGCTGAAGTGGTTGGCCAGGTACGACAGGATCGACAGGTTCTGCGCCTTCGCTTCCGCCAGTTGCGCCGGCGACAGGGTCAGCACGCAACTGAACACGAAGAACAACACCATCACCACCATCAACACATGGGCGCGGGACAGAATCTGCGAGCTGCGCTCTTCCGCGTGGTCGCCGTAGCGACGCTTCTGGTCCACCGCGAACGCCGAGATGATCGGCGAGTGGTTGAACGAGAACACCATCACCGGGATCGCCAGCCACAAGGTGTGCAGCAGCGCCGACGGCTCAGGCAGCGTCGATGCCGTGGTGAGGATGCCGCCGTTCCAGTGCGGAATCAGGAACACCGCCAGAAACAGCAACGCCACGATGAACGGATACACCATCAGGCTCATCGCCTTGACGATCACCTGCTCGCCGCAACGCACCACCGCCAGCAGGCCGAGGATCAGCACAAACGACAGCACGGCGCGCGGTGGCGGCATGATGTGCAGTTGATGCTCAAGGAAACTGCCCACGGTGTTGGTCAGGGCCACGCTGTAAATCAGCAGGATCGGGAAGATCGCGAAGAAGTACAGCAAGGTGATCAGCGCACCGGCCTTGATGCCGAAATGCTCTTCCACCACTTCTGTGATGTCCGCGCCTTCACGACCGGACAACACGAAGCGGGTCAGGCCACGGTGCGCGTAAAACGTCATGGGGAACGCCAGCAGCGCCAGGACCAGCAACGGCCAGAAACCGCCCAGACCCGCATTGATCGGCAAAAACAGGGTGCCGGCCCCGATGGCCGTGCCAAACAGGCCGAGCATCCAGGTGGTGTCATGACGATTCCAGCCCTCAAGGCTGACAGGGTTCGCCGCTACATAGCGTTCGTTAACGCTATTGGCCTGATCATTCATCCGGTGGGATCTCCACATTCCGGTCAGTTGCTACCCGGCCAGGACGAGTCGGAAAAATCCGACAGGCAGCGCCCTGGCCGAAACAGGGGCGCGATTCTCCGGGATTAATGAACAGAAGCAAAGACTTAGCTGAGGAATGGTTGTGCGGATCAGCAAATCTGCAGCGAACACAACCCTGTAGGAGCTGGCTTGCCAGCGATGGCGGACGGAAGAAAACCGCAATATCCAAAATCTTTCGCCGGCAAGCCGGCTCCTACAATTTCGGTTGAGCCTCAATCACGCACAAACGCTTCATCGCCAAAGCCAGCTTCGACTTGATAAAGGTTTGCCATCATGTATTTTAAGTAAACCCGCATCCCTTCCGGAGACCTTCCATGCCACTGGTTCGCATCGACATCAAAAAGCATCAGGACCCCACCCACGCCAAACGCATCGGGCAGTTGATCTACGCCGCCATGCACAGCGCCATCGGCGTGCCGGAAAACGATAATTTCCAGATCCTCGCCGAACACGACGAGCAGCACTTCATCTTTGACCCGCAGTACCTGGGGATCGACCGCAGCGACAAACTGGTGGTGATTCAGATCACCCTGAGCGAAGGCCGCACCGTCGAGCAGAAAAAACTGCTCTATAAAACCATCGCCGAGAGCCTTAACGCTGAACTGGCGGTGCGCCTCGAGGACGTTTTCATTAATCTGGTCGAAGTGAAAAAAGAGAACTGGTCGTTCGGCAACGGAATTGCCCAGTACGCCCTCTGATCGCCATCCTTTATCTATGTGAGCCGCCAATGCCCCGTGTTTCCCGCAAACAAGCCGAACTCAACCGCGAGATTATCGTCGAGGCGGCCACGCGGCTGTTTCGCGAACGGGGCGTGCATGGCATCAGCGTCATCGACGTCATGGCGGCAGCAGGCCTGACCCATGGCGGTTTCTATGGGCATTTCGAGTCCAAGGAAGCCTTGGCCCAGGAGGCCAGTGGCCGCGCATTCCAGCAATCGGCAGACCGCTGGAAAGACTGGATCGCCGCCAATGAAGACAAGAACGCCGCTCGTCAGGCCTTGATCAAACCCTACCTGTCGGCAGCCAGCCGCGATAATCCGGGCGACAGCTGCCCGGTGACGGCGTTTGCCGGTGACATGTGCCACGAAGCCGCCGAAAGCGGCCTGCGCCAAACGTTCATGGAAGGTCTCGACTCGTTGCTCAACACGTTCGCCCCCCTGATGGACACTGGCGATGACGAACGCGATCGACAGCAGGCGCTGGTGCAGTTCTCCTTGATGGTCGGCGCCCTGACGCTGGCCCGCGCCACCCGTGGCGAACCATTGTCCGATGAGATTCTGGACGCGGCGCGCAGCTTTTTGACAGCGCCATAACCTCTCCCTCCTGTTCCGCTATGATCATCTGGTAGCGCTGCGACCTTGATCGTTGCCAATGCACTTTGAAGCCAGCAATCTCTAGGGATTTTCAAGTCACAGGAGCCCAGCATGCCCGCAACCGTTCTGGTACTGGTTGAAACAATCAATGATTACTTGCCGATTCTGGAGCATCAGGGGTTTCACCTGATTCTGGCACCGACCCCCGCCGAACGCGCCGAGGCCATTGCCACCCACGGCGCCCGGATCGATGCGGTCCTGACCCGTGGCCCGTTAGGTTTGTACGCTGACGAAATAGCCGCGCTGCCGGCGCTGAAGATCATTTGCGTGATCGGTGCCGGCTACGAACACGTCGACCTGCAAGCCGCCGCCGACCGGGGCCTGACCGTCACCAACGGCGCCGGCGTCAACGCGTCTTCGGTCGCCGACCATGCGATGGCGATGCTGCTCTCGCTGGTGCGTGATATCCCGCGCTGCGACGCCGCCGTAAGACGGGGCGAGTGGCCGAAGATCATGCGCCCTTCCCTCGCCGGCAAACGCCTGGGCATCCTCGGCCTCGGCGCCGTCGGCATGGCCATCGCCAGGCGCGCGGCCAACGGTTTCGACATGACGGTCAGCTACCACAACCGCCAGCATCGCAGCGATGTGCCGTACAGCTTCTGTTCGACACCGACCGAACTGGCCCGCGTCACGGATTTCCTGGTGGTGGCCACGCCCGGCGGAATCGGCACCCGAAACCTGATCAATCGCCCGGTGCTGGACGCGCTGGGTCCCAACGGTTTTCTCGTCAACATCGCTCGGGCCAGTGTCGTGGTAACCGCCGATCTGATCGGCGCACTGGAACAGCGACGCATTGCCGGCGCGGCACTGGATGTCTTCGACCACGAACCTCAGGTGCCTGAGGCCTTGAAAGTCTTGAGCAATGTCATCCTCACGCCGCACGTCGCGGGACTGTCTCCGGAAGCGACCCAGGGCACGGTCGAACTGGTCGGGCGCAACCTGATGGCGTTCTTTTCCGGTGAACCGGTGCTCACCCCAGTCGCCCTGCCAGCCAATGCGAATCAGGCAGCGCTGTGACAACATTCAAACAGGTGTATCAAAAGCAATGATTGCCCGGCAACACGCTCACCTATAAGGACTGATCGTGGTTGTCGGTGCCGGGTGTGCACATTAGATTAGCCAATAGTCTCAGGCCTCCAGAATAAGCAGAAGGGATAAGCATGGCGCTTACTGACCAGTCCACCCGTATCCGCTCCGGCGAAGAACTCGATGCCAGCCTGATCGATCCGTACCTCAAGGCCCACATTCCGGGCCTCAGCGGTTTGCCGCAAATCAGCCAGTTTCCCGGCGGTGCGTCGAACCTCACCTACCTGCTGGAATACCCCGAACAGGAATTTGTCCTGCGTCGGCCACCGTTTGGCCACAAGGCCAAGTCCGCCCACGACATGGGTCGCGAATTCCGCATCCTCAATCAACTGCGCGACGGTTTTCCGTACTGCCCCAAAGCCTACGTGCACTGCACTGACGAATCGGTAATCGGTGCCGAGTTCTATGTGATGGAACGGGTCAACGGGATCATCCTGCGCTCCGAACTGCCGCCGGAACTGGGCCTGGATTCGGCGAAAACCGAAGCCCTGTGCAAGAGCTTCATCGACAAGTTCGTTGAACTGCACCAGGTCGACTACAAGGCCTATGGCCTCGGTGATCTGGGCAAACCCGAAGGTTATGTGGCGCGGCAGATCAAAGGCTGGAGCGATCGCTACGAAAAAGCCCTGACCCCGGACGCCCCGCAATGGGACGTGGTCAAAGCCTGGCTCAACGACAAAATGCCGGCCGATCACCCGACCTCAAGCATCGTGCACAACGACTACCGCTTCGATAACGTGATCCTCGACCCGAACAACCCGATGCAGATCATCGGCGTACTCGATTGGGAACTCACCACCCTCGGCGATCCGCTGATGGACCTGGGCAACACCCTCGCCTACTGGATCGAAGCCGGCGACCCGGCCCCAGTACAAATGATGCGCCGCCAGCCGAGCCACGCCCCGGGCATGCTGACCCGCCGCGAGTTCGTCGATTACTACGCCCAACGCGCCGGCATCCAGATCGACAACTTCGACTTCTACTACACCTACGGCCTGTTTCGCCTGGCCGGCATCGTGCAGCAGATCTACTACCGCTTCTTCCATGGTCAGACCCAGGACAAACGCTTCGCGCAGTTCATTCACATGAACAAACTGCTGGAGCAGATGAGTTTGCAGGTCATCCAGAAATCCAGCCTCTGATACAACACACCACTTGTAGGAGCCAGCGATGCGGCGACCCGACTTGCCGGCGAATTGGACACTGCGGTGTATCTGTAATACCTGTCT